>NZ_DATELF010000185.1:0-174294 GCF_035276945.1 Amycolatopsis sp. | reverse complement strand
ATGCGAGCGGAGTAGTCGACGATCTGCCGATTCAGGTCCGGGTCGGGATGCGGAGCCCGGTCTCCTTCGACGTAGCGGTACCACCCGGCTCCACTCTTCTGACCGAGCCGCCCGAGATCGACCAGCAGCAGGTCGAGATCGGCGTAACGGCGGTCCTTCGGCCGGGTCGCGATCGCGC
The DNA here is from genome assembly GCF_035276945.1 of Amycolatopsis sp. Taxonomy (GTDB): domain Bacteria; phylum Actinomycetota; class Actinomycetes; order Mycobacteriales; family Pseudonocardiaceae; genus Amycolatopsis_E. The sequence continues at coordinate 174,116 of NZ_DATELF010000185.1, read as the reverse complement.
GGCGGCGCGACTCGACACCCAGATCGTGCCCGGCCATGTCGGTCATGGTGAACGGCCCCATGGCGAACCCGAATTCCGTGAGGACGCGGTCGACGTCGGCCGGGAACGCCCCCTCCTCGACGAGGAACAGCGACTCCCGGTGGTAGTCGAAGAGCATCGCGTTGCCGATGAAACCGCGGGCGTTGCCCGCGCGAACCGGCACCTTGCCCAGCAGCCGGCCGAGCGCCATCAGGCGGGCCACGGTCAGTGGTGCCGTCCACAGCCCCGGGACGACCTCGAGCAAGCGCATCACGTGCGCGGGGCTGAAGAAGTGCGCACCGATGACGTCCGCCGGCCGGCTCGTCGCGCCCGCGATGGCGTCGATATCCAGCGCGGAGGTGTTGGTGCCGAGCAGCGTCCCGGGGCGAGCGTGCTTGTCGATCGAGCGGAAGACGTCCTGCTTGACCGACAACTCTTCGAAGACCGCCTCCACCACGACTTCGGCGTCGCCGACCGCCTCCAGCCCGGTTGCCCGGCCGATGAGAGCAAGCCGGCGATCGACCTCCGTTTCGTCGAGCCGACCGCGGCGCACGCTCGATGCGTAGTTCGCGGCGATCCGGGACAGACCGCGGTCGAGGTCCTGCGCGCTCCGATCGATCAGCGTCACCGGGACACCGGCGTTCGCCAGTGCCATCGCGATTCCGCCGCCCATCGTCCCGGCGCCGACGACCGCGGCGCGGCCGGGACGCCAGCCCGGATCCACCTGGGGCAGGCCAGGGATGTTCCCGGCCTCGCGCTCCGCCTCGCGCACATGATCGAGCGCCGCCCGGACATCAGCATCGGTCGCGCCATTCATGGCCCGGGCGCTGGGAGCGTTGCCCGTCATACTCCCTTCACCGCCTCTCCGATGTGGTCGCCGCCGCGGACGATCAGCGCGTCGAGCGCCGTCACTCCGTCGGGGCGGGCGAGCAGGGGGTTGATGTCGAGTTCGACGATCTCGGGATGCTCCGTCACGAGCCGGCCGACGGTTGCCACGACCTTCGCCACCGCACCCAGGTCGACGGCCTCGGACCCGCGGAACCCGCCCAGGAGTTTCACCGACCGCAGCTTCCCGAGCTCGTCGACGATCTCGGCCTCGGCCAGGTCCGGCGGGATCAGCCGGACGTCACCGAGCGCTTCGACCCAGACGCCGCCGAGTCCGACCATCACGACCGGACCCCAGGCGGAGTGCCGCTTCGCCCCGACCATCAACTCGACTCCCCGGGACGCCATGGCCTCGACGAGGATCCCGTCGATGTCCAGGCCCGCGGTAGCCGCCACACGTTCGGTCAGCTCGGCCCAGGCGGTACGCAGGGCGGACTCGTCGGCGATGCCGAGGACAAGCCCGCCTGCCTCGGTCTTGTGCTGCAGGGCCGCGGCCTGGACCTTGGCCGCTACCGGATAACCGACCTTCGCGGCGATCTCGGCGGCGTGGTCGGCGGTGGTGGCCAGCTCGCCCTCGGGGATGGGCACGCCGGCCGCGGCCAGGATCTGCTTGCCTCGCCATTCCGGCTGCGCCCCCGGACCGAGGTGGATGGGCACGCCCGGGTCCCCGTGCGCCGAAGCGGCGGGCCGGGGGCGGGCCAGGGCACGCCCGTAGCGGGTCACCGCGGCCATCGCCCGCAGGCTCCGCTCCGGCGAACTGGAGATGACCACCCCGTGCTCGCCGGCATACGCGGAAAGCTCCGCGGGCACCGGCAGCACGTCACCGAGCAGGGCGACCGCGACCGGTTTGGGCTGCCCGGCCGCGGCCTTCGCCACTTGCCGCAGCATTTCCTGGTTGGCTTCGGGATGGGAGTACGGGACGGCGAAAGTGACCGAGCCGATCCGATCGTCGCCGAGCAGCGCGGCGAGCCCGTCATGGAACAGCCCCGGGTCGGTGACGATCGCCGTGCCGAGGTCGAGCGGGTTGTTCGGCTTCAGGTAGGCAGGCAACCGGACGACGAGCTTGTCCTCCGTGGCCGGGGAGAGTGCCGGAACCTCGATGTCGAGATCGCCCAGCGTATCGAGGGCGATCGCGCAGAAGGCCCCTGACGACGTGGCGACCGCGACGCCCCCCGTCGGAGGCTCCGGGTACCGCCCGAGGATCTCGGCCACGTCGACGAGCTCCTCGAGGGACTCCACGACACATGCCCCCGCGCGGGTGGCCAGGGTTTTCATCACTCCGTAATCCGCGGCAAGCGCCCCGGTGTGGGACGCCGCGGCCTGCCGGGCCCTGGCGCTGCGACCGGTGTGCATCAGCACGAGCAGCTTTCCCCGCGCGCGGACCTTCCGGACCGCTGCCAGAAATCCGCCCGGGTCACGGATGTCCTCGGCATAGACGACGGCGCCGCGGGTCGCGGGGTCGTCGGCGAGGAAGTCCAGGTAGTCGGCCAGCGTCAGGCCGGCCTCGTTGCCGGTCGAGAGGCGATACGAGATCGGCACCCCCCGTGCCTGCAGGCCCTGGACGATCATGCCCATCAGCCCGCCGCTCTGGGCGAGTACCGCCACCGCGGGCCGGGCGGCCTCGTCGAGCCGCTGTACCGGCGGGTCCGGCAGGAAGACGGTGTTCAGTGGCTCGACGTAGTTGGTGTAACCGATGCAGTTGGGTCCGACGAGATGCAGGCCGCCCTCCCGGGCCAGCCGGGTGATCTCCGCCTGCTCGGCGCGACCCGCGTCGCCGAACTCAGCGAATCCGGACGCGTAGATGACGCCGACGCGGACGTCCCTGCGGACACACGCGGCGACCGCGTCCCGGACCCCGGTCGCGGGCAGGATCAGCAGCGCGAGATCGATACCTTTGGGCAGCTCGTCGACCGAAGTCAGCACCGGGAGCCCGTCGATCTCCCCGCTGGAACGGCCAACCAGGTGGATCTCGCCGCGATAGTCGTTGCGCCGCAGATGGTCCAGCAGCGTGCGGCCGCTCGACCCCGGCTTCGCGGAGACGCCGACGATCGCGATCGAGCGGGGGGCAAGCATTGTCGCGACCGCCGAAGCGGTCGCCGCGTCCTTGAGGTTACTCGTCATCGGGTACCTTCACTCGGTCGGTTTCAGCGGCGGGACGGAGCTGGACGGTCCAGCGGCTTGGCCCGCTTTTCCACGAAATCTCGCAGACGCTTCTCGGACTCCGCCGACAGGGCGTTCCGTCCCACCAGCGTCTCGACGTAGAGGGCGTCGTCGTAGGACATGTCGTTCACGCGGGCGAGCCCTTGGGTGATCGCCCAATTGGACTCGGGCGTGTTGCCGGCGACCGTCTTCGCGATCCGGCGTGCCGTCTCGAGCGCTGTGCCCGTGTCGACCCGGTACTGAACCAGGTTCTGGGCGAGCGCCTCGTCGGCGTCGAGGACCCGGCCGGTGAGCATCATGTCGGTCATCCGCGCGTTGCCCAGCAGGCGCTGAATGCGGACCGAGCCGCCGGCACCGACGAAGATCCCACGCTGCGCCTCGGGCAGCGCGAAGTACGCGGTGTCGTCGGCCACCCGGATGTGCGCCGCAGCAGCCACCTCCAGCCCGGCGCCGACGACCGCGCCGGTCAGCGCGGCGATCACCGGGATGCGACCGCGGGCGATCTTGTCGAAGGCGACATGCGGGGCGTGCGGGCCCACCCGTGTCCGCTCGATGTCCCCCTCCAGGAGGCGGCGGGCCGTTTCCGCGAGGTCCAGCCCGGCCGAGAAGTCGGCACCGGCACCGAAGATCACCGCCGCCTTCGCGTCGTCACCTCCCTTCTCCACGAGCCGGCCGAGCTCGGCGAACATCCGGTCATGCAAAGCGTTGCGCTTCTCTGGGCGGTTGATCCCGATCAACGCGACGTCGCCGTCGAGTTCGTACGTGAACTGGTTCTCCACCACCGGGGACTCATCTCCTTAACACCAAGGGCTCCGCCCGCACAGACCGCGGGTACACATGTACTCCGGTTCAGTGCCAGCGAACCACAGGAGAGAAAGAGCATCCATGCCGTAATGTCGCCAGAAACGATGAAATCGTCCACCCGGACCGGGAGGGCAGGTGCCACCGCAGGAATCCGTGCACGACCGGGCGGCCGAGAACGTCGACGTCCTCGCGTCACTGCTGGACGTGTATCGCCTGACGACCGTCGTCGCGGGGCGGATCGACCTCGCCCCGCCATGGCGAGTGGACTGTGAGCCGACCACTTTGCTCGTGGTCCTCGTCCAGGCCACCGGCGAAACCTATCTGGTCCCCGCACTGGGCGCCGAACCCATCGTGACGCGGCCAGGGGATGTCGTCATCCGCCCGCACGGGGCCGGCGGGTACCTGCACGACGGCTCCGACCCGCCGAACACGGCCTGGACGCTCACCCTCCCGCCCACCGGCACGGCGACGCCACAACCGCTGCGACTGACCCAAGGCCACCCCGGCAGTTCCTTCGTGTGCTGTCTGATGCAGATGAGCGACGCGCCGCGCGTGCCGCTGTGGGACAGCCTGCCGACGGTGATCCATGTCGCCGGGGACGGCGCGGGCAGGACCGGACCGCTGCGGCACGTCGCCGACACGATGATCGAGGAGAGCGCCTCGCCCGGCCCCGCGAGCACCCGGCTGATGAGCCGCCTCGCGGAGATCCTGCTGATCCTCGCCCTTCGCTTGGAGACCCGCGACAGCAGCGGGCGGCCCGGCTTGCGAGCCCTGGCCGACCCGCTGATCGCCCCCGCCATCACGCTGATCCATGCCGACCCAGGGCATTCCTGGTCGGTCGGCTCGCTCGCATCGGCCTGCGGCCTGTCGCGCTCGGCCTTCGCCGCCCGGTTCGCCGAGGCGGTCGGCGAGGCCCCGCACTCCTACCTGGTCCGATGGCGGATGGCGACCGCCGCGAAACTGCTCGCCACGACGGACATGACGGTCGCCCGGGTGGCGGCGGCCGTCGGGTACATCAGCGAGGCCGCCTTCCGGCGCGCCTTCGCCGGCCATCTCGGCACCACCCCGCGCGAGTACCACAAGCGCCACCGGTGATGGGCTCGCCGGCACTTTCGGGGTCGTACGGCTGTTCGCCACCGAGCCGGTCAGCCACACCATCGCGGAGGATTCATCCGGCGGCGAGACCGGTACCGTGCCCCTTGTCGCCGACGAGCATGGTGAGCGCCGCCTCCTGGGTCTCGCGCCTGTGGTGCGCGAGGATCCGCAGGCACAGGGCACGGTCCTGCGCGGCGAGTGCGTCGATGAGCTGATCGTGTTCTTCGGTCGCGATCGCGGTGTCCGTGGTGGCCACATGCAGCAGGCGGTAGGGCTCGCCCATGGTCCAGAACTTCTCCGCCTCGGCGAGATACACCGCCATCGGTGACAGCCGGAAGATCGCCCGGTGCAGTTCCCGGTTGAGCCGGTTGACCGCCGCGATGTCCCGCTGGTCCGCGGCCTTGGCGATCTCACGGTTGATGGCCCGCAGTCGCGCCACCTCATCGCTGGAGGGCCAGCGGACGGTGCGGATCAGTTCCGTCTCGAGGAACTCGAGCAGGTTGTGGATCTGCTCGAGCTCTTCGGTACTCAGCCTCGTGACGAAGTAGCCCTGGTGTGGCCGATGCGTCAACAGACCTTCCGTGGTGAGCACCCGGAGCGCTTCCCGCAACGGCACCCGGCTGATCCCCAGCACCCGCGCCATTTCCTCCTGGCGGATCTGCTGTCCGGGCAGGAGGTCGCGATTGATGATCATGTCCCGCAACCGGTTGATCACGCCGGCGACGCTTCGGGTCTGGGCGATGGGCGCTGACGCGGCCGGAATCTTCCCCGGCATGAGCAGCCCCCGTTCACTATGCGCTACCGCTCGCACTATATCAACGCAGGTTTCGCAGCCGGCTGACGAGCACTCATGGCCGTTCTCGCCGTCCTCGTTTCCCTCGGTCTTCGACATCGGTCACGGCAGTCCGTAGATGGCCAAGGTGGTTTCGCCCCCACGCAGGCGCCGGATGTATTCCGTCTCGGTTCGTTCCCGCTCGGCGGACCGGCTCCGGATGTCGTCGGCGCTCGCCGTGGGAACGCACACGACCCCGTCGGCGTCGGCGACGATGAGATCGCCGAGACCGACGGTGACGTCGCCCAGCCGCACGGGTTCGCCGAGTTCGCCGTCGCCGCCCGGGTCCTTGGCGGTCCCGCGGACGCACAGGCGCTCGGCGAAGACGGGCCAGCCGAGTTCGATGAGCCGCCGGGAGTCACGGACGCCGCCGTCGATCACGAGACCCGCGAGACCGCGGGCGATCGCGGCCTCGGCCAGGACCTCACCCCAGTAGCCGTATTCGAAGCCGCCGCCGGTGTCGACGACCAGCACCTCACCGCGTTCGGCCGCGTACACCGCGCGGTGCAGCCAGAGATTGTCCCCCGGTGGCACTCGGACGGGAAACGCCGGTGCCTCCAGGCGCATGTCCGGTGACAGGGGTTTGATCGCCGAGGGCAGGGCACCGATGCGACCGGCCGCCTCGTGCACGGTGGCCGAACTCAGCCGGATACCGGTCTCACCGGCCGCCGTCATGACGTCCTCCCCGTGAGGTGCTGCAGGTCGTGATAACCAACGGCACGGCGGGCTTCGCGCAGCGGCGTCCCGGCCTCGACAGCCCGGCGGATGGTGTCCTCAGCGCGCTCGATCTCCTCCGCCGCCGCCAGCACCTCCCCGGCGCGGGAGACGGGGATCGCCACCAGCCCGTCGCCGTCGCCGAGCAGCAGGTCACCCGGCTCGACCCGGACACCGCCGATCGACACCGCCACCTGGGTGGCCTCGACGCGGACCCGGTCCTTTCCGGTGCGCATCCAGTTGCCCCGGGAGAAGATCGGGTAGCCGAGCGTGAGGCTGCGGTCGACGTCACGGCAGACCCCGTCGATGACCGTCCCCGCGACGCCGCGGCCATGGGCAGTCGTCGTGAGCAGGTCGCCCCACACGGTGGCATCGAGACGGCCCTGGTTGTCCAGCACGACGACATCGCCAGGGCCGAGGTCGTCGATGTAGTCACCGACCGTGCCACGGTCCTGCCCGACCGGCCCGTAGCGCACCGTCCAGGCGCGCCCGGCCAGCCGGAACGCCCGGTCGAGGGGTGCGATGCCGAGTGCCTGCCCCGGGATGCCGAGGCGATCCAGCGCGTCGGAGACCGCGGAGGTCGACAACGCGGCCAGCCGGGTCCCCGGTGTCTGCTCAGCGGTCACCATCGGTCAGCTCCTCGTAGCTCTTGCCCATCACCGCGGAGACCGGGGTCCCCGCCTCGATCGCGGCGGCCATGGCCGACTCCGTGGCCGCGATGTGCTCCGCGGTGGCCAGCACGTCCTCCGCACGTCCCGCGGGAACGACGACCACGCCGCCGGCGTCACCGAGGACGAGGTCGCCGGGGGCGACGGGTATTCCGCCGACCTCGACCGGCTCGCCCCAGGCCAGTTCGACCGCCCGTCCCCGGGCCGTGACAGGAGTGCCGGCGCTGGCGAACAGCGGCAGCCCGGCCTCGCTCGCCTCGGTCAGGTCCCGGGCCGCCCCATCGACCACCACGCCCTCGACTCCACGGGCCGCCGCGGCGCGCGACAGCAGACCGCCCCAGCCCGCGCAGTCGGTCCGGCCCTGGTGGGCGACCACGATGACCTCGTCCGGTCCGGAGGCGTCGACGGCGGCGGTACCCAGATGCCGCCGGGGCGACGCGGTGGGACGAGCGGGCGGCGGGCCCAGCAGGACGGTGACGGCGCGGCCCGCCAGCGGCCGCCGGGCGGCCAGCGGCCGGAGCCCGCCGACAACGCCGGTGAGGCCGTGCCGGTCCATGGCGTCGGACACCGCGCAGGTGTCCAGCGCCCGCAGCCGTTTCACCAGGTCGTTCATCAGCGGCCGGCCACGTTCTTCAGCGCCGGGAACACCAGGCGCGCGTTGTCCTCGAACACCGCCCTGCGCTCGGTGTCCGACAGGAATCCGAAGCCCGCGATGACGGGCTTGAGGTCGTCGAAGTCGCGGCCGGTGTCCGGGTTGGGGGCGCTGCCGCTACCCGGTTTCTCGGTCCCGAACAGCACGCGGTCCGCGCCGACCGTGCGCAGCAGCAACTCCAGCGACGGCGGGTGGTGCAGCACCGAGTCGAACCAGAACCGCCGCAACGAGGTCTCGAACCGCTCCGATTCCGCGCCGCCGCCCAGCGCGGGGTGCAGGACCTCGGCCTGCCAGCGCCCGATCTGGTAGGGCACGGAGCCGCCACCGTGGGAGATCAGCACCCGCAGGGACGGGAAGTCGGTGAACACCGGGCCGCGCAACATGGCCAGGATCGCGATGGATTCCTCGGTGACGAAATGCTCGCTGTAGGTTTCGCGCCCGCTGTAGCAGCCTGCGGAGTGGACGTGCATGGGGAGGTCGCGTTCGACCAGCTTCTCGTACAGCGGGTACCAGTACCGGTCGCCGAGTGGCGGGGTACCACCACGGCCCTCGTGCAGATCCGGATTGACCAGAACGCCGACGAAACCGAGGTCCACGATGCGGTCCAGTTCGGCGAAGGCCACATCGACCGGCTGGTCGGGCACCAGCGGCAGCGCGCCGACTCCGGCGAACCGGTCCGGGTGCAGGGCGACGGTCCGGGCGATGGTGTCGTTGTTCGCGCGGATCCACGGCTCCACCAGCCGGGCGGGGCTCATCGAGCTACCGAGGTGGAACGGGCGTGGCGACAGGAGCTGCAGGTCGGTTCCGACCGAATCCATGATGGCCACGTTGCCCGCGGCGGCCTGAGCCAGCGCGTCGTCCGGGATCTTGGGCTTGCCCACGTGATAGCCGCCGTCGGCGATCAGGCTCGCCCGGTACGCGTACAGCCCGTCGGGGGCGACGAGGTGGGCATGTGCGTCGATGATCATGAGTGGTCAGCCTTCTCCGAGCAGGGCGAGGATCTCGAGTTGGATCTGCAGCGGCTCGGCCAGGTCGATCCGCAGCGTGTGCCGGGCGGGCCTGGCGGCCGCGTCGGGAAACATCTCGGTCCAGTACTTGTCGATCACCGGGCGGATCGCCTTGTCGCGCACGAAGACCGTGCACTTGACCACGTCCTCGGGCCGGCCGCCCGCCACCTCGAGGACTTTGCGGGCGTTCGCGAACACCAGCTCCACCTGCTCCTCGCTACTCTCCGGCACAGTTCCCGTCGCGGGGTCGAGCGGGGAGATCCCGCTGGAGGCCAGCAGGTTGCCCACCACGCACGCCTGCGGGATCGGCAGGCCGCCGTGATGCAGGCCGGGCACCTCGATCGAACGTCGGGTCACGATGTCCTCCTCTTCCTAACGCCAGCTCAGAAAGCCCATGCCGCACCCGGTTCCGGCGGCCGATCGCACGATGGGCACGTACTCGGACCAGTCCACCGGCCTGCCCTCCATCGCACCGGCGACGGTGATCCAGTTCCGAATCTCCGAGGAACCGCTGTTGAGCAGGGCTTCCGGGATGTCGCAGAGCGCCTCGCTGTCCTTGCTCGCGATCGCGTCGAGCACCTGCCGGTCCAGTTCCTCGTTCACCACGAAGTGGCTCAGGCCGCCGGAGGCGAGCACGGCGACGCGCGCCTCGACCGGCGACGCCGCGGCCGCCGCACGCAGCGCACGCCCGAGTTGGAAGCAGCGCCGGGGACTCGGCTGGTTGGGCGGGTAGTAGGTGTTGAGCATGAACGGAATGACCGGGACGGGTTCCGGTTGCAGGAACTGGTGAATCGGAAAGCCATAGGCGTGCCCGAATCCGGTTCCCGGCGGCGCGTCGGCCATCCAGCCGACGTCGATGCCCTCGCGCATCAGGCCCCGGACCAGGTCCTCGGCCAGCGCCGCGTGTCCGGCGAAGGTGAACTCGGCGTCCATCAGGTAGCTGTGGGCCGCTTCCTTCAGAAATTCCGAGTCGTGATCGTCGAGCAGTCCGGTCGTCATCGACGCGGCCGCGGAGATGGCCATGGCCGGCTGGTTGGTCTCGGTGAACAGCTCCCGCTGGTCGTCCCCGACGATCAGGACGACGTCCGGGGCGACGCGCCGGAAGTCCTCGCGCAACCGGGCCAGCGCCGCCTCGCAACGCCGCCAGTTCTCCTCCCAGGCGCCGGGTGTGCGGGCCTGCGCGAACCGGTCCCCCGCCGCGGCCGCGAGGTCGTCGAAGCTGCGGATCACCCCCGAGTGGTCGTAGAGTTCGGGGTTGGCGCGATCTTGGCCGGCGCGCTCGGCCCACAGGTTCGGTGGCGCGGCCAGCAGCGGACTATGTGAGGTGGCCGCACCGAAAACGATCTCTGCCATGGAAATTCCTCCGGATAGGTGTCATTCGACGACGGTGAACAAGCGTGGATCACGCGCCGCGGTCACCCGCAGTGCCTCGCCGGCGTCGGTGATCCCGGTCAGGTCGCCACGGAACCCCGGCGGGGCCTGCACGGGATGCAGCAGGCGACGCAGGACGGCGGCCAGTTCGGCGGACGGATCGGCGGGAGCGGTCGCGACACGCCACGCGACGTGGCGGTCGGGGCGCACGAGCAGAGCCCCGTCGGGGCCGGTGCCGCGCACGGACGTCCACTCCCCCGACGGATCGACCAGGGTGTCACCGACCTCGACCACGGTGAGCCGGACCCCGGTGACGGCCTCGGCCGCGCGCCGCCACACTGCCGAATGCGCCGCGTCGACGAAGAGCGTCATGCCAACCGGCGCAACGAGGTCCGATGTGGACACTCGTTCGCCGGCTCGGTCCAGCCAGACGTGCGGAACGTGATGTCCCGGCCGCGCCGTCGGATGGAACTCGATGGCCGAGTCGTGTCCCGGTGGTGGCGGCGTGCCGTCGGGGATGACGGCACCGGCCTCGTAGGCGAACCCGGCCTCGATGTTGAGCTGGCTGTAGTCCTCGGCGTTGTGCGCCACCGCGACCGCCGAGGCGGCCTGGCGCCGCGCACCCTCGGGGGTGTCTCCCGCCCAGACCGCGATCTGCGCCCAGCCGTCCTCTTCCGACTGTCCCTTCGCGAGGCCCAGTGCGGTGGCCACCGGTGCGTGCCGCCCCGCGTTGCGCAGCGAGTGCTCCACGTTCCGGGCCGCGATCGGCATCCGTTCGCTTTCGTAGCTGTCCAGAAGCGTCTCGGCGGCCTCACCGTCCAGGACCGCCGCGATCTTCCACGCCAGGTTCGTCACGTCCCCGATCGCCGTGTTCAAACCCAGGCCACCGGTGGGGGGATGCCGGTGCGCGGCGTCACCGACGAAGAACACGGGGCCGACCCGGAAGCGGTCGGCGACCACACCCTCGAACTGCCAGTGGCTGATCGCACGCACGTCCATGTCGAGGTCGGGCAGGCCGAGGATCTCGCGCGCCTGCCGGACGACGGCGTCGCTGTCGTCGGCGGCCGGGTCACCGATGCGGTAGGCCAGGCCCAGTGACCACTCCGGCGACCGCGCACCCCATTGGCCGGGGCCGAGTGCCAGCAGCGCCCCGGCGAAGGTGCCCTGCCCGGCGGGTGAGACGAAGTAGGTCAGCAACGCCTCGGGGTCGGCATGCTCGGAGAGGTCGGCCGCGAAGTACACGCTGACGATGTCCAGCAGGGCCCGCGGGCCGGAGACCCCGACCCCGAGCAGCCCCGCGCACGTCCGGCCGCCGTCGGCGGCGATCACGAACCGGGCGTGGACCCGGTACGAGCGGCCGCTCTCGCGGTCGAAGATCGTCGCCGTCGCGCCGGTGTTCTTCCCACCCCCCTGCCCTTCGGGCCCGGCACCCGGCTCATCGAACTCCAGGTCGACGAGCTCATGCCGCGCCCGGACCCGCCCCGGCCAGGCCCGCGCGGCGTGCTCGGCGAGGATCGTGTCGAGCCGCAACTGGGGCAGGTTCGCGAACCTGCGCGGGCTCGCGGCCGCGTAGCGTGCCGCGTCCGCTCCGCCTCCCCACGCGTCGACCTCGCCGATCTTCCGCCCGTGCAAGGGGGTCGGCCCGGCGAGCGAGGTGTACCAGGCGCACTTGTGCCACCGGTCCTCGGGCGGCGACTCCCGGTAGACCTGCTCTGCCACTCCCACGTCGTGGAAGGTCTCCATCGTGCGGACGTTGAGCAGGTGCGCCCGGGGGAAGTGGGCCGTGAACGCGCGCCGCTCCACCTGCAGGCCCTCGATCCCGCGCCGGGCCAGTTCCAGTACGGCCGTGAGCCCGGCCGGGCCTCCACCGACGATCAGGACCGGGACGTCGAGATCGGCGCTGTCCTGCGCCGCGGGTCGGTTCATTGTGCTTCCTCCGGTGACAGAGCTGTCTGCAGCGGGATTGGTAGCCAATATGCCCCTCCAAGCGGATTCGCGCAAGGGCCCCTTGTCGCTCCTTGCCGAGAAAAAACGCAACTGGCCACCGATAGACCTGGCAGCGGAACTGGAACAACCCTTGACAACAGGCAGATTGGTTACCAATCATGTCTTCCAGGCCCTGTGACCTTAGTTACCAAAATCTCGGGCGGCCCGGCCCCCTTGACCGTGGTCCGTCCCTCAGGAGAGGGGTTTGCTATGGCTGAGATGGCTGAGATGGCTGAGATAGCAATGTCGCCATCCGAGCGGAACTCCCGCCGCCGCGTCGCGCTGTCGAGTTGTCTCGGCACGACCATCGAGTACTACGACTTCCTGCTCTACGGCACGGTCGCCGCCCTGGTCTTCAACAAGGTCTTCTTCACCAACCTCAGCCCCCTGGTCGGCACGATCGTCGCGCTCGCCACCCTGGCCGCCGGCTACGTGGCGCGACTGGCGGGCGCGATCGTGTTCGGCCACTTCGGGGATCGTCTCGGGCGCAAGTCCGTCATGCTCACCACGATGATCGTCATGGGGCTCTCCAGCGGTCTCATCGGCGTGCTTCCGGGCTACGCACAGATCGGTGCGGCCGCCCCACTCCTGTTGCTGCTTCTCCGCCTGCTGCAGGGACTCGCTGTCGGGGGCGAGTTCGGCGGGGCGGTGCTCATGACCGCCGAGCACGCCGGCCCCAGGCGCCGCGGCCTGTCCACCAGCGCGGCGACCCTCGGTGCGCCCATCGGTGCGCTGCTGGCTACCGTTACCGTCACGGGGGTCACCCTGCTGCCCGCCGACCAGCTCATCTCATGGGGATGGCGCGTGCCCTTCCTGGCGAGCTTCGCGCTCCTGGCAGTCGGGGTGTATTTCCGGACCCGGGTCCTGGAAAGCCCCGTCTTCCTCGCCGACCGCGGGGCGCAGGCCGGCCCGCGCCCCGCGCCGGTGCTGGAGCTTTTCCGCCGTAACCCTGGCCGGATGCTCCAGGCCGTGGTCGTCCAGATCGGCCCGTACTGCGGTCAGGGCGTCTTCGGCATCTTCGTGATCTCCTACACGACGAGCATCGGATACCCGCGTTCGGCCGCGCTGCTGGCCACGAGCGCCGGCCTGGTCGGGGCGATCGTCATGACCCCCCTCTACGCCCTGATCTCCGACCGCATCGGGCGGAAGCCGGTCCTGATCTTCGCGGGGGCAAGCCTGGCCGTCACCGCCTACCCCCTCTTTCTCGCGATCAACTCCCGGTCGACCGCTCTGCTCGTCGTCGCCGTGGTCGGCTACCTGACCTTCATCCTGACCGCCGCGACATCCGTGGGGCCGGTGCTGCTGAGCGAACTGTTCCCGACCGGAATCCGATACACCTCCGTGTCCGCGAGCTATCAGCTCGCCCAGACCGTCGGCTCCGGATTCGGCCCCCTGATCGGCGCTTCGCTGCTGGCCGCCGCCGGCGGCGGCACACACTCCTGGGCGATCGCGGCGTTCCTCGTCGTCGTGGGCCTCATCAGCGCGGCCACGTCGTGGTTGCTGCCGGAGACCCGCGCGGAGTCCCTGACGACGGCGACCCGCCAGGCCGGATCCGTCGCGGTCGTCAAAGCTCCTACGGAACGCGGTGTCTGACCGTAGGGTACGAACTGCCGGCAGACACCCGTGTTTCAGAGCGCGTGCCGCACACCCGGGAAAGCCCTGCCCCGGTCCGCCACCACCCCCACAAGGGAAATCACACGTGGCAGAAAGGATTTTCAGATGACCAGCGAGGCCGTCGCCCGTGCCCGCCAGCACTCGGTGGGTGATCTGTTGCGCCGCACCGCACTACGGCACCCGGACAAGCTCGCCGTCATCGCCGGGGAGCGGCGCGTCACCTACGCGGAGTTCGACGCGAGCGTGAACCGCTGTGCGAATGCGCTGGCCGACCGCGGCCTGGGCAAGGGTGACCGGCTGGCGTTGCTGTCACACAACTGCTGGGCCTACGCGGTACTGACCTTCGCCACGGCCCGGCTGGGCGTCGTACTGGTGCCGATCAACTTCATGCTCGGCGCGGATGAGATCGCCTACATCCTCAGCCACTCCGGCGCGAGGGGTCTGGTCACCGAAGACACCCTCGCCCCGGCCGCCGAAAAAGCCATCGCCTCCGCCGGGCTGTCCGGCGGGGTGCGCGGCTGGATCGGCGCGTCGCCCACCGGTGACTGGGAGGACGTCGACACCTGGATCGACAGCGGGGACCCGTCGGCGCCGGACGTGCCGATCGCCGACGACGACCCGCTGCGACTGATGTACACCTCCGGCACCGAATCCCGGCCGAAAGGGGTGATGCTCTCCAGCCGCTCGCTCATCAGCCAGTACGTCTCGTGCGTGATCGATGGCGGGATGAGCGTCGACGACGTCGAGGTCCACGCCCTGCCGATGTACCACTGCGCCCAGCTGGACTGCTTCTTCTCGGTCGACGTCTACCTGGGCGCCACGAGCATCATCTCCTCCGGCCCGGACCCCGCCGCGCTGCTGGCGACGATCGAGCGCGAGAAGGTCACGAAACTGTTCTGCCCGCCGACAGTGTGGATTTCGCTGCTGCGGCACCCTGACTTCGACCGCACGGACCTGTCGAGCCTGCGCAAGGGCTACTACGGAGCCTCGCCGATGCCGGTGGAAGTGCTCCGGGAGCTGCAACAGCGCCTGCCCGGTGTGCGCTTGTGGAACTTCTACGGCCAGACCGAGATGGCGCCGGTCGCCACGATCCTGCACCCCGACGAGCAACTGGCGCACGCCGGCTCCGCGGGACGCCAGGCGATCAACGTCGAGACGCGGGTCGTCGATGACGACGACAACGAGCTGCCCCCGGGCGAGGTGGGCGAGATCGTGCACCGCAGCCCGCACGCGACCCTGGGCTACTACGAAGACGAGGACAGGACCGCCGCCGCGTTTCGGAACGGGTGGTTCCACTCCGGCGACCTCGGCGTGTTCGACGACGACGGTTACCTCGCCGTCGTCGACCGCAAGAAGGACATGATCAAAACCGGCGGCGAGAACGTCGCGTCCCGGGAAGTCGAGGAAGCGCTGTTCCAGCTCGACGGTGTCGCCGAGGCCGCCGTGTTCGGCATCAGCCACCCCCGGTGGATCGAGGCCGTCACGGCGGTCATCGTGCCCAAACCGGGTGCCGCGCTCACCGTCGAGCAGGTGCACGCCCACGCACGCGACGTGCTCGCCGGCTACAAGCGGCCCAAGTACGTGGTTTTCGCCGACCACCTGCCGAAGAACCCCAGCGGGAAGATCCTCAAGAAGGAACTCCGCCGCGTCCACGCGAACCTCGCCGAGGAGTCCTCGTGACCACCGGTGCCCGGACGGTCAGCGGCGTGCCGGAACTGGACGTGGATCCCTACGACCACGACGTTCTGCGCGAGCCACACGAGTTCCACGAGCAGCTCCGCCAGGCGGGACCATTGGTGTGGCTGCCCCGGTACGAGGTATACGCCTGCGGCCGGTACGACCAGGTACACGCGGGCCTGCGGCAGTGGCAGGAGCTGATCTCCAGTGCCGGAGTCGGGCTCCCGGACCTGCGCGACGGCAAGTACTGGCGCACACCGAGTTTGCTGATCGAGACCGATCCGCCCGCCCACACGCCGCGCCGCAAGGTGGTCAACAAAGTCCTCTCGGCGCGAGCTTTGCGGAACCTGCGGGAGGACTTCACCGCGGCCGCGGACCGGATGATCGACGGACTCCTCGAGCGCGGGACCTTCGACGCGGTGGCCGAGCTGGCCGAGGCGTTCCCGCTGACCGTGTTCCCGGCCGCGGTCGGACTTGGTGAGCAGGTCCGGCCGCACCTGCTCACCTATGGCGACCTCGTCTTCAATGGCGACGGACCCGAGAACGACCTGTTCACGACCGCGATGGCGAAAGCGCCCGAGGCCATCGCGGAACAGACCCGGCGGGAGAGGCTGCGGCCTGGTGGGCTCGGTGCGCGGATCTGGGAGGCCGTCGATCGCGGCGAACCGCCCGAAGACGACGCGCCCCTGCTCGTCCGCTCGTTGCTCACGGCGGGTGTCGACACCACCGTCGCGTCGATCGCGGCGGCGATTTACTGCCTGGCCACGAATCCCGATCAGTGGCGACTGCTCAGAAAGGATCCGGCGCGAGCACGCGTCGCGTTCGAGGAGGCGATCCGGTTCGAGTCACCGGTCCAGACCTTCTACCGCACCGCGGTCCGCGGCGCCGACATCGCCGGTGTGCGCGTGCCGGCTGAGGCAAAAGTGTTGCTGCACCTGGCCTCGGCGAACCGGGATCATCGCCGGTTCGAGCGGCCGCACCGCTACGACCTCACCCGCCGGGTCCTTGGCCATGTCGGTTTCGGTATGGGCATTCACCACTGTGTGGGGCAGCACCTCGCGCGGATGGAGGGCGAGGTGCTGCTGTCGGCACTGGCCGCCAAGGTCGCGACACTCGAACTCGCCGGCACGCCGACCCGGCGGCTGAACAACACGCTCCGGTCGTGGGGACGGCTCCCGGTAAGCCTCACGCCGGCCTGAAATGCCGCGCCTCACGTTGTCGGCCGGCCGCGATCCAGCAGCCGGCCGGCGACGTCCAGCAGGGCGTTGAGTACGCAGCCGAAAAGCCCGATGACGAGCAACAGGCCCCACACGGATGCGGCGTCGTAGCTCTGCTGACGTTCGGAGATCAGCTGGCCGACGCCGTGGCCCGAGCCGAGAATGTCCGCGAGGAGGGTCACCACGAGGGACACCGAAACCGCGATCCGCGTTCCGGTGAAGATCGCCGGAACCAGCGAAGGCAGGGTCACCTTCCGGATCCGCTCGGCGCGGGTGAGCCCGACGCTGCGCGCCATGTCCTGCCGCACGGGCGGGAGGCCGCGCATTCCCGCTGCCGTGCTCAGGAGGATCGGCCAGACGATGGCGATCACCACGATGGCGACACCCGCCACCATCGACGTGCCGAGGATGACGGCGACAACCGGGACGAGAGCCGGCGGGGGTACGGCCCGGATGAACTCCAGCGTCGGGGTCAGTGCCCGGCGGCCGGGCACCGAGCCTCCCACGACAATGCCCAGGACGATGCCGAGCAGCAGGGCGAGGAGCAGGGACGAGGCGAACGTCGCGATCGTGACCCCGATAGCGGGCAACAGCACGGCCTGCTCGTGCATCGAGCGGAGCGCGGCGAGCCACTTGCTCGGTGGGGGGAAGGACAGCGACGTGTTGCTCGCGGTCACCTGCCAAACCCCGAGCAGTACCAGCAGAGGCAGCAACCCCACGACACCGGGTAGTGGTCTGCGCCTTCGTACCCCGAGACGGGATCCCGTGCCGGGGCGAGCCGTGTCGAGCGCCATCACAGACCACCTCGTGAGGTCTTCTGGCCACCGGGAACGAACCGGTCGACCACGGCGACCAGGAGAGCGTTCGCCAGCAGGCTCACCACACCGATGACGATCACGTAGGCCCACATCTGCGCCGGCTGCAACGCCGACTGCGCCTGGACCAGGCTCCAGCCGAGACCCTGCGGGTTGACGAGCATCTCCGCGACGATCGCGATAACGAGCGCCGTGGTCAGTGCCAGCCGGGCGCCTACGAGCACCGAGGGCACGGTGGCCGGGATGACGATCTTGGCGACCTCTTCGCCCCGGCCCAGGCGCAGTGTGCGGGCGACCTCGCGCAACTGCCGGTGGATGGCACGGACCCCACCGGAGACGCTGACCACGATCGGCCACGCGGCCGAGTACGTCGCGACGATGATCTCGGTCTGCGGGGACGGCCCCCAGATCAGCAGCGCGACCGGCATCAGTGCGACGACCGGGACGGTGCGCAGCACGTCCAGCGAAGCGAGGCCGAAGGTTCTGACCGGCGTCAGCAGGCCGACCGCCAAGCCGAGCACCATGCCGATCACCATCGCCGCCACGAAGGCGACCAGCGCGACGAGCAGCGTGTGGGCGAGGTTCTCCGCCAAACCGTCGAGCTCACCGAACGCGAGCACGACGGCCCAGGGAGACGGCAGGTAGGTCAGCCGGATGACCTGCGTCGACACGAGCAGCTGCCACACCAGCACCAGCGCGACGGCGACCGAGATGCCGAGCGGGTTGAGGACCCGGAACTTCGCGCGCATCACGGTGCCCCGCCCGCGCCCAGTGCGACGCCGAGCCGGCGCCGGATCTCCAGATATTCCGGCAGTTCACGGGTGGTCAGCTGACCGCGCGGCCGGGGCAGGGCACACACGACCTCGTCGACGATCGTGCCGGGCGTACCGGAAATGACGAACACCCGGTCGCTGAGGTAAGCGGCTTCTTCGATGTCGTGCGTGATGAACACGATCGTCGCTTGCGTCCTGCTGTGCACCCGCAGCACCTCGTCCTGCAGGTTCGCCCTGGTGAGCGCGTCGAGCGCGCCGAAAGGCTCGTCCATCAGCAGCACGCGCGGCCGCATGGCCAGAGCGCGAGCGATCTGGACGCGTTGCTGCATGCCTCCGGACAGCCGCCATGGATGCTCGCGCGCGTAGTCGGACAGCCCCACGAGGGCGAGGGCCTCAGCAATCCGTTCCCGGCGCTCCGCCGCGGGTACCGTGCGCTCGAGCGGAAGGCCGACGTTGCGCTCCACGGTCCGCCAGGGCAGCAGGGCGTTGGCGTAGTCCTGGAAAACCGTGACCGCCCGCCCGTCGGGGCCGTCGATCGGCCGTCCTTGCAGTTGGGCGGTTCCACTCGAGATCCCGACGAGTCCGCCCAGCACACGCAGGAGGGTGGTCTTACCGGTCCCGGATTTGCCGACGATGCCGACGATCTCGCCTGGGGTGACATCGAAGGTGATGTCGGTGAGGATCCGTCGGTCACCGTCGGTGGCCGGCAGCACCACGGACGCACCGGCCAGCCGGTAGGTGGGTCCGGAGCCGGTCGCGGGCGAGTCGATCGTGCCCTGCCGGCCGGCGGCCGAATCGCTCACGACGCACTCCCCGGCCAGATCAACGTGCTCGGATCGGGAATGGACCCGCTCACCTGCCCACTCACCTGCGCCACCTTGATGTAGGGTTCGATCTTGGACGGGTCGAGCGCGCTGTTGAACGCCGGCAACGGCGCCGCCTCGACGACCGCTTGTGGGAGCTTGAGCCAGCTCTCCAGCGTGGTCCGGGCATCGGCGGGGTTGTCCTGGATGTATCGGATGGCCTGGTTCATCGCGGCCCGGAAACCACTGACGGTTTTCGGATTGGCCTGGGCATATTGCTTGCTCGATGAGTAGAAGGCATTCAGCGAACCTTCACCCATCGTCTCGAAAGGCAGGTCCATGACGATCCGGTATCCCTTGGGCAAGGACGAGCTCCAGAACGGCGCGGTCGACAGAGCCGCGTCTATGTTGCCCGCGCTCAACTGATCCTCCATCGTCGCGAACGGAGTAGAAACGAACGTCACGTCGTTCTTCGCGATGCCGGCCTGCTGTAGCGCGTACACCATGATCCCGTACGTCGTGCCGGCCAGGGAGACCACACCGATCCGCTTGCCCTTCAGGTCGGCGATCGTCCTGATCGAGTCCTGTTTGGTCAGCAGAACGTTGTTGGGCGACTTCGCCGAGTTGACCTGCATACCGGTGACGGCGGTGATGTCGATGCCCTTGCTGGCGGCCGACAGGAAATCTATCGGCGTGCTGAGTATGAAGTCGTACTGCTTGCCGAGCCCGGGCGCGAAGCTGGCCGTGCTGGTGTTCGGCAGGATCTGTGCGTTCACGCCGTTGCTCTGGAAGAAACCCTTTGCCCTGGCGATCTCGATGGGCAGTGATCCGAAGCCCGGAACCACGGAGATGCGGACCGGCTGGTCACCGCTTTGGGCCTGGCCACCGCCTCCGGTTCCGCATGCCGCCAGAGCGAAGCCGAGGCAGGCTGCCACGAGCGCGAGGCCGAGCGACCACATCGTCGATCGAGGTCTATTCATCGAAAAGCTCCAGACTTCGGGTGGCCGTACCAGCCGGCCGCCGCGCAAGGTCAACTGCTGTCTTCAACGGCTGAAACCAGCTAAGGCTAAGGCCCGGGGCCGGACCGGCACGCTGTCACCCGCACCGGATTCTTCGTCGCGGAATCCCGCCAGTCACTCACACGAAACAGCTGCCGCCGTTGACCATCAACGTCTGCCCGGCGACGACGGAACAGTCCGCCGATGTCGTGAACAAGACGGCGTCGCCGATGTCCGGCGGAACCGTCGCCTGCTGGATCGCCCTGCCGCCGGCCGTCGCTTCAACGGCCCCATCACCGGCCAGGCGGGCGGGCGCGATCGCCGCGAGGTCGCCGGCCGTTGGCGCGGACGGCCACTCGCGGTGCGGCGTTGCCCGCGGCTCACTCCAGTTTGAACAGCCGGCGCGCGTTGTCTCGTCCGATCTTGACCTGTTCGGCCGGGGTCAGGCCCAACTGGTCGAACCACACCGCGGCGTGATCCATGTTCTCGAACGGCCAGTCGGTCGAAAACAGCATTTTTTCGACGCCGACCTCGGCGATCGCGTTTCGCAGGGCAGGCGTGTGAAAATTTCCGGAGGTGGTGAGATAGAAGTTCGACCGGAAGTACTCGCGAATGGACCTGCGCCCGTTGTGCCGCGGGGGCTGCCCGGTCCAGCTGTTCCGGTTGTCGACGCGCCACATGTTGAACGTCAGGCCCTCACCCAGGTGCCCGAGTATTATGGCGAGGTTCGGGTGCTCGTCGAAGAGCCCGGACCCCATGAGGCGAAGCGCATGTACGGCCGTCTCCTGAGCGAACGCCCAGGTCGGTCCCAGCAGCCACTCGTGCCCGGCATAGATCCGCGCATCCGCCGGCAAGGGATTGCGAGGATGCAGGTAGACGGGAACGTCAAGCCTCGCCACCTCCGCCCAGAAGCCACGGTATCGCGGAGCGTCGTAATACTGTGGCCCCTCGTGGTCCTCGGCTTCGCTGAAACCGTTCACCAGTGCGCCGAC
The DNA here is from genome assembly GCF_035276945.1 of Amycolatopsis sp. Lineage (GTDB taxonomy): Bacteria > Actinomycetota > Actinomycetes > Mycobacteriales > Pseudonocardiaceae > Amycolatopsis_E. Next base: position 153,035 of record NZ_DATELF010000185.1, on the reverse strand, counting down.
CATGCCCAGCTCGGTGACGGCACGACGTAGCTCGGCAGCCGCGCTGTCCGGGTCCTGCAGGGGCAAGGCCGCGAACGCGCGGAGGCGGCTCCCACTTCGAGCGACCTGCGCGGCGAGCTCATCGTTCGCCCGGCGCGCCAATTCCTCGGCCTGACGCCGCTGAGGCACCGCTTGGACAGCAGGAGCATTGAGCGACACGATCGAGAGTTCGATGCCGTTTTCGTCCATTTCCTTGATACGGCTGTCATGCACGTCGAGTAACCGGCTACGAAGCTCCTCCCAGCATCCGGGCGGGACGAAACGACGCGAGTCCTCGACGGTGTCGCTGGTCGCGAAGTGTTCTTCAAGGGCTACCTTGTCCTGCATCGGCGCATCTCCCGTAACAGTTCTCCACGCGGATCGTCGGCGTCGTGACCGAGCGGAAACGCATGGTCACCGCCCTGGCACGGGTGCCCGGCACATCTCGTGCCGTGGTGATTCACCTTCCCGGGTAATGTGGCGGAACGGGAGCGCTGGTGCCGCAGATTCCGCAGGGCGGACTCCGGTCGCAGGGGTAATATGCGGTATGCGCGACGATGCGTCTTCTCCTCCGATCAGCTCGGTCGACAATGCTTTGCGGTTGCTGCTCCTGCTGAGTGCCCGCGGTCAGCTGCGTATCGTGGATGCCGCGGAGAGCCTGGGCGTAGCGCGCTCCACCGCTCACCGCTTGATGACGGCGCTATTACAGCGCGGCTTCGCGACGCAGGACGCGCGAAAGATCTACCGACCTGGGCCTGCCCTCGTGCAGCTGAAGAGTCCTGGCATCAGCTCACCTGACGTACGCGCGGCCACGCGCGCACACCTGGAAGCGCTCAGACGTAAAGTCGGCGAGACCTGCCACCTGGCCGTCCTCGAGGGCAACGGCGTCAGGTTCGTGGACTGCGTGGAGAGTCCCGAGGTCCAGAGAGTCGGCTCCCGCCTGGGGATGCTGTTGGCCGCCCACACCACCGCGATCGGAAAAGCCCTGCTCGCGGAGCTTTCAGCCGCGGAGTTCCTGGCGCTGTACCCGCGAGGGCTCCCCACGACCCGGGGCAGCGAGATCGCCTGCCGCGCCCGCCTGCAACGAGAGCTCACTACGATCAGACGGCGCGGCTACGCGGTCAACTTGCGAGAGGCCGACCCCGGAATCAAGGCCGTGGGCGCGTGCCTGCGAAGTGCCGACGGAACGGCCGTGGCCGGCATTGCCGTGACCTGCCCGGCGCACCGTTGTCCTGACGGCCGAATCCCCGAGCTCGCCGACGCAGTGCTCAGAGCCGTCGAAGCGGCCAGCGCGAACCTGGCGGAGTGGGCCTACAAGTAGGTGGCCGCGCCTGAAAACCTGGTTCGGTAACGGCCGTTGACACGCTTGTCCCCAGCCGCAAGATCCGCAAGATCCGCAAAAGACAAGGAGAATTCGGTGTCCGGAGCGGGCAACTCGCGCTTGGGTGAGTTACCCGTCGGGGCACGCGTGTCGCCCTGCTCACGCACTCGGATTTGCCGCCCGGGACACAATTCGAGGCCGCGAAGACGAGTTATCGGAACAACCCTCGCCGACACGGCACTCGGGGTCTACAACCCGAGGGCGCGGCGGTCGTAGTAGTCGCTGTGAGAAGTGATCTTCCCGTCGGGCCCGATGGTACCGACAGCGACGGTGGGAGCGACCAGCTCCTTGCCCTCGGACTTGATCGTGGTCTCGTACTCGATGGTAAAGCGCTTTCCGTCCGTGTACCACACAATCGGCTTGACCGTAAGGTCGAGAACCTCGCTGATAGCGTGCTTGAACGCGTGTCCGACCGCATCGTGGCCCTTGAACGTGTGCCCGCTGGGCGTATCGGTGTATTCGATGTCCTCGGCCATCATCGCCAGCACCGCCTGCAGCTTCGAATCTGCGTCGGCCCCCCGCAGCTTCGTGTGCTCCGCCCACGCCGAGACGTACGCATCCAATGAGTCTGCCATCTCGTTTCCTTTCCTGCCATGCGGTAGAACTACTTTCACGACACGGTGATCGTCAGTTGTCTGGCATCCGAAGACGAAGCCGGATCCGCAGAACCGGACGCCGCCTCAGAGGCCGATCACCCGTTCCGCGTTGCGATGGGCGACCCGTTCGAGATCAGAGCGTGCGAGTGGCGCGTTGTCCAGGAATTCCACGGCTTGTGCTGTCGACTCGTACGGGTAGTCGATCGCGAACATGACATTGTCGATACCGACCGCGTCGATGGCGGCGACGAGCGCCGAATGCGAGCAGACACCGCTCGTGGTGATCATGATGTTGTCCCGCAGGTACTGCGACGGCAGTTTGTCCGGCGGATCCTCCAGATCCATGTTGGCATGGCGGCTGTCCAGCCGAGACGTCTGAAACGGCAGGAACTCCCCCATGTGACCGAGAATCACCGTCACGTGGGGGAAGCGGTCGAAGACTCGTCCGTAGATGAGACGTAGTGCGTGCGCGGCCACCGTCGCTGCCCAGCCGAAACTGCTCCCCGCCAGGAAAGGGTATCCGGACAGGACCTTCCACGAGTCGGCGGGAATCGCGTTGGGGTGGATATACAGGGGCACCCGCAGGGCCTGCAATCGCTCCCACACGACATCGAAGGTCCGGTCATCGAGGTATCGCCCGAGCGTGTGGTCGTTGACCAGGGCGCCTCGGAGACCGAGCTCCGTGACCGCGTACTCCAGCTCGGCGGCCGCAGCAGCTGGATCCTGCAACGGAAGCGCGGCCAAACCGGCGAAACGACCGGGATACTTGCCGACAATCTCCGCCAGGAACACGTTGACGCGGCGGGCATCCTCGACGGCGCGCGTCGTGTCCAGCTGTGCCTGCAGACCCGGCGAGGTCAGCGACAACACCTGGACGTCAACGCCGTACTCGTCCATCTCGGGCAGGCGGTACTTTTCGAAGTCCGCCAGCCTCGACTGCGCCTGCTCGGCCCAATCCCCCTTACGCCGGGACAGGTGACTGAAGGGGTGGCTGTCCGGCGCCAACCCAGGCATCCAGAACGCTTCTTCCAGTGCGATGCGACGCATGTGTTCCTTCCTTCGGTTCAGCCGCGAGCCGGCTTACGGTAAGGCTTCGGATTCAGGCTGGCCCTGGCGCCTCTTGCGGCCAGCAACCGGGCATGGACCGACCCGGCCCGGGACTGCCGCCGGCGCCGCTCACGATGACGACGCGTCCATTTCGAACCGCAGCTCGTTCATCGATGCTCCAGAAGTACGGCCAGCGTATCCGCGGCCGGATCGTCAAGCAGGGCATAGGCATCCGGGGCATGGTCGAACGGAACCCGGTGCGTGACGAGCAGCGTGCTCACGTCGAGTCGGGCAAGGTGGGCAAAGGACACCCGGCGCATCCGCGCACGGTCCCACCTCGGCGCCAGATGCGCCGGCAGCGCCGGACCGGTGCTGACGACCTTCTGGCGGCGCAGGTGGAACTCAGGTGAGAGGGAAAGCGACACCGGCCGGGTGCCGTACCACGACGCGACGGTCACCGTTGCCTCCACACCGGTCAGCCGCAACGCCTGTTGCAGCGCGGGCGGAGCACCGCTGGCCTCGATGAACAGATCCGCGCCGCGACCGGCGGACAGTTCTTCGACGGCCGACGCGGCCTCGTCCGGGTGGACGACCGCGTCCGCGCCAATCCACTCGGATTTCCGGCGGCGGGTGGCGGACGGCTCGACGAGCACCAGGTTCCCGGCGGTGAGCCGGGCCAGGTAGCCCGCGAAGGTGCCGATGACCCCCAGGCCGGACACCACCACGCAATCACCGACGAGCGGCGGTGTGGTGATGCAGGCGTTCAGCGCGACGCCGAAGAGGCCCGCGAACGCGGCCCGCTCGGGGTCGAGTTCCGGGGGGATCTTCCAGACCAGCTCCGCGCTGATCGTGAACCGCGTCTGGTGCGGATGGAAACAGAAAACCCGGTCGCCGACCTCGAAGCGGGCGCCCGGGCCCACCGCCTCGACCTCGCCCACCTCCTGGTAGCCGAACTTGACGGGAAACGGCAACCGCCCTTCGGCGGTGGGAAACATCGAGAGATCGGGGAGGTCGCCCTCACCGCGGTAGAGATTCATTTCGCTGCCGACGCTGATCAAAGCACACAGGCCACGCACCTGGATCTCGCCCTCGGCCGGCGGTCGCACCGCGGAGGGGCGCAGCTCGACCGAACGGGGTGCGTTGAACCAAACGGCGGTGGCGGTCATCGCCGTACCTCTGCCATTGCCGACCTCTCTTCCGTCAGGACCAGCCGGTGCCCCGGGTAGACGATAGGTGAACGCGAACTTCCGACCTGCCCTGTGCCAACCAACGGAACACGATCAGCGGTGCCCGACCGCGTTCAGCGGTTCGGCCGTCATGGCACGAGAAATCGCCCGGGCGACCGCGACCACCGCGGGGGTGACCGTCGTCGGATCGTGCTGCGCCGAGCGGGAGACCCGGCAGACCACCGACAGCGCCCCGACAGCGGTATGCCCCCGGCCGAAGATCGGGCAGGCGACCGACATGACCGGCTCCGGAATATGCCGGAACACCACGGCCACCCCCCTGCGGCGCACGGTTGCCAGGCGTGCGCGCATGCTCTGGGCGGACACCCCCGTTTCCGCCGGCGCGTCCACCAGATCACCGGTGAGCACTTCGTCCTGAAGCTCAATCGGCGCGTAGGCCAGCAGCGCCAGGCCGACGCCCGTGCAGGGCAGCGGCATCCTCCCACCGACCCGGTACTTGCGCCGCACCGCGGTATCGGCGGACAGCCGCTCCACCAGAATCGCCTCCCGGCCTTCCCGCACCGCCAGCAGTGCGTCGTGCCCGGTGGCGTGGTGCAGGTCCACCAGGTGGGGCAGGGCGATCGCCCGCAGGCCATGCCCACGCGGGGCCAGGGACGCGACCTCGAGCAGGCGAAGCCCGATCACGTACTCGCCGTCCTCGGTGCGTTCCAGCGCGCCCCACTCGGTCAGCTTCCGCGCCAGGCGCAGAGTACTGGTCTTCGGCAAGCCGGTCCGAACGCTCAACGAGGTCAACGACAGGGAACGATCCGACGATGCGAAGGCCCCGAGGATCCGGAAAGCCCGATCCACGACGGGGTCACCGCGCCGCCGCTCGCGAACCACTGTTGGATCTGCCTTCACGTCGCACTCCCTGGTCGGCGTTCGATCGAGGAAAAATCAACACCTGACGCGAGAGTTCGCTCACAGAGCCGAATGGACAAGGTCGTCGAACCTCCTTATCCGCGCGAGGCCTGCCTGCTCCCCGTCGCGGGTCGGGCTCAGCCAGCCGTGCTCGAGGTCGACGAGCCCGGTGTAGCCGGACCTGGTGGCTTCGGCGAGGACATCCACGATCGCGAGCTCCCCCGCGCCCGGCTCGACCCGGCCAGGCAGGTCCGCGATCTGGATCAGCGCGATGTGGTCCCACGCCGCGCGCAGGGCCCCTACCAGATCGCCGTCCATCATCGCGACGTGCGCCGTGTCGTAGATGATGCCCAGATTGGGATGATCCGCCGCCGTGATGAGCCTGACGGCTTCCGCGGTCGTCCGCATCATCATGTTCGGCAACCGCACCATCGGCTCGACCGCCAGCGTCAGGTCGTAGTCGGCGACGACGCGACCCAGGTCTCGCAGATTCGCCGCCACGTCATCACGTTGGCGCTGGTCGTCCGGCCGATCGGGATCGACGGCGATCAACGCGGCCAGCACCCCGGATCCGAGCGAGGCCGCGAGCTCGGCCGCCTGCAGAACATGTGCTTCGAGCCGCTTTCTCCCACCGATGCTCCGATCGGTCCAAATCGGTCCGGTGAATTCGGCGAAGGGCACGCACACAACGCCGCCGGCTGAAAGCCCGGTCTCCGCCAGGACGTCCCGGACCAGCCGGATCTCCGCCGGCGGCCGGCCCAACGCCCAGGGATAAAAGACCCCCGCCATACCGATTTCGGCGGCGTACCGGATGTGCGCCGCAGGGTCGGTCGTGCCCAGAGTTTCCCGGAACTGCGGCCGGAACTCCGGCGGCGCGTAGCCGAGATGGGTGGTGTAGCGCAATGTCCACGGCACGGCTGGTCTCCTACGATCGGCTTTCGTGCGGCGGGGGCGTCTGCGCGTTCTTGCTCAGCGGCCGCTGCGCGAATGACTGGTCGGCCGACATCTGCGGCCTCCATTCCTTGTCCGCTAGCCGAAGAACTCGACCAGCCGTTCCCCGACCATGACCGCGGTCGCGTTCGGGCCGCGTGACGGGATCTGGGGAAAGATCGAGGTGTCGGCGACACGCAGGCCTTCGACCCCGTAAACCTTGCCGTACTGGTCCACCACCGCACCCTGGTCCGGATCCGGTCCCATCCGGCAGGTACAGGACGGGTGGCCGACTGTGAAGATATGGCCGCGCGCCCACACGTCGATTGTCCTGTCGGTCGCAAGGTCCTCTTTGGACATGTTGACCATGCGCCCGCCGATGTCGCGCATCGCATCGCTGTGGTAGATCTCGGCGGTGACCCTGATGGCTTCGCGGAAGCGGCGGCGATCGCTTTCCTCCGCCATGAGATTCCAGTCCAGCTCCGGCGGTTGAGTGGGATCACCGGAACCAAGCCGGACGGTGCCCCGGCTGTCTTCCTGCTGCAGTCCGATGACCGTGAACGGACGCCGCAGCGCCTTGGCCTGCTCGATTACGAACTTCGTCGAGGTCCTGCGCAACGCACTGATGGCCTGCACCGGATTCCGGGCCATCGACGTCACCCGCATCATGTCGCCCGATGTCACGACGAACGGCAGGATCTCCAGATCGTCGCTGTAGTCCGAGCCCTCCGCGGTCCAGTTGAGCGCGCTGGTCAGCACTCCCCTGCCGGGCTCGAGCGCGCACTTTCCCGAGAAGTCCCACTGCACGCTCAGCTCCGGATGGTCCATGAGATTCTGTCCGACCCCTGGCAGGTTTTCGAGCACCTGAATGTCATGCTCGCGCAGGTGTTCCGCCGGACCGATACCGGAGAGCATCAACAACTGTGGAGATCGGAGTGCGCCCGCGGAAAACACGACCTCGTTTGCCCGGAAGATCCTACGCTCGCCGGCGACATCGGTTTCGACGCCGACGCACCGCTTTCCCTCGAACACCGCCCGGCGGGCATAGGCGTTGCCGACTACCCGCAGGTTGGCCCGGCCGAGGGCGGGCAGCAGGTAGGTGATGGCCGTACCCTGCCGATGTCCGTGCCAGATGTTCATCGGCACGGGTCCAACGCCACCGGGGCCGCCCGAGTTCTTGTCGGCCTCTTCACTGAAACCGAGCTGCTGGCAGGCGGCGGTGAACGCTCCGGTGAACTCCGGGGCCCGGTCTTCCGGTTCGCGTCGCACGTTGATCGGGCCGTCGCCGCCGTGCAGTTCGTTCCGGATATCGTGGTCGGTCTCACTGCGTTTGAAGTAGGGAAGTACCTTTTCGTAGGACCACTGGTCATTGCCCATTTTGCCCCAGGCGTCGAAGTTCGCACGGGTGCCCCGGACGAAGTAGGCGCCATTGATCGAGCTGGAGCCACCCATTCCCTTGCCACGTGGAATCGGCCTGGTGGCCCCGGGGAGCAGCGTCCCGGTAAGACTCCACGAATTAGGGTTCCCCGGCATCGCAGCGGACATGTTCGACGGGTCCAGCACAGAATCGGGAAATTGATCCAGCCGGTCGTAGACATTCCCGGCTTCGATGAGCAAGACTGATCGTGACGGTTCTTCGCTCAGCCGAGCCGCGAGCACCGAACCGGTAGCACCTGAGCCGACGATCACCACATCGTATTCGTCCACTGCGGTCTCCCGTCTCAAAAGGGGTGACGGGCCGACAGTAGACCCTGCTTTGACTAGCAGTCAAGGTCTGGCGGAGCACCTCACGCACGGTGTTGGCGCGCTTGGCCTCTTGCTCGATCCGCGTCACTCGACCGCTCGGACGTTCGTCCGCCTTGCCGGACGTCCGCGGCAGTCCGACGGCCCGGCTGTGGCGGCAACCTGGCCGAGTACCTCCAGTTCGACGTCGACATCGTAGCGATGGCCGTTGGCGGTACGCACCGCGCTGACAAGCGCCTGTACACACAGCTCGGTCGCGTAGTCGATGTCCAGATCATCGTACGCGGCCCAGTCCAGGGTCATATTGTCCAAGTGACCCATCCAGCCGTGCAGCGCGATCCGCAGCGGCGCGGGCGGATGAACCGGGCAACCCAGACTGATCTGGAGCTCGGCCAAAGCCTTTTCGCGGGCGCTCACCACGATCTCGAACACGTCCGGGTCCGCGTGCCCGGTACGCAGGAGCGTCGCGAAACGCTCGGGATGCCGCCGCACGTACTCGAAATGCCTCCGCACGAAGCCATACACCCGCGCGGCCGGGGTCCGCTCGTCCTCGCGCGGCTTCTCGCTCGCGATCAGTTCTCGCCAGGCCTGCTGGACGGCCGCGGCGAACAGGCCGCGCTTGCCCCCGAAATAGTAGGAGATCAGGCCATGCGCCACGCCTGCCCGCTCGCAGACCTCGTCGACCGAAATTTCCTCGTACGGCCTGGTGGAAAACAGCGCCAACGCCGAATTGATAATCTGCTGCCGCCGCCCAGAATCGCGACGCCCACGACTTTCCCCCGACTTGGTCACACCCCGCCTACCAGCCGGACCGATACGCTTCCGCCCCATTTCGGTCGTCAATTCGTCCTTCATTCGCCACAGTTCCGCGATCGCGGCTGTACTTCCGCGGCGGTCCGGGTGGGCGTCATTCGTCGATCACGCTGGCGCCGAAATGCCCAGAAGCGGCATGATCCGCTCTTCGATGCTGAGGACCACCTCGCGGGTGAGCCGAGGCGGAATCCAGAAGGTGACGTTTTTCAGGCCTGCGCTTTCCAATGCCCGCAACTGCGTGGCGATCTCCTCGGCCGTTCCCGTCAATGATACCGACCTGACGATCTCCTCGGTGAGGACCGCGGCCTCGCCGTCAAGCAAGTGAGACAGATGCCCCGCGTGGACCTCCTGGTAAAGACGGTCACGTGGCACGTCGAAGCGCGCGAGCACCTCCTTCTCATAGATCTCGATCCGGTCGCGCACGGCCGGCGGCAGGTACTCCGCCATGGCGGGATTACAGGCATAGTAATGGAACGGGGTCATCCCCACCGGTCCGACGTGCTCGAGGACGCGCGGGGAAAAAGCCGACTCGCCCGGTTCCAGGACGCAGACAAACGCCGTGTACATGGTGTAGGCATCGTCCAAGTCTCGGCCATTTTCGGCCGCGGCCCTGCGCAGTGCCGCAAGTCCGTCCGTGAAGACCGATGAGGCGTTGTCCATTGGGCTCCCGCCCTGCAACGCCGTGATCAAGCCGTCGGCGACCTCGCCCGCGCCACGCAGTGCCTGCGGGCCGTCGGCCGCCAAATAGACAGGTACCGGATTCTCGGGGTCGACGCGGAGTTTTTCACCGTACTTGAGGCGAACGTGCCGCTCATGGTCACCGACGCGGTGAACGATCTCCCGGCCCGCGAGCAGATCCCGGACCTGACGCACGTAATCGCAAACCTTCGACACCGCGATCGGGCGCTGGAACCCGAGCGGCTGCCGCGCGGTGAATCCGGTGCCCACCCCGAAGAACACCCGCCCCGGCGCGAGGTGATTTACCGTCGCGATCGCGGAAGCGGATGCCACCGGGCTGCGCAATCCCGGTATACTGAGCAGAGTTCCGAGCCTCATCGTTGACGTGGCTTTGGCCGCCAGCGCCATGCATACGAACGGATCTCCCGACAATATCGGGCTGTCCACGAATCCCGCAGTACTGAAGCCGTGCTGCTCCGCGAACGCGGCGTCGTCCCAGCAACCCGGATAGTTCATCAATCCAAGTCCGAATTCCATCGACGCTCCCTCCGTTGGGTTCTGCCGGGGTCGCGAGCCTATCCAGCGCCCAGGCCTGCCCACCGCCGTGTTCCGCTGGATGAACCCGCCCGGCACGGCAGCCGGAGCGCCTCGGCTTCCCCGCGGGCCTCAGGCCGCCGTCCCCGTGCACACGGCACGGATGCCCGTCCTGGCACGCGCTTGTTCCACTAGGCGAAACCGGGAGCGCCTTGCTCCGGAAACCCACTAGCGTGTGGCCGACCCCTGGGCTGACCGGATGCCCCGAGCACGGAGGCGATCATGCCGACCCGCAACAACACCTACTCCCTTCATGAGTTCGGCAAGGCTGTCAGAAATCTGCGTGCCCATGACGTGTCGCCGACTTTGGGTCCGGATCTGGCCGTCTTCCCCCCGAACCCGGTCCCCCAGGCGCGCGCCTTCGCAGAGCATTCCACACACGGCGTTGCCGCCAACGTCTGGGAGATTCACGAGCACTCGGGGTCGCACGTCGACGCGCCGTTCCACTACGTTCCCAGCGGGTTGACGATCGATGCCCTGCCGCACGACGTGCTGTTCTTCCTGCCGTTCAAGAAGTTCGACCTGGCGCCCTACGACCCGCAGCCGGGCGAGCCGGTCGGTCGCGATCAACTCATGGAGGCCGCCGAACGCGGCGGCTTCTCGCTCGAGGATGGCGACGTGGCGGTACTCGACTTCGGGTGGGATCGGTACCTCCCGGGTGGCACGGACGCGCGGGAGCCCGGGTGGTGGGGTAGCAACGAGCCTGGCCTGTCCGAAGACGCGTGTGACTACCTTGCGGCGGCGGGCATCTCCGCGGTCGCGTGCGACACCTCGGCATGCGATCTCTCCCGGCGCGACGGGGAGTTCTTTGCCAGCCCCGGTCATACCCACTATTTCCTGCCGAACGGGATCCTCATCGTCGAAGGGCTACGGGGCTTGGCGGAGGTCCCGGCAACAGGCCTGTTCGTGGCGCTGCCTCTGAAGCTTGCCAAGGGCACCGCGTCGCCGCTCCGCGTGTTGCTCCTTACCGAGTAGTCCGACTTTTCCGGTATCACCGGCCCGCGGTCGCTCGGTATCGACGCACGGCGTCATTGCGACAGTGCGTTTGCTCAGCCGGTCACCTCCCCATCAAGCGTGCGCTCAGCTGCTGCTCTTCCCGGTGGCCCGCGATCTCGGCGTCCGCATAGTCCCGGCCACGCCGTGTCCTCGGCGCGGTCTCGTCGAGTTTGCCCTGGTCCGGAAAGCCGCACACATCCGTGCTGCTCACGTGCAGCAAGCGCGCCCCAGCGGCCGTCGGCACCGCCACCGAAGTCGACGAAGCGGAGGCGGCGTCCGCTTTACACACCGGGGCGGTATCGCCGCGTCGACGCGAAGAACCGAATGGTTCTGCCCGGGCTCGTCAACGGCCACTGGCACGATCTCGGGACAGGCGGAAACCCGTGGACGTCGACGGATCTGGCGCCGTCCGCCCGCGGCCTCGCCCGGTACGACTCGGAGGTTCGTCTCCTCGTCATCCGCGCGGAATGAAATCGGTCCATCGCGCGAGGCCCACACATGAAGTGTGGGCTCGCGACAATTTCGCACGCGGCACCGGAAATCGCTGCGGAACAGGGAAGATCCGTCAGCACGCCCACGCCGTGGACAGCACTGTTCTCCTACGTCGGCAGCGGCCGACGTAGGCTAAACAACTGATCGAATTCGGCAGACCCTAGCGGTCGCCGGCACTCCCGATTTTGGAGGGGTGGGCGGCCAGCGGAGTGACCTTGATCGTCATGTACGGGAACAGCGGCAGCCGCGACAGGATCTCGTGCAGTTCGTCGTTCGACCCCACGTCGAAGATCGAGACGTTGGCGTACTCACCCACGATGCGCCAGATCTGCGGCCATTTTCCCGCGCGCTGCAACTGCTGGCTGTACGCCTTTTCCCGTGCCACGATGTCGGCCCGCACCTCCGGATCGATATCCGGCGGCAGGTGTACATCCATCCGCACATGGAACAACACGGCGAACTCTCCTAGGTTGTGTTCAAAGCGGCGGAGCCCCTTGGCGCGAATCAGGCCGGGTCGAGAACGAAGTCGTAGGCAACGGTCTCCCCGGTCTCCCCGCCGCCGTCCGCCGGCTTCAGGTCGAGAATCAGCTCCGGCTTGACCGCCGAGGCGATGTCGTCGTCGTTGTACTCGTCGCCCGGGAAGTACAGCTGCGCGGTGAGCTTTTCGTGCCCAGGCGCCGACACCTTCACGTGCAGGTGCGCCGGCCGCCACGCGTGCCAGCCCGCCGCGGCGATCAGCTTGCCGCAGGCACCGTCCGTGGGGATCTGGTACGGCGCGGGCCGCACGGTGTGGATCTCGAACCGGCCCTGCTCGTCCGTGGTGAAGGTGGCACGCAGGTTCCACTCCGGGATGCCGGGCGCGAACTGCGAGTACAGCCCGTCGGCGTCGGCGTGCCACAGCTCGATCTTCGCACCGGCCAGCACGCCGCCGTCGGTCGAGGTCACCTTTCCGGTCCAGACCAGTGGCGTACCCGGCTCGTCCTCCCGCACCGGCACCGACCCGCGCGCACCCTGCTCCGGGGCGCCCGGCACGTAGTACGGGCCTTCGATGGTGCCCTTGTTGCCCTGACGATGCTCGGTGGCGACCTCCTCGACAACGTGCTCGACCCACACGTCGAGGAACAGCGGCCATTCGCCGTCCTCGCCGACGCTGATGAGCCACGACTTGAGTGCGTTGTACTCGTCGTAGGTGACCCTGTGCTTGCGGATGGTGGCGTGCACGGCCTCGAGCACCTCGCGGGCCAGCAGCGACACCCGCTCCTTCGGCGTGTTCGCCGCGCCGGAGGACTTGTCGGTCTTGAATCGCTCGGTCGCGCTGGCGCCGGAGCACGCGGCGGTCGCGACCGGCGCGTTGTGGGTGGCGGTCATGGGATCCTCCTTGATTCCTTGTCGGTTCTCGTCCGTTCAGCTGTCCTGGCGATAGCGCGCCAGCTTGCCGGGGTCCACCTCGACGCCCAGCCCGGCACCGGGGCGGACGGTGAGCTCGCCGTCGCGGATCTCCAGTGGTTCGGTGAGCAAGTCGTCGCTCATGTCGAGGAAGTTCGACAACTCGCCGGCCCGGTGCGACGTGAGCCGGTACGACGATCCGAAGGCGACGGTGCAGATCGTGCCGAGCTGGCCGTCGATCTGGTTGCCCATCACGACTTCCAGCCCCAGTCCCTCGGCGAGATGGTGCACGCGCTGGGAGTGGGTGAACCCCGTGCGCGCCACCTTGATGCTGATCGCGGTGGCCGACCCGCCCAGCACCTCCCGCGTGACGTCCGCGGGCGTCACGGCGGACTCGTCGGCGATGAACGGCACGCCGAGCTGGGACACCAGCCAGCGGCGGCCCAGCACGTCGTCGGCCGGGCACAGCTCCTCGGCGAAGAGCAACCCCAGGTCCGACATCTGCTTCATCGCCGCCGCCGACTCCGCCGCGGTCCAGCCGCGGTTGCCGTCGACATACAGCTCCACCTCCTCGCCCAGCTCCTCGCGCAGCGCCCGCACCACCGCGACGTCGAGATTGGCCGGCCGGCGGCCGACCTTGACCTTGAACGTGGTGATGCCGTGCCGCTCTCGCATGCGCTGCGCCTCGGCGACCATCGCGGCGGGCTCGTCGAAGCCCAGCATGTGCGACACGCGCATCCGGTCGGTGTACCCGCCGAGCAGCTCCGTCACCCGCAGATCGAGGCTGCGGCCCAGCGCGTCCCACACGGCCATGTCGATCGCGGACTTCGCGGTCGGGTTGCCCACCGTGCGGGCCAGGCGGGCGACCATCGCCTCCCGCTCCAGCAAGGTCAGGCCGACCACCTGCGGCGCGAAGATCTGCTCGATCACCGCCACGATGCCCGCCTGTGTCTCGCCGTAGGTGAACGGCCGCGGTGGCGCCTCCGCGATCCCGACGACGCCGTCGTCGGTATGCACCCGCACCAGCACGTGCTCGGCGACGTGGACCTCGCCCGAGGCGAACCTGAGCGGCTTGCGGTACGGGATGGCGTAGGGGATCGCCTCCACGCGCGTGATCTTCATCGGCTGACCTCGGTGGGTGGTTGCGGTGCGAGCGCGGTCTCGAGGACGTCGAGAACCGACCGGACGAGAGGGGATTCGTTGTCGCTCTTCCAGGCGAGCGCGAGCTCGACGCTTCCGGCATCGGCGATGTCCCGGAACACCACGCCGGCCAGTGGCAGCGCCCGCGCGGACTCCGGGACCACGGCGAGCCCGAGCCCGCCGGCGACCAGCGCCAGCAGCACCGCGGTGCCCGCCGCCTCGTGCTCACGGTGCGGGCTGAAGCCCGCGGCCCGGCAGCTGCGCGCCACGGCATCGTTGACCACGGAATCCTTGCTGGCGTAGAAGATGAAGTCCGCCGCGCGCAGATCCACCATGGACACCACCGGCTCGACCGCGAGGCGGTGATCGGCCGGCACCGCGAGGATCAACGGCTCGACCGCCAGCGTGCGCAGTTCGATACCCTCGCCGCGCACCGGCGGCCGCAGCACTCCGAGGTCGAGGCTGCCCGACCGCAGGCCGTCACACTGGTCCGGGGTGAGCAGGTCCGCATGCACCTCCAGGGCCACGCCAGGCAGCTCGCGCTTGATGGTGCGGGCGATGTGGGGCAGCTGTGAGTACGCCGCGGTGCCGGTGAAGGCGATCCGGACCAGGCCGAGCCGTCCGGCCGCGATGCGCCGTGCCCCGCGCACGCTGTCCTCCACCGCACCCAGCACGCGCCGCGCCTCGTCGAGGAAGAACTCGCCGACGAGGGTGAGCGCGACCTGGCGCGTGGTGCGGGCGAACAGCGGGGCGCCGAGCTCGGCCTCCAGCTGGCGGATGGCCTGGGACAGCGCGGGCTGCGCCATGTGCAACCGCTCGGCGGCGCGGCCGAAGTGGCAGGTGTCAGCGACGGCGACGAAGTAACGCAGGTGACGCAGTTCCACCGCCGGACCTCCCTTCCAGGCCACCTCGACGTGCCGGGCCGTTCGATTGATTCACGGTAAGTACCGATATTGAGTCAGCACAAGAACTCGTTTCCGTTCGATTGATTGATGACACGTATCAATTACACCCTGGGTCAGGACTAGGCATTTGCCTCGGGTGACCGCCGCGGCGCTTTGTCAGGGTCTGGGGAACACGCCGATCTGTGCCGATCGAGCCGATCAATGCCGATCAGTCCCTTTGATGGCCGGAGGACTCAATGACCGAGACCCTGGATCACCTGTCCGCGGTCCTCGCGGACGCGCTCGTCGAGGACCGCGACGCCGGTGTCTACCGCGCGAACCGCCGGATCTTCACCGAAGAGGAGATCTTCGAGCTCGAAATGCGCTACATCTTCGAGGGCAATTGGATCTACCTCGCCCACGAATCACAGCTTCCCAACCCCGGGGACTACTTCACGACCTACATCGGCCGGCAGCCGGTGGTCATCACGCGCGACCGTGACGGCGAGTTGCACTGCCTGATCAACGCGTGCGCCCACCGCGGCGCGATGGTCTGCCGCCGCAAGACCGACAACCGGCCGACCCTGACCTGCCCGTTCCACGGCTGGACGTTCCGCAACGACGGCAAGCTGCTCAAGGTCAAGGACCCCGACGGCGCCGGCTACCCGGCGTCGTTCAACACCGACGGCTCGCACGACATGACCAGGGTGGCGCGCTTCGACAGCTACCGCGGCTTCCTCTTCGGCAGCCTCAATCCGGACGTGCCTGCCCTCACCGAGCACCTCGGCGACACCACGAAGATCATCGACATGCTGGTGGACCAGTCGCCGGAGGGCCTGGAGGTGCTGCGTGGCGCCTCGACCTACACCTACGACGGTAACTGGAAGGTGCAGGCCGAGAACGGCGCCGACGGCTACCACGTCACCGCCACGCACTGGAACTACGCGGCCACCACCGCCCGCCGCGGCACGGGCGCGTCCAAGAACGAGACCAAGACCCTCGACGCGGGCAGCTGGGGCAAGTCGGGTGGCGGGTACTGGTCGTTCCCGCGCGGCCACCTGTGCCTGTGGACCTGGGCGGGCAACCCGCAGGACCGTCCGCTGTGGAACCGGCTGGATGAGCTCAAGCGCGACTTCGGCGACGCCAAGGGCGAGTTCATGGTCAAGGGCTCGCGCAACCTGTGCCTGTACCCGAACGTGTACCTGATGGACCAGTTCTCGACGCAGATCCGGCACTTCCGCCCGATCGCGCCGGACAAGACCGAGGTGACCATCTACTGCATCGCGCCGAAGGGCGAGAGCGCGGAAGCGCGGGCGTGGCGGATCCGGCAGTACGAGGACTTCTTCAACGCCTCCGGCATGGCCACCCCCGACGACCTGGAGGAGTTCCGCTCCTGCCAGCTCACCTTCCGCGCGGAGGCGGCGCCGTGGAACGACATGAGCCGCGGCGCGGAGCACTGGTTGCCGGGCCCGGACCCGGTGGCCGAGTCGCTGGGCCTGCGGGGCGTGGTGTCGGCCGGGGTGAAGAACGAGGACGAAGGACTCTTCCCGGTGCAGCACGGCTACTGGCTGCAGACGATGCGCGCCGGGCTGGCGGCCGAGCGCGCGGAAACCGAGCACAAGACCGCCCCGCACGCCTGAGGAGTCCCGCGATGACCGTTCCCGCCGAAAAGACCATCACGCAGCAGGACATCGAGCAGTTCCTCTACCGTGAGGCTCGCTACCTCGACGACCGCGAGTTCGAGAAGTGGCTCGACTGCTACGCCGACGACGTCGTCTACTGGATGCCCTCGTGGGGTGACGACGATCTGCTGACCGAGAACCCGCAGACGGACATCTCGCTGATCTACTACCCCAACAAGGGCGGGTTGGAGGACCGGGTCTTCCGCATTCGCACGGAGCGCTCGAGCGCGACGTCGATCCCGGAGCCCCGTACCAGTCACAACATCAGCAACGTCGAGGTGATCGAGCGGCGCGGCGAACTGGTGGACGTCCGGTTCAACTGGCACACCATGTATTTCCGGTACAAGACGGTGGACCCGTACTACGGCACGTCGTTCTACACGATCGACTTTTCGGGCGAGTCCCCGCTGATCCGCCGCAAGACCGTGGTGCTCAAGAACGACTACATCCACCACGTCGTCGACGTCTACCACTTCTGAAGGCCCGCCATGAGCTACCAGGTTGCTCTGTCCTTTGAGGACGGTGTCACGCGGTTCATCACGTGCGCGCCGGACCAGACGGTGGCCGACGCGTCCTACCGGCATCGCATCAACATTCCGCTGGACTGCCGCGACGGCGCGTGCGGCACGTGCAAGGCGTTCTGCGAGTCCGGTGAGTACGACGGCGGCACCTACATCGACGACGCACTCTCGGCCGCCGAGGCCGGCGAGGGGTACGTGCTGCCATGCAGCATGAAGCCGAAGTCGGATCTGGTGCTGCGCATCGCGAGCACGTCGGCGGTCGCCAAGACCCAGACCGCCGCCTACACCGGCACGCTCACCGGGCTGGAGCGCCTGTCGCCGACGACGGTCTCGCTGACGGTGGAGACGCCGGGCCGGGACAAGCTGGCGTTCCTGCCCGGGCAGTACGTCAACATCGCGGTGCCCGGCACCGCCGAGACGCGCTCGTACTCGTTCAGCAACGCCCCCGACGACAAGAGCCTCACGTTTCTGGTGAAACTGACGCCCGGCGGCGTGATGTCGGACTACCTGACGGGGCGCGCGGCGGTGGGCGACGAAATCACGTTCACCGGCCCGAACGGGAGCTTCTTCCTGCGTGAGACCGAACGGCCGGTGCTGCTGCTGGCCGGGGGCACCGGGCTGGCGCCGATCCTGTCGATCCTGCGCACGATGCGGGCGCAGCGGTCGAAGCGCCCGGTGCACCTGATCTACGGCGTGAGCACCGACGACGACCTTGTCGAGTTGGACACCCTCGCCGAGCTCGCGACCCAGGTCGACGGGATGACCTGGGACTACTGCGTCACCGACCCGGGCAGCCCCGCCGCCAACAAGGGCTATGTGATGAGCCTGATCCGTGACGAGCACGTCCACGGCGGTGAGGTCGCGGTGTACCTGTGCGGGCCGCCGCCGATGGTGGAGGCCGCGCGCCGGCACTTCGCCGAGCGGGGCATCGAGCCGACCGGGTTCTACTACGAGAAGTTCGCGATCTCCGGAGCCGCCGCCAAGAACCCGGTCCCCGCCGAACCCGAACCCGAGCCGGTGGCGGTGCCGGTGGCCCGCGCCGTACCCGCCGTTGCCGAGAGCCCCACCGTGGAGGGCCGCGCCATACCCGCCGTTGCCGCGAGCCCCACCGTGGAGGGCCGCGCGATCGCGGGCCAGCAGGTGCTGCCGCCCGCCGAGCTGCGCCCGCTCGGTGCCGGTTCCGCGCACTCCGCCGGTGAGGAGGCCGCGACGGCGCGGACCATCGCCGGGCAGGCGATCTGGCCGGCGGGCGGAAGCACACCAGGCAGGACAGGCAGGACAGGCCCTGACGCGGGCGGGGAACTGCGCCCCGTCCCGGATGCGCGCGCCATCACCGGACAGAAGATGCTGCCCGCGGCCGGCCTCGCGCCGCTGAACGCCGCGCGGCAACCGAAATTCGTCAGTCCCGGCCGGTTCGAGGGCAAGATCGTCGTGGTCACCGGCGCCGCGCAGGGCATCGGCGAGTGCGTCGCACGCCGGATCAGCGCGGAGGGTGGCACGCTCGTGCTCGCCGACCGCTCCACCCTGGTCACCGGGGTCGCGGACGAGCTCGGGAACGGGGCGCTGGCGGTAATCGCGGATCTCGAGACGTGGGACGGTGCCCAGCAGGTCGCCGCCCGGGCGCTGGCCCGCCACGGGCGGATCGACGTGCTGGTCAACAACGTCGGCGGGGCCATCTGGTTCAAGCCGTTCACGGAGTTCACCGAAGAACAGATCCAGGCGGAGATCAGGCGCTCGCTCATGACGACGCTGTGGAGCTGCCGGGCCGTGCTGCCGTCGATGTTCGAGCGCCGGCGGGGCGTGATCGTCAACGTCTCGTCCGCGGCCACGCGCGGCATCAACCGCATCCCGTATTCGGCGGCCAAGGGCGGGATCAACGCGATCACGGCGTCGCTCGCGTTCGAGTACGCCGACGCGGGCATCCGGGTGGTCGCGACCGCGCCGGGCGGGACCGAAGCGCCGCCGCGCCGCATCTCCCGCGGCGGATCGGCACTGGAGACAGCGCGCGAAAAGGCGTGGTACCAGGCGCACATCGACCAGACCGTGCGGTCGTCGCTGATGAAGCGGTACGGCACGCTCGATGAGCAGGCCGCCGCGATCGCCTTCCTGGCCTCCGACGAAGCCTCCTACATCACCGGAACCGTCCTTCCCGTGGCAGGCGGCGACCTCGGCTGAAGGGTTACCGTGACCAGGTGACCGGGCCGACGCTGACCGCGCGCGAAGACAAGCTCGCGACTCTGGAACGCGTCTGCCGTGGCTTCGTGGTGGTCAGCGGGCCGGCCGGGGTGGGCAGGACCGCGCTGGCCGAGGAACTGGCAAACCGGCACGAGGGGCTGGTGCTGGGAGCGATCGGCGCGCCGTGGGAGACGCGGCGAGCCTACGGCGTGCTCGACCAGATCCTGCCGGGGGTGGCCGCCGATCCCGCCGCCGTGGCGCGGCACATCGAGGGCAGCGGGACGGCCGCTCTGGCCATTGTGGACGACGCGCACTGGGCGGACCTGGAGTCGGTGTGGGTACTGGCATCCACGGTCCGGCACCACCCCGGTGCACCACTGCTCGTGGTCGCGACCGCGGTGACCGGCGCACCCGGCGTGCCGGCCGAGACGGTCGAGACCGTAGAGACACTGCACCGGCTCGCCACCGCCAGGATCACGCTGGCGCCGTTCACCGCGCCGGAGGTGGGTGAGCTGGCGGCGGCGTACGGGATACCGCTCCACCCTTCCATGGCGGAACGGCTCTGGCGACACACCGGCGGGATCGCGCGGCACATCGTGCACCTGCTCACCGAGGTGCCGCCCGCGACGTGGTCGCGGTTCGATCCCGACCTGCCCGCCCCGGCGGCGGTCACGGCCCGGGTGCGGGACGCGCTCGCCCGCTGCTCACCGAAAGCGCGCCGCCTCGCCGAGGCGGCCGCGGTGCTGGGGCCGGGCACCGCGGTACGGGACGTCGCGCTGCTCGCCGAGGCCGGTGAGGGGCTGCTGTCGCTACTCGACGAGGCGGTCACCGCGCGACTTGTCGAGCTCGGCCCGCACGGGCTCACCGAGATCGGGCCCGCGGATCCGATGGTGCGGGCCGCCGTACTCGCCGAAATGGGCCCGGCCGCGGCCGCGGCCACACACCGCCGGGCCGCGGAGCTGATCGACGATCCGGTCCGCCGGGTGCGCCTGCTCGTCGCCGCCTCGCCGGTCCCGGACCCCGCGGTCGCGGACCACCTCGACGCGCTGGCCACCGAACGCGCGGCCGAGGGTGCATGGGCGGTGGCGGCGTCACTGCTCACCGACGCGAGCCGGCTGACCGAGGACAGGCTGCTCCGGGAAAGCCGCCTGACCCGCGCGGTGGACGCGCTGATCGGCGCCGGGGACGCGTTCGCCGCCGCGGCGCTGGTGCCCGAGGTGGAGAGCCTGCGGGAGACGCCCCTGCGCAACGCCGTGCTCGGCTACCTCGCCGTCGTGCGCGGTCGCACGACGGAAGCGGAAACCCGGCTCGGCCGCGCGTGGAACCTCGTCAACACCGATCGCGAACCCGACGTCGCCGCCCTCATCGCGCAACGGTACGTGCTGCACGCGCTGTCCCGCTGCCGCGCCGACGAACTCGTGTCGTGGGCCGACCGCGCGATCTCGCTGGCCGGCACCGACGCCCCGGCGGCCATCGAGGCGGCCGCGATCCGCGGGCTCGGCCTGGCGACCGCGGGCCGGACGGACGAGGCGATGTCCGCCTACGCGGAGTTGTCCGGACGTGTCCACCACGGAGCTCAGGTGCAGCGCGTGATGATGGGGCGCGGCTGGCTGAACCTGATCGTCGACGCGGTCGACGACGCCCGCGCCGATCTCGGCGGCTCCGTGCCCACCACGTTCCACGGCGGGTCCACGCGGATTTCGCTGTGGGCCAGCGCGTGGCTCGCGCGGGCACAGTTCCTCACCGGCGAATGGGACGACGCGCTGCGCACCGTGCGGGAAGCGACCGCGCTGCTCGACCGCACCGGCATCGTTCTCGCCGGACCGCTGCTGCAGTGGACCGCGGTCGCCATTCACTCGCTGCGCGGAGCATGGGACCTGGCCGGGGAGGCGCTACGCCGCGCGGCCGCCGGTCCGCAGTACTACGAGATCATGCGCGTGCCGTCCTTTCTCGCGCATGCGCACGTGGCCGAAGCGCGGGCCGATTCCGCGGGCGTGCTGCGCGCGCTCCGGCCGCTCACCCAGCCGTGGGCGGTGGGCGGCGTGTGCGATCCAGGGCAGTGGCCGTGGGCCGACATGTACGCACACGCGCTGGTGCTGTCCGGCCGGTACACGGAAGCTTCGGCGTTTCTGGAGGTTCATGAACGTTTGGCGATCGAACGGGGCCGGACCGCCGGGCGGGCCCGGCTGGCCGCGGCCCGTGGGCGCCTGCTCGGCACCCAGGGCGACCTCGACGGCGCCCGAGCCGCGTTCGAGGAATCCCTTGCCCTGCTGGAGGATTTGCCACTGCGCTACGACCAGGCGCGGGTGAACTTCGCGTTCGGCCAGGTCCTGCGCCGCGCCGGAAAACGCCGTGAGGCCGACGCCGTGCTCACCACCGCGCGCGAGGTCTTCACCGTGCTGGGCGCCACCACCTACGTCGCGCGCTGCGACCGTGAGCTCAAGGCCGGCGGGGTACACGTCCCGCGTGACCGCGGCCTGGGTGGGCTGACGCCGCAGGAGGAGGCGGTGTCGGCGCTCGTGGCCCGCGGCCTGTCGAACCGCGAGGTCGCCGCGGAACTGTTCGTCTCCACGAAAACGGTGCAGTACCACTTGACCCGCGTCTACACCAAACTCGGAATCCGCTCGCGTGCCGAACTCGCCGCGCTGCGGGCGGCCCTTGATGACGGTTGAGCGCCCGCTACTGGCACCGTCCCCGGGTTCGACTGTCCCGAGTTGTGGCTACAGCTGTTCCTGGGTGAAGAATTTGAGTAGTGCCTGGATGGTTTCGTCGGGTGCTTCTTCGGTGATGAAGTGTCCGGCGGGTAGTGCCGTGCCGCGGACGTCGATGGCTTTGTCGCGCCAGAGCGCTTCGGGGTCGTAGTGGTTGCCGACGAATCCGTGCTCGCCCCAGAGCGCGAGGAGTGGGCAGGTGATTTTCTGGTGGGTGTCGGCGCTGTCGTGTTCCAGGTCGATGGTGGCCGCGGCGCGGGATCGGTCGGGATGCGGTCGACACCGCCGTCCGCCCACGCGGGGGGGACGACCGCCCGGTCGCTCCCCCGCGTGGGCTTTCCGGCACCTCACCACGGCCATTCCCGAGGACGAGGTCCCCGTTGACCACTATCCGATGGCCCGGTCGTATACCTTCCTGCCCTGGAAATAAGTGAACTCGACCTGTGTCTGATGGATCTGGCTCGGCTCGATGTCGAACAGGTTCTGGTTCACCAGAATGAAGTCGGCGGACAGCCCGGGCCGGATGGCGCCGGTCGTGTCGCCCAGACCGGCAGCCTTCGCCGGGTTTCGCGTGAACGCCGCGATGGCCTCGACCAGCGACAGCCGCTGCGACGGGTTCAGTTCCCCGGAAACCGACGGATCCGGGTTGGCCCGGGTGACGAGCGTTTCCAGGCCGAGCCACGGATTGGGCAGGGGCACCACCGGCCAGTCCGACCCCGCGGCCAGCAAGGCGCCGCTGTCCACGAGTTCCCGGCAGGGGAAGCTGCGGTCGAGCGTCTCCTTGGGCACCTGGTTGGCGCAGCTGTCCTGGATGACGCTCGGGAACCAGATGTACGGCGAGGCGTCCGCCACCACACCGAGGCGGGCGAACCGGGGAACGTCCGCGGGATCGACGTACACGACATGGGCGATCTGGAAGATCGGACCGTCGCCGTGGGCGGCGCGAACGGCTTCGATCGCGTCGAGCGCGAGCCGCACCGACCCGTCGCCGGCGCAGTGCAGCTTGGCGCCGAGTCCGAGCTCATAGCAGCGCTCCAGAGCCTGCACCACGTCGCCCGGCGACCAGTAGGCCTCGCCCTTGAATTCCGGATCTTCGTGCTCGCCATGGCAGATGTAGGGCGAGAGCATGGCCGAGGTCCGGGTCATGGGGACGCCGTCGACGAACAGCTTCACGAAATCGGGGCGCACATGGGCACGGCGGTAGGATCCGCCAACGGCATAGAGTTCCTCGCCGGTCGCGCCGTCCTCGAAGAACGGCCTGGCCGGCATGGAGCCCACGACCCAGGCGGAAAGCTCGCCGTTGTCGTCGAGCGCCGCCAGCGCCCGCAGGCTGTGTTCCAGGGTGCCGGCGTCCTGTGCCGCGGTGATGCCGAAGGAGTTCACCATGCGCAAGGCGGTCTTGAACGCGACCCTCAGCCGTTCCTCGGGGTTGTCGATGGAGGCGAGCACGGCGTCTTCGACCACTTTGGACGCCATTTCCTGCAGAACGCCCGTGGGGTTCCCGTCGGCGTCCCGCACGTAGGTGCCGCCGTCCGGGTCGGGTGTGTCCGGTCCGACCCCGATGATCTCCAGTGCCCGGGTGCTGACCCACCGGTTGTGCATGGAATCGTCGCGCAGGAGCACCGGGAGGCCGCCGCCGGCCTCGTCGAGGGCCGCCAGGAACCCGCCCTTGACGACCTCGTCCATGACGGTGCTGCCGATGTTCCCGCCGACGATCCATTCGCCCGGTCCGGTGTCCGCGGCCTTGTCCCGGACCGTCGCCAGGACCTCGTCGAGCGTGGCGGTGGGCGGCAACGTCAGCTCCCAGGCCGCCTGGTTGCCTCCATATCCGAGGTGGGTGTGGACATCGCAAAGTCCCGGCAGGACCATGCGGCCGCCGGCATCGACGACCTCGGTGTCCGATGTGGATAGTGCCTGAACCTCGTCCGTACTCCCGACGGCGATGATCGAGCCGTCGGCGACGGCGAACGCCTCGGCCCACTCGCGGTCGGGGTCGCAGGTGTACACCGCCGCGTTCGTGACGATCAGATCCGCGTTTTCGCTCATACTGGCATCTCCGGGGTGAAGGGAATTGTCGGTCAGGGTGACACTGTCGACGCGATGAACTGCGCCGCGAGGTCGACGACCAGCGGTCGAAGGTGTTCGAAGATGAAGGTCGCCGTCTCGTCGCCTCGCCGGTCGGCCGCCCAGCCGAGGTAGGTCAGCCCGCGAGCGAGCAGCAGGGGCCGCCAGATCACGAGGTCGTCCGGGGTCAGCGGCCGGACGCTCTGATAACCGGCCATGAGCGCGGAGACGACGTCGTCGATGCGTGGATGGGGAAGGTAGAAGAAGGCCGCGGTGGCGAGGTCGAAGAGGTAGTAGCCGTCGCCGCTGTCGTCGAAGTCGATGACGCTCAGCCGACCGCCATCGTCGGCGAGCACGTTTTCCGGGGTGAAGTCGGCATGAATCGGCCCGTACCGGTCGGGCGCCGTGCCGTAGGCCTCGAGTTCCGCGCGGAGCAGCGAGATCGCCCGGTCGACGGTCTCGTGGCCGGGCGTGCCGTCGTGGAACGCCCGCCGCGGATCGCCCCAGATCGCACCTTCGCCGACCAGCCCGTCCGCATCCCACGACGGCCTTGCGTGCGGCCGGTCCCGCTTCAGCGTGGCGGCCGTGGTGTGGAGGCCGGCGATGAGGACACCGAGTGCGTGAAAGGTGACGGGATCGACCGCGGCCTCGCCCAGGAAGGCCTCCCCGACATCGCCGAGCGGAACGGCATCGGGAATCCACTCCAGCATGTCGACCTGGTGCACGTCCGCGTCGTCGTCGGCGACCAGGCAGAAAAGCTCACCTTCCGTGGTGGGGCGGATCCGCGGGACCGCGACACCGGCCGCGTCCAGCGCACTGACCAGCGCGAGCTCCTCCAGGATCTCCGCATCGCTGCGGTAGCCGTGCCGGTGCAGCCGCACGGCATAGGAACCGGCTTCCTCGTCGAGCCTGAACACGTAGTTCTCACGGTATTTCACAAACGTGAGAGCGGGGTCACCGGCCACGCCGTAGCGGCCCAGTGCGCGGGCCACAACCCGCTTCGCGACGTCGGTATCGGTGATCATGTGTCCTCATGTTCTCTTCGTGCGCGGAACGACATCTCGCTCGATCAGGGCTGCGGCTCGGTCACGAGGCGGTCGGTCACGGTGCGATACCGGTCCGCACGCTGAGAGATTCGTCCGGGGGGTGAGCGATTCACGGCGTGGCGACGATCGCCGTTGTCCTGCCTTCCGTCAGGTCGGTCGGCCGGCTGACGCCACTGGTCATCGCGCCGCAGGCGATCGCGCCTTGAACCGCCTGCGGCACGGGGGGCCTTGGTGATGACTGAGGACGTTAAGTTGGGGACCCGGAAGGAGTCAATACTCCAGGGTAAAATTTTTAACGATCAGTACATTTACCCGGTGTTGACGCCGGTTGCGACCGTTCTGGGTACAGAATGGAAACACTCCCGGGCCGGCGCCGACGAGCACCGGCTCCGCCGGGCGTGTCCTCCACGACACTTCCGGGGAGGACACGTCGGCGGTCTTACGGCCCGCGGAGCCCGCTGACGAGGGCGTGCATGGCATTGAGGATGTCCGCCGGCTTGGCCCGCTCGCGGGCCACCTCCGACAGGGCCGAGCGGATCGCCCCCACCAGGAGCTCGCCGATCGCTCCCGGCTCGGCCGACGCCTTCACGACGCCGGCCTTCTGCGCGGCGGCGAGGTCCGTGGAGATGAGGTCGGCGCACAAGTGCGAGGCGTGGCCACGCACCGGCGTGAGCGCCTCGTCCAAAACCGGGTCGTCGATGGAGTAGAACCGGCCGATCAACGGACGCTGCGCGATCTCCAGCACGGCCTCGGTCACGGCCACCACGTGGGAGGGGAAGTCCCCCTCGCGGGCGTAGGCGGCCGTGACCTTTTCGATCACCTCGTCGTTGATCTCCTCGTACAACTCCCGAAACAGTTCTTCCCGGCCCTGCGGGAAGTAGGAGTAGAGCGTCACCTTGGACGCGCCGGCGCGGGCGGCGATGTTCTCCACGGTGGCCGATCCGTACCCGGACTCGGCGAAGACCGCCAAGGCCGCGTCGAGCAACTCCCGGCGCGTCCTCAGCCGGTTCCGCTCGCGCAGCGACGGCCGCGCGGGGGCTCCGTCCGATTTCGCCTTGGCAGCCACGGAAGCACTCCTTGTCGTCGGCGGTCCGCCGGTCCGAAATGACCACGATACCGGGTGGCGCCCACCAGGCCGGTCAGAGCACCACGGTAACGACCTTCTCCTCGGTATTGGCCAGGATGCCACTCCAGCCCAGTTCCCGGCCGATGCCGCTGGTCTTCATCCCGCCCCAGGGCAGAGCCGGGTCGATGGCCGCCCAGCCGTTGATCCACACGGCGCCGGCGCGCACCCTGCGCGCGAGCGTGTGCGCGAGGCTCACGTCGCGGGTCCAGATCGTGGCCGCGAGGCCGTACTCGGTGTCGTTGGCGATCCGCACGGCTTCCTCGACGTCGTCGAAGGCCATCACCGCGCCGACCGGGCCGAAGATCTCCTCACGGGCGATGGTGGAGTCGTTGCGGACGTCCGCGAAGATCGTGGGCCGGACGAAGAAGCCGTCCCCGCGCGGGCGGACGCCGCCGGCGACGAGCCGCGCCCCTTCGGCCTTGCCGCGCTCGATGTAGCCGAGGACACGCTCCATGTGTGCCTGGCTGACCAGTGCCCCCATCGTCGTATCCGGAGCGAGCGGGTCGCCCAGCACCTGGTCGTTCGCAACTTTGGCCAGCCCGTCGAGGACACGCCGGTAGAGCGACCGGTGGACCAGGATCCGCGTCCCCGCGGCACACACCTCGCCCTGGTTGAAGAACAGTCCCATGGCGATCCCCTGGATCGCGGCGTTTACGTCCGCGTCCTCGAGAACGATCTGCGGGCTCTTGCCACCGAGCTCCAGCGTGACCCGCTTGAAGGAGTCGGCAGCGACCTTCTGGATCTCCCGGCCGACTTCCGGGGACCCGGTGAAGCTCACCTTGTCGACCCCCCGGTGGCGGACCAGGGCGGCGCCCGCCACGCCACCGAAACCGGGGACGACGTTCACCACACCGGGCGGGAAGCCCGCCTCCTCGACGAGCCCCGCGAGATGAAGGATCGACAGCGGAGCATCTTCGGCCGGCTTGACCACGACGGTGTTGCCCGCCGCCAGGGCCGGCGCCAGCTTCCATCCGGCGATCATCAACGGGGTGTTCCAGGGAATGATCGCGGCGATCACCCCGATCGGCTCGCGCACGGTGTAGGAGTGCGTCGGACGCCCCTGAAAACCGGCGGTCGGCACAGTGGCGCCCTGGATCTTGTCGGCCCACCCGGCGAAGTGGCGGAAGGTCGCGACGGCGTTGGGCACGTCGAGCACCAACGGCTGACCGACCGGCTTGCCGACGTCGATGGCCTCCAGGCGAGCCAGCTCGTCGGCGTCCCGTTCGATCAGGTCCGCGAGGCGGTTCAGCAGCGCGGCCCGGCCGGCACCGGGAACCTCGGCCCACGCCCCGTCGAGCGCGCGCCGCGCCGCCCGAACCGCTTCGTCCACATCGGACTCGTCACCGGCCGCGATCCGGGCCACGACCTTTCCGGTCGCGGGGTTCAGGTCCTCGAACGTGGTGGCACCGGTACGCCATGTCCCGTCGATGAACAGTCCGGTCCGGAACGATTCCTTCCTCATGCTCGACCGCACATCGTCGGTGGTCGCTTCTGCTCGGTGTAGCGGATGCTCGTGCGATCCGGCGGCCTCCAGCTCGTCGAGGCTCGCCGCGAGCCGCTCGACGAGGAGATCGAAGTGCTCCCGCTCGAAAACCATCGGCGGGCGGATCTTGAGCACGTTGTCGTGCGGGCCGATCCTGCTGATCAGCACACCTCGGCGGCGCATGTCCTCGACGACCCACTTCGCTTCCGCGGCGCCGGGCCTGCCGTGCAGGTCGACGAACTCCAGGCCGAAAAAGAGCCCGGTGCCCCGGACGGTCTTGACGTGGGGCCGATGCCCGACGAGCTTCTCCAGGAGCTCCCGCGCGTGGCCGCCGACCTCCAGCGCGTTGCGCTGCAGTTCGCGGTCGGCCATTTCGCGCAGCACCGCCTTCCCGGCGGCGGCCGAGACGGGATTACCGGCGAAGGTGTTGAAGTAGAGGTTGACCGCACCGAACTCGTCGAGCAGCTCGGTGGTGGTCACCACGCCGCCCACCGGGTGACCGTTGCCGAGCGGCTTGCCCAGGGTCACCAGGTCGGGCGCGATGTCGAACAGCTCGTGGCCCCAGAAGGCCGAGCCGGGCCTGCCCAGGCCGGACTGCACCTCGTCGGCGATGACCAGACCACCGGCCGCACGGACCATCTCCGCCACCGCCTCGACGTAGCCCGGCGGCGTGCGGAGGAGCCCTTCGGTGGAGAAGAGCGGGTCGAACAGGAAGGCCGCCACGCCATGACCCGCCGTCTTCAGCGCCGCCAGTGCGGCCGCGACCTCGTCGACGGCTTCGGCCAGCACAACCTCCGGCGGCCGGGGGTCGCTGTCGAGGTCCGGGACCCGCAGGGCCCGGACGTGGGACCCGAACCGCTCCTTGACCGGCAGACCGGTGGTGAGCTCGGCCAGCTGAGCGGTATTGCCGTGGTAGCTGAAGTCCGTGACGACGATGCCCACGTTGCCCGTGTGCTGACGCGCGATGCGCAGGGCCAGTTCGTTCGACTCGGACCCGCTGTTGGTGAACAGCACCTTGTCCAGGTGCGGGTCGAAGGTCGCCAGGAGCGCCTCGGCGTACTCCACGACCGGCTCGTGCAGGTACCGCGTGTGCACGTTGAGCCGTGCGGCCTGCTCGGCGATCGCCTGGACGACGACCGGGTTGCAGTGCCCCACATGCGGCACGTTGTTGTAGGCGTCCAGGTAGTCGGCACCGTCCGCACCCCGCAGCCACACGCCCTGCCCGGACACCACGTGCAAGGGCTCGTCGTAGAACGTGGGCGAGTGCGGCCCAAGCGTGGCCCTCCGGCGGGCCATCAGCGCACGGGCCGCCCATCTACTCGCGGTAGCCATGAAGTCTCCTGTCGGCCGTTTCGGGTCCACAACCATCCCCAGCCACGCCAAGGTTTCCGCCGAAGGCACGGGTAGTGAACCGTAACTTGACTATCCGAATACAGTCAATACTCTACGGCATAAATATGAACGCATCGTACAATCTTGTGCGGTCGCGGCCCCGTGACCTTGACCACGACAGTCAGCGCCTGGCCCGCCGCAACTGCCGTCCGAAGTCGTCGGCCCGCGGCGAGGCGTGCCGGCTGAGCACCGGCGCCGCGACACGGCTCAGGCCGAGCCGGCTCTCTTCGTCGTCGAACGCGACGCCAGCGTGCACCGGGCACTGCACGGCGCCGGGCGTGCCCGCCGAGCTGCACGTCTTCGAAGCCGCCGGCCACCGCATGGTCCTCGGGCAAACCCCTGAAGACCATGAGCACGCCCGGGAGATCCGCCGCTTCGTCGACGAGCGATGGGCTACCGCGAGCCGATCCCGAACGGCGAATTTCTTGACCAATCATTCTAGTTCGGATAGAGTTCAACCGTGGGCAGGACCAAGGAGTTCGATCCGGACACCGTACTACGGGCCGCGCTGGACTTGTTCTGGCACAAGGGCTACGAGGCCACGTCCATCCAGGATCTAGTGGACCATCTGGGCATCGGCCGGGCGAGCATCTACGCGACCTTCGGCAACAAGCACGAGCTGTATCTCAAAGCGTTACAGCGCTACCGGGAAAGCGACACGGTGGTTTCCCGACTGTCGCAGCCAGGCTCGGCCATCGCGGCGATCAGGGCACTCCTGCACGAGCGCGTCGAGGAGATCCTGGCCGATTCGGACCGCAAGGGCTGCTTCGCGATAAACACCGCCGCGGAGTGCCTGCCCGGCGACGACCAGCTGACCCGCCAGGTCGAAGCCGCCTGGAACACCGTGGAAACCGCGTTCATCGGCGCCCTGTACCGCGCGCAGGCGCAGGGCGAACTGGCCGCGGACAGGGACCCGAGAGCGCTGGGCGGGTTCCTGATCACCGTCCTGGAGGGTCTCTATGCGCTAGCCAAGGTTCCCGATTCGCAACGACTCAGGGACGCGACGCGCGTCGCGCTGTCGATCCTGGACTGAATCACCCCGGTCACAGCCGGGGTTCTTGTTTGGCCATTTTTTGGAACGAAAAGTCTAGAAAAGAGGAACAGATGACCTCCGTACCAACCGATGCCGAGCTCGCGCGATCACTGGACGGCGACTTCGAAAGCCGGCACGCCGAGGTGAACGGCGTCGACCTGCACTACGTGATCGGCGGCCAGGGGGACCCACTGGTGTTGCTCCCTGGCTGGCCGCAGACCTGGTGGGCGTACCACAAGGTCATGCCGTCACTCGCGCAGCAGTTCCAGGTGATCGCCGTCGACCTGCGTGGGATGGGATCTTCCGGCAAACCGGAATCCGGCTACGAAAAGAAGACGATGGCCGATGACATTCTCGCGCTGGCGCGTTTCCTCGGGCATGAACGGGTGAACATCGCCGGGCACGACATCGGCTCCCTCGTCGCCTACAGCTTCGCCGCCAACCATCCCGAAGCCGCGCGCCGGGTCGTGCTGCTCGACGTGATCCACCCCGAGGAGGGCTGGTATCAGTTCACCGTGCTGCCCCGGCCCGAACAGCCGGCCCCGATGTGGTGGTTCGCGTTCAACCAACTCGTCGGGCTGCCGGAACAGTTGCTGGCCGGGCGTGCGCGTTACCTGATCGACGCGATGCTCGACTCCTCGATGATCGATCCCGCTCACATCACCGACTTCGACCGCGAGATCTACGCGCACGCGTACAACACACCCGAGGCGATCCGGGCTTCGAACGGCTGGTACCGAGCCCTGAGCAACGACATCGAAGACGAAAAGGCATACGGCCCGCTCACGCCACCCATCCTCACGCTCACCGGCGTACTGACCCACGAGTGGATCCGCAACGTCTTGCCCCACAAAGCACCCGACGCCGAACTCGTCAAGATCCCGGGCGCCGGACACCACCTCGCCGAAGAAAGCCCAGAAATCGTCGTCCGGCACCTCACCAAGTTCTTCGCCGAGTAAAGGAACTTCGATGAAGAAGTTTTTCCCGCTCTCAGCGGTGGTGATCGCGACGGCAGCCGTTCTCGTCTCCGCACCATCCGCGTCCGCGGTGACCCAGCACCCGCTCGTCACCGACCTCAAGACCGCGGTCACCTTCGGCTTCGCGGCCGGTGAGTCGGCCGAGAGCATCACCGTCAACCCCGACGGTTCGGCAACCGTCTCACTGATCGGTTCGGTGCCTCCCGGCTCCTCCAACGTGCAACCGAAGTTGGAGCGCATCAGCCCATCCGGGCACCGCACGGTGCTCGTCACCGGACAACCGGGCGAGGCGATCCTCGGCAACACCCGCGGCCGGGACGGCACCATCTACTACAACGTCATGTCCACCGACCCATCCCGATTCGGGGTGTGGGCGCTCCCGTCCGGCGGCACTCCCCACCGCATCGGCGCCCTGCCCCCCGACGGGTTCCCGAACGGCCTGACCATCGACTCGTCCGGGCACACCCTGTATGCCGCCGACAGCGAGAAGAGCACCATCTGGGCCATTCCGGCATCGGGCGGAACGGCCATCGCCTGGCTGACGGACCCTGCCCTCGCGCCATTGCCGTCCTCGTCGTTTCCGCTCGGCGCGAACGGGGTGCGTTTCCACAACAGCGCGGTGTGGGTGTCGAACACCGACCAGGGCACGCTGTCGCGAGTGCCCGTCACCTACAGCGGCAAGGCAGGCCGGATCGAGCTGGTCTCCAGCAGTGTCACCGGCATCGACGACTTCAACTTCCTCAGCGCCCGCGCCGACGTGGTCTTCGCGGCACTGAACGGCCAGAACGAAGTCGCCGTCGTCCACCGGGACGGGACTACGAACACCGTGCTGACCGAAGCGGACGGTCTCGACTCCCCCACCTCGACAGCCGTGTGCGGAGACCGGCTCTTTGTCACCAACGCCGGATTCGCCGCGCCCAACGAGACGAAGCTGCTGCAGGCGAAGATCAACCTTTCCAGCCTGTTCGGCAAAGCGGTGTTCTGAGCCGACCTGACCGTTGCCGGCCGGGCTCACCATGGCCCGGCCGGCAAGCTGCCGTCGCTCCCCGCAGGTATCAGAAGGAACCGCGGGCTCGCCGGGATCGGCCACGTCACCGGCTCAGACGGCGAAGCCGGGTTCGACGTCGGTGTTCTTCAACGGCAAACCCAGCATCTGGCGCGCATCAGCGGGAGTGGCCGGCTCGAACCCCATGTCGCGGGCGATGCGCACCAGGCGCTCGCGCAATTGCAGGTTCGTCCCGACCTCGCCCTTCTTGTAGCCAACTTCCTGCCGGATTTCCCGGCCGCGTCCGGGCTTCCGCGGTCTGCCACACCGGCACACCTCCTCGATCATCGACCACGTGGTCGACGGCGAGGCGCTGGGCTGGGGCCCGAAGGACGTTTTCGCGATCCCTGGCTGGGCGGCCCACCCGCCACCTCAACACCTGGCGGTCCAATGAGGCGCTACTGATGTCGTACACCAATGAGCCTGCCCTCAAGGCACTCGGCATGTTTTGCGAAGAAGCCACAGAGATCTAGATCAGCGCCGCGGCCGCGGCTGTCGAAGACAGGAGCCGGGGAGCCGAAACATTGCCCGGCAGCACCCCGAAGTCACCTTCGGATTCCGGTCGGTGGAGGGTGATCTTGCCCAGGTCCCAGGTGTGCGGCGTTGTTCTGCTGTATGTCGTTTCCGCTGTTGGTGGCGGGGTGGGAGGCGTAGGCTGCGGTGGTTCGATTGTTCCGGGAGCCGCGATGAAGACGGACAGTCCGCCCCGGAGGGTGCCGGTGGGGCGGTGCGAGGAGGCGGCAGCAGTGACGAGCCCACCTGCGAGGCAGGGTGGGGGCAGGCTTCCTGCGGACGTCACGAGCTTCGTGGGGCGGCGGCGGGAGCTGGCTGAGGTCAAGCGGCTGCTGTCGGACTTCCGGTTGGTGACGTTGACGGGTGTGGGTGGGGTCGGCAAGACGCGTCTGGCACGGCGGGTGGCCGCGGAGGTGCGACGGGCGTTCCCGGACGGGGTGTGGTTCGTCGATCTGACCACGGTGGGTGATCCGGATCTGCTGAGTCAGGAGATGGAGGATCCTGAGCTGCTGGCTTACCTGGTGGCGTCCGAGGTGGGGTTGCGCCAGCAGGCGAGAAGCGCTCCGCTGCAAGCCCTGGCGGAGCATCTGGCGACGCGCCATCAGCTGCTGGTGCTGGACAACTGCGAGCAAGTGATCCCGACGTCCGGGGTGATAGCCTCGATGCTGCTGATCGCGTGCCCGCGGCTGCGGATTCTGGCCACCAGCCGCGAGCCGTTGAACGTCTCGGGTGAGTCGGCGTTCACGGTGCCGCCGCTGCCCACGCCGAATGCCGGGCGGAGGCCGACGCCGGCTGGGTTGCTACAGTGCGAATCGGCCGCGCTGTTCGTGGCGCGGGCCACCGCCGCCGACCCGGGTTTCCGGCTGACCGAGGACAACGCGCGCGCGGTGGCCGGTATCTGTCAGCGCCTCGACGGTGTCCCGCTCGCGATCGAACTGGCGGCCGCCGGGCTCCGGGCGCTGAGCCCGCAGCAGATCCTGAACCGGCTCGCCGACCGGTTCGCCCTGCTCACCCGGGGCAACCGCGCCGCACCGAACCGGCAGCAGACCCTGCGGGCCTGCGTGGACTGGTCGTTCGAGTCCTGCACCAAGCAGGAGCGCCTGCTGTGGAGCCGGCTGGCCGTGTTCACCGGTGGCTGCGAACTCGACGCCATCGAGGGCGTCTGCACCGACGAGCACCTACCCGAAGCCGATTTGCTGGACGTGATCACCGGGCTGATCGACAAGTCGGTCCTCAGCCGGGAAAGGGACGACGAGGTCACCCGCTACAACATGCTGGAAACCATCCGGGCATACGGCTTGCAGCGGCTCGCCGAGTCCGGGTGCCTCGAGGCGGTGCGCCGCCGCCACCTCGCCTGGTACCAGCAACTGGTGGCGCACGTGCAGGTGGAGTGGGTCAGCGACCCACGGGGATACTGGATTGATCGCCTCCGGCGAGCTCAGTCCAACCTGCGCGGGGCGATGGACTTCTGTCTCGGCGAGGCCGACGAACCGGAGGAGGCCCTGCGGCTGGTGACGGCCCTGCCGTGGCTGGAGTGGTGGTGGGGGCAAGGTGGGTTCGGTGAGGGCCGGCGGTGGCTGGAGCGCGCCCTGTCCAGGACCCAGGCGCCGAGCGTGCTGCGCGCCCGCGCGCTCCTGCTCAGCGCCGACCTCTCTCTCGCTCAGGGTGACACCGGCACCGCGATGCCGTTACTGGAGGAGGGAGAGCGGCTCGCGCGGCAGTTCGAGGACTGTACGGCGATGGCCTGTGCCGACGGCATTCGAGGGGCGTCCTTGTTATTGGGCGGGGATCCGCGGGGCGCGATCGAAGCGCTGACACGGGCCCGGGACACCCTGGTGACCGCGCCTCAGCCGGATGTCGACCTGCTGCTGATAACGCTGGCCTCGCTCCTGGTAGCGGCCGCACAGATCGGGGACGCCGAACTCGCCGATACCTGCCGCGCGGACCTGCTGGCGATCACCCGCGGTGGACCCGCGCTCCAGCAGACGATGTGGTCACTCGGCCTGACCGCCTGGACCCAGGGCGACCACGACGAAGCCAGCCGGTGCGCGGAGGCCTTCCTGCGATTCACCAGAAACCACGGGGTCAGCGATCAGTTCGGCGCCGCATCGGCACTGGAGGTGCTGGCCTGGGTCGCCGGCAGCCGGCGACGGTACCGCACGGCCGCGACACTGCTGGGTGCGGCCGAAACCCTGCTCGCCGACGCCGACACGTCCGTGGCCGCCCTCCCGTACCTGATCGGCTACCACCATGTCTGCGAACAGCAGGCTCGGGACGCCCTCGGACGGGCCGCCTTCGAGGAGCACAGCCAAAAAGGACGAACAGCGTCCTACGAGGACGTCATCACCTACGCCCTCGGCGAGCACCCCGCCGCCTCGCCGATCACCACGGAAGACCCGCGGACAACACTCACCCGCCGCGAACGCGAGGTGACCGAACTCGTCGCCCACGGACGCAGCAACAAGGAGATCGCCGAAGCCCTCGTCATCTCCCAGCGCACAGCCGAAACCCACGTCCAGAACATCCTCACCAAACTGGGCTTCACCTCTCGCACCCAGGTGGCCGCCTGGTTCGCCGCCCAGCACACCGAGGAGCACTGAACTTCGCCGGACCGTGGACCCCAGACCGTGGACCCATGTCGCGCCCCCGCGCGTTCGGTTGGATCAGGGCAGGATGACCGAGGTTTCTGAGCCCGAATTCGCGCCCACCGCCGACGTCGGCAATGCGATCGCGACAGCGGGTGGCCGAGCAACCGAACCGCTGCTGGTCTACGCCGACCACGGACTGGTTTACGAGCGCGGAAGGCTGAGTCCGGCCTGCGCTCAACCAACGGCTCTCGTGCGGTGCACCGCCCTGCGGTTCGACGTGCTTCACAGGACCGCCACCACCCGGATGCAGGCCTCGACCGCTGTTTCTCTGGTCGCGCGATCGACGCTATGACGGACACACGGGACACGCTGGGCGTCGTCATTGGACAGATCGACATCGCCAGGACATACACGCTCACCTCGACAACGGTTCACGCCTTCACTTTCGAGATCGAGCAGGTCGATTCGGCGGTCAAGCTGACCGTGCTCCACGACGGCTTCGAGGGCGAACGCCATGCTCCAGGGCGTTCGCGACGGCCGGCCGAAGATCCTGACCAAACCGAAGACCATGCTGGAAAAACAGGGCGGCGACGACGCCCGGGCATCCGCCGCCACCGCCAGAATTCCGACGGCATTCCACCCCGGCCACCGGGTGGAATGCCTGGGTGGCGCTGAGGGTAGTGGGGTGCTTGTGCGTCAGCGCCTCGTGCTTCGGTGAGTCACGGGCGTGCCGCCAAAGCGGCGATGACGCAGGAACGGCTCGCCGAGAAGTCCGGAGTCAGCGAGCGGACCATCCCCGGGCTGGAGACCCGCACGGACGAGAACTTCCGGCTCGATACCGTTCGGCTGCACGCGGACGGTCCGAACCTCACGCCGGACGAACGCCGCGAACTGATTCACCCAGCGCGTCATCGGTCTGTCCACTTCGGAATCCCACGACAGCCTGCGCATCCTGCAGGCGTACGTCACCCGGCCGGAAACTGCGCGCCGGCGGGTCGGCGGTCGCATGCTCTGACCATTCGGTCAGCGTACGTCGTCATCGGATTCCCCCTTCGGACGATTTCCAACCAGGCTCGCGCAAGGCCGCGAAGCAGCGGGCGCGCGCCGCCCCTCATCTCCTCTATGGACAGACGAAGCCGGTCCCCAAGGATCGACCCACCTGGGCGCGGAGGCCACAGGGTCCATATGCCGAACGCATCCCGCTTCACCGGCGGCGGCTGGCTCGCCGCGATCTCGACACGCAGTGTCTACAATGGAGGTTCAGGTGTCACCGCGCGCAGGCCGCGCAGCGCGAGATCGAGCAGGCGGTCCGCCTGTGACGAGGAGACCTGCTCTCGCGTCCAGGCGGCCGCGTTCGTCACGGCCAGGACATCCTCGGCAGTGACCTTGGCGCCGATCGTCCCGCGTGCGTTGTCGACCAGCCGTTCGGTGATGCGTGCCATCCGCGCGCACTCGGCGTGCAACTCCGAAGCCTCATCGCCAAGAGCGTTCACGAGGAATGTGGCCAGCCCGCGGTAGGCGGCGGCGTGCGCGGCCACGGCGCGCATCCACGTCGCCAGCGCATCGATCGCCGACCACTCCCCCGGCAGCGAGTCTCCCAGCTCGAACAGCGAGTCGTGGCGGGCGCGAAGCAGTGCGGCGGCCAGCGCCTGGCGGCTGGGGAAGTGCGCGTACAACGTGCCGATCGACACCCCGGCCTCCCGGGCGATCCGCTCGAGCGAGGCCTCGACGCCGTGCTCGCGAAAACCCTCATCCGCCGCCGTGAGCAGCCGCTCCCGGTTGCGGCGGGCGTCGGCACGCATCCGGCGAGCACCCGTACCAGCCATCACTGCCACCCCTTGCTAACTCGAGGACCCCTCGATATCTTAACGCGAGACACCCTCGATTTCCGTATCTGGAGGAGTTCGTGATTCTGGTAACCGGGGCCACTGGTTCGATCGGGCGCGATCTGGTGCGGCGGCTGACCGCGGACGGCGTGCTGTTCAAGGCTCTCGTCCGCCGGGCCGAGCAGGGACGAGAGCTTGGCTGCCCCTTCGTCGTCGGAGACTTCGACGAGCCCGGTTCGCTCGCAACCGCGTTCGACGGGATCGACCGGCTGTTCCTCAACAGTTCCGGGGCGCTGCCGGTCCGGGGCGAGCAGCCGATGGTCCGGCACCAGCGCGCACTCATCGAGGCGGCCCAGCGCGCGGGGCTAACGAAGATCGTGAAGATATCGGTCTGGCGGGCACGGGAGGGCGGCAAACTCGCCGAAGGCGCGCACTGGCACATCGAGGAGTTGCTGAAAAAGTCCGGGATCGACTGGTCGGTGCTCCAGCCCAGCGGCTTCATGCAGAACTTCGTCAGCGGAACCGGATCGTTCACCGAGGACGGCAACCTCATCGGGGCCTACGGCGACGCCCGCGTGTCCTACGTCGACTGCCACGATATCGCCGCCTGCGCCGCGGTGCTGCTGACCGACCCGGGCAACACCGGTCGCAGCTACGTCGTCACCGGCCCCGAGGCGCTGAACCACACCGAAATCGCCGCCAAACTCACCGCCGCATTCGGCCGGCCGGTGCGCTACGTCGACCTGCCGCCCGAACAGTTCGCCGCCAAGCTGACCGCGCGGGGCGTGCCCGCGGATTTCGCCACGGACGTCGCCGCGCTGTACGCCGAGGTGGCCGCCGGCGCGCTGGAGGAGACGACCACCGCCGTCGAAGACCTGACCGGGCGCAGGCCCCGCACGTTCGACGAGTTCCTCGCCGAGCACTCCTCGCGCGTGTCCACGTCCTGAGACGGGTCGTGCTCGCGGGCGCGGTGCCTCCAGACTCTCGGGGAACATCACGGCTTTTGGGGAGGACGGTCTCATGCCCGCGACCGACCTGCCGGTGGACAACGGCGTCAACGTGGAGGCTCTGCTCGGCGCCCGCGACGCCCTTGCCGGCACTCCGGAAATCGCGAAGTTCACCTGGCGCGCGGTGAACTCCTGGGTCAAGGGCACCCACAGCCGGTCGAGCGTGGAGACCTTCTACGGCTTGGGAGGCGAGCAGCGGCACAAGACGACTTTCGAGTTCGACGCCGACCATCCCGAAGTGTTCGCCGCCGAGGGCAACGGTGCGACCCGGTGGAGTTCGTGCTCGTCGCTCTGGGCAGTTGCCTCACGGCCGCCGTGGCGGCGGTGGTGAGGCAGCGGCAGATCCAGCTGCGTTCAGTGCGGGCCACCATCGAGGCGGACTTCGACCTGCACGGCATTCTCGGCGCCGACCCGGATGTGTGGAACGGCTTCAGCGACGTGCGGGTCACCTACGCCATCGACGCCGACGCGGCCCCGAGGAGATCTGAGGAGATCTGAGGAGATCAAGGCCCTGGTTGCGGAGTCTCAGAAGCGGTCGGCGGTCCACGACGTCCTCACCAATCCCACCAGCGTCACGGTGGACGTGGCCTGACCAGAGCCTGCCGTCGGTCTACCCGGCCCGGACTCTCCCCCGCTCCTCGACTCCGCACGCCGGCCCGAGCCCGCCCGCACCTGACCCGGCACTCCACCGTGGCTGGGAAGAAATCTTCGGTCACGCGCAGCCGCCGCGGTTCGCGGCTCATCCGATCGTTCGACTGTTGGCCGGGTGATCCTCGCCCCGGCACTCCCGGCAGGTATCCATTCAGCTCCCGGTCCGCGTGTTCGCGGCGCGATCACGACGCTTTGTCGCCGCGTCAAAATGTTGCGAGTAATCCGCTTACCGAATTTGAGCGTGTAACGGTGAGCACGGACCTGACGACATCAAGCCGAACTGAGGCATGGTCTCGTTACTAACGGCGTTGACAGGGAGTCGAACATCTGATGCCGCCATTCGGGCGAGGTTTGCGAGAAAGGAATTCGGCGATGTTCCAACTGGAGATCGGACCAGGGGCCCGGGGGTCTCTCGTGGAGACCCTCCACAAGCTCAACGACGTGGCGGGACTCGTGATCACCGTCCAGGGTTCTGGCAATGTCGACGAGACGATCGGAGACATCGTGGGGGTGGCCCCGCGTCTCGCCGAGGACCACACTGTGTCCGCCGACGGCTTGATCGTCAGCCGCGCGGGGAGCTACCGGGTGTTGTGGGGTGTTGTCAGCTGGCCAGGTGGCAGCCTGGCGATGCTGACCCCGCTCGCCGGACACGAAGGGCAGGAGATCGGCGACTGGACGCGCCACTTCATGAAGGAGGTGCTCGACCCGGTCCGCGCCTTGTCCGGCCGCGGCTACTCGATCGGCGGTGGCGGCAACGGACAGGTGGGTGAATCCGAGTTCGCGCAGGCGTTCAGGGAAGCGTACGTCTGAGCGTTCGGTCTCGGTGCACCCGAACCGACCGAGGGCGAGAAGTTCCCGTCATTACCGCCCGGCGGTGACCCACCTCACGACTGACCAAATGCGGGTCGAGGACGGGTGTCCGGGGCTTGTCCCGGCTTGTCCCGGCTTGTTCGGGGCTCAGCGTGCCCAGCCTGGGGTCCATACGTCATCGCTGGATGTCGCCCGGTACCTGGTCCGGAGGTACTCGAGGAAGTTCGCGAGAACGGGGTGTGGATTGTCCGCTCGCCAGATCACGGAAAGTGGATAGACCGGGGTCGGGTTGACAACGGGGATCCGGCGGAGGTCGTAACTTTCCGGCCAAAGGTATCGCGAGCCTTCGCCGACGAAGGTGGCGAGCCTGGTCGAGTCAGCGATTTCGGCGATGAGCGCTTCGACGCCAAAGCTCGGCCCGATCGTGTCGATGGTGAGCCCGAACGCTTGCGCCAGATCGTCGTAGTAACCCATCGGCTCGGCGTCGGACATGCCGGGCATCCAGATGGGGTGGTCGGTGAGTTCGGTCAACGTTACGGTCTTGGCGTTCGCCAACGGGTGCCGTGGGCCGACCAGCAGTTCGTGCCGGTCGTCGATGACACGCGCTGACCGGAGCCCGGTCGGGACTTTGCGGGCGGAGGCGCGTAGGGATCGGAAGGTGGCGTCCAGGGTGCCGGCGCTGATCTCGGCCAGCGCCGACGCGGCGTCAGCGTTGGCCAGGGCGACGACATCGAGCTCGATGCCGGGGTGCTGCTGGTAGAAGGCGTGAAGGACGTTGGAGGGTGCGATCCTGCGGTTGACGACATCGATCCGAAGGGCCCTGCGCCCTGGCGTCACGGCCGCCGTGGCGCGCTCGGCGGCGCGGAGAAGTTCGCGCGCATGGGGCAGCAGTGCTTGCCCGTCGACGGTAAGCCGGACGCCCCTGGCCATCCGCGCGAAGAGCTGCACACCGAGTTCCCGCTCCAGGGTGGCTACTCGTTTCGATGCTGCCTGCTGCGTGACTCCCAGATCGTCGGCAGCGGCTTGGAACTGGCCGGTCTCGGCAACGGCGACGAAGGTACGAACCGCATCGAGATCCATGAGGCAGAACCTACTCGCACAACGATGGGTTGTGACACGCCGCTCGGCCTGTTGTTGGTGCCGGCGTCCCTCAACCGGCTTCCATCTCCCCTGACAGCAAAGGGTTCCCTGAGGGGTGAAGCGGAGTGCCGAAGATGTGGCGGAGGGTGCGCCTGGGCCGGTCGTTCGGGTGGTTGTGGGCCGCCTACGCGGTCAGCGCCTACGGGACCGGGCTCGGGTTCGGAGCGTTTTCGGTCGTTGCCATCAAGGTCCTGAACGCCAGTTCGGCGGAAGTGGCGGCCTTGTCGTCATCCGGGCTCGCGATCGGGGCGCTGCTGGCGGTCCCGCTCGGACCGTGGATGGAGTTTCGCGCCAAGCGGCCGGTCATGATCGCCATGGACGTGGTCCGCTTCGCGGCGTTGACGTCCATACCGCTCGCCTACTGGCTGGGCACGTTGTCGTTTGCGCAGCTCTTGGTGGTCTCCATCGTCGCCGCGGCAGCGAAGATCGCGTTCACGGCCGCCAGTGGCGCCTACCTCAAGACCATCGTCCCCGCCGACGGGCTTCTGGTGGCCACCAGTCGTTTCGAGTCGACCACCTGGTCGGCCACGGTCATCGGCCCGCCCGTGGGTGGCGCCGCTATCGGGCTGTTGGGGCCGGTGACCACCATTGTGGTCGATGCGGTGAGCTACCTCCTCTCGGCGCTCGGCATCGCCGCGATCAGGAAACCCGAGCAGCCCCCGAAGCCGAGGACGACCCGAACGCGTCGGCGGAGCGACATCGTCGAGGGGTGGCGTTACATCCTCACCCACCACACGCTGCGCCGGTTCTTCTTCAACGTCATGCTGGTCAACGGGCTGATCATGGCTACGGAGCCACTCTTGTCGGTGCTGATGCTCTCCCGCCTGGGGTTCCCGGCCTGGGAGTACGGGCTGGCGTTCGCTGTCCCGTGCGTC
Source organism: Amycolatopsis sp. (assembly GCF_035276945.1). Classification (GTDB taxonomy): domain Bacteria; phylum Actinomycetota; class Actinomycetes; order Mycobacteriales; family Pseudonocardiaceae; genus Amycolatopsis_E. Next base: position 111,585 of record NZ_DATELF010000185.1, on the reverse strand, counting down.
GGTGGCCTGATCGGGTCACGAATCGCCCGTCGCGTCGCGTCCCGCTGTGGCGAACAGACGGTGCTACGGGTCTGCGGCGCGCTACGTGCCTGCTGGCCCCTTGGGCTCGCGTTCATCCGGCCGGGCCTGGCCGGGCTTGTGATCGTGATGGTCACCGAGCTCGGGCTGATCATCTGCGCGAGCATCTTCAACTCCGTCTTCGCCGCTTACCGGTTGAACAACACCGCTACCGACCGCCACGCCCGGGTGCTCGCCGCCTGGTCGATCACCACCAGCACCAGCACCGCCGTGGTCACCGTGTCGTGGGGTCTCCTGGCACAACTCACCAGCCCGCGCGCAGCTGTAGCACTGGCAGGGGTTCTGCTCCTCGGCACGCCGTTCCTGCTGCCACGGCAGGTCACCACGCCAGAACCGGCCGGCCCGATTCCGCCGAATGAAGAGCCGGTTTTCCCCGGCGACAGGGCACGAGCATGACCCACGACGACATCGTCGGCGACCAGGGGGTGGCAGGCCCGTGACCCCGGCGATTTCGTCGGCGATTCGCTCCGCGATCACGGGCGGGGGCTTGTGGGTGGTGTCGAGGGTGAGCAGTGGATGGAAATGGTGCAGGGCAACGCCAGATCCCCCCGAACCGGCCAACCTCCGCCCACCTCGGCGAAACCGCCGCTGCCGCGCATACCGGACTGGAACGCGTCGGCAGCAGCCACTTACCTCTGCGGCATGGACCATACCGGCCTTTCCCGGTGCCCCAAACCTCACTCGAATACTGGGAGATCTTCAACTCGTCCAGCACGACAGTGCGCAACAACCGGAATTGCCGTCGAGGAAGGGCAAGGGATCGCGCGATCTTCTTGGCCGCGCACGGCGTCAACGTCCACTTGGCACAGTTGCGCGATCGGCCGCCGGCCCGGTCGTGTAATGCGGGGACGAGGACTCCCAAGGAAGGAATCGCGCAAAGTGGGCGAGTAGCGGAGGCGTCCGCGCGGAAGTGGCCACGGGCGCCTCCGTCACCGAACTGTCAGCTGGGCAGGCAGTCGTCCACGAAGGTGCGCAGGTCGGCGTTGAACAGGTCCGGCTGTTCGAGGAACGGGGTGTGCCCGGCGGCCTCGTAGACGTGCACTTGAGCGCCGGGCATCAGGTCGGTCAGGTGCGACGACGACGCCGGGCGAATGATGCGGTCAGCGGTGCCGTAGCCGATCGTGGTGGGTTTGCCGAAGCCTCGCCACACCTCGTCGTTGTCCTGCTCCCGCGCCAGCATGCCCGCCCGCACGTCCGGGCGTACGGACAGTGCCGCACCCAGGCGCTGGTCGGCTTCGGCGACGGGCCAGGCGTCGTTGCGGCAGAGGCCGACGAACTCCTTGCAGGCGGCCAGCGAATCGTCGACCTCGGTGGACAGCAGGCCCGGGACAAGACCGAGGAAGGTCTCGCCCAGCAGATCGAGCGCCTCCGCCGTGCCGATCTTGCGCAGCGGAGCGACCAGGAAAGCACCTGCGATCTTGTCGCTGCCGTAGCGATGCAGGTAGTCCGCCGCGACCATGCCCGCATAGGACCACGCCACCAGGATCGCGCTGCGCAAGCCCAGGTGCGTCAACACCGCGTGCAGGTCGTGCGCCCAGGCGTCGGGGTCGCTGTAGCTACCGTCGCGGGGTTCGTCGGATCGCCCGTGCCCCCGGAGATCGACCGTCACCGTCCGCTGCGCCGGGGCGATGGCCGCGACCTGCCGCTCCCAAATCAGGCCATTCGACGACAGGCCGTGCAGGAAGACCACCGCGGTATCGCGCTCGGGCCCGTACTCGGTGACGTGCAGCCCGCAGCCGCCGTGCCCGGCCACCCTGTGCTCACGGACCGCCAGTGGAGTAGACAGCATCACTGTGCCCGCGCTTCCTCGGCGAGCCCGATCCCCGCCGGGCCGTCCTCCCCGCGCATCTGCCGCAGCACGGTCTCGGTGTCGAAGTACACGCGTTCGGCGAGCAGCTTCCCGGCCTCGTCACCGTCGCCGAACAGATAGAAGGCGGCGAGTTCGAACGTGATCGGCCGCCCCTGCGGGGCGATCCCCAGGAATTCACCCTGATGAGTACCGGTCAACGTGACCTCGCGGATGGAACACCCGGGCACGTCGTACTCATGGGTGACCGTCAGCGTGAAATCCGGCACCGCGGCCTCGAAGGCGGTGTAGAAGTCCTGCACGCCGGAGAACCCCGAGTACCGGGTGGCGAACGGCATGACGTCGTACCAGGCTCGCTCATCCTGGATGAACGTGTCGTACACCTTGTCCCAGTCGTGCTCGTTCTCCCCCGCCATGTGCTGTGCGACTGTGTCCCGCTGCAGCTTGATGCGCGCGTCGTCGGTCAACGTCATTGTCGAACCCTTCCTCCTCGGTGCCGGCCTTGGCGGAGACCAGCGTGAGGCACGACCTGAGCTGCGACAATGGTCAAAAGGTGGAACACCTGGGCCGCCGTTCGGGGATACGATGGGCGCTCCGGGGAATCGGTCGAGGTGGATGTCATGTTGAGCGCACAGGACTACCGCGGGGTGCTGGACGTACTGCGGACCTGTGCCGAGGCCGACGGCACGGACGACGATTTCCGCGCCGTGGTCCTGCGCGCGATCTCCGAGCACCTGGGCTACGAACGGTTGACGTTCTTCCTGGGCCGGCACCCGGCAGCCCAACTCGGCTTGCGCAGTCCGGTGACCGTCGGCCTTCCCTCCCCGCTGATCGACCGCTACCTGGCGAACTACGCGCCCGACGACGTGTTCGCGGCCGGCCGCGCGCGCGGTCTGCTCCGCCTTCACGGTATGGCGTGCCTGCCGGAGCTGCTCGACGCCGCGCTCGCCCCCACGCAGGACGCGTACGCGGACGAGTTCCTGAACGGCAACGGAATCACCGACAAGGTCATGGTGTGGTTCGACACCGGCCTGCCCGTCCATGGTTTCCTGGGCGTCATCGCCACCGGTGAACGCGCTTTCGACGAGCGCGACCGTGCCCTGCTCAACGAACTCCGGCCCCACCTCACCTACCTCCTGCGGACCCACCTGCGCCAGGCGGGCCGGGTCGACACCGGTCCGCTCACGGTCCGCGAACACGAAGTCGCACGCCTGGTGGCCGACGGTTGGTCGAACCGCGCCATCGCCCGCCACCTCCGGATCGGCGAATGGACCGTCAAAAAGCACGTGACCCGGGTCCTGACCAAATGCGGCGTGCGGTCCCGCACAGAGCTCGCGGTGGTCTGGCACGGAACGAACCAAGCCGGTGAGATCGCCGTCGGGCAGCGACCTCACGGGCTCCCGGTCGCCTGACCACGGGAGGGCCCCGGCCGGATCGTAGCGGTCGTAAAAGCCGGTTTCCAGGTGTCGTGCCCGGCATCAGACGGTGAGCAAAGCGTCGATGGTGGTTTCACCGCGACGAACAAAGATCCGGCGCTTGCCGACCGCCCGCTGACCGAGTTGTCCGAAAAGGACGGAATCGCCAGCACTTGGCTACCCGGTGAAGGGACCGGTGTCACGCCCGCCAGAACACCGTGCGTCGCCGCTGGTCGTCGCGAACATCGATACGGGACACGATGACAGGCCGGGTCACGATGCGGCTGCGTGCTGTAACACCCTCGCGGAGCCGGCGACCCAGTGGTTGCTACAGGTTCAGGTTCTGTCGGGTCAGGCGCGCCGCCAGGAAGACGGCCGTCCCGAGCCTGGCCCACGGCCACTCGGGCTGCTGGTGTGGAAAATGGCGGGAGGAGACACGTGACCGATCCAGGCACAGCCGTGCATGTCGGCGGGGACGTGCGGGGGCAGATCGTGGTGGGGGACAACAACGTCACGGTCTGGGCCGAGCAGTCCGTGGTCACCGTCGTGTCCGGCACGCGGCGCCAGCCGAGCCGTCGTGACAAGGTTTTGTTGCTGCCGCGAGGGTCCACGCAGCCGATCGGCCGTGAGCGGGACGTGGACGCGGTGCTCCGGGCGGCCGCGAACGATCGTCTGGTCCAGATCTACGGCCCGGCCGGGTCCGGCAAGAGCACCCTGCTCCGACATGTCTGCACCGCGGACGGTGGCGACCGGACGGTGTTCCTCTCCGCCGCCGGCCGGGATGTTTCCGATCTTCTCCAGGACGCCTTCGAGGCGTGCTACGACACCGACGGATACCGGCCCGGCCCGGTGGAACTCCGGCGGTTGATGGCTGAGGTCGACGTCCGCCTGTGGCTCGACGATCTCAACGTCAGCGGCGAGGAACGCGACACCTTGCTCGACGGCGTGCCGGCCGCGTCCGTGGTGTTCACGTCCGTGGACCGGGCGGCTTGGGCGAACGGCCGGTCGCTGCAGTTGAACGGGCTCGATGCCGAGTCCGCACTCGCACTGCTGGTGCGCGCGCTGGGCCGGCCGTTGAGCGAGCGCGAACAGGTGACGGCCCTGGATCTGTGGCGAGTCAGCGCCGGTTCGCCGATGGCGTTGCTGCGCGCGGCGGCCGCCGCGCGGCCCGGCGAGGACGGCCGATGCGTACTGCCCCGGCCCGGCGAGCTCGCCGACCTGCTCCCCCGCCTGGTGACCGCGATGAGCCCCGCGGCCCAGGACGTTGCCACCGTCCTGCTGCTGGCCGGTCCCGCGGGTGTGTCCGCGAACGTGCTGCCACGGCTGGTCACGGACGCGGCCACGATGCCCGGAGCCCTCGACGAATTGCGCCGGCTCGCCCTGGTGCTCGATGCGGGCGGGATGTTTCAGCTCGCGCCCGGCGTCGAGGCCGCACTTCCGGCCGAACCGGACGTGGCCCGGTTGACCGGTATCGCCACGGGCTTGCGCGAATGGGCTGGGTCGGCGGAGACCCCACCGCCGGCGGTCGCCGCCCACACGTCGTTGATCGCCGCCGTGGTCGACGCGGCGGTGTCGGCGAACCGTCCGGAGTTGGGAGCGAAACTGGCGAAAGCGGCCGCCCCGGCGCTGGCCTGCTCGATGCGGCTGGGTGCCTGGGGCCGGATCCTCGGACGGGGCAAGGTGGCCGCCGAACGCGCCGGCGACCGGTCCATCCTCGCCTACCTCACGCACGAGGACGGCGTCCGCAGCCTGATCACGGGGAAACGCGCGGCCGCGGTGGCGGGGATCGGCGCCGCGGTGGCAATCTGGCACCAGCTCGGCGCAACCGCGCACCTGGCGCTGGCCAAGCACACCCAGGCGGTCGCGGGGCACGCCATCGCGCAACTCGGCACTACCGCCGCCCCGGCGCACGCCGCGGCCCAGGGCCTGTCGCAGGCAGCTGGTGGTCACCTCACCGCCGGCGCCGGGCACGGGGTCGCGGTCACGGCCAAGACAGCGGGAGTGGGTGCGAAGGCAGGGGCCGGGCTGGCCACCAAACTCGCCATCGCCAGCGCGGCCACCGTAATCGTCGGTGGTGGCGGGTACTTCGCGGTGACCGCCATCCTCCCTGCCGATCCGTCGCCACCAGCCAGCAGCGTCGTCGCGGCCGCACCACAGCTCACCAGCGCACAACTGGCCCAGGCCCTCCTGCCTGGCCAAGGCTTTCCGGCCGGATACCAGGTCATCCCCAGGTGCCAGACCGACTGCGCCGCTGCGCCGTCCACCCCGCCCAGGCATTCCGACACATCCGATCTCGCCACCATGACCTGCACCGACCCGCTGCCACCACACCGCCCGCTGTTCCCGTTCGCCTTCGCCTCCGACGGGTTCCCCGCCGGATTCGGCGAGACGGCCTTCGCCGGGGACGAACAGGTAGCCTCCGACGCCTCCGACGCCACCGACGCGCTCTCGCGCGGGGTCGACGACAACCTCATTTTCGACCAGGCGATCTACCAGTTCGCCACGGCCGCCGCGGCGACGGACTTCTTCAACGGCGTCCGCAAGGTCATGACGACCTGTACCGACGCCACGGGCAAGCCGACCGGCGCGACAAGCACGGTCGACGGCCGCCCGGCGATCATCGCCGACCCGATCGTTCTCCTGCGGGCGACCGCCGCCGCCGGCAACGTCGACTTCTACAGCACCATGGCGCCGTACTACGTACTCGACGGCAGCTACGTCTACGCTCTGGCCCCGGGCGCCGGCCGCGACATCGACCCCGCCCCACTGGCGACGATGGTGCCGAACCTGCCATCACTGGCCACCAAGCTCATCGCGAACATCGCCCGGCTCACCAGTCGGACACCGGCCGTGGGAGCCGGGCAGACACCCACGGCCACCAGCGCAACGGCCACACCCGCGGGCGATGGGGAAAGCGTCGTCAGGGCCTACGTCGCGGCGATCAACGCCAAGGACTACGCCCGGGCGTGGGCGCTGGGCGGCAAGAACTTCGGCCAGGACTTCGACACGTTCAAGGCCGGGTTCGCCGGGACCGACCACGACGACCTGACCGTCCGCGCCGTCGACGGCGGCCAAGTCACCGTCGACCTCGTCGCCACCCACACCGACGGATCTCGGCGGACGTTTCACGGCACCTACACCGTGACCGGCGACACGATCACCGGCCGCAACATCCGTTAGACGCCCGAACCGAAGGAAGGACTCGATGCCAGAACCCGAGCCCGGCCGGATCACCGTGCACGTCGGCCACGACCTCTCCGGGCAGATCGTCGTCGGCAACAACAACGTCACCCGGTCCCACACACCTGCCACGGCAGTGACCGGCGAAGAACGCGCCGAGCTGAGCACACTGCTCGACCGGTTGCGTGGCCTGGTCGCCGCCGCGGCCGGCGACCAGGCCGACCCCGCGCTGGCGAAGCTGGACGAACTCGGCGAAGCGATCGACGCCGAGACACCCGACATCGCCACCATGGAGCACGTCCACGGCTGGTTCACCCGCAAAGTCACCGCACTCGCCGGAGCCGTGCGAGACCTCATCCTCCACCCCATCGTCGTCAAACTCGTCGCCAGCGCCGGAGACACCCTCGCCGCCGAGTTCCAACGCCGATTCGGTATCGGCTAACCGCCCACACCCGCCCGACTCGCACCTCGTGCGAGTCCCCACCGGCACCGCCGGGTGCCGGGGCCGACACGGTGAGTGGGTAAAGTGTCGCGGGGAGGCCTGCCCACAGGTGAACGCGATCTTCGTGAACTTCCGCAACGGCGACGACAACTACGCCGCCGGAATGCTGTATCTGGAACTGGTGGCGTCCTTCGGCGAAAATCGTGTCTTCCGGTCGACGGACTCGCTGCGGCCGGGCGAGGACTGGGAAACGTCCATATTGGACAACGTGCGCGGCTGTCAGGTGTTTCTCGCGGTGATCGGCCGGGGCTGGCCGAACGCCAGCGACGACCACGGCCGGAAACGGCTCTGGCAGCGCGGTGACTGGGTGCGCCGGGAAATCGCGCTGGCCCTGCGCGAAGGCAAGGAAGTCATTCCCGTCCTCCTCCACGGGCGGGAACGCCTGAAAACCGGCCAGCTGCCGCCGAGCATCCGCGAACTGGCCAAGCGGCAGAGCGTCCGGCTCGACCATCGCCGGCTCCGGGCCGATCTGGCCGCGCTGATCGACGACCTCGCGCGGCGGCTGCCCGCGCGTGAGGCTGGGCAGCCGCCACCGGCCCGGGCAACCGCACTACCGGTGCGACCGTCGGGCGCCGTTCACCGTCGCGACCTGCTCGCCCGGATCGAGGACACGATGGCCGGAAGCCCTTGTCCCGTCGTGGTGCTGCACGGCAGGCCAGGAGCCGGCAAGACGCAGCTCGCCCTCGAATACGCGGACCGGCACCGGGAGGAGCACCACACGACCTGGTGGGTGTCCGCAGCGCATCCCCAGTTGGTCACCGAGCAGCTTCGCGAGCTCGCCCGGTTCGCAAGCGCCGAAGCCGAACCCGAACCACTGTTCGGAAAGCTCAACGACGGGGGCAGGTGGCTCCTGGTCCTGGACGGGGCCGACGACCCGGCGGCCGTGGCGCGGGTGCTCGCGGCCCGCCCGGACCGGGTGCTGATCACCTCGCGAGACGGCCGGTGGGCGCCCCCGGCGACCCTCGTCGGCGTTCCCGGGTTCAGCAGGACCGAATCGGTGGCGCTGCTGACCGGCTGTCTCGGCGACCTCGACCCCGCCGAGGCGGGCGAACTGGCGGAAGCGCTGGACGACCTTCCCCTCGCCGTGGCGCAAGCCGCCACGTTCCTCCGGGGTTCGACGCTGACCGCCGGCCGCTACCGGGCACTGCTGGCGACCCGCACCGGCGAGATGCTGGACCGCGGCATGTCCGCCGGCCACCCCCGTTCGCTGGCCGGTGCGTGGTCCCTCGCGCTGGACTCGTTGCGGTCCACCCATCCCGCCGCCGCGGAGCTGGCCCGGCTCTGCGCGTTCCTCGCCGCCGCGCCCGTCCCGGTCGACCTGTTCGAAACCGCCGCCCCGTCACTGGCCGAACCGTTGCGTTCGGTCGCGGCCGACCCGATCGCGCTCGACGACGCGGTGACGGCCGTCGCCAGGTCCGGCCTGGTCGAGGTCTTCCCCGCCCAGCTGCGCCCACACGCGCTGTTCCAGTCATACCTGCGGGATGTCATGACCGCCGAAGAGGCCACGGCGGCCAGGGAAACCGCGCGTACGGTGATCACCGCGGACCATCCGGGGGATCCGCGATCATCCAGTTCCTGGGCTCGCCATGCCGCCCTCCTGCCACATCTGGCGGCGCTCGAATTCCCGCGCTCCACCGATCCCCGCTGCTGCCGGCTCCTGCTCGACGCGTCGCACTACCTGGTCGTGCTGGGTGACGCCGGCACGGCACACGACCTCGTCTCCGCCGCGCGCACCCACTGGAGTGCCGCGCTCGGCGAGGAGCACGAAATCGTGGTGGCGGCCACCAGTCACCTGGCCCGCGCCTGCTTCCAGCTCGGCCGGTACCCCCAGGCCCTGGCTTTCGACAAGCGGGTTTTGGCGTACCGGCGCCGGGTGCTTGGTCCGGACCACGAGGACACCCTGGCCGCAGCCCACGACGTGGCGGCCGACGCGTGGGCATTGTCGAGTCGGGACAGCATGCCCATGCACGAGGACGTGGTCCGTCGCCGCCGCGACATCCTCGGCCCGGACCACCCCGACACCCTGCGCTCGGCGCACAACCTGGCGGTGCAGCTGCGGGCCGCGGGCTCGCTGGAGGAGGCACGGGATCTGGACCGGGACACGCACTCCCGGTTCCGGCGCGTGCTGGGTGACGACCACCCGGACACGATGCGGTCCGCGCGCGCGGTCGCGGTCGACCTGCGCCTGCTTGGCCGGCCGCACGAAGCCCGCGTCCTCGACGAGGACACCTTGACGCGCCTGACGAGGGTGTTCGGCCAAGACCACATCGAAACCCTGCGCTGCGCCAACGGCCTTGTCCTCGATCTGCGGGCGCTGGGCGCGTGGGAGGAAGCGGACCGGCTGGACCGCGACAACCACGCCCGCCTCCAGCGGCTCGGCCGTCAGTCGGGGTCGCGGATCATGGTGGATTCGCCGTCTCCGGGGAACTCGGGGTCGGGTACCCAGCGCTCGCCGTCGGAGACCTCCACCGCGCCGGTTTCGGTGAACCGCCGTTCCCCCGGCGGGCCGACCTGATCATCCTCCGGTTTGGCCATACTCTTCTCCCGTACCGAACACCCGTCCGAGCAGCTTCCTGAAATCAGGGGAATGCCAGTAGGCCGAGTGGGTCCATATCCCCCAGCGCGCCAGGTGCGGCACCACCTCGTCCCGTGGCGCCGCCCCGTCGTGCAGCAGGTATCTACCCGCGGTGACGAACGCGAGCGGGTCCAGCGGCTCCCACACGTTCGTCCAGGCCGCGACCGAGGGCGGCAACCGCACGGGGCCTGCTCCGTTGTGCGGCGCCACCTGGCCGCCGCGTGGATCGACAAGGTGGAACAGCGGCCACTGGCTGCCGAACGTGACCAGGCTCCGCACCCACAGCGGGTCCCGCCCGGTCGCCAGATCCATCGCGATCACGCCGCCCAGGCTGTGCGCGAGCAGCCGGACCGGTTCTCCTTCGCTGCCAGCGCCGGGGCGCACCGCCTGGATCACGTCACGAACACGCTGCTGGATCGACGTCTGGTGCCGCTGGTACACCAGCACGTCGCCGAGGAACCGGGCGACACCGGGAAGCAACCGGATCCGTACCGACGAGTTCAGCCTGCCCAAAACGGACGTCTGGGTGGCGCCGACCATCCGGTCGAACCGCACCAGCCAGCGACGGACGAGCGCGAGGTCGAACTCGCGCACGAACTCGCCGTCCGCCGTGTCCGCGAAGATTTCCGCGAGTGCCACGCCGAGCTCGGTCAGCACCGCATCGTCGGCCTCCGGCAGGTTGTCCGCTTCCGGCCAGTACGCCTCGACCTCGGCCATCAGCAAGCCCAGCCGCCGGGAGGACGCGGCGTCGCCGAGCCTCTCGCGGATGCCGTCGGCCACCACGTCGAGCGCACGGTCGGCGGCCGGGCCACCACGGGTGCCGGCCCGTGGAAGGGTCGCCTCGCCGCGAACCTCGGCCGGCACCCGGACCGCCGGCACGACCGACTGGACATCGGCTTCCTCGGCGGCCAGGTCACCCCAGTACACGGGTTCCATCGGCAGGCCGGTGGCCGCCGCCAGCGCGGCGACGAGCGAGCGGAACACGGCCTCCCTCCCCCGGTTGCCGACCCCGTGCAGCACGAAGACCGTGTCCGTCACAGCGCGTCCGCCCGTTCGACGGTGGCCGCGGGATTCCCGTAGATCGTGTAGGCGAGCCAGGTGGGATCGCCTTCGTCGGCCATGACGGCCGCGCGCGCGGTCGTCGACGCCTCGCCCAGCGGCTGCTTCCGGCTGATCAGGGCGTCGTAGAAGGACTCGGCGAACACCCGTGCCGAGGACGACCGGACCGCCCACAGCGCGCCGACGAACGCGGCGGCGCCGGACCGCATGAACCGGGTCGCCCACCCGCTGGTGCCGGTGAGCGTGGCGACTTCGCCCGCGCTGCGGCAGGCGTTGACGAAGACCAGCGGCCCGGCCTGTTCGAACGCCCTCCGCTGCACGGCCCGGTCGAGGTCGGAGGGGCGGAACGGGCCGCCGTCCAGCGACACCGTCGAGCCGGCACCGGGCCGGAAACTGTTGTGGCAGGCGAAGTGGAGCAGGTCGAAGTCCCCTTCGTCGATGAGCTCGCCCAGCCGGCGGCACTCGGCGATCACGCCCCGGTCGGCGACCGCCGGGCCGACCTTCCGCCGGATCGCGGCGATTTCGCCGTCCGCCTCCGGGGGCGAGTCAGGCGGCACCACGTAGCCGGCGTTGGACAGCCGGAGCCGGCGCGGGTGATGGTCCTGCCCGGCCACCCTGCGCACCACGGGAAACCGCTCGACCAGGAACTTCCCGCTGTCGTGCTGGGCGGTGTAGAACAGCTCCCACGGGCTGGTGTCCAGTTCGCTCATCACCGAGAACGACGTGATGGCGGGCAACTGGTCCCAGAACTGCTCCTGGATCGCCGGCGGAACGACGTCGGTCCACATCCCGGCGCCGAGGTTGACCAGCCGGCGGTGGACGAGCTTGGGGTCGTCGAAGACGGGCTTGTTCCCCACCAGGTTCCGGATCTCCGCCGCGACCTGTTCCACGACCGTCGTGACGTCGGGACCGGACCGCCGCGAGATCACCCGCTCGTACGGCGTTTCGCAGACCAGACGGAAGGCGTAGCCTTCGGCGCAGGCCGACACCTCCATGGTCACCTCACCCGGTTCGCGTGCTATCTCCCGCAGCTCCGCGGTGCGCACGCCGGGATGCTGGGTCGGCGCCCCGTCCTCGACGGAAACCTCGGTGCGGAACTCGCCGAGGCAGGTCCCGCCGAGAAACGCCCGCACGGTGACGGTGTGCAGGCCGGGCGCGACCAGCGTGAAGGCGAATCGCAACTGGTCGGAGTCGGCGCCCACCGGAACCACGAGGTCCTGGTCGAGATCGCCGAGCCCCTGCAGGCCGGGACCCGCGGACACGCTGATGTTCACGGTCTCGGGCTTGGCGAGCACGAACGGCTTCAGCGGCGCCGAGCTCCCGTCGGCCGGGGCGCGCACGATCTGCACGATCAACGGGATCCGCGCGCCGAGCGAAGCCTGGCCGGGAAAGTCGACGGCCAGGTAGCGCTGCGCGGCCGTCTCCGGCCGCGCCGTGACCCGGTACTCGCCGCGGCGGAGGTCACGCTGCCTCCTGATCCACCTCTTCAACGCCGCGTGGTCGGTCAGGATCCGGCGCAGTTCCGCCTTCGCCTGCCCCGGCGGCAGGGCCAGCGCGGCGGCAAGCTCGACCTCGACCGCCGCGGCCGCGTGACCGTCGAGCAGGACGCGCAGATGCGGCGCGACCGCCGCCGCCCATTCGCGCCATTCGATTTCGTCCACCGTGCCTCCCGTGCTCAGACGCCGATGTGCTGGAACGCCGCCCACCGGTGGATCGGCGACTCGTCCCGGTCCGCCTCCTCGCGCAGCGAAAGTTCGTCCTCGAAGTGCTCCAGGACCTCCGCCGGCAGTCCCGGCATGGTCCGCCACATCGTCAGCTTGTCCTCGTTGGTGCTGTCGCGAATCCACCGTTGCGCCTGCCGTAACGCCTCCGCCGGCTCGTCGCCGTCGAGCCACCGCCGGTAGAAGTCGGTCATCGTCATGGCCGTGGACAGATCGTGCACCGCCCAGCCGGAGGCGACCACACCGGCCGCGCCGGCCTGCAACAGTCCCGTCGGCAACCCGAGCACCTCGTCCGGCAGTTCGGTCCCCGGCATGGCGGTTTCACACGCCGAGAGCACGGCGAGCCGTGCGTCCACCTTCAGCGCCAGCAGGTCCCGCAGGGTCAGGCGCGCTCCCCCGGCCAGCACCAGATGACTGTCCAAAGGGGACACGAGGTCCGCGAAACCGTGGCAGGCGAAGTGCAGGACCTCGGCGGAGGCCAGTTCGGCGCGGACCCGGCCGGCCGTGGCGTCCTCGCCGGCCAGTGCCACCGGCCCGGCGGGCAGCGCGGTCGTGACGGCGTCCGCCTCCAGCCGGGCGAATTTCAGCGGCTCCATGCCCTCGGGCAGCGGCTGGGGATCGGCCACCGCGAGCAGGCGGCGGGATCCCACGCGGGCCGCCCGCTCCCGGGCGGCGGTGAGCGATCGCGCGTTGGGAACGTAACTGATCGCGGCGAGGTCGATCGCGTACCGGCGTCCGGTCACAGTGGACTCGTCCGGGCACCAGGCCGCGTGCAGCGGGAGCAGACCCAGCAGCCCGCCCGCGATCACCGTGATCTCGGTGATCTTCGTACCGGCGCCCGCCCGGCCCAGCACCGGTTCCATCGCTGCGTCCCACAACCAGCGCATGTGCTTGTCGAGTTCGGCGGCCCACGGCTCCGCGGCCGCCTCGCCGCGCGCCCGGAAGGCCCGATAGCCGTCCAGGTGGGCGGAAACCGCGGCGTACACGGCGTCCGTGGTCAGGCGGGGAAGCGGGATCGACACCACGCGGTCTCCGTCGACGACGAGGGCCAGACCGTCGTCGTCCGCCGCGGTGAGGTAACACAGCGTCCGGTCCCTCGCGGCGAGCGCGATGTCCTCGAACGTCGGTTCCGCCAGGAAGTCGCGATGGCCGGGCACCTCCCGGATCTCCGCGACGACCTCGTCGAACTCCCGTCGCGCCGCCCGGATCTCGTCGAACGGGTTCGGCTGCCCCACACGGTCCTCCCCTCTTGTTCCGGCCAGGTCGGCCGAGTCGAGGGCGAGTGCCTCGGCCAGCACCCGCGCCCGGTTCTCTTCCAGTGCCAGCACGGCGTCCTCGCTCGTACCGAGCCGCACGGCGGTCACCGCGCTTTCCACCGCCAGCCCCGTGGCCTGACGAAGCCAGGTTTCCTTGTGTGCCAACCGGTTCTGTGTGGTGAACAACAGGTTGACCGCATTCCGGCCGAACCGGTGCGCCCGCGCGGCCCCGGCCCAGTCCTGGCGTTCCATCGCCCACCGCCCCCAGTTACGTGCCGCCATCAGGCTCCACCGCGCGTCGGTCTCCGCGCCGAGCGTGCAGGCCGCACGGTAGGTCTCGGTGGCCTCGGCGAGGTCGGCCGGATCTCCGTGCAGGTGGTACCGGGCGGCGACGGCCACCGCAAGGTTGTTCAACCACCGGGCACTGCCCGACGCGGTTACGTCGCTGTGCGCCAGCACCTCGCGAAAGGTGTCTATCGCGGACTCGAGGTCGCTTTCGTCGCGATGTTCCGTCCAGCGATGCCAGCGTGCGCCCGCGAGGTTGGCCTGGACACGGGCCCGGCCGGGCGTGGATCCGGGCAAGGCGGTCAACGCGGCGGTGAAGGTCTCCACGGCTTCGTCGAGCAGGGCCGGATCACGGCCGGTGCGGTAGCGGTCGACCAGGCAGTTGGCCAGGTTGTCCAGATAGGTCGCGCGGGCCGGAGCGCTCGGCGGGACAAGGCCCAGCGCCCGCCGGAAGGCCACCGTCGCCTGGTCCAAATCGGACTCCGATCCGGTGTGCTCGAACCTCACCCGCAAGGCGTTTCCCAAGTCGTTGACCAGTCCTGCCCGCGCGGGAGCGTTCGGCGGCGTCTCGGCCAGTGTTTCCCGATACTCCGAAAGCGCTTCCTCCAAGTGCTCGAGATCGCCGCTTCGTTCGAACTTCTCGAGTAGCAGGCCCGCGTGGTTGGGCGAACCGGCTCCGGCCTGCCCCGTCTCCGCGCGCAACGTCGCCGCCCGCACGAAGGTCCGGATTCCCTCGTCGAGATCGGCGGCCAGGCCTGTGCGGGCGTAACGGAGGCTCAACGCATGGCCGAGGTTGTCCAGGTACGGCGGCAACCGCGCCTTTTCTCCACAATGGACCGCCATCCGCAGGTGGCGGACGGACTCGTCGAGATCGGCGGGGTCGCCGGTGTGCTCGTAACGGTCCCGCAGGACGACCCCGTAGTCGTTGGACGCGGTGGCCGAGCCGGGCGTGCCGGTGTTCTCCGGGGCGCCGGCCACCGCCGCAACAGCCTCGACGGAGGCGTGCAGATCGGCCGGATTTCCCAGCGCGTACCAGCGGTGCGCGAGGGCGGCACCGAGGTGCCGCAGCCGCCCCGGGCGCGCCTGGTCCGCCGACGGCGTCCGCCGCGCGGACTGCCCGGCCACGTCCACGGCTCGGTGCAACGAATCGAGATGCCCGCCGTGCCGGTACCGTGCCAGCCACGCGGAAGCCAGGGTGTCCTGGCACAGTGCCAGCAACGGGGCGCCGTCCGGCAGGCCCGCGACGGCCCGCTCCGCCGCCTCCACGGCCAACTCCAGGTCGCCGGACCGGCCCTGCCGCTCGTACCGGGTCAGACAAGCCAAGGCCAGGTTGTTGTCGCGCACCGCACGGGTGTGCGCGGAGGGCTCCGACCCCGCCCTGCGGTAACACTCGATCGCCCGGTCGATGTCGGCGACCTGCACGGTCGCGTCGTAGCGGGCGCGCAGGGTGTCGCCAAGGACGCACAGCCGTCGCGGCAGGTCCGCCGCCCCGGGCGGGCTGAGCCGGACCGCGCGCTCGGCGAGCTCCACGATGTCGTCGAGATCCACCGACCGGTCCCCGAGGTCGTACCGGTCGTGCCACGCGCCCGCGAGGTTCGCCAGCCGCATCGGTAGTTCGGGAGCACCTTCCGGGGTGTGGTCCACCGCCGCCTGAAACGCTTCCGCCGCACGGGCCAGGTGCTCGTCATCTCCCGACCGTGTGAACATCTCCAGTGCGCAGCCGCCGAAGTTGTTGTGGAACAGCGCGAAGTTCTCGTCTTCGGGCGACACACGGGCGACTACTTCCTCGTGCAGTCGGCACGCCCGCCACAGGTCGGCGAACGAACCCGACACGGCGAACCGCTCGGCCAGGACCAGGGCCAGGTTGTCCTGGTACACCAGTCGGTCCTGATCGTCTTCGACGGTCCGGCTCACCGACTCCTCGAGCACGTCGCACGCCTCGCCGAGCGCGCCCGGGTCGGCGAGATCGCTGTGGCACAGGCGCAGGCAGTTGCCGAGGTTGTTCAGGAACGCCGGGTCGCGGTCCTGCCGCACGGCCTCCGTACAGGCATGGCGGGCACGGCGGAGATCTTCCCCGTCGCCGCACACCTCGTACCGGTCAAGCAGTGCGTCACCCAACTCCGCGAGGTGATCGGCTCGTGGATCGACCGCGACCACGGCGTCCCACAACCGCACCGCCCGGTCAGCCGCCGCTGCCGCACCCGTGCGCGCGTAGTCGGCACGAGCGGCGTCGGCCTGGCGGATCACCTCGGCGCGGTCCGGGGGCACCGCCCCCACATCCCCGCTGAAAACTCCCTCGAAATCGGCTCCGGGCACGCCGTCATCCTTCCCTCCATGTCCGCGGATGTCGCGCGGGCACGCGCCGCGCCCATTTATTGTCCATGGTTTGTCAACCGGGCTCCGGCGTGTCCACTAATTGCCCGGCGCGGATTCTGACGACATTTTTTACTACTCGCCGGTAGGACTTGCCGGATCGATTCCCGATGAACGAGAGTGCTCCGTCGGAGCTTGCCCTCCATTGTTTTCGCAAACCGGCCGGAAAACAACCGCCACAAGGACCAGACCATGTCGCGAAACCTGTTTCAGGTGCTGCACGAGCGCGTGCCGCCGCAGGAAGCCGACGCGCTGGTCCGCGCCGCACGCGAAAAACTGGCGGGAGCGGGCTCCCGGCGAGCACAGCGCGCCGCCGCGCTGGTCGACCTCGCGGGCGTGCTGCTCGTGCGGTACCAATACACCGGATCGCGAACGGACCTCGACGAGAGCGCGGAACTGCTGGCCGAGGCGGTGCACACCACCCCGCCACGGCACCAGCTGCACTTCTTCGCGCAACGCATGCTCGTCGGGCCGCTGCTCGCCCGCCAGCGGTCCCACGACCTCGCCGAGGCCGTGAAAATCCTGCGTGAGCTGCACGAACGGAAACCCCTCGATTCGGTGCGGGGCGCGACGCTGTTGCTGCAACTCGGGCTCGGGCTGCTCGCCGAATCACAGCGGACCGGGCAGTCCGCGTTGCTGGACGAGGGGATCGAGGTGCTCGAGCGCGCCGCCGGCCGGTTCCCCCCGGCCGGGCCTGGGGCGCGCGGGATGACGGCCGAACTGGTTTGGTCCGGGCTCGCGATGGCGCTGACCGCCCGGCACTCGACACGCTCCTCCGTCGACCCGCAGGACGCAGAGCGTGCCCGTGAACTTTTCGCGAACATCGATTCCGGCGCATTTTCCGAGCTGGTTCCCGAGTTCGCGCGAATCCGCGACCAGGCGAAACTCCTGCTCAGCGAGGAATGGGGGAAAGTACCGGCCGCGCCCGCGACGGCAACACACGGTGAAGTGTCCACCATTGTTCCGATCAGGCAGAAATTCCAGCACGCCGAGGTCGGCGCCGCGATGCTGCGCCACGCGGTCTCCTACGGTTCCAGTGGCGATCTGCGGTTGATGGACGAGCAGATCGAAATGCTGCGCGTGGATCTCGCCGGTATACACGATGACGATTCGCTCCACA
Source organism: Amycolatopsis sp. (assembly GCF_035276945.1). Lineage (GTDB taxonomy): Bacteria > Actinomycetota > Actinomycetes > Mycobacteriales > Pseudonocardiaceae > Amycolatopsis_E. The sequence goes on along the minus strand of NZ_DATELF010000185.1, from coordinate 94,214 downwards.
AGGTCACGGTCATCAGCCTGGCACAGCTGCACAGCATACGGTTCCGCACGCGTCAGCTCGCCGGCGTCGCCGGCGCACAGGAGGATCTCGACGAGGCGATGCACCTGGCGCGGGCGGTCGGCGAGACCTCGGACAGCGAGCTCGCCGGGCAGGCGGGGGCCGTCGCCGGCCAATGCCTCCTGGACCGCTACGGCCTCGGCCTCGGCACCCGGGCCGACCTCGACGAGGCCGTCCGGCAGCTGCGACGGGCGATCGCGAGGTTCGGCGATACCAACCGGCACGCACTGGCGATCACCACCTGCCTCGCCGAAGCCCTGGTCGCCCGGGGCTCGGCCGAGGGCGATCCGGCCGACCTGGACGAGGCCGAGGACATCCTGATCAGGCTCCGTGAACGGCTGTCCGCCCCCGAGGTCCGGGCGATCGCCGCGGCCCGGCTGGCGATGGCGCTCCAGCATCGCGCTGTCCTTTCCGGACAGACCGAGGACCGGCTGCGCGCCACCAAGGCGGCCCGCGCGGGCGCGGAGGAGACCGCTTCCAGCGTGGTGTGGGGCTACGACGCCGCCCTGCTCTGGGCCCGCTGGGCCTGGGCGCACGGCTCCGCGAAGGACTCGGCGGACGCACACCGGCTCGTGATCAGCCGCCTCTACCGGCTGGCCGGCGCCCAGCTCGACCGCGGCTACGCCGAACTGGCCCTGCGCAGGGCGTCGGGCGGGATTCTCGGCAGAGCCGTCCGCGCGCTCGTCGGCGACCACCGCGTCACCGAGGCCGTCGTCGCCGCGGAGGCCGGCCGCGGGGTCCTGCTGTCCCTCGCGCTCCAGCGTGAGCGGCAGGCCCTCGACGAGGGCGTCCCCGCGGGGCTGCGCGAACGGTTCGAGCGGGCCCGCGACCGGCTTTGCGCGGCGGAAGCGTCCGCGGCCGAGCTCGCCTCCGGCCGGCTCACCATCAGAACGAGGAGGAACCCGTGACCGAGGCGAGACCGACCCGCCGGGACGCGCCACCCCAGGCGGCGACCCGACGCGACGACCCGGGCTCTCCGGGCCCGCGACCCACCCGCCGCGATCACCCGGACTTGTCCGGTCCCCAGCCGACGCGGCGTGACCTGCCTGGCGAGCAGCAGGAGTTCGACACCCCGGCGGACACCGGCGGCTTGCCCGCGCCCGTCTTCGAGCGCTACGAACCGCTGGAGGGCGGCAACATCGGCACGGGCGGCGAAGCGCACCTGGTGATGAAGGTCCGCCACCGGGAGCACGGCACGACCCACGTCGTGAAGCTGTACAACAGCGCCATCCGCCCCGACCCCGAACTACTGACCGCGTTGCAGGGAGCCGACGAGCGGCACCTGATCAAGATCACCGACTGGGGCGAGCACACCAACCGCTACGGCACGTCGGTGAGCTGGGAGGTGCTCGAGTACGCCCCCGGTGGCTCGCTGCGCGACCTGATCAGGAACGAAGGGCCCAAGCTGCCCGGGGAACTGGTCCGCGAGATCCTCGTCGAGCTGACCGGCGCGCTCGACCACCTGCACACCGCGGTCAGCCACGGCGCCTCGGCGGGCCTCGCGCACCGGGATGTCAAACCGGAGAACATCCTCGTCCGCGAACGGGATCCGCTGGACCTCGTGCTGTGCGACTTCGGCCTGGTCGCGGAGATCAGGGCGACCCGGTTGTCCACCCGGCGCGCGGGCACCGCCGAATACCAGGCTCCGGAAACGTGGTGGGCGAAGAGCCGCGACGCGGCGCAGGACTGGTGGTCGCTCGGTGTCGTCATCGCCGAAGCGCTGATCGGGCACAACCCCAACGCGGGGATCATGAACGAGTCCCTGGACGACGACCGCGCGCTGTTCGATCACCTCACCCAGCACGGGGTCGATCTGTCCGAAGTGGATGACCCGCGGTGGCGCATGCTGTGCTCGGGCCTGCTGACCTTCGCGCCCGATTACCGGTGGGGCTCCGAACAGGTCGGGGCCTGGCTGGAGGACGAGTCCCCGGCGGTCCACAGCGGCCGGTTCGCCGGCGCCAAGCCGCGGCGCATCGCGCCGCCGATCGAGATCGCCGGCAACGCCTGCCGCTCCCCCGGCGAGATCGCGCTCGCGCTGAGCGAGAACTGGGTCTCCGCCGCCCGGCTGTTCGGCAGCCGGGACGACCGGCTGGCACTGGCGGACTGGCTGGAGGACAACTTCACCGACGTCGACCTGCCGAAGGACCTGTTCCGCAAGGACCCGGCGGACCGGGCGGAGGCGAGCCTGCGGGCGGCACGGTTCGTCTCCTGGGTGACCCCGGAGCTGCGGCCGGGCTTCCAGGGCTGGGCAGCGGACGCGGCGGGCATCACGGCGCTGGCCGCGGCCGCGGCAGGTGGCGGGGAAGCCGCCGACCTCCTCGCCCGGCTGGACAGCACCCACCTGCGGGTGTTCGGCAGGCACCGGTGCACGGCACATCCCGCTTGCGCCACCGCGGAAAACGGCTGTGCGGTGCTGGGCTCGGCCGCGGGCCGGATCGACACCGCCAGGCACCTGCTCGAGCAGCGGGCCGTCGCCCTGCGGTCCGCGGACGTTTCCCCGGGCGGCGACCTGACCACCGCGGGCGCCGCCCTGGTACGGACGCTCGTCGACGAGTCGTTCGCGGCCACGCTGCGAAGACAGGTGGCCGGCGACCGTGTCGCGGCCGAAGTGGACTGGTGGCGGAAGCTGCGCGACGAGGGCCTCGAGGGCGAGCAGCCGAGCCGGCTCGTCGCGCTGGTGCTCGCCTCGGCGACGGCCAGGCGCGCCCAGGCGGCCGGCGCAAAGGCTCGAGCCGCCAAGAAGACCGAGGCCGCACAGGCGCGGGAAAAGGCACGCGAGCAGACCCGTATCGCGCTCCGCGGCGCCGCCACACGCACCCGGCAGATCGGCCGCGAGTTCGCCGCATGGCTGCTGGCGCTCGTCCTGACGGCGGCGAGCACGTTCGTCGCGGTCCAGGCGGTCGTGCTGGGAAAGCAGATCGTCGCCAGTCCGGTCGCGCTGGCCGCGTTCACCACGAACCTCCAGCTCCGGATCCTGTTCCCGGTGGCGGTCCTGCTGGCCTGCGCCCTGTTCCGGCCGCGCGATCCGGCCCTTGCCGGCAGGCGCGCCCGCCTGATCGCCGTGGGCGCGGGTGTCTTTTTGGCGGTCACGACGGCGGCCGGGCGCGCCGACCTGATCGGCTTCCCGATGGAATGGCGGACCGGCGCCGAGGCCGGTCTGGCCGCGCTCAACGGCCTGCTGATCAAGAGCCAGGACGGCATGGTCGTCACGGTCGTCATCACCGGCCTGGCCGGCCTGTTCCTGGCCAACCGGGTCGCGGCCATCGCCCGCCGCGGCACCGCGGCCGGTACCGGCAGGCTGGGCACGAACATCAAGCGGGCGGCCGTGTTCGTGGTGCTCGCTCTGCTCGTCCTGCGGTCCGGGCACCTGCTGGGCGGCTGGCAGCTGCCGTCCTGGTTGCCCGACCCGATGACCACCTGGCTGTCCATCTGAGGGAAGGATCCCGTTGAGTTCGATCACCGCCGTCACCTACGTCGTCGAAACCGCCGAGGAACGCCACCGCCGTGAGCAGCAGGAAGCATGGGAGGTCTATGCCGCGCAGCGGGCCGAACTGACCGCCCTGCGCGCGGAAGCGCAGGCCTACCGTGACGTCTTCGGCGAGGAGATCGTCAAGATCCCCGCCTGCCCCAGGGCGTCCACCCGCTCGGCACCCGCCAAGATCACGGCGGCCGCCGGGCAGGCACGGCGGATCGTCGACGAGTACTCCAGGCTGCTGCGGGAGTCGGTCGCCGAAGCCGCCCGGCGGGACACGCTGCGCGCCATCGCCGGTGCCGTGGACTCGGCACCCCAGGCGGCCGGCCGGGCGAAGCCGGCGCGGGAGTTCACGCGCAGGCCGACCACCGAAGAGCAGCAGGAGATCGAGTTGCGCCAGCGGGCCGAGGAGGTGCGCCGCAGGCTGGTCCGCCGCGCCACCGAAACGCTGGCCCTCCTGCCACCGCAGGCACCCGCGAAGACCCGGGCCGCCTGCCGCGAAGCGGTCGCGGAGATCTCCGCCACGGAGTCGGAGGCCAGGGCACGCCTGCTGCTCGCCGACCTCACCCGGCGCGTCCGCCGGGAAGCCGACGCGGAACAAGCGGTTCGCCGCACGCGCGTCGCGCTGGAAGAGCTTTCCGCCAAGCTGGAAACGGTCGCGGGGGCGGAAGCGACCGCGGTGCGGCAGGAGATCGCACGGCTCTCCGAGTCCCGCGCCCGGCAGTTGCCCGAGGGGCTGGCGGACCGGGTGATCGTCCTGGTGGAGCGGGCGAACCGCGCCCACCGCCGCAAGGCGGTCGCCAGCGCGATGCGGCTGAGTCTGAACGACCTCGGCTACACGGTGAGCGAGGGCTTCGAGACCGTCCTGGTCGACCAGGGTGCGGCGTACGCGAGCGCGCCGGATCTCCCGGGGTACGCGGTGAAGGTGCTCCTGGACACAGAGCAGGCGGCGCTGCGGACCCAGGTGGTGCGGTCCGACCAGGTCAAGGCGGACGCGAGCACGGACATCGACGCGGAAAAGGGATTCTGCGCCCATTACCCGGACCTGCTGGCGAGGCTGCGCAAGCACGGCATCACGTCGGGCATCCCGAACCTCCGGCCGCCAGGACAGGGCGCGGTCGCGGAAGTGGCCGAAAACCTGCTCCCCGTCGCCGCCGCGGGCGTCCGCCGGCAGAACGCGCGGGAGATGCGGCGATGACGGCACCGGAGGCGGACTGCCGACCCCCGTGGCTACGTGAGGTCGACCTGGCCCTGTGCGCCCACCCGCAGATCGTGCTCGCCGGGAACGTACACGACCTGTACCGGCTGCCCGACCCGGCGGCCGGTGGCGCCGTGCGGTTCATGAACCTGGCCGAGGGCCTGTGGAGCGTCCTGCGGAGCCACGAATACGGCGCGATGCTCACCTACACCTCGGGTGTCGGGGTGCGGCTTTTCGCCCCGGCCGGCAAGCAGCCGCCCGAGGTCGCCGCCGCCCTGCGCACGGCGGGCGCCGAGCCCGGGCGTCAGCTCCCGTTGTCGATGGTTCGCGACGTCCTGACCGCGGTGGTGGACCCCGAGCGCGAACGCGCGGGCCTTCCGCCGATCGCCCTGGTCATGGCCGACGCCGCCCGGCTGTGCGTCACCGAACTGCTGGCCTCCCCCGAGGAACGGCTGCTGATGGCCACGGCGGACCGGCTGTCCTATACGGCGACGCCGGTGGGAGCCGGATACAACACGGTGTTCTGGGTGGTCGACGGCAAGCACGACCTGCCGGCGTGGTTCGTCACCGGCAACCACACGCTGCGCGTGACGGCGATCCCCGAACCAGACCTCGAAAGCAGGGAAAAAACCGCGGCCGATCTGGTCGACCTGCTGCCGGGCGCGCCACCGGACCCGGAAGAACGCGCCAAGCTGGCCAAACGGTTCGCCGACGCCAGCCATGGGATGCGGTTGCGCAGCATGCGGGACGTGGTGCGGCTGGCGACGGCATCCGGGCTCAAGGGCGACCGGATCGAGGACGCCATCCGGGCGTACCGGGTCGGCGTGCCCGACAACCCGTGGCAAAGCGCGGCCCTGCGGGCGCGCCTGCTCGACGCGGAAGAGAACCTGGGTGCGCGGGTCCTCGGCCAGTCCGACGCCGTGCACCGCGTGCTGGACATCCTCGCCCGTTCCGTGACGGGACTCGCGGGGGCGCACACCGGCAGCCGGAACGCACCCCGGGGAGTGCTGCTCTTCGCCGGGCCGACCGGGGTCGGCAAGACCGAACTGGCGAAGGCACTGGCCGAGCTGTTGTTCGGCGACGACAACGCCTACCTGCGGTTCGACATGAGCGAGTTCGCCGCCGAGCACACCGAGGCACGGCTGATCGGCGCGCCCCCGGGCTTCGTCGGCCACGACGCGGGCGGTGAGCTGACCAACGGAATCCGCCAGCAGCCGTTCCGCGTGGTGCTGTTCGACGAGATCGAAAAGGCCCATCCGCGGCTGCTCGACAAGTTCCTGCAGATCCTCGACGACGGCAGGCTCACCGACGGCCAGGGCGGCACGGTCTACTTCACCGAAGCGCTCATCGTGTTCACCACCAACCTCGGCATCATCGTGCCCGACGACGAGGGTAAACCGACGGAAAACGTGACCGCCGACTTCGAGCTGCCGGAAATCGAGGAGCGGGTCCGCGAGTACATCGAGGTGTTCTTCCGGTACCAGCTCGGCCGTCCCGAGCTGTTCAACCGGGTGCGGCAGAGCATCGTGGTGTTCGACTTCCTGCGCGAGGAGGTGGCGGCCGAGATAGCGGCCAGAGCCATAACGCGGGTTGTCAACACGGTTTTCCGGCTGTACGGCGCGAAACTGGAGTTCTCCGGGGAAGCGCGCGAGGAACTGCGCGAGCACGCCACCTTCGACCTGTCCAACGGCGGCCGCGGGATCGTGTCCGCGATCGAGAGCTACCTGGTGAACCCCTTGGCCCGGGCGCTGTTTTCGACCCCACCGGAGCCGGGCGACACGATCACCGTCGAGCGGTTCGAGCAGGAGGGCCAGAACTGGACGGTGGTGGTGAAATGAAGCTGCGCCTGGCCCGGATGCACCACCCGGTGACGGTGCTCGGCCCCGGCAGGAGAATCGGCATCTGGACACAGGGGTGCACGATCGCCTGTCCCGGCTGTGCCGCCCGGGACACTTGGAAGTCCATAAAGGACAATGAGATCGAGGTGGCCGAGGTACTGGACCGGTGCGCGTCCGTGGATCCCGAACTCGTCGACGGCGTCACCATCAGCGGCGGCGAACCGTCCGAGCAGCCCGGAGCGCTGACCGAGCTGGTGCGCGGGCTGGACGGGTTCCGCCGCGCCTACGGTTGGGACGTGCTGTGCTACACCGGCACCGAGTACGGCGAGTTCGCCGGCCGGTGCCCGGAAGTGCCGGCGCTGATCGACGCGATCATCACCGGGCCGTACCGCGCCGGCGAGCCGACCGGTCTGGTCTGGCGGGGGTCGGCGAACCAGAAACTGGTGCCCTTGAGCGAGCGCGGGCACGAGCGCTACCGGCGATGGGTGAACGCCGAACCGGACCGTCCCGCCCTGCAGCTCCAGGTCGACGACGACCGGGTCTGGCTGATCGGCGTGCCACGCCGCGGCGACCTGTCCCGGTTGCGGCAGGCGCTGGCCGAACGGGGCGTCGGGCTGGAGGAGGCGTCATGGCGACCCTGAGCTGTCCGCAGCATGGCCCGCAGGAGAACGCCGACCAGCGGTTCTGCCCGGTGTGCATGGAGTTTCTCGTGCCCTGGACCGAGCCGATCGCCCCGGAACCGGATGCCGATCCCGGCCGCTGCGGTGCGCCGGGCTGCGACATGCCGCTGGTCGACGGCAGGTGCGCGGTCCACGCGGTCGGACCGGCACCGGGAGCGGCCAAGACCACCCGGGACCCGGGCACGGATGCCATGGGAGTTCTACAGTTCCCGTGGGGACCGGTGCTCGTCGGCGCCGGGGAAGTCCTGATCGGACGGTCCGACGAATGTGGCGATCTCGCTCCGCTCATCGACCCGTACTCGAACGTCTCACGCCGCCATGCGGTGCTCTGGCGCAAGGGCGAAGAACTCTGGGTACGCGACCAGAACTCGCTCAACGGCACCTACGTGAACGACCGGAAACTGCCGACCGGGGACGCCCTGCGGCTCGTCGACGGCGACGTGGTCAGGTTCGCGGCCGACCTGAACGCGACCGTCCGAATGCGACCGGATTCATGACCACGGCGCGAGCGGTGGCCATGACCGCGCGCGGGCGGGTCCGGCCCGGCAACCAGGATGCCGTGGTGGTGTTCGAATGGATGAGCCAGACGCCGCGCCCGCAGTTGGTGGAACTGCGGGCGGACGTCACGACGCCGGCCCTGTGCGCGGTCGCCGACGGCATGGGCGGTCACGCCGCGGGCGAGCTGGCGAGCTCGCTCGCACTCGCGCACACGGTCAGCCGGTACCACGACTGGACGGACGTGGAGACGTTGCGCGCCGGGCTGGTGGCGGTCAACGACGCGGTCTTCGAAGCGGCCGGCCGCGATCCGCGCACCACCGGCATGGGCACGACGATCGCCGGAATCACCGTCGCCGCGGACCGGATGCGGTGCTTCAACGTCGGCGACAGCCGGGTCTACCGGATCACCGACGGCTACGTCGAACAGCTCAGCGTCGACGACACCGCGAAAGCACCGGACGGCACGGCGACGAACAGGCTCACCCAGGCGCTCGGCGATCCGCCGGGCGGCCGTTTCCGTCCGCACGTCACGGAAGTCGAACTGGACGGTCGGCCGGCGAGGTTCCTGCTGTGCACGGACGGGGTCACCGCCATGCTCGACCCGGCCCTGTTCCGCAAACTCTGCCGCACGGCCGGACTGCACGACCTCGTCACCGGCCTCCGCGACGCGGTGTACGACGCCGGGGCCGAGGACAACCTGTCCATCGCCGCCGTCGAGCTGGCCCGAGCCACGTAGCGGAAGCGGCGACCCGGCCGTTTCCCGTTTCCGGCTTCCGGCCCGCACGGGAAACCGGCGCATCGGCTTGCCGGGCGGCGAGAGAATGGAGCACACCACCGATGGTCGTCCGATCGCCGGTGGCGGAGAGAAAGGCGGAGCGTCGATGTCGTCTCTTCCCGAGATGTTCGGTCCACGGCTGCGCGCGCTGCGCACCGCGCGGGGAATTTCGCTGAGCGAGTTCGCGCGGCGGCTCTACTACAGCAAAGGCCATGTGAGCCGGATCGAGACCGGCGCCCAGGCCCCTTCGCCGGAGTTCGTCCGCCGGTGCGACGCGGAACTCGACGCGAAGGGAACCCTGGTCGCGATGATTAGGCCGGCTGCGTCCCAGGGCGCGCCGGAACCGCCACCCGACGCCGGCGAAGAGGAGGTTTGGCTGATGTCGATGACACCCGGGGGCGGCAGTTCCTTCGCACGGATCGGCAGGCGCGATGTTCTGCTGGGCGGCGCGGCGATGCTTGCGGGACTGGGGATTCCCGCGGCGTTGCCCGCACCGGTGGCGAACGCCGGCGAGCAGTTACGGCACCACCGGCGGCTGTTCGACTCCGCCCGCGCGCTCGGTCAGGTCGCGCCGCCGTCGGCCGTGCTGCCGATGCTCGTCGGCCAGGCGCAGGCTCTGCGGTCGCTGTCGAGGCAGGTGCACGGCCGCGAGTCGGCCGAAGTCGCGTTGCTGGCCTCCCGCACCGCGGAGTTCGCCGGCTGGATGGCCCAGGAAGCCGGGGACGTCGAGGCCGCGGAGTGGTGGACTGGCAAGGCGGTCGAGGCCGCGACCGCGGCCGGCGACGACTACATGGCCAGCTATGCGCTGGTCCGGCGGGCGTTGATCAGCCTGTACCGCGGGGACGCCGCGACCACTGTGGCCTTGGCGCGGCAGGCGCAGGCACGGCCGGACATTCCGGCGCGCATCCTCGGGCTCGCCGCCCAGCGCGAGGCGCAGGGGCATGCCCTCGCCGGCGACTACGACGCCTGCCTGCACGCGCTGGACCGCGCCGGGCGCCTGCTGCGGGACGGGCGGACGGACCAGCCGGACGGGCCGGTGATCGGCACCTCGCACGTGTCCGATCCGGTCGCCATCGTCACCGGCTGGTGCCTCTACGACCTTGGCAGGCCGGTCGCCGCAACGGAAGTGCTGGACCGGGAAATCGAGCGGATCCCGGTTGCGGCGACACGGGCGAAAACCCGGTTCGGCGCCCGCCGGGCGCTCGCGCACGCCGCTGCCGGTGAACTCGAGCATGCCTGCGCGCTGGCCCGGCCGATCCTCGGCCAGTTTCCGCAGGTCGGGTCGGCGACCATCCTCACCGACGTCCGGAAGCTCGCCGTCACACTGCGCCGGTGGAGCTCCCATCCCGCCGTCCGCGAGCTCGAGCCCGCGCTGACCGCCGCACTGCACCACCGCTGAGGGAGAGTGACCAGCCGCTTTCGTGCAAACGAGGGCGCAGGTCCTTCAGCCGCGCGACCACAGAACACTCATGGCGTGCTCGCGAGCAGGGCCCGCAAGCTTCGCCCGCAACGCGAAGAACAGTTCTTCCGCCGCGACGCCCTCCCAATCGGCGGGGAGGGCATCGAGCGGCAGGCCCGGATCCAGATACGGCAGGGCGCGCCAGACCGTCACGAGGTGCACGAAGTCGGCGACTGCGCGGCTGACGTCTTCGACCCCGGTCAGCACGAACGCCACGGTCGCCGGACGGTCGGACTTGCCGCGCCAGCCATGCCGTCCGCCGAGCGGCACGATCGTGTAGCCAGCATCTTCACTGGCAGCTCCGTAACAGTTGGCAGACTCAAGACCTGCCGACCAGGGACGCCGCTTCCTGAGCGCCGCGATCGGACCAGCGGCCGCGAGCACCCGAGGTGACTCGACAGTCAGCAGAGTGCGGGATCGTGCGGTCCATTGCCGCACGATCGATGTGGACCTCGCCTCCCACAGCCCGCAGATGGATCCGCTACGTGACGACCTGATACCGGCGCTTGCCGATAGAGAACCGCGCCCCGGCCGGACTCCGGTGCATTCGACAGTCACCAACGCGAGCACCGACGGCAGCGGGTTCGACACGGCGTACTGGAGCCGCAACCCGCGGGACACGGTGCGTTTCTCTGCCGCCGTGCGTTCGCTACCGGCCGACGGGGAAACGGTGCTCATCGAAATAGGCCCTCACCCGGTACTGGTCAACGCGATCAATGAGATCATCGAAGGCTCGGCACACGGTGGTATCGCGCTGCCCTCACTGCGCCGGGACTGCCCGGACCGGGTGACCCTGCTCGAGTCGGCCGGCGCCGTCTGTGCGACCGGGCACGAACTGGACTGGACAGCATTGCGAGGCTGCGTGGGCGGTCCTCCGTCGATCCCGACCTATCCGTGGCAGCGGCGCCGGTACTGGCTTGGCAAAGTGGCAAAGCACTCGACAACTCGCCCGAACACCTCGGCATCGCAAGGGGTGGCCGGAGGCTCCTCACCGGCGGCGCCCGCCCGGCGCGAGCGCACCAACCCGGTTGTTCAGGCCATGCCACAACCATCCCCGAAACCGCCAAGGGCACGGGAACAGTCGCAGGAACACCTCACCGGTCCGGCCGCCACGATCCTGGGCTTGCCAGCGGCCGACGTCGCTCGCACCAAACCGCTGACAATTTGCGGGCTCGATTCGCGGCTGGCGGCCGAACTCGTCCAACGGATCAAGCAAGAATTCGCCATTTACACACCGATATCCCTCCTTTTGCGTAATATCACGCTCGAAAAAATCACCGAAAACATCTTGCCCCAGGCCGGTAAGATCTACGATGCGTTAACCGTAATACAGAGCAAACACCGCCGGGCGACTCGGCGGAGAACTCCGACCCGGCGAAATCGCCACTCCCGCCGCCATCGCACACCCCATCAACTACGACCTGGCACCGGTTGGCTGAACGGTCCTCGCCAGTACTCACCGAGAATGAAACTGTGCGGCGAGCGGTGTTCCCGGCCCGCCCCGGCGGGCCGAGGTCCGGCGGCGCGGGCCCCGCGAATTGGAGAGGCTTGGTTGGCGGGTCTTGGTTGAGCGCCGCGCGGTCGGGCAGTGCCGCTGCGCGCATCCTGGCACCAGGGCGCGCGGCGAGCCGAGAGGACGGCACGCGCTCGCCAACCTCGCCGTCACCGAACGGCACGGCCGCCGCCGAATGTGAATCCAATTCGAGATCCGCTGCCCAGCGGAACCCCTATTGTCAACGGGAGGTTTCGAACAAGCGACGATGGTTCGTCGTGGTGAAACCGGCGAGTTCCGCACTCTAACAGTCACGCGCGCCGCGCAGCCTGATCCACCACGTCCACCTCGCGCCAGACCGGCCGCGACACACCAGCGGGGAACCAGACCGCGGGAAAAGCTGGCAGCATCAGTTAACGCGTAGCTCATCGATCAGACTTGAAAAAATGACACAACGCGTCGCTGGAATCACCCACCGTCGGCCGCCTTGACAATTCCGGAAAGGCTGGGACAACATGCGTCCATGGGGCTAACTGGGGGAACCGAACGAAGACTGCTGGAACTGAGTCACTTTCTCCGGACCAGGCGGGCGAGGTTGTCGCCCACCGAGGTCGGCCTGTCCATCTCCGGCCGAAGGCGGACTCCCGGACTGCGCCGGGAGGAGGTCGCCGTGCTCGCCGGGGTCGGCACCTCGTGGTACACCTGGCTCGAACAAGGCAGAGACATCAAGGTCTCGGAGTCCGTCGCGCGGGCGATCAGCAGGGCGCTGCGACTGAGCGCATCCGAGCACGTCTATTTCTACCGGCTACTGAAGATCGCCACGATCAGCGATCCCACGCAGCTCGGCAAGCTGGACACCGAATCCGATCTGCGCGACCTCGTGGACGGCTGGCTACCCAGCCCGGCGCTGGTGCTCAACGAGTTCTGGGACATCCTGTCCTGCAACCGCGTGGCGCGTGAGGTCTTCGGTCTCGACGTATCCGACGACAACTTGCTGGTCGCCTTCTTCACCAACGAGAACTGCCGTTCCCGGTACGTCCAGTCGGAGATGATCGCCAAGCTCATGGTCGCCCAGTCCCGGGCGACCATGGTGCGCAACCTCGACAACCCGCGATTCACCGAACTGGCCGCGTTTCTCTCCGGCCGCAGCGAGGAATTCTCGCGGCTGTGGAACAGCCATGAGGTGCTGGAGATGCGTGGCAGGCGAAAGGAAGTGCAGCATCCATGCGTGGGGCGGATGACGTTCCAGACGCACGTGTGGCAACTCTCCGGGCGCGAGGACATTTCGCTGTTGCTCTACCTGCCCGAGGCGACGGCGGACATCGACAAGTTGCGGCGCCTGATGCAGATGCCGGAGGGGCCGGCCGCCACGCGGCGGCCGGCCCAGGACAACGGGCGACCTTGACAGGGGGAAGGAAAGGTCACCCGCCGGTGGTGGCTCCGGGGTCCACGACACGCCCGGCTTTGCGCAGGAAGTACCCGATGAGGAGCGCGCCGGCCAGCACGATGACCGCGTCCACCGCGATCGCGTAGCTGGTGCCGCCCAGCACCGACTGGGCCTGCGAGTGCGTGGGAGACATCCCGTTGATCCGCGCGGTCGCGACCGCGCTCAGGATCGGGATCCCCATCGTGATGCCCACCTGCTGAGTCAGCGAGGTCATCGCCGTGGCCAGGCCCTGCTCGTGGTCGGACAGCCCGGACGTCGCGGTGACCATGAACGACACCACGCTGAGCACGTGGGCGAAGCCGCCGACCGCGGTGGCCACGATCATCAGCGTCAGCCACTGCCGCCCGTCACCCAGCGCGAACAGCGCGCCGGTCGCCACGGCCTGCAACAGCAGCGCCCAGAACAGGGTCGTCCGGCTGTTGCCGAAGCGGCCGATGATCTTCGGGGCGAAGATGCCCGCGAAGAACGCGGTCACCCCCTGCACACCGAAGGCCAGCCCGGTGACCAGCGGCGAGTAGCCGAGGACGCGTTGCAGGTACAGCGTCATCAGGAAGATCACCGCACTGAACATGGTGAAGGTGAGCAGGCCACCGCCGTTGCCCCACTTCACCGTCGGCGTGCGCAGCACCCGCAGCGAGACCAGCGGCTGCGGCACCCGCAGCTCGATCAGCCAGAACGCCACGAGCAACACGACGCCGACGGCCAGCGAAACCACGGTCAGGGCGTGACCCCAGCCGTTGGTGCCCGCGGAGGTGATTCCGTACACCAGGGCGAGCAGGCCCGTGGTGATCGTGACCGCGCCCCCCGCGTCGAGCCTGGCCGGCTCGCGCCGTTCCCGCCCGCTGATCAGGATCGGCGCGACCACCAGCACGATCACGCAGGCGGGCACGTTGATCAGGAACGCCCACCGCCAGCTCAGCAGACCGGTCAGCACGCCGCCGAGCACCGCGCCGATGGTGAATCCGGCGGACAGCATGGCGCCACCGAGACCGAGTGCCTTCTGCCGCCGCGGCCCCTCGGGGAAGGTGGTGGTGAGCAGCGCCATCGCCACCGGCGCCACGATCGCCGTGGCCAGGCCCTGCAGCACCCGGGCAACGAGCAGGACCGTCACGCTGTTGGCGAGCCCGCCGAGCAGCGACGACACACCGAGCAGCACGATGCCGGTCAGGAACATCCGGCGCCTGCCGAGCAGGTCGGCCACCCGGCCGAACAGCAGGGTGAACCCGGCGGAGGTGAGCGCGAACAGGGTCACCACCCACTGCAGGTCGCCCAACGCGAGATTGAGCCCTCTGCCGATGTCCGGCAGCGCGACGTTGAGGATGGAGAAGTCGAGGGCGATCGTGAACTGGGCGACGAGCAGCACGGCGAGCCGCAGCGCCCCCCGGCGGCCAATCCGTTCATCGCCCGTCACCGAGGGCACGATGTCTTCCGACGTCGTCATGATTTACCCCGTCCGGATCGGAGAAGTCGTTGGAATGCGACGGATACGATGTCCGTCCGCTGCCCATCGTCGGCGCCACGACCGGGGGTAACCAGGCCGGATTCTTCCTGGGTTGCGCAATCATAGGTTCCACAGGACCACAGTGGCCGGCGGCGGTTTGGTGGATACTGACACACATGGACCAGCGCGGTGAACTCCGGGAATTCCTCCGCTCACGCCGGGCGCGGCTGCGCCCGGAGGACGTCGGCCTGCCGGGCTCCGGCGCGCGACGGCGCGTGGCGGGCCTGCGTCGCGAAGAGGTCGCCCAGCTCGCCGGGATCAGCAGCGACTACTACGTCCGGCTCGAGCAGGGCAGGACCCAGCAGGTGTCGGACTCGGTGCTGGGCGCCGTGGCCGACGTACTGCGCTTGGACGCCGACGAGCGGGCACATCTGCGCGACCTGGTGGCCGTCCGGCCGTCCCGGCGCCCCCCGGTCGCGGCGGCCGGGTTGTCGGGCAGGCCGGTGCGGCCGGCGCTGGCGCGCATGGTCACCGGCATCGACGGCGGCCCGGCCTACCTGCTCGACCGGGCCATGAACCTGCTGGCCTGGAACCGGCTGGCCGGCATCCTCTTCGAGGACGTGGTCACCGAGCCGGTGGAGCAGCGGAACATGGCGCGGTTCGTGTTCCTGGACGAGGGGGCCAAGAAGGTCTTCGTCGACTGGCCGGAGATCGCCCGTACGACCACGGCATACCTGCGGCTGCACACCGCCAGGCAGCGAGACGACGCTCAGCTGACCACCCTGGTCGGCGAGCTGTCCATCAAGAGCGAGGAGTTCCGCCGGCTGTGGTCGGAACACCTCGTCGCCGACCGCACGTACGGGACGAAACGGCTGCGCCACCCGCTGGTGGGCACGCTCACTCTCAACTACGAGACGCTACGCCAGTCCGACGAATCGGGGCACCTGGTGATGGTGTTCAACGCCGAGCCCGGCTCGGAGACCGACGACGCGCTGCGCCTGCTTTCCAGCTGGGGCAGCGACCGGCAGCGCGCCGCGAATGGCCTGCCCAGGGACGCCGACCCGGTCACCTGACGGGAACGGGCGAGGGGCCGGGGGCCCCTCGCCCGACGACACTCACTCGGTGAACGCGACCGAGGCCGCGTAGCTGTCCTCGAACATGTGGTAGGTCCGGATCAGCCCGTCCCGCACCGCGACGTGCAGTGCGAACGGCCCAGCGAAGATCTTGCCAGTGCGCAGGATCCGGTGCGCGAACGAGCCGAGCACCACGCAGCCGTCCCGCTCGACGAGGATGCGGTCGATGTCGAACCGCTCGGTCTTGACGTCGTTCAGCACGCTGTCGAGGAACTCGCCGATCTCGGCGTGCCCCCGCCTGCGACCGGTCCACGGCACGATGCCGGCGCCGGCCACCATCAGGTCGGCGTCCTCGGCGAACAGGGCCAGCATGCCGGCCCGGTCGCCTGCACCGAACCGGGCGAAGAACTCGTCGATCGTCTCGCTGGTCCCGCGCGTCGTCTGGGTTTCGGTCATTTCCCGCTCCTCACTATGTCGAAATCGTCTGTCCATCGGGGACTTCTGTCAGCCTCCGGCCGGGCGTGGCGACGCCGGCCGTTGTCTCGTTCGGCACCGGGCGCAACGAACGCAGGAACTCCACCAGCGCACCGGCGTCGGCGGGTGCTGCCCGGTAGGCCAGGTGCCCGTCCGGGCGCACCGCCAGCGCGCCCGCCGCGCCGCCCAACAGCTCGCGCAGTGCCTGTCCGGCTTGACCGAACACAGTGGACAGATCGCGCACCGGGCCATGGCCGGCCAGGGCGGCACGCAGTTCCGCGCCCACCGTCCGCCATCGGCCACGCGGGATGTTTCCCGGCCAGAGCAGCACCGTGTAGTCGTGCGGGTCGAGGCTGGGCAGCCCGGGCGCGACGGCCGGCGGAGCGAACAGCGGCAGCCGATCCCCGACCTGGGCCGGCTTGCGCACGCCCCAGAACAGCGACCCGGCCGGCTCCTCGCCATAGGTGAAGTCCGTCTGGGCCAGCAGCGGGGCGAACCGCCGCTGCAGCACGCCCAACCGGTCGGCGCAAACGAACACGGCGTCCCGCACCAGGACCCGTCGCCAGTTGCTGGCGGCGCCGAACCGAATCTGCGCCGCGGAGGTGTCCGCCACTCGCCGGGCGGCCGAACTCCGCTCGGGCTCGTAGGCGTCCAGAATGGACTCCGTGAACCGGCCGCGCGTCACGCCGCCCAGCTTCCAGCCCAGCTCCACCGCGTCCTGCAGGCCGATGTTCATGCCCTGGCCACCGGCCGGACTGACCACATGGGCCGCGTCCCCGGCGAGGAAGCAGCGCCCGCGCCGGTACTGCCGGACCACACCGCACCGCGGCCGGAACGAGTTGGTCCACGCCGGTTCACCCAGCCGGATCGGCAGTTTCGTTCGCTGCGTGAGCATGGTCTGGAACATCTCGGCGGGCGGCCGCGGGTCATCGGCCGCCCGGTGCGGGATGTTGGCCGCGATCCGGTACATCCCGTCGCGCAACGGCACGATCACGCCGATGCCGGTGCGGGAGTAGTAGTACTGCACGGTGTCGGGCACGTCCCCGGCCACGATGGGAAAGTCGCCGATGCCGTAGGTCACGTCGATCGGGTCCTGCGCGAACTCGATGCCCAGCAGCCTCCTGGTGGTGCTCGCCGGCCCGTCCGCGCCGACCAGCCACTGCGGCCGCACCGTCTCGGTGTCGCCGTCGGCGTGCTTGAGCACCACCCGCGGCGCGGTTTCCGGATCGTGGATCTCGGTCAACTCGACCCCGGTCTCCACCTCACCCTTCAACTCGGCCAGCCGCTCGCGCAAAATGGTTTCGGTGTCGTTCTGCGCCAGGGTCAGGATGAGTGGGTAAGCGCTGTCGGGCAGCCGGTCGATGTGGACGGTGCCGCGCAAGCGGCCCGACGAGAAGTAGCTGACCGTGGGCAACGCGTGTCCGGCGGCCACCATCCGATCGCTGACCCCGATGCGCCGCAGTTGTTCCAGGATCCTGGGCCAGATCAGGATGGCGCGGGACTGGTTGCTGCCGGCTCCCTCGAAGCGTTCCCGCCGGTCCACCAGGCGCACTCCGACGCCCTGCTGGCGCAGTTCACACGCCAGCACGAGACCCACCGGCCCCGCGCCGACGATCAGCACCTCGGTTCGCTCGGTCATGTCACACCTCCTGCTCGCCGGCAACCGAAAGCACGATCTTTCCTGTGGTGCGGCCGGATTCACCCAGCTCGTGCGCCTTGGCCGCGTCGCTGAGCGGGAACACCTGCTCCAGGTGCACCCGCAGCAGGCCGGACTCGACAAGGCCGGTCAGTCCGGCCAAGCCGACCTGGTCCGGTTCGACGATGAACGGCCGCACCCGCAGGCCGCGCTCACGGGCCGCCTCGACGAGTTCATCGCGCAGCGGACCGATCGCGGTGATCAACAGTCCGCCGGGACGCAACGTGTCGAGCAACGGCACGGTGTGCGGCCCGCCGAGCACGTCCAGCACGACGTCTTGGCCGCCGACCTCCTTCGCGACATCCACTTCGGTGTAGTCGACGGGGTGGTCCACGCCGACCGAGGCGAGGAACTCGTGCTTGGCCGCGCGGGCGGTGCCGGTCACGACGGCGCCACGGGCCTTGGCGATCTGAGCGGCGAGATGGCCTACCCCGCCGGCGGCCGCCGTGACGAGCACCTTCTGTCCTGATTGGACATCGGCGATGTCGACCAGCATCTGCCATGCGGTCAGCCCGGCCAGCGGCAGCGCTGCGGCCTCGGCGAAGGTCAGCCTGGCGGGCTTGCGGGCGAGTTGCCGGGCGGGTGCGGTCACGTATTCGCCGTATCCTCCGCCCTGGCGGGGAAACCGGATCAGCCCGTACACCTCGTCGCCCGGAGAGAAGCGGGTCACTCTCGGGCCGGATTCGACCACCCCGGCCACGTCCCAGCCCTGCACGAACGGGACCGCGCCGAGCCCGCCGTCCGGAAAGGCACCCGAGCGAATCTTCCAGTCCACCGGGTTCACCCCGGCCGCGCGCACCTGGACGAGCACTTCGTTGGAGAGCGGTACCGGTCGCGGCACCTTCGCGGGCACGAGCACTTCCGGCCCGCCTATCTGTGTGGTCTGAACCACTTTCATCTCTGTTCCGGTCACTTCGGTTCCTCTCGGTGCTTGGTCGAGAACCCGGTTTCGTGGCGAGGCCAGCCGCCGCCAGCCCCGGCTCGCGCCGAGCTCGTGGAAGGCCGCGGCGTCGCCCGCCACAACCGGGTTACCGACCAGTTCCAGTAACGGCAGGTCGGAAAGGTCGTCGCCGTATGCGGCACATTCGGCGAGCCGCAGCCCGCGCGCCGCGGCCAGCTCACGCGCCGCCCGTGCCTTCGCCTCGCCCACCATCGGCTCCACGACTTCGCCGGTGCACCGGCCGTCACGCAGGACGACACCGGTGCACATCGCGATGTCCAGCCCCAGGAACCGGGCGATCGGCGTGACGCAGGGCGGGAACGAGCCGGACACCAGCACGGTGAGGTCACCGGCCGCTCGGTGCCCGCGCAGCGCGGCGACCACCTCGGGCCGGAACAGCCCGCCCGACGCCCGTTCGGCCTCGAACCACCGCTCACCGGCCGCCATCAGGTCGGCTATCGGGCGGCCGGTGAAGGTGCGATAGAAGGCCCGGTTCGTCTCCTCCCGCGCGGCGCCGGCGGCCTTGCGGGCCAGTAGCTCCGCCATGGCGCCGGAATAGGCCTCTTCGGGCAGACCTCGTTCGGCCATGTCGAAGGCCAGGAAACGAAAGATGCTGGTCACCGTGATCAACGAGCCGTCGAGGTCGAAGAATGCCGCGCGGGAGGGTCGAGAAGCCATCGCCGTCAGCGCATCCTTCCGTCGAGGTACGCGATCGCCTCGGCCACCGTCTGGTCCAGCCGCAGGTCGCCCTCGGGGACGGGGTTGCCGTAATCACGCTGCACGGACATGGCCATCTCCATCAGGTGCAGCGAGTCGAGGCCGATCTCCTCCAGCGTCTCCTCGAGCGTGATCTCGGACAAGGACAGGTCGACCTTACCGGCGATCAACTCAAATGCGGCACTCGTCGTTTTGGCGTCCATTGTGCTCACTCCTGTTTCGTGGTCTTTCGCTGTTGGACAAGGAAGATCAGCTGGGGTCGACGGCCGGCCACGTCAGCGTGGCGGCACCCCAGCTCGCGCCGCCACCGAAGGCGGTGAGCAGCACCCGATCACCGGCGCGCACCGCACCACTGGCCGCCGCGTCCGCCAGCGCGAGCGGAATCGAGGCGGCGGCGGTGTTGCCGTACCGGTCGAGGTTGACGAACGCACGCTCGGCCGGCAGGCCGAGATCCTCGGCCACGGCGTTGAGAATGCGCACGTTCGCCTGGTGGCCGACCAGCAGACCGACCGTCTCGACCGGCCATCCGGTACGGTCGAGCACCGCGTGGCAGGACTGGGTCATCCGCACGATCGCGTTGCGGAACACGGTTTGTCCCTGCATCTTCATGAACTGGTCGCCGGGAGCGGGCGGGTGCCCGGAGGTCCGCTGCCGCGACCCGCCGCCGGGCACGATGATCGCGTCGGCGAGCTCACCGTCACTGCCCAACTCCATGCCCAGCAGTGCGCCCGGCTCATCGCGCCTTCCCGCGCGCAGCACGACAGCGCCCGCGCCATCGCCGAAAATCGGCGCGGTGCCCCGGTCATCCGGGTCGATGATGGTGGAGAACGCCTCGGCGCCGATGACGAGCAGGGTCTCCGCCTGGTCGATGGCGATCAGGCCCGCGCCGGTGGCCAACCCGTAGAGAAATCCCGAGCAAACCGCTGAGACGTCATGGGCGGCGACGGTGCCGAGACCGAGGCGGCTCGCCACAGTCGGCGCGGTCGCCGGGCATGGATGATCCGGTGTCGTCGTGGCCAGCACGACCGCGTCCACCCGGTCCAGCGCCGCGGACTTCAACGCCCGCCGGCCCGCCTCGACGGCGAGGTCGCTGGTGGCCGTGCCCTGCTCGACGAGCCGGCGCTCGACGATTCCGGTCCTGGACCTGATCCACTCGTCGGAGGTGTCGATCCGCTGGGCGAGCATCTCGTTGGTCACCACCCGCTCGGGCAGCGTCGACCCGATTCCGGCGAGCACCGCGTGGCGGGTCATGCCTGGCCCCCCGGCGACACCGCGGCGGGTTCCTGCGAGTGGGTCGCCCACGCGCGATCGGACTCGATGGTCATGTCGACTGCGCGGTATTCGTCTTCAGCGCGGGAAATCGCCCCGTCCACCGACATCAGCCGCGGCAGTTCGAACAGCTCGACGATCGTGGTCAGTCGCTCCGGAAGGCTGCCGCCGACGACATGGCGTTGGATGCCGAGCGCGTCGATCTCCCGGGCGATCGCCTCGTCGGCCATGGACCGGAACCGCTCGTTGACCGGCCGGTGCCCGTCCCTGGCCAGAGTGAGTTCGTTGGGTAGGTGCACGAACGCCTCGTAGGTGTCCGCCACATGTTGTTTGATGGCCACACCGAGCTGGGCCATCACCTCCTCGAAGAACAGGATCTCGCCAGACCGCTCGACGCTTTCCAGTTCGCCGAGGTGGACCGAGTCGTTCGGATTGATGCCGACGATGACCCGCACCGAACCGTAGATCCATTCCTGAAGCGAGGAACCGTCGGAAATGAAACCGGTGGTGAGGTGGCTTTCGTGCACGCAGCGCTCCACATGCCGGCGCACGATGAGTTGCACGAGTTCGGCCGCCGTGCACTCCTCCAGCGTCTTGCCGGGCACGGCGAACGGCAGCAGTTCCCGCATGGTACGCGCGCGGGTGCGGGGGATGCCGGTGAGGTGGGACAGCGCGTACGAGGTGAGGGTCTTGCCGGACGAGTAGGTGCCCGAGATGGCCAGTTTCATGCTCAGCTACCTGCTTTCTGCAGCGGTGGAAATGATTTCGGACGGTATTGCCGTGGCGCCGGGCGGCAGCGCGTGCGCGACCGCGCAGCGCAGTGTGATCCCACCAAGGCCGGCGTGGATGTCGGCGGTCCGCCATGGCGCGCCGTTCATGGTGAGCAGGCCGAGGTCGTGCAGCTCGGTGCGCAACGGCATCGCGCCACCGAAAGTCCGATGTGGACTTTCCGCGGTGAGTTGCGTGCTGCGCATCCACAACGTGTTGCTCTCGCCCCGGCTCATCGAATCCGTTTCGTACAAGAGGATCTGAGCCAGTTGCAGCGAAGTGGCGAACAGGTCGACGAAGGTCGGTGCCGGCTGGTAGGCACCTTCGAGGCCGCTGTCGCCGCCGTCACCGGCGCACGTCACCGCCGCGGTGGCCCGTCGCCGGGGAAGGTCCAGCGACAGGTCTCCCAGCCGTTGTTCCCGCCCGGTGAAACCTGTTCCGTAGTAACGGTTTTCCGCCGGGCCGAGCAGCTGTTCCGGCCCGGAGTAGGTAGTCGTGCCAACGTTCGGTTCCCCGGTGACACCGGCGAACTCACACTGTGTCCGCATCGCCCCGATCCTGCTTTCCAGCACCACGACGGAGGAATCGCCGCTCGCCGCGACCGGCCGTGTGCTCACCGGAACCTGTTCCAGTTCTTCGTCTGGACTCGCCCCCGCCTTGATCTTCAGCTTGCGTATCCAGATCCGTCGCCGCGCCTGTTCGTCGAGGTGACAGGCATGCGTCAGGTACAGCTCGCCGAGCTGCCCGGCAAGCAGGATCGCGTCGATGGTGCTCAGATGTGGCCGTAGCGCGCCGCGCGCCGCCTTGTGCGACCAGCCGTCCGGGCAGCTGAGCCGGATACTCGTGGCCAGCAGTCCGCGCCGGTCGTCCCGGACCTCGGCCACGATATCTCCGAACCGGTACGCGACGCGCCGGTATCCGGCCGCGAAGAAACGCTTTTCACCCTCTCCCAGGTAGTCTTCGACAGATTTTTTGGACACCGTTGATCCAGACATGGTCCACCCCAACCAAGATTATTGCGCCCCAGAA
Organism: Amycolatopsis sp.; assembly: GCF_035276945.1. Lineage (GTDB taxonomy): Bacteria > Actinomycetota > Actinomycetes > Mycobacteriales > Pseudonocardiaceae > Amycolatopsis_E. The sequence goes on along the minus strand of NZ_DATELF010000185.1, from coordinate 71,891 downwards.
AGGAAAGTGCCGGAAAGAACTCGCCGTCGAGCGGTCGGCACCCCAGCGGATTCACCGCACTGCGTTCGTCCGCAACAGCAGGCTAACACCCCGGGCAGACCGGGTACCACGGGTCGTTTATGCGGGTACCACCACCACCACGGTGTGCTGACTCACACCGCGGCCGGTCGCGACCGCGACTCGATAGCCTGGAAGGAAAATCGTCGTTATTTTCCAACAGAGCGAGGTGGATAAGGTTGACTGTCCACATGTCCGAGTCCGAGTTGCTGGTGCACAAACTCGGTATCCGGATTGTTTCCCACGAATCGGGCGTACTGGTCGCGGAGATGCCGGTCGCCGGCAATCGGCAACCGGTCGGCATCCTGCACGGCGGGGCGAGCGCGGTGCTCGCGGAAACGCTCGGCTCGCTGGCCGCACTCGAGCACGCGGGCCCAAGAGGCCAGGCCGTCGGGCTGGACCTGTCGTGCACACACCACCGTTGGGTCGCCTCGGGCACGGTGACCGGCGTGTGCCGGCCACTGCACGAAGGCCGCGGCAGCGCGACCTACGAGATCGTGATCAGCGACGAGAACGGGCGGCGGGTCTGCACCGCCCGGCTGACCTGCGCGGTGACCAGGCGCAGACGCGCGGCCGTTCCTGGTACTGGCCGACCCAGGAACGGCCGTACTACGGAAGAAGCGAACCTGGTTGACCACGTCGGCCGCCGCTAACTTCGACAGTGGATCGACCAGCTCACGCGGTCAACCGACAACGCACGAAAGGGAAACGCCGATCATGTGTCACAGTACCGACAGCAGGCCCCCCGCAGCCCCCGGCGGCGGCACCGTCGCCGAGCACGGCGGGCTGGAACTGGCGTCAGCGGACGGCACCGCGTTCTCCGCCTTCCAGGCCACCCCGGCCGAACCGAACGGCATGAACGTGGTCATCCTGCCGGACGTTCGCGGGGTGCACCCCTACTACCAGGACCTGGCCAAGCGGTTCGCCGAAGCCGGGTTCCACACTGTGGCGATCGACTACTACGGTCGCACCGCGGGCGTCGGCGAACGGGACGACGAGTTCGACTGGGAGGCCCACCTGCCGAAGGTCGAGCCGGGGCAGGTGGCGGCCGACGTCAGTGCGGCCGCCGCGCATCTCGCCGAGCGCAACCCAGGTCCCGTTTTCACGGTCGGCTTCTGCTTCGGCGGCAGCCAGTCGTGGCGGCTGTCGGCCGCCGACCTCGACCTCGCCGGGGTCATCGGCTTCTATGGCCAGCCCAAGCACGTCCGTGACGTGCTGGACAAGTTCAGCAAGCCGGCGCTCCTGCTGATCGCCGGCAACGACGTCGCCACCAGCAAGGAGGAGTTCGACGAGTTCACCGCGGCGCTGGACGCGGACGGCAAGACCTACGAGAAGTACGTCTACGACGGTGCCCCGCACTCGTTCTTCGACCGCGCCTTCGGCGAGTGGCAGAGCGCTTGCGAGGACGCCTGGCAGCGAGTCCTCGACTTCACCGAACGATACGGCGCCAAGGCCGAGGTCGCCGCCGGGGCCTGAGCCGGCGGTTCCGGCGCGGAACGGACGATCATGACTGTGACCAACTCCCACGAGCGGTTCGAGCGCGGCGTCGCGGCGATCGACGGCCTCGGCGGCGGGTACGAGGCGATCTTCAAGCCCATGGCGGACATCGCCCCGGACCTCAGCCGGTTCGTGGCCGAATTCGCCTTCGGCGACCTCTACAGCAGGCCCGGCCTCGAACCACCGCAACGGCAACTGCTCACCATCGCGGCGCTGGCCGCTCTCGGTGGTGTCGAGCCGCAACTGAAATTCCACATCAACGCGGCGCTGAACGTCGGCGTCGAGCCGGCCATCATCGTCGAGACACTGCTGCACTGCCTGTCCTACGTCGGGTTCCCCCGCACGGTGAACGCCGTGACCACCGCCAAGGCGGTGTTCGCCGAACGGAACCTGCTGCCGGTCAAACCGGTGTCCCAGTGATCGCCCGTTCGCACCGGCAGCTGACCGCCGGCGCCGGCCTGCCCAGCCGAGTGGTGACGCTGTTCGCCATCGCGGCCGGCGTCGCGGTCGCCAACATCTACTACGCACAGCCGCTGCTCAAGTCCATCGCCGCGGATTTGCGTGTGGGCAGCGGGACGGCGTCGATGGTGGTGACGGCGACCACCATCGGCTACGCCGCGGGCCTGGCACTCGTCGTGCCGCTCGGCGACGTGGTCGGTCGCCGGCCGCTGGTGGTCACCCTGCTGCTGGTCACCATGGTGTCGCTGGCCGCGTCGGCGGCGGCGCCCTCCGCCGGGATCTTGATCGCCATTTCGCTCGTACTGGCGATCAGCGCGGTGGTCGCGCCATTGCTGGTGACCTTCGCGGCGACCCTGGCCACGCCCGGGGAGCGGGGCCGGGTGACCGGCCGCGTGATGAGCGGGGTGCTCATGGGGGTGTTGCTGGCCAGGACCGGTGGTGGACTGGTAGCCCAGTGGGGTGGCTGGCGCGCGGTGTACGCCGTCGCGGCGGTGCTGATGCTCGTGCTCGCCGGGGTGCTCGCACGCGCTCTGCCCGACGTGCCGCCGGCCCAGCCGGGACTGCGGTATCTGCCGCTGCTGCGGTCGGTGGCCACCATTGTCCGCGAGGAACCCGTGCTGTGGCTGCGTTGCGTGTACGGGTTCATCTGTTTCGCCGGGTTCAGCGCTTTCTGGACGTCGGTGGCGTTCCTCCTGGCCGGACCGCCATATTTCTACGACGAGGCGATTATCGGGTTGTTCGGCCTGCTCGGTGTGGCCGGTGCGTACGGGGCACGGGTGACCGGGCGGATGGTGGACGCCGGGCGGGACCAGTTCGTCACCGGGGCGCTGCTGATCACGGTCCTGCTCAGCTGGGTACTGCTCGCCCTGCACGGTGGCGGATGGCTCGCCGCGCTGATCGTCGCGGTGATCACGCTGGATCTGGGTGTGCAGGGGATGCAGGTGACCAATTTGAACATGGTCTACCGTCTCCGCCCGGACGCACGGAACCGGATCACCATGGCGTACATGACGACGTACTTCCTGGGCGGCGTCGCCGGTTCGGCCGCTTCCGGCGCGACCTACGCCGCATACGGCTGGCCGGGCGTGTGTGCGGTCGGCGGCGGCCTCGCCCTTGTCGCACTGGCAATATGGGTGATCGAGAATCTGGCACGGCTTTCGTCCAGAATTGGCGTCCGAAAGGTGGAAACTCCGGCTGCCGCCCCATCGCAGCGCACGACGAAGGCCACCGGCCACGTCACGCGCTCACGGCGATCGTCATGGCGTGGGTAGGGCAATCGCGACAGCACTCCTGGCGGGGTCGGTGGCGCGACGAGCCGTCACCCGAACCCGACGAGCACCTCCTCGAGATCCGCGATGTCAGCCACGTGAACATCGTCCGGATCCGGGCGATGAGGCGAGTCCACCACAGACCCGCAGGCACCTCCGGCGCCAACAGCGCAGCGACGAGCGGCAATTGCTCCACCCGCGTAGGCCACGGCGGAGCAGACACCCACGAACCGATACGGACGAGGCTCGGTCTCGCCTTGCTCTGAGACCGAGCGGGCATTCTCGCGTCCTGCACGGAATTCCCTCTGAGAACCAAGCGGTATCGCAAGAACCCGACCCCATCTCTGTACTCGCGCCAGTTCTTTCCGATTCCACTCGAACGGGTTTATCGAACTTCATGTGGGGTTCCGACCCATCCGGCCTAGTGGCGAGCCGAGCGACTGCTATGAGCACGGCCGAGATCGGTGATCGCTCCACGATTTCTTGTGTCGCAGTGCAGGTTTTCCACCACGATGATGAGGCGGACCGTTTCCCCGAGCAGCCCCACACATCGCCGACGTATGGGGTGGCACAAGCCGGACTCGCCGCACTACGAGCCGGGAACCCCAGGATTGTCCCGGCATACACTCTTCACGGCTGAGCTGACCACCCGGACCGCGACATTCGTGCCGATGCGCCCTGGTTCACCGCGGCCGCGGGCCGGAATTGGCAGTTTCGTCGTCTTCGTCGTCGGGTACGGCGGGCATGGTGAACGCGTACCGCCAGAAAGCCACCGCGACCATGCGGTAACGGTAGGCGGCGGCAGTGAGCAACATCAGGCCGCTCGCGGCTGACACGGTTCCGCTGAGCGTCTGACCGCGGACGGCGGTCTGCACTCCGTCGACGACGCACGGAATTCCCAGCAGGCACATGGCCGTGAACAGGTCGACGGCTTTGCGGAAGGACAGTGCGATCGCCAAGGCGAGCAACAGAGCGGGAACAATATCGGCGGCGGCCAGGAAGAATCGATGGTCGAACACGGCGACCACGCCGAGCGACGTGTACAGCAGAGCCAAGCTGGCCAGGACTGGTCGCAACGAGGCGAGAGTCACTTCCTGGAAGGAATCGTACCGGCCCGTCAGAACTGTTCCGATCAGGATGCCGCCCAGGCCGAGGCTGCCGAAAACCCAGGCCACGAGTTCCGCAGAATGACCTGAGAACAGAAGAACCAGGGCGATGGTGAGGCAAAGTACGCCGACGACGACCAACGCGACGCCGGCAGCTCGTAGCCATCCCCGCAGCAGTAGGCAGCCGACAACGATGCCGGCGGCCCCGAATCCGATCCGCGTCATGGCGGCGAGACCGCTTTGCCCACCGGTGAACACCGGACCGAGGAAGGCGATGCCGCCGCTGACGAGCACCGTTCCGCACAGCATCATGCCGGTGTGCTTCATCGGTGCGGCGATCACAGCCGCCGCGCCAAGGACGATCGCGGCAATGACCAGGTATGATCGCCAGCCCTGCGGAGCGAGCAAGGACGCCACGCCGGCGGTGAACGAGCCGGCCGCGGAGGTGAAGACGAACCACCGCGCCGCCGGCAATTTTCCATTGGACTGACGAAGCCACCAAGCGCTGAACAGCACACCGAGCACCACCCAGCCGATCGCCGTCCACCGATATCCGGCGTCGTTGCTGACCACATTGATCGAAATACCGGCCAGCGAACTGGTCGCAGTAGCGAAGAACCAGAAAGTCGCCCGCCGCGGCAGGTTCTTCGCGGCCTGTCTGTCTCCCACCATGGTGGCCATCGAAGCACGGCCGGAGCCGAACACCAAGCACCGAATCGGTTCGCCGCGCGAGCTGAGCTGCCCGGGCGCGGTGACGCGATCGCATGCGGGCATACCGGCAAGCCCCGACAAACGACGGGCCCGGTATCACGGGCAGGTGAGCAGACCGACTAAAGGTGCATCCCTTTCTGGCAGAGTACTCCGAAAACGATGCTCGGCCACCCCTGGATACCACCCGAACCCACTTCAGCCCGAGAGAACAACCACCCGTCGACCCACCGACGGGCAACCAAGCCTGCACCTGCACTCCGGCGAGCAACGAGCCCAAGCCAGTAACCGCTGAATGTTCACCTTGATCGGCTTGTTCTGGTCTGTCCTAACGCGCCGGATGAGTGCCATCGCGACCGCATCGTTCAAACCAGGATGGTTTCGCAGGATCCGGGCCGGCCAACGGCGTGCACCGGGCAGCGGAAGCAGGCCGGGAAAGCGCTCGAAGATCGCGCGGAGGCCGAATTGGCCTACCTCGGGACTCCGTCCGGGCGAGTTCGGCGTCGAGAGCTTGCCGGAGGACGCGGAGGCCGAATTCGAACTCGGCCTCGGGACCGGCAAAAGCCACCTCGCGATCGCCCTGGCCATCCGCGCCTGCCAAGCCGGACACCGGGTCACCTTCGCCACCGAATGGGTCGCCCGCTCGCCGAAGACCACCACACCGGACGACTCAAGCAGAACTCGTCAAGCTCTGCCACATCCCCCTACTGGTGATCGACGACGTCGGCTACACCCCGTTCGAGCCCGAAGAAACTACCGGATTCGTCGATTTTTGCGCATGACCATTGAGTAGCGACTTTCGCCGCCGCACGTGGACGCATGTGGGACGCATGTGTGAGAGCGGGGCAAACCCGACCATCGTGCACGACACCGCGGCGGTCAGCGCGCGGGCCGGCCGGGCGGCCTGTTCCGCACGGCCGCACCCGCACCACGCCAAGCACGGTCACCACAGCGAGCACCGCCCGCAGAAGGGCAAGTACGACTTGGTCAAGTGCGCGAGCACGTACTGCGGGTGACCTCCGCCTCCTGCTGGCCACCGCTCGATACCCGGAGAAAGAACTCAACCCTGGCGACGATTCTCGTCGAGGTGCCGGCACCCGCCCGGTTCCGCGCCGACGTGGCGCCGGTCAGGCGGTCGGCAGCCGGCGTCCGGGGCTCCGGCCCGGCGGCTTCCCGGCTCCCACCGGCGGGCCCGCGGCGATCACCGCCTCGGCGGCGAGCCGGTCCAAGATCCGGTCGAGCGCGCTGACCACGGTGCGCGTTTCGTCCTCGGACAGATCCATCACCACCCGCTCGGCCAGCTGGCGGTATCCGCGTTCCAGCGTGTCGAGGGTCGTCACGGCGGCCGGCGTGAGCGTGATCAGCGTGACGCGCCGGTCGGTGCTGTGCGTGCCGCGCCGCACCCAGCCATCGGCCTCCAGGCCGTCGACCAGGCCGGTGATCGTGCGCGGGGTGACCTCCAGGCGCGTCGCCAGCTCGCGCATGGAGATCGTGCCGCCGTAGCGCAGGATCCACAGCAGGCGGGCGCGGGCGGCGCTCATCCCCAGTTCGCGCGCCGCGTAGTCGGTCAGCGAAGACATCACGTCCGCGATCTCGAAGAGGCGCCTGAGCAGGAGTTCGGCCAGGTTCGGCTCGGTACCGGCCGACGCCGGGGGGTCGGTCATTTGACATCCCAAATTGTGTGGTGACTACACTATCCGGTAGCCTCACAACATGGTATCTGGAAGCCGGCAGCAGGTCGCGGAAACCGTGACTTGTGACGCGTTGGCAGTTGAACGGGGGGGCGCAGCCGGGGTCCGAGTGCGTGGGCTGGTCAAGCGTTACCCGAAGGCGAGCGTGAACGCGGTCGACAACGTCAGCTTCGACGTCGAGGCGGGCACGATTCTCGGGCTGCTCGGCCCCAACGGCGCCGGCAAGAGCACCACCATCGGCGTGCTGACCACGCGCGTCCGGCCGGACGGCGGCCAGGTGTCGATAGCGGACATCGACGTGATCCGGGAACCGGAGACCGTCCGCCGCGTGCTGGGCGTCGTGCCGCAGCGCGACAATCTGGAACTGGCGTTGTCGGTGCGGCAGAACCTGCTCTTCCACGCCGCGTACCACGGGATCGGGCGGAAGGCCCGGGAACGGCGCACCGACGAACTCCTCGAGCAGTTCGAGCTCGGCAACCGGGCGAAGGACAAACCCGGCCGCCTTTCCGGCGGCCAGTTTCGGCGCGTGATGATCGCGAGAGCGCTGATGCACGACCCGGCGGTGTTGTTCCTCGACGAGCCGTCCACGGGCCTGGACCCCGCCGCACGGCAGTTCGTCTGGCAGAAGGTAAGGGAGATGCGGGCGCGCGGCGTCACGATACTGCTGACCACACACGACATGGAAGAGGCGGCCGCACTGTCGGACCGGGTCGGCGTGATGGACCACGGCAGGCTGCTGGTCCTCGATCGCCCGGAGGAACTGGTGCGAACCCTGACGGATGGCTCGACGCTGGAGGTCTCGGCCGAGATCGCCGAGGAAAGGGTGCCGCCGCTGGTGCGCCGCCTGGGAGAGCTGGACGGAGTCGAGCGGTGCGAGCGGACCGGCGGATCGCCGCCGGCGCCGACGATCCGGCTCCAGCTCTCCGGCGCCGCCGCGCGACTGGTCGCCCCGGTCGCACTCGCCGTCGAGGAGTTCGGCGGTCGGCTCACCGGTGTCGACATCGGTGGCGCCACACTCGAAGACGTCTTCATCCATCTCACCGGCCGGAGGCTGCGATGACCTCCGCCATCAAGGACCGGACGACAGCGCCGACGGCCCTGGGCCGCCGCCCGTCCTGGCAGCTGCGGGCCAGGGCGTTCGGCGCGATGTTCCGGCGCGATTTCACGGTAACCGGGAAGGAACTGCCGTTCGTCCTCGCCCAGGTCCTGCTGCAACCCATCTTCTTCATGTTCATCTTCGGCCGGCTGCTGACCTCCATCGGGTTCACCGCGGGCACCTACGCGAGCCTGCTGTTTCCCGGCCTGCTCGCGCTGACCGTGGTTGTCACGGCGATCCAGGGAACCGCTTTCCCCCTGGTCGTGGAATTCGGCTACACCAGGGAGATCGACGACCGGCTGCTCGCCCCGTCGCCGGTGTGGGCGCTCGCCGTCGAGAAGATCCTCTTCGCCGCCGCGCGCGGGTTGCTCGCCGGGCTCGCGCTCTTTCCGGTAGGCATCTGGGTTCTGGGCTCGATCCCGTACCAGGCCTCCGGTCTCGTCCTCCTGGTGACAATGCTGCTCCTGGCGTGCCTGGTCGGCGCGACCTTCGGGCTGGTGCTGGGCACCTTCATCACACCGGACCAGATCAACATCTTCTTCTCCCTGCTGTTCACCCCGCTGGCATTCCTCGGATCGGTCCAATATCCCTGGCCCCAATTGGCCCAACTGCGTTGGTTCCAGATACTGACCGCGTTCAATCCGATCACGTATGCCAGCGAGGGGATGCGCGCCGCACTAATACCAGGCGTGCCGCACATGCCCGCGTTGGTATGCGTGTCGGTACTACTCGCCGGAATTGTCCTTTTCGGGATTCTCGGGCTTGTCGGCTTCCGTCGGCGGGCGGCTGACTGACTCCGCCCATCGGCATACGGCAGCACTGCACGCCGGCCCAGGCCACGTCCCGTCGCGCCGGTAATCGTACTCTTACCTTTTCGACCCTGGAGCGACCGGTCGGTTGATGGTAATCTGCCTCAACGTGCACGGCAGCTGGCGGGAGAATCGACTATTTTTCGGTTCATGTTTTGCGCTGCGCGGCCAGAGGTACGGCGTGTACAGGTATGTCCGGACAACGACAATCGAGCGCATCCGAACCTTGCGTCATACGAAGGAGTTCCGATGACCTGGGACCACTCCAGCCGGGATCTCCGAGCGCGGCCACGATTTCGCACGAAACTGAAGTTATTATGACGCACGTCCACTGACATGGCGAAGATTCTGGGGGCAGAATGGCGTACCGTGCGGGAGATATCGACGAAAGCGAGCGTTCCGATGAAACGATCCATGGCCAGGCCGGCGCCTCGGCCGACAGGGTACCGATAGACCTGCTTCTCCCCGCGGACTCGCCCCGCCGGAACGGCGAGGAACTCACCCACGCGCAAATGCTCGCACAAAGCGACGCCGAGTTGCCGCCGATTCTGGTGCACCGCGCGACAATGCGCGTCGTGGACGGCATGCACCGGCTGCTGGCCGCCAGAATGCGTGGCCAGCAGGAAATAGCCGTTCGCTTCGTCGACGGCAGCGAAGACGCGATCTTCGTGCTCGCCGTCAAGGCAAACGTCCAGCACGGCCTGCCGCTGAGCCTGGCCGACCGCGAAGCGGCCGCGGCCCGCATAGTGGCCGCCTACCCCGAGTGGTCCGACCGGGCGGTCGCGACCGCGACCGGAATCGCGGCGAAGACGGTGCGAGCGATCCGGCTCCGTTCGTCCGAGCATCTTCCGCAGTCGAACATCCGGATCGGCCGGGACGGCCGGGCCCGGCCGATCGACGGGGCCGAAGGGCGCCGGCGGGCAGTCGAGGTGATAGCCCGCCGGCCGCACGCGTCGCTGCGGGAAATCGCCAGGGAAGCGCGCATCTCGCTGGGAACCGCGCACAACGTCCGGAGCCGGCTCGCCGCCAACCAAGACCCGTTGTGCGGCAAGACCCGGGTCCCCGAGGGAACGCCCGCCGCGCAGGAACGGGAGGTGCCGCAACCGCCGCCGGACGAGCGCGAGCCGGCACGCCAGCAGACCGAAGACGAACACGTCGGGGCACCCGACTGGGCCACCGTTCGCCAACTGCTGCGGAAGGACCCGGCGCTGAAGTATTCGGAATCGGGTCGTGCCCTGCTGCGCTGGCTCGACGTCCACGCGATAGAACCGGAGGAATGGAAACACCTCCTCAGCGCGGTACCCTCTCATTGGGGGGACGTCATCGTCGCCGTGGCCCTTCGCCGGGCGGAACAGTGGCGTCGATTCGCCGCCGAACTCCGGTAACGAAAGGCCACGAGCCACCATGGCAACAGGAACGGCTGTCGGCGTGCGTTTCGGCCGGCGACTGCTCGCCCATGTCGAGATCTGGCGCCTGGACACCGTTTTCTACATCGGACCGGTCACGCTTTCCGGCGCGCTCTTCGCCGGTGGCGGCCACGGGACCGGGTGGCGGGTGGCGGCCGCGTGGCTGGCCCCCACGCTCGGCTGGGTGGCTTCGCTCTACGGCGGCGACTACTTCGACCGCGAGTTGGACGCGGTCGCCAAGCCAGGAAGGCCGATCCCGTCCGGCCGGATGAGCCCGCGAACGGCATTCGCCGGAATGGTGATGACCATTGTCGCCGGAACGGTGATCGCCGCGGCGCTCAACCCGCGCAACCTCGTGCTGGTGGTCGCCTCCACCGTGATGGGCGTGCTCTACGCCAAGGTGTTCAAGGCACGCGGCCTGGCCGGAAACCTCATCCGCGGCGGGCCTACCGCGGCCGCGTTCGCACTCGGCACCATGGCCGTGCGGGCACTCCCGCCCTGGCCGGTAATCGTGCTCGGCCTGATCTTCTGGCTGCACGACTCCGCGTCGAACCTCGTCGGAACCATCTGCGACCGGGAAGGCGACCGGGAGGGCGGCTACCGGACGATACCGGTGCTCCGGGGAGACGCCTCGGCGCTTCGGACGCTGATCGTGCTCGATCTACTGTGGATCGTGGCGGCGGTCGCCGCTCCGGCGGTGTTCCCGGCTCGTGCCGGGCTGCGCTCCTATTACTCCCTGCTCGCGGTGGCGATCGTGCTCACCTTCGTTTCGGCCGCGATGCTGCTGCGGGCCCCCCGGCCGATACCGCGCGTCCGCGCGTTGCCCGCCCACGAGGTGATCGTGATCGAACGACTGATCCTCGCCTGCGGTTTCCTGGCCGCGGCGGCGAACCTCGGTCTGGCGTTCGCCGTCGGTGTGCCGGCCGTCCTGGCGACGTTCGGTGCCCGGTTCGTCATGCGACAGCGAGACCATCCCAGCCTCGCCCGCCGGTGGTTCCGGAACCGGTCCACGGTCCGCTCCTGACAGGTTACGTTCAAGGCGCCGGGAACCACCTTCGCCCGAAACCGGTGCACAATAATTTCGCACCGCGTCCTTCGAAATCGAGGAGGACCACGTGAAAGCCCACGTGGCGATTATCAGTCTGCCCGAGAGTGGCCATTGCAACCCTATTCTAGGGCTCATCCCGGAATTGCGACGTCGCGGTCACCGCGTGTCGTTCGCGGCGACCGAGAAGTTCACGTCACGGGCGCGCGGCTACGGCGCGAACCCGGTCTCGTACACATCGAGCCTGTCTTCGGTGCAGCCACACGCATCGGACCCGGTGGAAGATCTCCACCAGATGCCGCTGTTCCTGCTCAACGAGACGATGCTGGTGCTCCCCCAACTGGAGGCCGCCTTCGCCGACGACCCGCCCGACCTGGTCCTGTTCGACGTGACGGCCTGGGCCGGCTGGATGCTCGCCGAGAAACTCCGGGTCCCCGCCATGCAGGTGTGGCCGGTTTTCGCATCGAATCCGGAATTCTCCCTCGACTCCAGTTACACGGTCTTCGACTTCAGCCATCCGGCCATGGTCGAGTTCGCCGAACTGGCCCAGCGGTACCTGCCCACCGCGGGCTTTCCCGCCATGACCGTGGAGGAGTTCTTCAACTACAGCGCCTCACGGCACCTCGTGCTGCTGCCCCGCGAATTCCAGTTCGCCGGTGGCAGCTTCGACGACAGCTTCCGGTTCGTCGGACCCTGCCGGCCCGATTCACCCGCATCCGGCTCCTGGCGGCCGCCGGCCAACGGCGCCCCGCTGGCACTCATTTCGCTGGGTACCTCCTACAACGACCGCGCCGACTTCTTCGCCAGCTGCGTCAAGGCGTTCGCCGACCCTTCGTGGCAGATCGTGATGACGGTGGGCGACCGGATCCGGATCGCCGAGCTCGGCGAGTTGCCGGGAAACATCCGGGTCGCGCCGTACATCCCGCATCTCGACGTGTTGCCGCACGCACAGGTCTACGTTTCCCAGGCGGGCATCAGCGGCGTGCTGGAGGCACTCTCGTTCGGACTGCCCCAGGTCCTGATCCCGCAGACGCTGGAGCAGAACGCCACCGCGGACCGCGCGGTGGCACTCCGCCTCGGCGTCCGGCTGCCCCCGGACTGTGACGGGGCGCGAGTGCGCGACGCCGTGCTCGCGGTGGCGCACGACGAGGACATCAGGGCGAACGCACGGGAAATGCGGTCCGCGATCGCCGCCGCCGGCGGATCGCGCGGTGCCGCCGACGAAATCGAATCCTGTCTGGCCGAAAAAACCGAGGTCTGACCATGCGTTACGCGACGTATTTACGGTACGAAGGCTCGTGCTGGATACTGATCGGGCTCATCATGGTGATTTCCTCCTGGCCCGGTCTGCTGGTTCCCGAAGAATCGGTGGCGGCCTCGTTCGTCATGGGCCTGGTAATCTCGGTGGTGTGGCTCGGCGTCGCGCTCCGGATCCGCCGCACACCGTTCCGGCGCGTGGCCAGGTGGATGGCCGGGGGCCGCGCACCGAAACGGGAGCGGGAGGGCAAGCCCATGACGAATGCCGCCATTCTGCTCGGGCTGACCCGCGACGTGCTGTTCTGGGGTGGTGGCACGGTGTTGTTCTACGTGCTCTGTCAGATCGTCCAGGCGTCGCCGGAAGTCTCCAACGGCGCGGTGAGCCTCGGCATCGGCGCCGCGGTCATGGTGTTCGGCCTGCTGGAAGCGATTCCGGCCAGCAGATACGCCGCCGGTGAAGACTCGTCGCGGGGAGAGGCCACCATCGTCCTCCGCCACCAGATGATGGCCTTCGCCGGTCCGATCCTGGTCCGCGGGCAGATCGCGGAAGGCGCCGCGCGGTCACCCGGCGGCGGTTCCGGCAACAGAAGGGAGAGCCGCGCGACATGACGCTGGCTTACGTCCTGGGCGGGCTCAACGACGGATCGGGGCTCGGTCTGGACCTTTACGAAAAGTACTCACGGGTCCGGAATAGCTTCGCCGAGATGGCGACGTGGACCGGCGTGGACCCGCGGGAGCTGATCGGCGTTCCGCTGTCGGCGGCCGACTCCCTCAACGGACTCGGGCAGTACCGCCAGGCGGCGCTCGTCTTCGCGATCGCCGACGTGCTGCGCGACCACGGCATCGAACCATCGGCGGTGGGCGGGCTGAGCCTCGGTTCCTTCATCGGTGCGGCCCTGTCCGGCGCCGTCGAACGGTCCGACCTGCTGTCGCTGCTGCTCCGGCGCCGGGAGATGCCGGACCCGGACCCCGGCGAACGCCGGCAGGGCATCGCGCTGATGCTGCTCGAGCCCCAGATGCGGCTGGGCGAGCTCTGCCGCGACCGGCCCGGCCTGTATCCCGCGGTGGACATGGGTCCACTCGCGACCGAAAACGGGCGGCTCGGGGTGATCTCCGGCTACCGCGACGCGCTCGAAGCGCTCGCCGCCGAACTGCCCGGGGAAACGGTCAACATCATCGGGGATCGCGACGACGCGCCGCACAGCCCCTTGCAGCAGCCGCTGGCCGACTTTCTCGCCCCCCACATCGCGGCGATGCCGTTCTCCGATCCCCGTATCCCGGTCAGTTCGTGCTTGGAAGCCAAGGTGCTGACGACGGCGGGCGAGATCAAGGACGTGTTCCGGCGGATCATCACCAGCCCGGTCAGCGCCGTTCACCTGCAAGACGGGCTCCAACGAACCGGTACCGAACTCGGGCTCGTGCTCGGGCCCGCCCCGGCCGACCGGTTCGTGCACTGGCCGTTCCCGGTCGTGCACGTCGAGACCACCGACGACCTGACCATCGCGCTGGAGTCCATCATGGACATCGGGATCGACCCCCTGCCGGTGAAGCGGCCATGACCGGCACCCTGACGCACGACCGCCGCAGCCCGGAGGAGTGGCTCGAAGTCGACCTCGACGCGTGGACCAGACAGGTCGTCCGGCGGCACTTCGATCCCGAGCAAGGCGCACCGTACTGGCTCCGGCGCCGGGCGGAACTCGGCTTCGAACCGCGTGACGTGACGCGGTACTCCGAACTCGCCGCCTTCGGCCCGTTCCCGCTGCACGAACTCCGGACGCTCGATCCCGCCGAGCTCGTGCCCCAGGACGTGCCCCGGCCGCTGATCGGGCGGGTATGGGAATCCGGAGGCACCACCGGTGACCCCTGCCGGGTCTTCTACACCCCGGAAATGCTGCTCTACCGCGGAATCTGGCGCCGATGGTCGTTCGAGACCGAGGGGTTCCGGTCCCACCGCAGCTGGCTTCAGGCGACTCCGACCGGGCCGCATCTCATCGGCGGCAGCGGTATCTGGGAACTCACCGACCTGTTCGCCGCCCGGGTGTACACAGTGGACATGGATCCGCGGTGGGTGAAACGGCTCGTCCGCGACGGCCGCCTGGCCGACGCGCAGGAATACTCGGCGCACGTCGTGGCTCAGGTGGCGGGGGTGCTGCGCACCCAGCCGGTCGACTACCTCAACACCACGCCCGCGTTGCTGCGTGTGCTCCTGCGGGAGTGTCCCGAGCTGGTCGGCCGACTCGGCGGCGTGCGGTTGAGCGGCACGCAGATCAGCCCGGCCATGTACCGTCAGTTCCGCGAAGCCCTGGGCGAGGCGCCGATCGGGCGGTCCTACGGCAACACGTTCGGCAACGCGGCCGGGTGGCCCGTCCCGGACGACGGCCGGACCCTGCCGTACGTGCCGAACTTCCCCCAGGTCACGATGACGGTGGTGGAAAACACGCCGGATTCGGCGACCGGCGGGCGGTTTCGCCCCGTCGGCTACGGGCGAGTGGGCCGGGTCATGCTGACCGCCCTCTACGACCACCTGTTCCTGCCCAACATCCTGGAGCGCGACCAGGCCGTGCGGTACGACACGGGCGGCCGCTGGCCGGCCGACGGGGTGGCCAACGTCCGTCCCCTGCAGGCCTCACGCGAAACACCGGAAGGCATCTACTGAAGCCATGAAACGCGGAGTGTCCGAACTCGCCTATTTCGGCGGATCCGCCGCCTTCCTGCAGAAGGTGTTCGTGGGCAGGCCGAACGTGGGTGACCGCGCGCGGTTCCTCGACCGGCTCGACTGGGTGCTGAACAACCGCTGGCTGACCAACGGCGGGCCACTCACCCGCGAGTTCGAGGGACGCGTCGCCGAACTGGCCGGTGTTCGCCACTGCGTGGCCACCTGCAACGCGACGGTGGCCCTCCAGTTGCTGGCCAGGGCGTGCGGGCTGACCGGTGAGGTGCTCATGCCCTCGCTGACCTTCGCCGCGACGCCACAGGCCATGCGCTGGATCGGGCTCGACGTAGTGTTCTGCGACGTCGACCCGGCGACCGCGTGTCTCGACCCGGCGCGGGTCGAGGCCGCACTGACGCCGCGAACGAGCGCGATCATCGGGGTTCACCTGTGGGGACGGCCGTGCGCGGTCGACGAGCTGGACAAGATCGCCGCCGCCAACGGCCTCGTGCTGCTCTACGACGCCGCGCACGCGCTCGGCGTCACCACGGGCGGGCGGCCGATCGGGGGCTTCGGCGTGGCCGAGGTGTTCAGTTTCCACGCCACCAAGGTGGTGAACTCGTTCGAGGGCGGCGCCGTCGTCACCGACGACGGTGAGCTGGCGGCGCGGATCCGGCGGATGCACAACTTCGGCTTCGCCAGTCCGGGCACGGCGGACTCGGTGGGCACCAACGGCAAGATGGCCGAGGTCGCGGCCGCGATGGGCCTGACGTCACTGGACACGTTCGCCGATTCGGTGGCGCACAACGAAGCGAACTACGACCTCTACCGCGCCGAGCTCGCCGGGCTGCCCGGAGTCCGCGTGATCGGCTACGACCGGCAGGAACGCAACAACTTCCACTATCTCGTGCTGGAGCTGGACGGAAAAATCACCAGGCTGCACCGGGACGTGCTGCTCGACGTGCTCCGGGCGGAGAACGTGATGGCACAGCGGTACTTCGCGCCGGGTTGTCACGAGATGCCGCCGTTCCGCGGTGAGCCGGCCGGTACGCTGCCGCACACCGAACGGATCGCGGACCGGGTGCTGGCCCTGCCGACCGGCCCCAGCGTCACCCGGGAGGACATCCGCCGGATCTGCGACGTGGTGACCATGGCCGTGAACCACGGCGCCGAAGTGACCCACCGGTGGCGTGCACGGCGCGGTGAGGCGGGAACGCGGGAGGTGCCGGAATGACTTCCCGCGTCACGGCCACCCCGGCGGCACTCGGCCGGCAAGCCATCGAGGCCGTCGAGGGATGTGCTTTACCCGGGTTCGACCGGGCGGAGGCGGTGACCGCGCTGGCCCCGCTCCTCCGCACCGGTGACGCGGCACGACTCGCCCACGAGCTCGTGTGGCTGGCCACGACGTACGGAAACGAACCGTTCTTGCCTCTGGAGACAGCCAGGGCGGAACTCGGCGTCGACCGGGCGCGCCTGGAGCACCTGCTCATCGTTTTCGCCGGGCTGCCGCAGTTACGCACGGCCGTGCTGCGCGGGCCCGCCGGAAAATACTGGTCCAACACGATCCTTCCGCTGGAGCGGGCGGGCGTGCTCGACCCGGTTCTGGCGGGCAACCCGGCGTTTCCCCGTCTTGTCGGCATCTACCCCGGGCCGACCTGCATGTTCCGGTGCCATTTCTGCGTCCGCGTCACCGGCGCCCGGTACCAGCACGAACTGATCGACGGCGGCAACGCCCTGTTCGCGAAAATCGTCGACGAACCGCCGTCCGCGAACCCGTTCGGTATGTACATCTCGGGCGGACTCGAACCGCTGACGAATCCCGGTCTGGGCGAGCTGATCAGCCGGGCGGCCGCCCGTGGCTTCAATTTGACGCTCTACACCAATTCTTTCGCGCTGACGGAGGCGACGCTGGCGCGACAGCCTGGGATCTGGCAGCTGCACGCGCTCCGGACCTCGCTGTATGGGCTGGACGACGAGGAGTATCGCGCCACGACGGGCAAACCGGGGGCGTTCAGCCGGGTCGAACGGAATCTCCTGCGGTTCCAGCGCCTTCGCCTCGACCACGCCCACCCGATCCAACTGGGCCTGAACTACATCGTGCTGCCTGGCCGGGTCGGGCGGCTGCCCCAGCTCGCCGACTTCGTCGCCCGGCTCAACGCCGCGGCACCGGACCGGCCGGTCGAGTTCGTCACCCTGCGCGAGGACTACAGCGGCCGGCCGGACGGGGCGATCACCGCCGACGAGCGCGACGAGATGCGGGCCGCGCTCGCGACGTTCGACGAACGCGTGCGGCAGCTGACACCCACGTTGCGCGTCGACTACGGCTATGCGCTGCACGCCCTGCGCCTGGGCGCGAACGTCCGGCTGCCGCGAGTCGGGCACGAAGAGATGCGGCCGGGTGCGCATCCCCAGGTCGCCGTCCAGGTGGACCTGCACGGTGACGTCTACCTGTACCGGGAAGCCGGTTTTCCCGGGCTCACCGGGGCCGAGCGGTACATCGCCGGTCGTGTCACCGCGTCGAGGAGTCTCGGTGAAGTAATCGACCGGTTCGTCACCGAACGTCGGCAGGTCGAGCCGGTCGCCGGCGATGAGTACTTCATGGACGGTTTCGATCAGGTCGTGACAGCCCGGCTACGGCAGCTCGAGGACGACATCGCGGCGGGTTGGCGCGCGCGGCGCGGCTTCCTGCGCTGACCCCGCATCCCTACAACCGATCAGGAGAAGCCGGCGATGACGATTGTGATCGCGACCGCGGGCACCCGGGGCGACGTCGCCCCCTACACCGGTCTCGGTGACCGACTGCGGGCCGCCGGCCACAAGGTCGCGATCGCCACCCACGCCCGCTTCGCCGACCTGGTGACCGGGGCGGGTTTCGAGTTCCGGGAGATTCCCGGCGATCCCCGGGAACTGTTCGAGTCGAAAGCCTTCCAGCGCTGGGCGAACGGCGGATCCTCGGTCCGGAAACTGGTGTCGTGGCCACCCCGGCCACCCAAACGGAACGTTTTCGCCGAACTTGTCGAGGGCATGCGCGGTGTCGCCGACGGCGTGCTCGCCGCGGTCGGCGACGACACCGACCTGCTGCTGCTGTCGAACTCCGTTTCGGCCTTCGGCCACCACGCGGCCGAAGCGACCGGGGTGCCGAGCATGGGCGTGTACTGGGGGCCGGTGCTCCCGACCGCCGCCTTCCCACCGATCATGGCCGGCATCCGGACGATGGGCCCGGCGGTCAACCGCGCGCTGGGCGCCCTTCTCGACAGCGCGACGGACCCGCTCTACTCGCGGGCGGTGCGCGACCTGCGCGCCGGCGCGGGCCTGCCGGCCACCGGGCACCGGGCCGTACGGCTGAAGCACGAACGGCAGCGGTGGCCGATCTACTGCGGTTTCAGTCCCTCGGTGGTACCCAGGCCCGCAGACTGGCGGGACGGTGTCGAGGTCGTCGGCTACTGGTGGCCCTACGCCGACCAGGGCTGGGAGCCGAGCCCACGGCTGGTGGACTTCCTCGATTCCGGTCCGCCGCCGGTCTTCGTCGGTTTCGGCAGCCACGCCAGTGGCGAGGGCGAACGGCTCGCCGGCATCGCCGGGAAGGCCTTGCGCGCGGCGGGCGTACGCGGTGTCGTCCAGGCCGGCTGGGCCGATCTGTCCACTCTCGACGGTGACGACCTGCTCTCCATCGGGGAGGTTCCGTACGAATGGTTGTTCCCCCGGATGGCGGCGGTCGTCCACCACGCCGGGGTCGGCACCACGGCGGCGGGCATCCGCGCGGGTGTGCCCGCCGTGCCCGTCCCGGTATGGCTGGACCAGCCGTTCTGGGCGGGGCGGCTGGCCGCGCTCGGCGTCTCCCCGGCGCCGATCCCGCTGACCGGACTCACCGCGCCCCGGCTTGCCGACGCCGTTCGCGCCGCTGTCTCCGACCCCTCATACGGGCGCCGGGCGACCGAGCTCGCGCGGCGGGTCGCCCAGGAGGACGGGGCGGCCTCGGTGGTCACGGCGGTCGAAGCGATGCTGGAGGTGAACCGCGGTGGGTAACGCCGGTTCCGCGCTCCAACCACCGGACGTCGACGACGAGATATCCCACCGGATCGCCCGCTCGGCCCAGACCACCCAGGGCACAGTCGTCAGTACCGACGGTTTCGCCTCGTGGTTCACCCGGTGCGTCGACCGGGTGAACCAGCGGGTGCGCCGGATCCCCTTCGGCGAGCTGCGGGAATGGCGTTTCGCCGCGGAGACCGGAAACCTGGTCCACGACAGCGGGCGGTTCTTCTCCGTGGAGGGGCTGACGGCGGTCAGCGACTACGGTCCCGTCCCCGCCTGGACCCAGCCCATCATCAACCAGCCCGAGATCGGCATCCTCGGGATCCTGGTGAAGGAGTTCGACGGGGTGCTGCACTGCCTGATGCAGGCCAAGGCCGAGCCCGGCAACGTGGGTGACGTCCAGCTCTCCCCCACCGTGCAGGCGACCAAGAGCAACTACAGCCGGGTGCACGGTGGCCGGGCCGTGCCGTACCTGGACTTCTTCCGCAACCCACCACCCGCACGGGTGATGGCGGACGTACTGCAGTCCGAGCAGGGATCGTGGTTCTTCCGCAAGCGCAACCGGAACATGATCGTCGAGGCCGACGGCGACATCGAGGTCGGCGAAGACTTCTGCTGGCTCACCATCGGCCAGGTGAACGCCCTGCTGACCCACGACAACCTGGTCAACATGGACGCGCGCACCGTGCTGTCGTGCTTCCCCCTCGCCGGCCGCGGGCTACGGGACCTCGACGGGGCGGCCTCCACCCCGTGGGGCGACGCCACCTACCAGTCGCTGTCCGGCACGCTCGGCAGCGCCCATGCCACCGGCGAAATCGGCAGCTGGATCACGGGCAGCCAGTCCCGGCACGAAATCCACACGCGCCTGATCCCGCTGCGGGAGGTGACCGGCTGGCACCGGTCACGGCACGAGATCGCCCACGAACTCGGCGTCTTCTTCCGGGTGATCGCGGTGGACGTCGAGGTGGCCGGGCGCGAGGTCCGGCGCTGGGCTCAGCCGCTCCTTCACCCGCACGAGGAAGGCATCGTGGCGTTCCTGGCGAAGCGGATCGACGGGGTGCTGCACGTCCTGGTCAACGCACGGGTCGAGCCGGGTTACCTCGACATCGTCGAACTCGCGCCCACCGTGCAGTGCACGCCCGGCAACTACCGGCACCTCCGCCGGGCGGACCGGCCCCTCTTCCTCGACCTGGTGCTCGGCGCGAAGGCGGAGGAGATCCGCTTCGACACGGTCCTGTCGGAGGAGGGTGGCCGGTTCTACCGGGCACGGAGCCGGTACCTGGTCGTCGAGGTGGACGACGAGGCGATCCCCGCCGAGCCGCCCGACTACCGCTGGATGACGCTGTACCAGCTCAGCGGCCTGCTCAGGCACAGCCACTACGTGAACGTCCAGGCGCGAACCCTCATCGCGTGCCTGCGGTCGGCGTGGAAATGAGCCCGGGAACGCCCTCAATGGAGGTGATCGGCCGCGGATTCCTCGCGGCCCACCTGCGCCCGATCGCCCCACGGCATCCGTCCGTGGTCGTGGTCGCGGCCGGCGTGTCCAGCACCGTGGTCGAGTCGCCGGACGCCTTCGAGCGGGAAGCACACCTCGTCCGCGAAACGCTGCACGCGGCCAGGGGACGGCTCGTCGTGTTCTTCTCGACCGCCTCCAGAGCGATGTATTCCGCTTCCGCTTCCGGCTCCGAGCACTGCCCCGTGGCCCCCGCCTCCGACTACGGCAGGCACAAGCTCCGCCTGGAGAACATGATCCGCGACTCCGGAGTGCCCGCGCTCATCACGCGCCTGACCCACGTGGTCGGCCACGGGCAGCGCCCGCACCAACTCCTTCCCACCCTGGTCGCCCAGGTCCGTTCCGGTGAGGTGCGATTGCGTACGGGTGCCCGGCGCGACCTGATCGACGTGCGGCACGTCGTGGCCATCCTCGACCGGCTGCTGGACCTGGGGGTGACCGGCGAGACGGTCAACGTCGGTTCCGGCGTCGCCTGGCCGGTCGCCTCGATCGTCGCCGGCATCGAACGCCGGCTACGGCTGAACGCCCGGCGGGTTCCCGCCGGCGCCGAGCCCCCTGGCTCGCCCGCTTCGATCGCCCGGCTCCGGCGGCTTGTCGACGTGGGCCCGTTCGGGTTCGACTGGAGCTACCCCGAAACCCTGCTCGACCGGTACGTGTGAAGACCGGTTACCGGTCGCGATCGACCGCGGCCTCCGCGAAACCGCGCAGGCGGTCGCGGCTGGGGCTGGGCGGCAGCACCTCCAGCGCGGCGATCGACTTCTCCGTGTACCGCCGCGCGTGCCCGCTCGCGGCGGCCACCGCACCGGTCCGCGTCAGGATCTCGACGAGTTGGTCCCGCCGCGCGACCGGATCGCCTTCGCCGTACAGGGCTTGCTTGATCAGGTGACGGGCGGTCGCGTCCACCGACTCGTACGCGAGGATCACCGGCAGCGTCGGCCTGCCGTTCCGGACGTCACTGGTGTCCGGCTTACCCATGCGTTCGGTGCTGCGGGTGTAGGACAGCAGGTCGTCGTGGATCTGGAACGCGACACCGAGACTTTCGGCGTAGGTGCCCAGCGCCGCGACCATGACCTCGTCACCGCCCGCCAGCAGCGCACCGCACTCACAGGCGCCGCGGAACAGGGCGGCCGTCTTCAGTTTCACCATCGTCAGGTAAGCGTCGATGCCGAAGTCCATTCGTT
Source organism: Amycolatopsis sp. (assembly GCF_035276945.1). Lineage (GTDB taxonomy): Bacteria > Actinomycetota > Actinomycetes > Mycobacteriales > Pseudonocardiaceae > Amycolatopsis_E. Next base: position 50,116 of record NZ_DATELF010000185.1, on the reverse strand, counting down.
CACACAGTTCCGATTCCAGGCTCTGCCCGCGACACAGGTCGATACCGCACCGCGCGACGACGTCGAACGCCGCGACGATCCGGTCGGCGGGCGCGCCGGTGGTCCGGCATTCGGCGAGGCTGGCGAAGAGATCGAAGATCAGCGCGTCACCGGCCACGATCGCGTTGTCCACACCGTACTTGTGCTGGACCGAAGGCCGCCCCCGCCGCAGTTCGTCGTCGTCGATGATGTCGTCGTGGACCAGGCTGGCCACATGGCCGCATTCCGCGCCGATCGCCGCGGGGAGCACCGCGTCGACGTCCCCGCCGACCGCGAGCGCGGACTCCAGGAGCAGGATCGGACGGAACAGTTTCCCCGGGGGCGTGAGCGCGTGGGAGCACATCAAGTCCAGCCGGCTGGACTTTTCGTGCCAGCGCGTCCCCAGCCCGGCCGCGACCTTCTCGACGAGGACCGCGAGCTCCACGGCGGGCCCGACCACGCCGGTCCGCACACCCCGCAAACCTGTTGTCAGCTGACCCATGGTTGTTTCCCTCCTGGCTTCCCAAGAAGCTCACTTGCCCAGCAGTTGCCGCTCGAGCCGGCCCATGTAGTAGAGAATTTCCTCGTGGTTGGTGGAGGGCAGGAAATTGTTGGCGCCGGTCTTGTAGTAGACGGACGTGACAACCTCCCCCATCATGTGCTCGTACGGCTCCTCCCGCCTCAGTGCCAGTACCAGCGCGGGCACGTCGCAGGCCAGCCGCAGGTCTCGCCACACGTAGTACGACTCGCCGTCGACCTCGACCTGTGGGAAGGTTTCGTTCGCGTAGCGGGTCGAGGGTGATTGCCCTGGAACCGTGTACGCGGGCAGGGTCAGCAGATCGTATTCGAACACGGTGTCCAGAATCGACCGTACGGCCGCGGGCACCGACGGCAGGACCGACTCGGTCCACCAGCGCCGCAACACGTCCTTGGCTTCGTCGCTGCCGTAGACGTAGGTGAGCACCGGGGCGAGCACGTCGGAATCCGTGAACGAGTTGACCATCCCGGTGCGGAACGGCTCGGTGGCCGCGTGCCGATCGTTGTCGAACCAGTCCATCAAGGACCGGATCAGTTCCGACTGCGTGATCCCGCCCAGCGTCCGCAGCGGCGCCCAGAGGTTCCGGAAGACGGGGTTCTCGGCGATCAGCCTGGACACGAAGATGAAGCGGTGCATGTACTGGTTGTCCCGGGAGGACATCGTGTCGTGCGAAAGCAGGTACTCGAAGTCGTCGGTGTTCCCGCGCACGGTGACCAGACCGAACCGGTCCCGGTCCTGGTGGTAGGTCGTGTTGGGCAGGATCAGCATCGGATAGACCGCCACCCGGGAAACGTGGCTGGCGAGGCGGTCGTACCCCTTCATGAACGATTCGATCGTCTCACCCGGGGCGCCCCAGATCAGTTCGGCGTAACAGTCGAGGCCCTCCCGGGTGAGCCACTCGGCCAAACCCTCCCAGTCGTTGACCTTCATGTTGCGCCGGTTCATCAGATCGAGCGTGTCCTCGTCCAGGGTCTGCAGGGCGAGGGTGAAGGAACTGTGCAGCCCGGCTTCCTTCATCGCCCGGACGATTTCGTAGAAGACCTTGGACTTGTTCTTCGCCCAGGACGTTTCGATGCTGCGGGGAAAACCGTACTCGGTGCGGACGTCGATCACGTCCTGGACGAACTCCAGGTCGGCGCGCATCATGCCGAAGTTCGCGTCGCACAGCACCAGCGTGTGCACCTTGTGCCGGGCGAAGAGTTCGATCTCCTGGCGCAACCGCTCGCGCGAAAAGGCCCGGACACGCTGGCCCACCGCGCCGCCCCAGTAGCAGAACGAGCACTTGTACGGGCAGCCCCGGTTCGTCTCGAGCAGCGCCACATCGTACGGGAAGACGCCGTTCTCGTCGGTCATCGGGATGGCGCCGGTGAGAAACGGCGAGGGAATCGAGTCGAGGTCGTCGATGCGGGGGCGGTCCTCGGTGGTGACCGGCGTGCCCGAACCGTCCTGGAACGAGATCCCGGCGATGTGTCCCAGGTCGCGGGGAGAACAGTCGTCGAGCCGGGCCAGCAACAGATCACGGAAGGTGAACTCGCCCTCGCCGTTGACCACGACGTCGACGAAGGGATACATCGCGAACACCCGGTGAGCCTGCTGGGAAACGTGGTTGCCGCCGAACACCACCCATCCCCGCGGGTTGATCTGCTTGAACGTCTCGGCCAGTGCCGCGAACTCCCGGTAGTTCCAGCCGAGCACGGAAAAGGCGATCACGTCGGGCACGCCGTCGCGGAAAAGCTCGTTGGCCATGCCGAAGAGGGTGCAGCCGCCGTCGAAATTGTGGATCCTGATGTCGGCGTTCGCCGCGATGCGCTCGTCCTGCAGCGCAGTCGCCTTCAGATACCCGGAGGCCAGTGGCATCGATTCCAGCGCCATGGCCCAGATTCCCTGCTGTACCAGCCAAACCTGCGATCGCGATGCTGCCATCGGCCTTTTCCTCTGTGTGAATTCCGGTGGGTTTTCCCGCTCACCAGGTGACCGGCACGGCGGCGGGCCCGCTGTCGAGCGGATGGTCGGTCCAGGAGATCTCGTCGGGGTGGCAGGTCATGGCCAGCTCCGGGACCCGGTTCGCCAGCGCCGTGATCGCCGCGGCGAGTTCCATCCGGGCGACGGCCGCGCCGATGCACCGGTGGGGACCGTGCCCGAACTTCAGATGCGGAACCGGGGCACGACCCGGGTCGAAGCGGTCGGGATCGGGGAACCGGGCGGGATCACGGTTCGCCGCTTCGAGCCGCACGATCACCATGTCGCCCGCGGCGACGCACTGACCGGCCAGCTCGAGATCCGTCTGTGCCCACCGGGGGAACGCCTCCCCGCTGATACCCGCCTGGTGGCGCAGCATCTCTTCCACGGCCACGGCCACGCCCTCACCGCCGGCGAATCCAGCCAGACCGCCGGTCTGGATCAGCTTGACCACCCCGATCGACAGGGCGTTGGCCGTGGTCAGCTGACCGCCGGAAAGCAGCGCGGCGGCGGCCAGCAGCAGTTCCCGGTCATTGAGCGTACCGTCGTCGGCGTCGCGGACCGCGACGAGCGCGCTGAGCAGGTCGTCGCCGGGGTTCGCACGCTTGGCGACGATCAGCTCGCCGAGGAATCCGGCGAGCTCCATCCACGTCTCCACATAGCCCGCGTCGGTTTCGGCGATGAGCACGGACACCGCTTCCGCCCACTTGTAGAACCGGGCCCGGTCGTCCACCGGCACGCCCAGCATTTCGGTGATCACGGCCAGGGTCAGCGGGCGGGCGAGTTTCGACACGAGGTCGGCCGGCGGCCCGGCCTCGAACAGTTCCACCACGAAGCGATCGGCCATCTCGTCGACCCGCGGCCGCAGGCTTTCCATCGCCCGGGCACCGAAACCGCGGGAGATGACCCGGCGCAGCCGCGCGTGGGCATCCCCGTCGCAGAGCAACGATTCCTTGTCCGTGGGGACGCCCGGTTTCGCCACGCCGAACCGCCGGTCCGACAACACCTGCTGGGCGATGTCGGCGCCAATCACCACCCAGGCGGGTTCACCGGAAGCCGTGATCGTCCGCACGACCGGCGACTCGCGGCGCAGCTCGGCGTAGTCCGCCGGCGGGTGGTACGGCGATCGCCGCTCGAACGGCAGGGTAAAAGACTGGATGTCCACAAGTTTCCTACTCGGATCCGCCGGACAGGCCGTCGAGGAACTGCCGGACCGCTTGGTTGAACCTGCCGGGCCGCTCCATGTTGACCATGTGCCCGGCACCCTCGATCACTTCGAGCTGTGCCTTCCCGACGCTGGCCACGACCCGCTCGATCATTTCCCGCACATCGGTGCAGTCGAGCTCACCGACGATGGCGAGCAGTGGCGTTTCGACGCCGGACAGCCGCGCCCAGGTGTCGGCGGCCCTGCCCGGCAACACCGGGTTCGGCCGGGCGTGCCGGAGTGCTGTGTTGAGCGCCATTTCCCGGCACCGCTCACGCACCGAAAGGTCGACCTCGTGCGGCTCCCGCACCGGTCCGTCGACCCACATGCGCAGGTAGGTTTCGAGGTAACCGTCGGTGTCCCCCTGAAACGCCGCCTCCATCTGCCGCTTGAGCAGATCGACCAGGAACGGGCTCTGCCAGTACTGCTCGGAGGTGCCGCAGCCGCTGATGACCACGCCCCGGACGCGGTCCGGATGGTCCAGGACCGCATCGAGCGCGCTGGTCCCGCCCATGGCCTGGCCGACCAGGTAGGCCGAGTCCAAGCCGAGGTGGTCGAGCAGGGCGATCACATCGTCACACCGGCCGTAGGGCTCCGCCGGGGTGGACGACTCGCCGTGGCCGCGGGCGTCGAAGTTGAGCACCCGGTACCCGTCGAAGGCGCCCAGCTGCTGGCGCCACACCCGCCGGTCGAGCGTTCCGTCGTGCAGGAACACCACCGCGGGGCCGTCCCCCGTGTCGTCGTAGGCGAGGTGGCCGTCGGCCAGTTCGACCCGGTTCATGCCGCGCCTTCCCCGACGGAAGCGGTCAGCAGGCCCAGCACTGCCGTCTTCACCTCCGGCCGGCTCGCCACGACGAGGGTGAACAGCGACTCCCTGGCCAGCCGCTGGGCTTCGTGGGTGGCGATCAGTGCGGGCCCGCCGATCACGACGAGGTAGCCCGTGCAGGCCCGGTGTGCCAGCGCAGAGCAGGCGGCCCGCATCGCCGGCAGCCGCGCGGGGTCGGCCATCGCGGCGGCGAATTTGGCCCGCAGGTCGGCGGCCTCGGCTCGCAACGCCTCGGCCACGTCCGCCTGCCCCGCCTCCTCCAGCAGCGTCAGCGCCCGCGCGATCAGGCCGAACGCGAGCGAACTGTCCACCCGCAGGCCCAGGACCAGGCCGGCCAGATAGCCCTGGAGATTGACGCGGGTCGTCACCTTCTCGTCGGGCAGGTACAGCTCCCGGAACTCCAGCCGCACCGTGTTGCTCGCCTGCGCGGCGACCAGCGAGAGCGGGTGGACCGCGGCGACGCCCGCTCCCTCCCGTGCCGGGATGAGGCCGTTGACCACGTCCCCGCTGTCCTCGTCGAAGGCCGATACGTGCAGCACGTCGACCAGACCCCAGCCGCTGACGAACGGGACCTGCCCGCTGATCGACCAACCGTCGCCCGAGCGAGTCGCCCGCACACGCGGAGGCGAAGAGACGACGCCCGAGAACGCCCCGCCGCCGCGGAGATCCCCGCTCACCGCTCGTGCGAGGTATTCCTCCCGCAGGGCCGCGTTCGGCGTCATCAACAGCCCCATCACCACCCCGTGGTGCTGCAGCCAGGTGAAGGTCGTCGTCACACAACCGCGGGCGAGGGTCTCCACGACTTCGAGGAAGTCCGGAAACTCCGCCCCCGCCCCGCCGGCCTCGGCGGGCGCCAGGAGGCCGTACATCCCGTCCTCGGCGAGACGGTCGAAATGCCCGGCGGGGATCCGCCCGGACCGGTCGACCTCACTCGCGGCGGGGAGCAGCACCTCGTCGGCGATCTTGGCCGCTCTCCGGACCATTTCCGTCATAGCAGCGGGCCTTTCTTCGTGGTCTTTTCTCCGGGCCGCGTCATCGGGCCTTCAGCTCCAGCAAATGCAGATGCCATTCCGTGCTCTGCGCGGCATCCAGCATGAATGCGGGAAAAGCGTCGGCGAGCGCTTCGGGAACGGCCGACAGTTGAAGGTCCTTGAGGACGTTCAGGTCGAGATCGGTCTCCGCCGCCAGGTCGCGGATCAAGGTGGGATTGCCGAACGCCTCGCCGAACCAGAGATAGATCCGGCCGTCCGGGGCGAGCAGTTCCCGGCCCTCCCGCAGGAAACGACGCAGCTTAGCATATTCCGGGTCGAACATCGTCTCGTGCCAGATCGACGAGTCGAGGGCGTCCGGTGGTGCGTCCAGGAAAGGCGGATTCCAATAAATGCCGTCGAACCGCTCCCCCGGCTTCACCGCGGAGTACAGGTCGCTTTCCCGTGCGGTGATCCGTGCGGCGACCCCGTGGCGCGCGGCGTTGAGCATCGTGTTCTCCACGGCGGCGGGGTTGATGTCCAGCGCGAGGACCGACGGGCAGCCGGCCAGCGCCGCCAGCACCGACATGATCCCCACCCCGCAACCCATTTCGAGAAACGAGGACATCTCACCGAACGGGATCAGATCGGCGAACAGCTCGCCACCGGGTGAATAACTGGGCGGCCAGACCTCGTCGAGCAGGTTCCACTCCCGGCCGACCCATTCGAAAACCGACGGGCGGCCGGCGTCGGAGCGGTACTTGTCGATGATGTTCTTGCCGATGAGGAATTCGAGGTCCCTGGTTTCCATGGCGTCCCTTCTTCGCGGGTTTCCCCGGTCACCGCGCCGAAGGCGGCGACCAGCCCATCATCGCGTCCATCGAGCGGCGGCCGACCGTTTCCGGCAGCAGGCCCCCGAGCCACGTTCCGCCGTCGCGGGCGGCCACGGCGGCCGGCGCGGACAGTTCGGCGAACCGGCCCATCCACCGCGACATCCGGCTCAGCCGGATGCTGCGCGGGCGCCGGAGGCGGTCGTAGCGGCCGAGCCCGGCGCGCAACCGGTTCCAGTTCAGCGGGCCTCCGACGGTGTGGGCGAGTTCGACGGCGTCCTCCAGAGCGAGGTTCGCCGAGCCCACGTTCGGCGTCATGGGATGCGCCGCGTCTCCGACGAGTACCGTCCGGCCCATCGAGAAATCTTCGACCGGACGGCAGATCTCTTCGATCTCGTCGAAGAACAAGGTCCCCGCCGAAAGCCGGTCCAGCAGGTCCGGGATGGGTGCGTGCCAGCCACCGAACAACGGCCCAGGACCGTCAGCCCCGCGCACCGGCGACCGCGCGAGCGCCGAGAAATGCACCCGCTCCCCCGGCATCGGCAGGATGGAGAACCGCAGTCCCCGCCCCCAGGTCTCGGCAGCGGCCAGCGTCAGCCCGTCCGCCGGAACCACACACCGCCAGCTCACCGTGCCGCAGGAGCGCAGACCGGGGTGATCCGGGTACATCGCGCGCCGGACCGCGGACCGGATGCCGTCCGCCCCGACGAGCAGGCCCGATTCGAGACGGCGCCCGTTCACCCGCAGCATCGCCGGGTCGACCGCGTCGCCGGTCGCGAGCACTTCCGCGTCCGATCCATAGTGGATGGAGCCGGAGGGAAGAGCCGCCACCAGCGCACGCGCGAGTTCGATCCGCGGCAGCGCGCGAATCGGCTCACCGTACCGCTGTTCGACGAACCGCAAGGGGGTCCTGGCTATCCACCGTCCGTTCGGCGCCCGCACACCGCCCTCGCGCTGGATGACCGAGCGGTCCCGCACGGCGTCGCCCACGCCGATTTCGTCGAGCGCGTGCATCCCGTTCGGGGTGATGCCGATGCCGCCACCGGTGGCCCGCAGTTCCGCGCTCCGCTCGAACACCCGCACCGACCAGCCGCGGCAGGCCAGCGCGATCGCCGAAGACAGGCCCGCGATACCCGCTCCGACGACATGCGCGGTTCGTGCGCCCGCGAAATCCATCGATGACCCTCCCTTCACCACCGCCCGGATACCGGGGCTCAGACCAGCTTCAACGAGTTCTTCGGATCGCCGCCCTTGTACAGGCCGAGCACCAGTTCGTTCGAATACCCCAGCAGTTCCTGGAGCTCGGGTTCGAGTTCCGCCGCCTTCGGCGGTGGAACACTGAGCGTGCTGTTCTCCACCGTGCGCAGCCAGGCCACCTGGAATCCCATCGAGAAGATGCGGCGCACGTCCGACTCGGTGGTGTTCGCCCCGCCCGCGTGGAACAGGTCGGCCCGGAACAGCAGCGCGTCACCCTGGCGCATCTCCGCCTGCACGGCGGCGCTCCAGTCCGGCGCCGGCACGTCAGGCGGACCGCCGTGGCTGTCGAGGACGACCCAGGTGGCGCCGTTCTCCGCGGTGAAGTCGCTCATCGCGGCCATCACGGTCAGCGCGATCGGATTCTCCCCGCCCGGGACGTGCCGCCAGGAAAAGGTGTCACAGTGCAACTGCTGACGTTCCACTCCCGGATGGCGGGCCATGTACTCCGCGATGGTCAGCAGGATCGTGTCCGAAAGCGGCTTCAGCACCCTGCGTGCGCAGCCCACGATGTCTCGCTGGAGAACCATCGAGGCCGCGCACGGAATGGTGCCGACCAGCGAATGCAGGGTGGAAGTGGTTTCTCCCTGAAAGTAGCCGAGGACCGAACTCGCCGCGTACTCCGCCTCCTCCGGATGCTCGCGAAGGTAGTCCTCGATCTGGGACAGAAAGGTCTCGCACTGTTCGCGCGAGTAGGCCTCCGACAGGATCACCGCGCCCCGGTTCCGCACGGCGTCGTCGAGTTCTTCCTGGTCGTACGGCCTGCTGACGCGGGGCACAACGCTGGTTTCGTTCGTTGTCATGGTCAAAACCCTTCGATTCCTACCAGGCGACCGGGAGCCGGTCGATGTTCACATCCATCCCGTCGGCGCTCCATTCCACTTCGCTGAACGCCACCGCCAGGCGAAGTCCCGGGATCCTGGTCAGGAGCGTGCCGAACGCCACCTCCAGCTCCATCCTGGCGAGCGCCGCGCCGAGGCAGTGGTGGATTCCGTGGCCGAAGGCCAGATGCTGGCCTGACGGCGAGTCCACAGTGAACGATTCGGCGTCCCGGAACGCCCGTGGGTCGCGGTTCGCACCCACCCGTGAGGCGATGACCGTCTCGCCCCGCCGGACCCGGACGCCGCAGACGTCCACATCGGCCAGCGCGATGCGATTGATCCCGACCTCCTCGTCCTGGAGGCGAAGCAATTCCTCGACCACGTCGGTGATCCTGAGTTCGCCGGCCCGGATCCCGGCCGGCACGGCCGGGTTCCGGAACAACCGCAGCAAACCGTGCGAGATCGCGGAAGCCGTGGTCACGTAGCCTGCCATCAGCAAGCCCATCGCCATGGACGCGATCTCCAGCCGGCTGAGCCCCCCGGGTTCGCCCGACTGCCCGGCGAGCTCGCTGAGCAGGTCCGGCCCGTCGGGCTTCGACTCCACCAGCGCCACGACGAACTTCTGCAGATCGGCGAACGCCTCCCCGAACCCTTCCCCGCCGCCGACCGCACGCAGCACGATGTCGGCCCAGCGCCGGAACCGGGCACGGTCGCTTTCCGGAATACCGAGCAATTCGGAGATGATCGCGATCGGCAGGGGGTAGGCGAATTCCTCCTGCACGTCCACCACCGGCCCTTTTTCCACCATCGTCGTGACGAGACCGGCGGCGACCACCTCGGCCCGCTCCCGCAGGGCGGCGACCCGGCGGACGGTGAACACCCGGCTCACGCTCCGGCGCAACCTGGTGTGTTCCGGGGGATCCTTCAGGAACATGAAGCCGCCGGCGAGATTTTCCGCGTCGACGGTCGGCACCGAGCCCGGATACTGGGTGCCGAACGCCGGGCTCCCCAGCAGCGCCCGCACGTCCTCGTACCGGGTGACCAGCCAGGCGTCGCCACCGGTGGCCAGGCGGACCTTGTGGATCGGCGCCGACTCCCGCAGCTGGGCCAGCGCGGGTGCCGGATCGATGATCGATTCACGCGCGAAGGGATAACTCCACGTTTTCGTGAGCTGCTCAGGTTGTGCGTTCACGGTTCCTCGTTCCGTATTCGGTCTGCCATGCGCTCACCAGCAACCGCACCGGGAACCGGTCCCCGAGCATGTTGACCTCCCAGGGAACCGAATCCCAGCTTTCCAGCATTTCGAAGCCGAGCCCGGAATCCACCAGTGCCGCCACCGCGCACTGCAGTTCCAGCCGGGCAAGATTCGCCCCCAGGCAACGGTGGATACCGAACCCGAACGCCAGATGCCGCCCGAGCCCGGGCCGCCGTGGATCGAACGAGCCGGGCTGGTCGAAGAGCTCGTCGTCGCGGTTGGCGGCCACCAGCGGCGCCACCACCATGTCCCCCTTCCGGATCAGCTCGTCGCACACCCGCACGTCCTCCGCGGCGAACCTCGGCATCGACTCGCCGTTGTCGCCCGACTGGAACCGGAGAACCTCCTCGACGAACGACTTCAGCAGCGCCGGCCGGTCCGGACAGACCCGCAGTTCGTCGAGCCACTTGTCTTCGACCAGGTGCCGCACGGCCACCGCGATCGCGTTCGCCGTGCTGACATAGCCGGCCACCGGCAGCCCGAGCACCATCGTGGTCAGCTCGACGTCGGTCAGCGACGCGTCCTCTTTTTGGACGCGGATCATGTGCGCGAGCAGGTCGCCGCCCCGCCCTCCGGCGGTTCGGCGGCGGTGCGCGATCAGCGACCGCACGTACTCGTTCAGCTGCCGCCAGCCTTCCAGCGCCACCACGCCCTGCGCCTCGGACACCGGAACCAGCAACTGGTCGGACAGCCGCTGGAACATCGCGCGGTCCGGCCCGGGCACGCCCACCACGTCCGAGATGACGTTCATGGTCAGTGGCTTGGAGAAATCGGCCATGATGTCGATCGCCTCGCCCGAGGAGAGCATGGCGCCGATCAGCTCGTCCGCCTTCGCCCGGATCGCCGCCCGGTACTTCCCGACCCGCCCCACCGCGAACGGGCCCGCCACCAGCCCGCGCAGGCGGGTGTGCTCGGGCGGATCCTGGAAGATCGATTCGTTGCCTTCTCCGGTTTCGGTGCTCACGTCGGAATCCAGCGGCGTCACCCGGAACACCTGGCGGCCGAGCACCGACCGGATGTCGTGGTATCTCGTGACGAGCCAGACGTCCGTGCCGTCGGGTGTCGTGGTCTTCGAGACCGGGCAGGTGGACCGGAGCCTGCCCCAGTCGCGTTCCAGATCGGCCGGGCGAAAGCGTTCGACCGGGGGTGGCTCGGCTGATGTCATGAGGTTTTCGCTCCTCTCGGATCGCCCGTGCCGGCCGTCAGCACCAGCTTCGAAGGACCGCGGACCAACATCCCGGCCTTCCACCCGACCGCGGATTCCCGATCGGCCAGCCGCAGACCGGGCAGGGCCGCGGTCAGCACCTCCAGCGCGACCCGCAACTCCAGCCGGGCGAGCGGGGCGCCGAGGCAGAAGTGGGCACCGATGCCGAACCCGAAGTGGGGATTGGGCTCCCGGCGGAAGTCGAGCCGGTGGGGTTCGCGGAAGACCGCGGGGTCCCGGTTGGCGATCACCGTCGCGGCGACCACGGGCGAGCCCGCCTCGATGAGAGTTCCGGACAGGACGACGTCTTCCGTCGCGTATCGCGGCGACGCGCCGTTGGCTTCGAGTGGTACGTACCGCATCAGTTCTTCCACCGCCGACGGGATGACCTCCGGTTCACCGACCAGGGCCTGGTAGCGTGCCGGGTCTTCGAGCAGCAGGTAGACGAAATTGGGCAGTTGCGTCGAGGTGGTCTCGTAGCCGGCGACCAGGATGGTCATCACCACGATCACGAGTTCCTCATCGGACACCGTCGCGGTCTCGGCCTGGCATGCGACCATGGCGGAGATCAGGTCGTCCCGCGCCGACCGCCGGCGATCCGCGACCAGCCGGGCCACGTAGTCCCACATGTTCCCGGTCGCGCGCCACCGCTCGTCCTCCGAGATCGAGGTCGTCGCCAGGCCGGCTTCGGCCCAGTGCCGGAACTGGTGACGATCCTCGTAGGGGACGCCGAGCAACTCGCAGACCATCTTGAGGGTGAAGGGGAGCGCGAAGTCCTCGACACCGTCGAATTCCGGGGCCGTCACCGCGTCCTCAAGCAGGTCGACGGCGATGGTGGTCGCGCGTTCACGCAGCCGCGCGATGGTCCTCGGGGTGAACGCGCGCCGGCACACCGCCCGCACCCTGGTGTGCTCCGGCGGATCCATCGCGACGATCCCACCGCTGAAGTTCTCGGCGGTGACCCGGGGCACGTCCCGTTCCAGGGAAGACGCCCGCGAGAACCTGGGATCCGACAATGTGGTCCGCACGTCGGCGTACCTGGTGACCAGCCACGCGGGCTCGCCGTAGGGGAAGACCACGCGGCTCACCGGCTCGTCGCGTTGCAGCGTCTCGTATTCGGGTTCCAGCTTCAGCCCGGGCGCGGACGGAAACGGGAAGGACCGCACCTCCCGCTCGCTCACCGGGCTGTCCATGCCGGCTCCCGTTCGGTCAGGCGGTTTTCCACGACCACGACTTCGGTGCCGCGGGCCGGCACCAGCATCGGCCCCTTGGGCGAGATCCGCTCCGCCCGCCACCGGGCCGGGCCGAGCCGCACGTGCCGCAGGATCGTGCCGATGATCGTGCGCATCTCGACCATGGCCAGCGACGCGCCCAGGCACCGGTGGCTTCCCCCGCCGAAGGGCAGGAAATGCGTGCTGGGCGGCTCCGCCGGGTAGAACCTGTCCACCGAATAGTCGCCCGGCCGCTCGTGCAGGTCCGGCGAAAGGTGCAGCAGCCCGAGCGAGACCGCGAACATGGTGCCCGGCGGGAAAGCGTATCCATGCGCTTGCCAGACCTGTTTGGTCACCCGGCCCAGGTCCATTGTGGTTGGTCGCACCCGAACCGATTCGTGGATCGCCGCGTCCACGAACTTCCAGTCCCCCGTGCCGACCGCGGTCACGACCCGGTCGAGCACATCCGGTGTCCTGAGCACGCGTTCGAAAAACCACGCCAGCTGGGTGGCCGTGGTCTCCTGGCCGACCGCGAGCAGCGTGACCAGATGGTCGCGCAACTCCTGGTCGCTCACGGCGTCTTCGTCCGAGCGTGCCAGCAAAATCGACACGACGTCGGCGCCCTGGTGACCGCCGGCGGCCCGCCGCTCGGCGATCTCGGCGAAGATGATTTCGTCGACCTCCGCCAGCAGCCGCTGGAAGGCCGCCCACGGGCCCAAACCACCGAACCGCCGCCGCGACGCGGGAAGCAGGATGATCAGCGGGTTGATGTCGAGCAGCCGGGGAACGAGCACCCGCAGCCGGTCCAGCCGCGACGAGTCCGTTATCCCGAACACCGCCCGCATCATCACTTCCAGCGTGACCCGCTGGAAGCGCTCCAGCAGCCTGATCCGGGACTTCCCGGCCCACCGCCGGATCTCCTGCTCGACGATCGACTCCATGAGCTCGACGTAGCCCGCCACGTTGTCGCCGTGCAGCGGCCGCATCAGCACCCGGCGCCTCCGGGTGTGCGCGGCACCTTCGGACATGAGCAGGGAATGGTCCCCGACGAGGAACCTGATCGACTTGTTGGCCGCGGCCGCGTCGAAGTTGTCCGCGTCGTCCCGAAGGATCCGCCGAATGCCGTCCGGCGTGCAGATGTAGACGATGCTTCCGAAACCGAGGATGCGCGCGGTGAAAAGCGACCCGTAGCGGTCCATACACGCCTTGCCGAACTTCGTCGGCGCCACCGCCCACATGATCGTCTGCAGGAACGCGGGCAACGGCGGGCCCGGCGGCAGCGAACCGTGGTTCACCGTTCCTCGCCTCGCGAAACCAGGTTCAGCCAGCGCCCGAGCGCACGCAGCGAGAAGGTGTGGGCTATCAGGTCGTCGGTGTAACACAGGTCGTCGAAGTACAATCCGACGTTGCTGGGCCGCCACGTTCCCGCGTCGTCCTGATGCGTGAGCAGCCACTCGACGGCCTTGAGCACGACCGGGCTCACCGGGTCCTCACCGCCTTTCAACAGTGCGAACAGCGCCCATGCCGTTTCCTCCGCGGTACTTCCCTCCGGCGGCAGCTCGTGGCACAGCGGCCAGCCTCCGTCGGCGGCCTGGTTCTCGCGCAGCCATCGCCGGGCGGCTTCGGCCTCGGGGCCGCGGCCGTTCCTGGTGTCCACACAGGCTTCCAGCAACCGGCTCGTGCCGTGCACGTTGTCCCGGAACCAGACCGAGGCGATGGACCCGTCGCGCTCCTGGTGCTTGCGCAGGTAGGCCAGGCCGCGGGCGATGGGCGTGCCCGGCGAGGCCGGCTCCCCGAAACGTTGCAAGGCCATCAGAACATGCGCGGTGACCCCGGGGCACGGCCGATCGTTCATGATCGAGGAGTCGCGCACCCATTCCGACCACGAACCGTCCCGGTTCTGCTGGTTCTCCAGCCAGGCTATGCCGAGTCGCACGGCCGGATGCGTCCTGGGCACCCCCAGGTCAGCCAGCACCCCGAGGACCACCGCGGTGTCCTCGGACTCCGGCCATCCCGACGGCAGCGCCCAGCCCCACCCGCCGGCGGGCAGGCCCAGCGGGCTGAACGGCTTGTTCCACTGGGTTCGCAGCAACCATTCCCTCGTGGGTTTCAGGAGCGGCTCCTCCGCCACGTCCCGGAACTCGCTGAGCGCCATGATCGAATAAGCGGTCACCGAGATCTCCAGGTCGCGGTCGATGGCCCACGAACCGTCCTCGCGCTGCGTTTCCAGCAGGTACCGCAGCGAGCCGAGCTGGAGGTCGGTGGCCACGCCGGCCTCGCGGAGTCCAAGGTAGACGAACCCGGCGATCATCGGGCACTCCTCGATGCCGCCGTTGGTGCCGGAGACTTCGCGCAACCAGTTCAGCGCGAGCGGCTCGGCCACCCGGCCCAGAATCTTCCGGATGGGGCCGCGGTGCATGGTCCGGCTCTGCATGACGCCGAGTCCCAGGATCGCCGGCAGCGCGATCGACACCTTGTTGCGGAGCCGCGGCGGTAGCAGTATCACCTCGACCGGCTGGTCGGGTTGCTGCTGGAAGTCCCGCAGGCCGACCAGTCCCCAGATGGTGGGCAGCGCCGCGGGCCAGGTTTTGGGGGCGTCGCCGTTGAGACCGGGAATCACGTTCGTCGCGTCGTTGTCGTCGAGGAACTTCCACCCGCGATCGATGGCGTCGCTCGTGCTTTCGCGCGCTGTCTCGTGCAGTGCCGCGATCCCGAACGCGGTCATGCCGGGGCTGCTCGGCGCTTCGGCGTCGGCCATGCTCCAGCCGCCGTCGGCCCGCTGGTGTGCCAGCAGCCACCGCACCGCGGCGTCGATCCGGTCGCGGTAGGCGACCGTGTCGGCACGGGCCAGGCAGAGCGCACCGAGCGAGGTCGCGATCGTCGACGAGCTGAGCCGGTCGACCCACGACCCGTCCTCCCGCTGCCTGTCGTAAAGGTGGGTAAGGGCGCGCTCGGCCGCCTTCTTGGCCCGCGGTTGCAGCTGTCCGACGTCCACCGCCACCTCCGATTGCCGACGATCCCCCGCGAAAATATCTACTTTGGACAGTGAGAGCCCGGAACGCGAATCGACGTTAACGGCGACGGTCCGGCAGCCGCAACGGCGCGTTCAAGCGCGGGCATTCCGCAGTCGAACCGTGCTCGCGTGGCCTGTCGAGCTGCGCCCGGCCTTGCTAACCTTCCCCGGTGAAAAGTCGTGAAACCGGCCGGCGGCTACGGTTCGGAATCCTCGGCTGCGCCGATATCGCGTGGCGGCGGATGCTGCCGGCGATGACCACCGATCCGAGGATCGACATCGTCGCGATCGCCAGCCGCGACGAACGGCGCGCCACGACCTTCACCGACCGTTTCGGCGGTACTCCGTTCGAAGGCTACGACGCGATCGTGGAACACGATGACGTGGACGCGGTCTATATTCCCTTGCCTCTGATGCTGCACGCGCACTGGGCCGCACGGTGCCTGGCGGCAGGCAAACACGTGCTGGTCGAGAAACCGATGTCCGGCACTCACCGGGAGTCGAGCGACCTGGTCGCCCTGGCCCGCTCGCGCGATCTCGTGCTCTTCGAGAACTACATGTTCCTCCACCACTCGCAGCACGCCGTCGTGGCCAAGCTGATCGCCGACGGCACCATCGGCGAGCTGCGGGGTTTTTCCAGTTCCTTCACCATCCCGCCCAAAACCGGCAACGACATCAGGTACCAGCGCGAGGTGGGCGGCGGGGCCTTCCTCGACATCGGCGGCTATCCGGTCCGCGCGGCGCTTCATTTCCTCGGAAACGACCTCCGGACGGCCGGCGCCGTTTTCCGCCGGCACCCCGACCGGGACGTCGTGATATCCGGCGGAATCCTCCTCTCGACACCGGATGGAATTCCCGCACAGCTGACGTTCGGCATGGAACATTCGTACCGGAACCGCTACAGTTTTTCCGGCAGCACCGGCCGGATCTCACTCGACCGCGCTTTCACCCCACCGGAGACGCATTGCCCGGTTCTCCGGATCGAGCGGCAGGACCACCGGGAAGAGCTCACACTCCGCGCCGACCACCAGTTCGCCCGCGCCCTCGACGCCTTCGCCGACGCCGTCAACGACGAGAAACCCTTCGAGCAGCCGGGAACGCTCGAGCAGGCGGCGTTGATCGATGAGATCCGGCGTATCGCACACCAGTGACGGAGCGCAAGGCGACGGCGGGTGCTCATAACTTCCGGGTGTTCACGGCCGCGGAATGTCGCGCAGGTTGGCCCGCGCCGGATCGAGCATCCGTCCGACCCGTCGCCGCGCGGGCTCATCCGCACAAATCGGAACCGGTGGATCCGCATCGACTACCGCCAGAACCTGTGGTAGTACTAAGAGGAAATGACCTTTCTGGGCTCGAAAAACCGCATCTACGCTGGTCAAGTCAAGTGTGGTAGTCCAGAAACTTAGGGTCTCCTTAGTAAGTTACAAAAAAATACGCGAACAAAGGATTTCCTCCCCGATGCGTCTCCCTACGAACAAGCACCTGCGCCGCGCCTTCGCCGTCGTCTCGGCTGGTCTCGCGCTTGTCTGTGCTCAGGCCGCACCCGCGAACGCCAGCCCCCTGGCGGGCCACGCCGAACGCACAGTCACCGCTGAGGGCACCACCTTTCACCTGAAGCTGTTCGCAGCCCCGACGATCCTCCCGGCCGCCGGTGGCACCGTGGTGGTCAGAGGTACGGGTTACAACACCGCGCAGGGCATTTTCCTCGCGTTCTGCGTGATCCCCGACAGCGTCCACGTTGGTGACGCCTCGACGTACACCGCCCTTCCCACACCCTGCCTCGGCGGACGCCAATCCACTGACGGCTCCGCCCGGCGAATCACCAACACCGGTACCGGCACGCCGGGCGTAACCATCCCCTACGCGCCAGGAGGTTCATTCCTCACCACCCTCAATCTCAAACCCGAAATCGCCGACGGAACCGTCTGTGGCGTCACCGTGCGGTGTGCGATTGTCACCCGCGCCGACTTCACGGCTACCGATCAACGGTTGTACGACCAGTACATCCCGATGCGATTTGTGCGATAGCGGATGAGGACAGGTGGGGCGCAACCCCATCTCTCCTTCTATCGTCGTCTTCGGTCCAGGTCCTTACCGTCGGTGCAGATCGATACGCAGGATGCTGCCCCCGCCGGCGCAAACACGACAATTGGACACGTGTGCCGCGCCGTCGTGGAACACCAGACCACCGGGGAGCTCCAGCGGGTCGGTCAGTACGACCTGATTGCCGTTGTCGCGGGACCCGGACGGGGCGCCGACCGGATCGTCGGCCGAGGAACCGGGCCGGGAGATCTACCGCAAGCATCGCGAACGGCTGGGCCGGCACCTGCGGCGGGAGGACCGGCGCGAGTACTCCCTGGAGGTGCTGGAGGCTTTCATCGCCGAACACACCGCCCACAAGCACGGGAGCAGGTTCTACAACCGCGGCATCCCCGACGACTACGGCTGGGAGGGCTTCTTCGGGCTCAAGCCAGACCCGCAGCTGGAGGAGGCCACCCAGCGCCTATCGCCACGACGCGACCTTCGTGCTCGACCCGCTGGACACCTTCGAGGCCCCCGACGACATCGTCTGGGCCAAGGACCGCGAGATCCGCCGGGTCCACGAGCTGATCGTGCACGGCTACTACGACGCCGGCTACGAGCCAGTGGTCGTCGCCCCCGATTCGGCCGAAGCCCGTCTGGACTTCATCTGCTCCAACCTGCGCCTGCCCAAACCCAGCCGAGGAGCGTGACAGGCGTTGCGCGCCAACGCAAACCGCGACCGGGGAGTGTGATCACGTTGTTCCGCACCGGGAAATCAGGGAAGTCACAGCTGCTGCTCTCACCGAACAGCGTGCTGGCCAACGCACTGCCGCGCTCGATCGACCTCCTCCGTCCCCGCGTGTTGGCTTCCCGGCCGGGCGGATCGAGTTCGTCGTCGGCACCCAAATCAACGGCGCCCCACACCTGGGCACGAACCTGGTCCAGACCGCTGCGTTCCTGCTGGCGAAGATCGCCCGGCGGGAGTTCTCCATCGACACCGCGATGCGGTCGAGTGTCGGGTGTGGAGCTGTCGGGAACGCAAGCGATCATCGTCGCGGCGACTGACAGGGACAAGTGTTTCCCGAAACGGCCGTCGGCCTGCATCTTGGGCGGGCCACGGAGCGCGACGACCTGTCAGCCCGGTAGGGCCGAGGGGATGGCTCGGGTCGGTGTCGCTTCGGCGAAGGCGTTCCACAGCAGGTTGAGCGGGTGGTCGGCGGCGTAGCGGTCACGTTCGCCCTTGCGGGCGAAGATGCCGGTGACGATCTCCAGGCGGGTTGGTAGTCCTCGGCGAGGTCGATCTTGCGCAGGCCCTGGCCGGGCAGCCGGCCTTCGAGGGCGGCGTCGGCGACGCGTTCGGTGGTGAGCAGGTACCCATTGCAGGAGGTCGGTCGCCGAGACGCTGACCGCGGCCGGGGTGCCGGTGCACGCGACGACGCAGCCGTCCCGCGCGCCGCTGGGCGAGCTGGCCCGGCCCGGCACGGCACCTACCACGGGATGGCCCTGGCCTGCTTGTGCGCGGCCGACCGGCATCACCAGTTCGCCACCGAGATCGTGCCCGCACTACGCGAGGGCCAGGTTGTGGTGTGCGACCGTTACGTCGCGTCCTCGCTGGTGCTGCAAGGTCTTGACGGGTTGTCGGCGGAGGTGGTGTGGCAGCTCAACCACGGCGTTTACCGGCCGGACCTGTCGGTCATCCTCACCGTGGCTCAGCCGCCCTGGCCGAGCGGCTCACCGGCTGCGAGTACGTCCACGAGACCAGGGAACTCACCGAAGACGGCTCCCGACTCACCGACCATTCGGGACTCGCCGTGCGCCTGATGCTGACCGCCACCGGTGCGCTGCTAACGTCGGACCCCGCCACGGCGGCCACGCCTGCCGAGCCGGAGCCCACCTTGTTCTGACCGGCCGGTTCTGCCGGAGCACACGCCCCGTCAGCCGAGACCGCGAGGACCAGCCGCAGGATGTCTGTCCCGACCAGCACCGTCACGCCCCGCATCGGCGCCCGCGTCCTTCTGCTGGACCCCGCCGACCGCGTACTGCTCATCCACGCCCTTGACCCCGCCGACTCCGAACACCACTGGTGGGAACTGCCCGGCGGCGGCCTGGACGACGGCGAGGACCTCCAGGCCGCGGCCCGCCGCGAAGTCGCCGAGGAGACCGGAATCCTGCTCCCCGCCCTCGGCCGCGAACTGTGGGTGCGGGAATCCCGGTTCCGCGACAAGGGCCGCGACCACCACCACATCGAGCACGTGTTCCTCGGCCGCACCCCCACCACCGTGCCGCAGGTCGCGCTCCAGCCCACCGAGAACGAGAAGGCCGGGCTGATCGAACGCCGCTGGTGGCCGGCCGACGAGCTGCGGCAGTGCGGCGACAAGCTCCTGCCCGCGGAACTGCCTGCCCTGCTCGACGACCTGCTCTCCGGCCGGTTCAGCCCCACGCCCCTCTCACTCACCAGCTGAGCGTCTGGCCACCCGTCCACGTTGGGTGCTGGATGACAAGCTCGCGGACGACCGGCACCCGGGTGAGCTGGTCGCACACGCGCGCCCGGTCTTCGTGCTTGTCGATCAGCGTGTAGCCCTGTGGCGGCTGGAACCCGTCCAGCATCGTGGCCAGCTCGTCAGCGGTGAAGCCGGGGTACTCGCGGATCGTGCGGATCGGCATCGCGTGGGCCAGTTCGACGTCGTGGAGGTAGGCGTAGACGGACTCGCCGTTCCCCGGGTTGGCACGTTCGGCGATGTCAGCAAGCGATCGTGGCGGGCCGGCTACGGCCTCGTCCAGGTCGATCACCGCGATCAGCTTCGACACCGGCGCCGTCAGATACACCTACCAGGTGGTCGGCTGGCCTTTGCCATAGCGGCGGCGGAACTCGTGGGTCTTCAGGCCCTGCCACATCAGTTCGTAGTACTCGGGCTTGAGCGACATCAGCACGCGCGCGGGCAATGTGGTGACGACGAGGTCGTTGGGCACACCAAACTCCCGTTCGTACGGTGATCATCTCGCCGCGTCGGCGGCTTGCCGAGCTGGGTCGAAGTCCAGTTGCTGGTCAGGGCTGCGTCGGCATGTCACTTGCGACAGGCAGCCGAGTGACGCCGCTGAGTTCGGCCAGCTCCTCGTGGGCCTGCTGCAGTTCCAGCGACAGCTCGGCGAGGGCCTTTCGAAGCATCGCGGTGGTCGCCTGTGAACAAAACCAAGACCAACAAACACAAACCGCCTGACATAGAAGGATCATTCACGGCGGGCGAGTTCCGCGTTCGCGGCGCCCGATAAAATCGGGATAGGCGCAGCCCGGCGAGAGTGCGTCGCCGGATAACCAGGGACAACCAGAAACACCAGGTCAACACCGGCGGTGGGAGCCAGGGGGACGCGAACCCCGGTCGCCCGCACGGCCGGAGGCGGGGCCGCGATCGCAGTGTGACCGGTCACAAACTCAGGGTCACCCGAACGAATCCTGTGCTACACGTTTTCCACGACCAGGGTAAGCAGGGCAGCTCCACCCCGCGAGAGGACGTCGATGAGCATCTCCGAAGTCGTGACCGCACTCGACCTCGTTGACACCGGCAGCTACCCGCTCACCGAACCGGGCGGCGCGGCGTGGCGGGAGATCGTTGACCGCACCCGGGCCGAGCTGCGGGAAGTCGGCTGCAGCGTGGTGAAGGGCTTCATCCGCACGGAGTTGCAAAGCATCCTGCGCGCCGAGTGCGCCGCCCTCGCGCCGCATGCGTACGCCACGGTGGAACGGGTCAACGCCTACAACATCGCGCTCGACACGCCGCTGCCGGACCACCACCCCGGTCGCATCATCATGGAACGCGGCAACGCCTTCGTGACACGCGATCGTATCCCGGCGACCGCGATCATCCAGCAGCTCTACACCAGCCCGGTGTTCCAGCGGTTCGTCGCCGACTGCTTCGGTCTGCCCGAACTGCACGAGCTCGCCGACCCGCTGTCCGGGCTCACGCTCAACGTGATCGCGCCGGGCCGCGCGCACCCGTGGCACTTCGACACGAACGAGTTCACCGTGAGCATGCTCATCCAGGAGGCGGACGGCGGTGGACGCTTCGAGTACTGCCCGAACATCCGATCCGCCACCAGCGAAAACTTCGGCGACGTCCGGGCCGTGCTGGCCGGGGGAAGCGATCTCGTGCGTCGACTCGATCTGCGTCCCGGCGATCTTCAGCTGTTCCGCGGCCGGTATTCGCTGCACCGGGTCAGCACGGTGGAGGGCACCATCGCCCGTCATTCGGCGATCTTCGCCTACAGTGAAGGTCCTGGAGTCATCGGCAGCCCGGCGCGGACGAGACAGCTCTTCGGCCGGGTTCTGCCCGAACACCTCGCCGAGGCCGTGCGCGGCGACAAGTTGCTCGACTGACGTCAGGAGCTGCCCCCCATGTCCTTCGACTCGACCGGCAAGATCTCCTTCGACGACATCTACACCGCACCGGATCCTCGCGCTTTTTTCGGCACTCTGCGCAGGCTCGATTATCAGATTCCCCAGCTGGCAAAGCCGTATCTCACGAAACTGATCGAGGTGTACCGCGCGGGCCGGCGCGCCGCCGAACCGACCGTACTCGACGTCGGGTGCTCGTACGGCATCAACGCGGCGCTGCACCGGTGCGACACGACGATGGACGAGCTGTTCGAGTACTACGCCGAAGCGGACACGCTGGATCACGACGCGCTGCTCACGCGCGACCGCCGGCTGGTGCGGTCGCACGCGGGGGCCGACAGCGTCCGGTTCGTCGGCCTCGACGCGTCGGCGCCCGCGCTGGAGTACGCGCACGCCACGGGGTTCCTCGACGAGACGATCCACGCGGATCTCGAGGCGAACGACCCGGACAAGGATCAGCAGGCCATCCTGGACGACGTCGACCTCGTCGTCTCCACCGGCTGCGTCGGGTACGTCACCGAGCAGACGCTGACCCGCGTCGCGCGGGGCGCGCGGCCGTGGATGGCGCATTTCGTGCTGCGGATGTTCTCCTACGAACCAGTGGCGGCGAGTCTCGCCGAAGAACTGGGGTACGAGACCGCTAGCATCCACGGCGTGTTCAGGCAGCGGCGGTTCGCCTCCGAGGACGAGCAAACGCGGATCCTGGACACGCTGTCCGCGGCCGGGGTGGATCCGCAGGGGCTGGAGACGGAGGGCTGGCTGTACGCCCAGCTCTACGTGTCGGGGCCGCGCGGGGTCGCCACCAGGCTCGCATCCACCCTGAACACCCTGTGAAAACGAGGATGACCGTGAGCAGTCCGGAGTGGTCCGCCCGCACGTTCGGCAACGAGGAGAACCTGCCCCGGGTCCCGTTGCCCACGCTCGAGAGCAGCTGCCGCCGGTTCCTCGAGTGGTGCACGCCGCTGCTGACCGCGGACGAGCTCGCGCGGACCGAAGCGGCCGTCGCGGACTTCCTGGCGCCGGAAAGCCCGGCCCACGAACTGCAGGCGACGCTCGAGGCGTACGACCGGTCCGAGGGCGTGCTCAGCTGGCTGGACGCGTTCTGGCGGTACCGCTACCTCGGCCGCCGGGACCGGATCGCGCTCAACGCCAACTTCTTCTTCCTGTTCCAGCCGTCCCCGCTCGGGCAGGTCGAACGCGCGGCCGAGCTGGTCGCGTCCGCGGTGGACTACAAGCTCAAGCTCGACGACGAGCTGGTCGCGCCGGTGATCTTGCGTGGGCAGCCGCAGTCGATGGTGCAGCACAAGTTCCTCTTCTCCGCGACCCGGATCCCGGGCCAGGTGCTGGACACCGCGCGCACGCCGTATCGCGAGGACTGGCCGGGTCCCTCGAACGCGCGGCACGTCCTCGTGTTCTTCCGGAACACGCCGTTCCGGATGGACGTACTGGCGCCGGACGGCCGACCGTACGACCCGGAGCAACTGGCGGCCGGGCTGCGTTCGATCGTGAAGACGGGCAAGGTCGTCGACGACCCCACGACCGCGGTCGGGCATTTCACCACCAAGGCGCGAGCGGACTGGGCGTCGAGCAGGGCGGCACTGCTGGCCGCGGGCAACGCCGAGGCGCTCGACGCCATCGAAACGGCACTGTTCTGTCTCTGCCTGGAGGACTTCGCACCGACGGACACCCAGGACGCGTGCGACAAGCTGCTGCACGGTGACAGTGGGAACCGGTGGTTCGACAAGGCCGTCTCGTTCGTCGTGTTCGAGGACGGCACGGCGGGGATCAACGTCGAGCACTGCGAGCTGGACGGCACCACGATCCTCAGTTTCACCGACGCGCTGCTGAGCGAAGAACGGACATCGCGCGAAGCGCCCGAAGGCGTGCCGGCGTTCGAGCCTGTCAAGTTCGTACTGGACGACGCGTTGCGCGAAGACGCTCGCACGGCTGGAGAGTCCTTCGCCGCGTACGCGGATGCGACGGCCACGAAGACGGTGTCGTTCGACTTCGGTGCCAACCGCGCGAAGCAGCTGGGGATGTCACCGGACGGTTTCGCGCAGATGGCATACCAGCTCGCGCACAAGCGGGCCAAGGGCCTGAACGGCGCGACCTACGAGTCCATCGCGACCCGGCAGTACCGCAACGGCCGGACCGAGGCGATGCGTGTCGTCACCCCCGAAGTGCTGGCGTTCGTCGCGGCAGTGGAGGACCCGAACACGTCCGCCGACGCGCGGCGGGCGGCCTTCCGTGCCGCGGCGGCGAAGCACGCGGCGCGGGCGAAGGAGTGCCAGGCGGGTGACGCGCCGGAACAACACCTGTGGGAGCTGCAGCGGATCCAGAAACGGCGTGGCGTCGACGAAGTACCGGCGCTGTACGCGTCGCCAGGCTGGCTGATCATGCGGAACGACTACCTGAGCACCAGTTCCGCACCGTCGCACAACATCCAGTACTTCGGGTTCGGCTCAACCAGCCCCCAGTGCATCGGCGTCGCCTACGTACTGCTGCCGGACCGTTGGAACATCTACCTGAGCACGCCCCGGCATGTCGCCGACGAGATGCATCGCTTCGCCGACGAGCTCACCCGGGCCGTCCAGGAACTGCAGGACCTGCTGGCCGAGTGACGATCGTCAGGTGCGCGGGATGGCTTCTGTTCGCTGGAAAGTCTTCGACCCGTTCGCGCCGAGAATCCGCGGACAGGCGGTCTCCGGCGCGGGCGGCCAGGTCGGGGCGTCGATGCCGGTGACGTAGTCGCGCATGGTCGCCAACGGGCCGCCGAACTCCCGGCCGACGCGCTCCGCCTGCGGCGTCACCGTACCGTCCTGGTGGGCGAGACTGAGGACTCGCAGCGCGTTCGCGACGGAGTTCAGGGTCTGTACCGCTTCTTGGGACCTGGCGTGCCGCATCACGGAATCGTGCGCGAAGGTGTTCCGATGTGCGGCCATCTATTCGTAACGTCCTTCGTGGGCGACAACCGCTCTTCGCCGAGAGGCATCCGCGCACAGAAGGGATCGGAATGTCTGATTCCCCTGTTCAGCGCCAGGTCGCCGACCACGACGTGATCGTCGCCGGTGCCGGCCCGGTCGGTCTGACCACGGCCCTGGTACTGGGACGGACCGGCCGCCGGGTTTCCGAGATCCAGCGGATCACCCACCGCGGCACCCAGGACCTCTCGCCAAGCCGTCGATCGCATTCATCGGCGCCGGGCACTACCCGAACTACCGTCTCTGGTGCCGGTGCATGGTGCCTGACCCGGCGCGGATGGAGTGATCAAGATGAGTGAAGCACGACCCGGCGGCCTTGGGACCTTGCCGCTGGCGGGAAAGGTTGCCGTGGTGACCGGCGGAAGCAGCGGTATCGGTGCCGCGGCGGCATGCCGGCTCGCCGCGCAGGGGGCATCGGTCGTGGTCGGGTTCCATCGCGGAACGGACCGGGCGGCCGACCTCGTTGCCCGCCTTCCGGGCGATGGCCATCGCCCGGTATCGATGCCGGTTGAGAACTCGAGGCGACTCGAAGAGGTCGCGCAGCTCGTCGAACGCGAATACGGCCGGTGCGACGTGTTGATCAACTCGGCCGGCGCGACGCGGAAGGTCGCCCACGCCGACCTGGAGGCGCTGAACGACGAGCTGTTCGACTCGCTGATGCGGATCAACGTCCGCGGCCCCTTCGCCACGGTCCGGGCGTTCGCCCCGCTGCTGGCGGGCACGGGCGACGCGGTGGTGATCAACGTGTCGTCGATCTCGGGGAGCACGGCCTCGGGCAGCAACGTCGCCTACTGCGCGGCGAAGGCCGCGCTCGACAACCTCACCATGTCGCTCGGCCGCGCGCTGGGTCCCGCGATCAGAGTGATCGGTGTGGCACCCGCCGCCGTCGACACGGGATTCGTGCCTGGGCGTGAGCGGCAGGCCGTCGTCGCCCAGGCGGCGGGGACACCGCTTCAGGTCGTCGTCGACCCGGACGACGTGGCGGTCGCCATCGTCGGCGCGGTCACTCACTTCCGGATCTCCACCGGGACCACCTTCGTCGTGGACGGCGGGAAACATCTGTGAACCCAGCGCACTCTTCCCTTCCGTTCGGCGTGTTCTCGGTCGGCACCGAGCGGCCGCGAGCAGGCGTCGCCGTCGGCGACATGGTTCTGGATCTGGCCGGAGCCCTGGGTGACCCGATCGTCGACTCCCCTCGCCTGAACCCCTTCCTCGCCCGCGGACCCGAGGCGCGGTCGTCGACCCGGGCGGCGGTGCTCGACCTGCTCGACACCCGGGGTCCGGATGTTCCCACCCGCCTCGAGTTCCACCTCGTCCCGGTTCGCGACGTGAAGCCGCACCTGCCGGTCGAGGTCGCGGACTTCGTCGATTTCCACTCGTCCCTCGAGCACGCGAGCAACGCCAGCCGGATCCTGCGTCCGGGCGATGAGCCGCTCAAGCCGAACTGGCGGCACCTGCCGGTCGGCGGTCACCTCGTGTCCACTCCCGCCTTCGCCCCGGTGTACTGGACACCGGCGCGGCAGCTCGCCCACCTGACGTCGAACGGCGCTTCGCCGCGAACGGGCGATCTCCACGGGACCGGGACGATCTCGTCGTGGGACAGGTCGGGCCATGACTGTTTCCTGGAGCTGACCTGGAACGGTGAGGATCCGATCGACCTGCCCGGCGGCGAGCGGCGGGGTTACCTCCACGACCACGACGTGGTCACCGTCTCGGCGTCCGCGCCCGCACCGGACGGTGGTCGCGTTGATTTCGGACAGGTGAGTGGCCGCGTGCTCCCGGCGGGAACCACCGGCACCTCGTGAACGAGAAAGAAGGAGAGGCCATGACCGCGGCACAGGAGAAGCCTGCGACCCCGCAGAGTCCGACAGTGGATTCCGGGGATTCCGGGGATTCCGGGGATTCCGGGGATTCGGGGGATTCGGGGGATTCGGTGCTGTCCTATCTTTCGGGCTTCGGCAACCATCACTCCACCGAGGCGGTCCCGGGTGCGCTCCCGGTGGGGCGCAATTCCCCGCAGAAAGCACCGCTCGGGCTGTATGCGGAGCAGATCAGCGGTACCGCCTTCACCGCACCGCGCCGGATGAACCGGCGGACCTGGGTGTACCGGCAACTGCCGTCGGCGGCCCACTCGGCGTTCGTCCCCATCGGGCCCGGCGACCTTCGGGCCGCGCCGCTGCGGGAGGTGCCGTTGAACCCCAACCGTCTGCGGTGGGACCCGCCACCCGCGCCGGCGACCCCCACGGACTTCGTCGAAGGCCTGTTCACGATCGCCGCCAACGGCGACGTCGAGGCGCAGACCGGCATCGCGATCCACCAGTACACGGCCACGAAATCCATGACGGACCGCTACTTCGTCAATGCCGACGGGGAGATGCTGCTTGTCCCCGAATCCGGCATCCTGCTGCTGCGCACCGAGTTGGGCGTACTCCGGGTGAGCCCGGGTGAGATCGCCGTGGTGCCTCGGGGTCTCCGGTGGGGCGTCGCGCTGCCGGACGGCCACGCCCGTGGCTACGTGATGGAAAACTATGGCGCGATGTTGACGTTGCCCGAGCTCGGCCCGCTCGGCGCCAACGGTCTGGCGAACCACCGCGACTTCCTCGCGCCCATGGCCGCCTTCGACGACATCGCCGGCACGGTCGAAGTCGTCCAGAAGTACGGCGGCGCGCTCTGGGCGGCGGAGTACGACCACTCGCCGCTGGACGTCGTGGCCTGGCACGGCAACTACCACCCGTACAAGTACGACCTGTCCCGGTTCATGGTCATCGGCACGATCAGCTTCGACCACCCGGACCCGTCCATCTTCACGGTGCTGACCTCGCCGAGTGAGGTGCCCGGGACGGCCAACGCCGACTTCGTCATCTTCCCCCCGCGCTGGCTGGTGGGAGAGGACACCTTCCGCCCGCCGTGGTTCCACCGCAACATCATGACCGAATTCATGGGGCTGGTCCGCGGCGTCTACGACGCGAAGGCGGACGGCTTCGTGCCGGGCGGCGCGAGCCTGCACAACTCGTTCACGGCGCACGGGCCGGACGCCACCACCTACCACCAGGCAAGCAACCGGGAACTCGTTCCGCAGAAGATCGAGAACACGCTCGCCTTCATGTTCGAGACCCGGCTGCCGCTGCGCCTCACCTCCGCCGCCGCCTCGGCCGCCCACCGGCAGCCGGACTACGACGCTGTCTGGCAGGGCTTCACGAAGGACTTCACCGGCTGACCGAGGCCGCCGCATGGGACCACGAACGCTCGCAAACGGAAGTGCGGTGCCAGGGCGGTTGTTCCGCCGATTGCTGGTCAAGCTTTTTGGCGAACAGGTCCGTGAACAGACGTGCATGCCTGCCGGCCGGGAAACCGGCGAGTGACCCCCTCACCAACCCCACCGGCATCGCCGCCACCACCCGCGTCGCCGGCCAGGTCGCCGACCTCATCGGACGGTCACTCACCCACGCGTTGCGTACTCATGATCACGTCATCCACCTGGACGTCGTAGGACGACGGCGTCGGATCGGCCTGGTAGAGCTGCCAGCCCAGCTTGAGGGTGTCGAACCGCGGGAAGACGAAGTTGTCCGACGTCCCGCCATGGTGCTTCGTGGAGACTGCCAGTGCGGTCTGTTCGATGCCGTCCAGGTACACGGTGACGCGGTTGTCGCTGGCGTCGAGGTGGAATTCCACGCACCGCCAGCTTCCGCCGACGGCCGGCACGGAAGCCTGCCAGGCGGTCCAGTCGCCGGTGGGGCCCAAATCGGACCCCACTCCCCAGAAGTTGCTGCCAGAGCCGGGCACATACTGGCCGCCAAGCGGGCGGACCAACGTCGGCGAGCCGGAGCCGGAAGCCTCGGCAACGGTCCAGTGGGCCCAGTCGGGTGCGGTGGGGAATGCGGCCACGCGCAGGCGCAAGCGAACCCAGAAACTGTTGGCGGGCGGCGTCAGGCCGGACACCACAAGGAACGCATGGCCGTTCCCGTCCGTGTGAATGCGCAGTTCATGGCCGCGCCCGGTCGCGCTGGGTGCGATGTGGAGGCTGCCGCCGTCGACGTCGGTGGTCCAGGCGGGAGCTGCCTCGACCTGTCCGAGAGGCAGGTGATCGAAGTCCTCCCGGAAGAACACGCTGTCGCGCGGAACCGCCGTAGCCGCGGCAGGGGACGTCAACAGCGCCGCGGCGAGCACGGCCAAAATCCGCTTTCCCGGGTGAATCATGTCGCCAGCATGCCGCAAGTCGAAGTGTCCTCGCCGCCGGTGCCGGAATCCTGTCGGGAAGTGGACAGCATCGATCCAGAGTGTCGTCGACCAGGACAGTGCCGCCCTTGTCTCCCAGGACGACGCACGCGATCCGTGGGTATGGCAACGGCCCGGGACGGACAAACCAAGATTCGGGAGCAGGAAAGAACAGCCGTGGATCGCGTCCGCATCGGCCGACTCCGGAGACGGTAACGCCCGTGCCAGGGACTTCTCGTTCCCCTCCCCGGTAACGGCCGTCCAGGCCCGCGCGACTACCGGTCTGTCGATCGCCGGGCCGAAGGGATGCCGTGCTCAGAGTCATGCTGTGCGGAGCCAGTGACACCGCCGACGTGCGGGATCAGTTCGCCGACGTGATCGGCGGCTTCGGCGGGGAGCCCCTGCACTACCTCGCCGGTGGCGTCCAATACCTGAACTCCGCCGATTCGAGCTGGTCGCGCAACTCGCAGATCACCGTCCGGGCCGCCGACCTGTGCGTGTTCGTGATCATCGAAAAGCACGGCGAGATCACCTGGAGCACCGAACTCCGGGAAGCGAGATCGGCGGGCAAACCGTT
This sequence comes from Amycolatopsis sp., assembly GCF_035276945.1. Lineage (GTDB taxonomy): Bacteria > Actinomycetota > Actinomycetes > Mycobacteriales > Pseudonocardiaceae > Amycolatopsis_E. Next base: position 20,830 of record NZ_DATELF010000185.1, on the reverse strand, counting down.
CCTCGTTCTCTGCCTCGACCGCACATACACCAAGTACGACGTGCTGCGGAACAGCCTCACCGACGCCACCGAGCTGCGCGCCGAGGACGATCGTCTGCTGCTCGAAACCATCCGCGAGATGGAGTTCTCGTGGCAGCTGACCGTCATCCCGTTCAGCTACGGCACGTTCCCCCAGATCCTGCGCCGTCAACTGGCGATCCTCTTCCACCTCACGCTGCAGGCACAGCAAGAACGCAACCGGCGCGCCGCGATCGCCCGTCTGGCCGTCCAAGGCGAGCGTCTCAACGCGCAGGAGCAGGCGATCGCCATCAAGATCGCGACCGACGAACTGGAGGAGAAGAACATCCGGAAACGTGCGGTGGTCGCCCTCACCAGCAGTGGCGTCGACCCGGAGGTAGCGCTGGAGCTGCTCTCCTCGGACGAACAAGGGGTGCAGCGGCTCGCCGCCGAGCACTTGGCCGACCTCTATCGTGACCGCCCCGCGGACCCGGAGTTCCTCGCCCAGTGCGTCCAAACCGCCAACGCCGCGGACGACGTCGGGATCGGCCGCAGGCTGATCCCGACGCTGCTGAACCTTGATCTGGTCGCCGGAATCTCCGCGCTGAACCTGCTTTCGGTCGCCGAAGCCGGGACGCGCCGCCGCATCGCCGAAAACCTCGAACGGCATGAGGAGGCGATCGTCGCCGAAAACGTGACGGCGGAAGCCCTCGCTCTGCTCGCCCGGTGCCTGGAGGACATCTCGGAGACCGGCTGGAAGGCCCGCTGCCGTCAACTCCACGCACGGCTGTCCGCCGGACAGGTATAGGAACGCCGCGCTCCACCCACACCTCCATCGAGATCAACACGTCACGCCGATGGGGTCGACATCACGATGGTGACAGCGCATGGAAATCCGACAGGAAAACGACCTCTGGCGCTTCTGTTTCGTCATAGCCGGCCGCCAGAGCTATCGCGAACTGGACTTCTCTGGCATCGGTGTGATGCGTCGCCGTGTTCGTCACCATGTTGAGCAGGCACAGGTAGGGAACGGTGAGCTGAAATTGCGCGATGTCCGTTGTCCGGTCACCGTACCGACGTAGTTCCGCTACGGCATCCAGGACTGCCTTGTCCAGCCTCCGCCGCGGGAGCCAGGTGATGTGAGACCAGTGTCGCTCACCGGGAACGTACAGCTCCTGCCAAGGGGTGTTCTGGTTTTCCGAAATCCTGTTCCGATACAATACGTAGTGATCATGCATTCCGGGTCGTGGTGCGAAGAACCGCCACATAGGGATGGCTCCGCCATGTGGATCGATTCGTCTGATGAGCCACATCGGCTCATCGACCTGATTGAAGCACGTCAAGGCCAGCCACGTCGGTAACACCACATGCAATGCTAGTTTTGGCAACGTGAACGCGTGTAGCTTCGCAGTCCACGAACTGCCGCGGTCGGACGTCATGATGCGCCCGATCCCTTCTCATGCCGTCGGGGTAACACGTTCTTGGCGCACCACGCGACCGCTGGATAGCTGCCGACAAAAGACCAAAAGAACCTGGGCAGGCCCATGTATCGAGCGTTTGCGAGGTGGAAACCGGCACCGCTGAGCAAGATCAACCGTGCGATCGGGGCAGGCGCGACCAACACCGTCGGGAACAGGGTTTCGATGAGCATCACCAGCCACGCCAGGAGCCGGGCAAGGCCCGGTCGGTCCTTGACGATTCGGTAAAGAAACCTGTCGCCATATGCCCGGGTACGGGTAATCCCGGAGATGGCCGCGCCACTGCGCCAGGTTGGAGACGTCAGTTTTGCCGCACCGGCGACGAAGTACGAAAGGCAGCTCTGCGCAGCGGCGAACGCAATCGCGAGCTCACGTGAGTCCCGGTCATCGCGAAAGAACTTCTCGATCAGGGCGACACAGAAATTGATCTTAGCCATGTCATCGGAGCCGTCGAGGCCGTAGCTGGTGCGCCTGACCAGCGCGGCATCACTGGCCACCATAATGCCCAAACAGGCACGGCGGGTACCGTGTCCGGTATTGGGCAGCAACAGCGGAAAGCAGGCGAGAAGTCTGGTTGTCAACACGGCTGTGAACCATGGGTGCGCCAGGATCTTGTCAAGGATTTTACGCTGTTTTTCCCAACCACCAGGACCCTTGCCGCGTTGGATCGGCCATGCGAACACTCCCCTGTCATCCATCGACCTGGATATCGCCAGCCATTCGAGTGCACCCAGCGTGGCGCCGACGGCGGTCAGTCGCTCAATCGCTCGGAAAGCACGGTCGAGCTCGGCACTGTCCCTTGCCCGAGTGCAGGTCTGCTTCCGCCATAGGGCCATGTTACTTCCTATCCACTGAACCTGGGACATCTTTGTCCCGGCATGCGGACGCCGGCCCAGAAAATTCGTGGGCCGTCGTGCTGTTCGATCGGGCGCTGTTCATGGCCGCAGGACCACCGGGAGACTCTTGAGCGTGTGACGGAAGGCGCTGGCATACCACACCAGTTCAGCCGGATCCGCCGCCAGTCGCAGTGCCGGAAAGCGTCGAAGAACAACCCGAAGCGCGGTCTCGGTCTGTTGCTGTGCGTAGCCGATCGCCGGGCAGCGATGTCGGCCGAGGCCAAAACCGAAATGGTCTTGTGGGCAGCGGGTCACGTCCAGGACGTCCGGGTCGGCAAAGTGGGTGTCGTCGTGATTGCCGGAGCCGAGCGCGAAAAAAACGACGTCGCCCGCCGCGATGTCCGCTCCGGCGAGGCGGAGATCCTCGGTGGCGATTCGAGCCGCCGACATGATAGTCGTAGCGTTGAGTCGAAGTAACTCGTCGATGGCAGGAGCGACCAGCAGGTCGTCATCAAGCAGCTTCTTCAGTTGGTTCGGGTTCGTCAGCAGATCATGGAAGCTGTTGACTACACAGTCGCAAATATTGGTGACCCACCGTAGAAGGATATACGTCGTGCTGGAGGCGACGTGCTCCTCGGTCGCTCCCGCGCCAGACGTGATCTTGGCAGCAAGCGCGGTGATCAGGTCTTCCTGCGGTTCGATTTGACGCTCGGTCAACAGCCCGGTGATCCGTCTGTGCATCTGTTTGAACACAGTTCTGTCGGTGTAACGATCGTCGTCGGACATGGCGTCGATCCGAAACCACTCGATGAAGTCGGCTCGGTCGTGTTCGGGAATCCCGGCCACTTCGCTCGCCACGCGAACCGCATAGGGCAACGCGAACTGGGACACCAGATCGACGGGAACTTCCGGGCGTGCGACAGAATCAAGAAGTGCGTTGGCTATCTCGGTGAACCGCTCACGCGGATTCCCGTTGGCAGGCGATCCAAGATGACGTGCTACCACCTCGCGTACGAGGGAGGCGAAGGAATCGTTCAGGGCCATGGTGTCGGACACGACTTCGCTTGTCACCTCGCCCATCTTTGCGTGCGCTCGCTTCGCAAACGCCTCGCCACTCTTGCTCAGTCGCAGATCAGTGAGCCCGGCTCGAATGGCGTCGTATCCAACGACCAGCCAGTTGGTGCCCCCACGACCTCGGACCTGGTGTACCGGGCCGTGTGAGCGCAATGTCCGATAGACACTATAGGGGTCTTGGAAGAAAGACCCATCCATCGGAACCTCGAAGGTATTCGTCTCCGCATTGTCACTCGACATCAGGAAAACACTCCAAGAGTTGTGAGAGCCGGTAACTGGTCAGGCCCTTTGACGCGTGGCGGGTTGATCTTCCGCCTGGTTCGTCGATCATGGTGTTGTGCCTGGCGATGTGCATCCGTCCGGTGAGGAGCTTGCTGCGGAGAACGCGCAGCTTCGGACGGTTGTGTCGGACTTCCGGGCGATGGTTGAGGTGTTGACGGCGCGGGTGGAGGCGATGGAAGCGGAGAACGCGGAGTTGAAGGGCCGGCTGGGGCAGAACAGCCGGAACTCGTCGAAGTTCCCTTCGTCGGACTCGCCGTTTGCCAAGCCCGCGCCGAAGTCGCCGCGCCGTAAGAGCGGCCATAAGCCGGGCGGTCAGCCGGGACATCCGGGGTCGCCGTTGGCGCTGGTTGGCAATCCGGACGAGCGGAGGCGGCACGAGCCCGGCCCCGGTACTGGATGCGGAGCGGACCTGGCCCGCGCCCGAGGTGGGTATCAAACGGCGTCAGGTGTTCGACCTGCCACCGATCACGGTGCGGGTGACCGGACACCAGCTCATCAGCCGCCGTTGCGCGGGTGGGACGACCACGCGCGGCACCGCACCCGAGGGCGTGGTCTCGCCAGTGCGGTACGGGCCGCGGATCACCGCGATCATCCTCTACCGGTATGTCGGGGGAGTTCCTGTCCGAGAAACGTACCGCCCAGGCGCTGGCCGAGCTGTTCGGTACCCCGGTCACCGCAGGCACCGTCGCGACCATGACCCGCCGCGCCGCCGACGGGCTGGAAAAGTTCCTCGACCAGGTCAAAGACCGCATCGCCGCCGCTGATATGGCCGGGTTCGACGAGACCGGCCTGCGGGTGGCGGGCAAGCCGCACTGGGTCCGCACCGACAAGTACACCCTGATCACCTGTCACCCCAAGCGCGGCAGCGACGGCATGGACAAGCGGGCGTCCTCGGCCGGTTCCGTGGCATGGTGGTGCACGACGCGTGGGCCCCCTACGACAGCTACATCAATGCCGAACACCAGCTCTGCTGCGCCCACGCCCAGCGTGAACTGGCTGCTGTCGCCGACACCGCCGCCCCTGAGCCGGACTGGTGCTGGACCACCCAGGCCGGCGACGCGCTCGTGGCCATGCAGAAACTGGCCGCCGAGGCGGTCGCCGCCGGTGCGGACGCCCTGGACCCCGAGGCCCTGGACAAGCAGGTCCGGCTCTACCACTCGGCTGCCGAGATGGGCATCATCTCCACCGCCGCGCGCAGCACCACGATGATGCGCAGGCACGACGCGCTCGCCCACCGGCTGCTCGACCGGCAAGACGACTACCTTCGATTCACCCGAGACTGGCGAATACCACCCGACAACAACGGATCCGAGCGAGACATCCGGATGATCAAGCTCCGGCAGAAGGTCTCCGGCTGTCTGCGCTCCCTCACCGGAGCCGAACAATTTCGCGCGATCCGCAGCTACCTCTCCACCGCCGCCGCGAAACACAGCCGCACCTTCTTTCACACCCTCGTCATGCTCGCCGAGAGCCACCCCGGGCTGCCCGCACATTCCTAATTACACCACCAGGACCTGACCAGTTACGAGAGCTGTTGGGTCCTGCCCGGCCGAAAGACCGGACAGGACCCCACGATCAACCAAGATTGGACCGGTGACTCACCAATGTATCCACGTCGGCTCCACGGGGCAGAGTCTCGATCACAGCGCTGTCCGGTTCCGCCAACGGGCCCCAGAAATTGTGGGAGGTCGTCACGGCAAACACCATGTTCCCGGTGTGGATCGAACAGTTAACCGGTCCCGGCGGCGCGATAAGCTTCTCAGCCGCCGCAGTGACATTCGACATCGGTTCTTCTCCTTCTTCTTTGGGCGATTAACGGTGCCGCCGTCAGCGTAGTTGACCTTGCCGACGACCGCATCAGCCGATCGGCCGAGTTGCTCGCACCCCTTCACTTCGCCGCATTTGAAATCTTATCCGCAATTATCGGAAAACGTCGCGAGCTTGTTGCCCGCGGTTCGGTGGACTGAGCTTGCGCGGCGTGGGCGTGGGCTTCTCACGGAGAGGCGCAGTTCTTCCAGCTACCCTCGTGGTCACCGCGGTCATCATCGTGACGCTCTTCGCGGGCGCGACCCCCGGGCACTGGGCTGTTCAGGTGCGCCGGATTCGGGTGTTCCTGCCGTCGCCGGGTGACGTCGGCGACGAGCGACGGCCAGCCGGTTCGTCGCCGTGGTCGGGACATCAGATCCGGTATGGCGACCGCCGAGACGTCGTCGAGTGTTTCCAGCCCGACCAGCCCGGACCGGTCCCCGAAACCACCCACGAGGTCCCCCGAGCCGGGTGTCGGCCACGGCGCCGTCGTCGGCCCGTACGACATGGCAGGACCGCCCACCGTTGGCGAAGAAACCGAACACCGCCTTACCGAGATAGCTGCCCGTCAACCGCCCGCCGAACCGCCGCTCGTAGTCGTCCCAGCGGTGGACCGGCCTCGGCAGATGCGCCGGCCCCGACTCAGTCAGCCCCACGAAAGCGGCCACCGAGTGTTCGGCGGTCCACCGCGGTGGGGAAATCTCGCCCGGCTCCACCGGCACCTCGACCCGACAGGTCACCCGTGGCGGCAGCGCTCGAACCTCCCGCTCCTCCACGTAGACGCCGGGACGAAGGTCGGTCGGCACGACGAAGTAGGCTAGCCGAGTTCGACCGAGACGCCAATGGCCTACGCCATGGGTGGTAGGGCACGCACGCCGCCGGGGGTGGGGAAAGGCAGGAACCGCGCTGGGCGCGCACTGTCTCACCGCGGCAACGGACTTTCGCGGACACTGGTCCCCTTGGGCGCTCCGAGCGGACCTACGCCGCAGCGGCGCGCACCGGGGTGCGGTAGACGAACGAAGTTGGGCCATCCACCGCCCGAATACTCCTTGCCATGTCGATCGCTGGAGGCAAGATACCCGCATGACAAGCGATTCCAGCTCAACCGCAGCCCTGACCATGCTGTGGCAGCGGCAGAGCGTGTGGTCCCAGGCCGCCGGGCGCATCAAGGCCGAAATAGGGCGAGCCCGGGTGGCCGTGCTGGTACTGACCATCACCGGCGCGGTCCTGGGCACCGCGTCGGCCCAGGTGATCCCGCACCACACCCCGGTCGGCCGCCTGCTTGCCGTGGCTTCCGCGGTGGCGCTGGCCGTCGCCGCATTTCTCGGGCGAACGACCAGCATCAGGCTGGTACGCGACTGGACCAGGACCCGCTCGGCCTCCGAGGCGATCAAGTCCGACGTCTACACCTACCTGGCCGGAGTGGCGCCCTTCCGCGACGCCCACCGGAACCGCATCCTCCTGGAGCGGCTGGAAAAACTAGGCGACAGCGTTGCCGACCTCGCCAAGTACACCGCCGGACTCACGCCCGTCGCCCGGCCACTTCCGGAGGTGTCCGATGTCGACTCCTACACCGGCGTCCGAGTACACGGCCAAATCGACGGCTACTACCGTCCCAAGGCTGCCCAGCTCACCCGCCGCCTTGCCGCGTTCCGGCGCGGTGAGGCGGCGCTGGCCGTGACCGCGGCCATCCTGGCGGCCGTGGTCGGCGTGCTCCCGGAGGCCGCGCTGACCGCGTGGATCGGTGTCCTCACCACGGCCGCGACCGCGCTGACCGCCCACGCCGCCGCTTCCCGCTACGAGTACCAACAGATCGAATTCACCCGCACGGCAGACGAACTGGAACGCCTCCTCGCCGCGCGAGCGGTCGCGCCTGGCGACGCCCGTGCCGACGACGATTTCGTCGCCCGGTGCGAACAGGTGATCTCCATCCAGAACGAAGGTTGGATGGCCAAACTGTCCACAGCGGACGACGGCTCCTGAGCAGACCGCGAGAGCGGGACGATTACGAAGACCTTCCTGTCCTACCGAAAGACTTCGTGCGACGACTGGCCACCGGCCTGGACCGGGATGACGTGGCTGAGGTCAGCTACCCGGACATGTGGCGAAGCGGTCTTCAGGCATACCCGAACGCGCTCGTGTTCGCTGGGTCAGCCGGTCAGCCGGTCAGCCGGGTGCGGCGGGAGCGGGCCAGAGCCAGCCCACCGAGGACCGCGCTGACCAGCAAAGCACCAGGACCAAGGCGCCACCGGCCACTCCGTTGCCGGTGCCGGGACCACCGTCGGCGGTGGCCAGGACCAGCTTGCCATTGACCACGCCGGTCAGCCCCGCCACCAGGGCCACGACGGCCCCCTTCGCCCGGTGCCGATGCCGATACGACCGGCGGAGCGGGCCAGGACCAGCCCGCCGATGACGACGCCGACCAGCGCCACCAGTGCAGCCACGCTGGCCCGGATTCGATCGGGGGTCCCGACGAAAGTATCGACGCCCTGGGTCGCGCATTCTGCCGGCGTCGCACAGACCTACGCGACCGCCGGTGCGGCAAGCGCGAACACGACGGACATGAGGTTCTCCTTCTCTTCCTACGACTGGACGTGTCTGATCATGTCCGCCCGGCCCCACCGCCGGTCGTCCCGCTGACGCGGACAATTCACGCTGCCGCCGGTGCCGTAGCCGACTGCCGAGGGCACGGCAAGAGCCGCGAAACCTACCGCGTGTGCGGTCGGCGGCTGATCATCCGCGCGCAGGAGTTGCCCGCGCGAACATCCGGCTGGGGTGCATGCATGAGCAGGGGGCGGATCGGCGTCAGAGCTTGGGCGATCGCCGTAGGCGTGGTGGCGACCCTGCTGGTCGCCGGGTTGTCCGGACAACACCCCTCGACCAATCTCGACCCGCTGGTTGTTGATAACCGGCGGCCTGTCGATGGTCGCGCGCCGCCGGGCGCCGGTCGCGGTGCTGGCCGTAACTGGCTTCTGCGCGCTGGGTTACCAAGCCGTCGGGTTCGACGTACCTGCCGTCGCCTATCTGTTCGCGGTGTACGCCACGGTGCGGGCGGGACACCGCATCGTCACGGTGGCGGGTTCGGTGATCATGCTGGCGGCTCTTCCGCACGTGATCCTGGCCTCACCCATGACCGGGCCGTGGGCGAGGCGCTCACGCAGTCTCGGGACGTCCTCCAACTGGCCTGGTTGATCGCCACCGGTGCGGCGGGGGGGAAGCGCTGAGACAGGCCGGGCGCCGGGCGAAACCGAGCGCACTCGCGAGGAGACCGCGCGGCGCCGCGCCAACGAAGGAACGGCTGTACATCGTGCGGGAGCTGCCCGATTCGCTCACCCACCAGATCTCGGTCATCAAGGTGCAGGCCGAAGTTCGCCGTCCACCTGACCCGCAAACGGGGCGAACAGGTGCCGGAAGCTTTGCTGGCCATCCGGGAGGCCGGTCGCGAGGCGGCCAGGGAACTGCGAGCCATGACCAAGCTCCCCGCCCGCGACCGCGCTCGACTCGTAGTCCTCGCCTACGAATCCGGCCTGGTCACCCCGCACAACTCCCGATCTCCGCGGTCCGGGTGCAGGCCCTGGTGGCATCGCTGCCCCCACTGCGACCGGAAACTCTCGCTTCAGCGTGTAAGCCGGTTCAGCGACACCGGTCTCGACGAAGCCACCCACAGCGGGGCGCCGACAATACTGCTGGACCTTCGGGAGCAGGTCGGGGACGCCTCGCCGGATGGAATGCGGCACTTACTGTCCCGGGCGGTGTGAGAACCGATGCGGTGCGCGACGATGGCGGGCGATCGCGGTGGAATATCCGGAATTCGAGGGCGCGATCCTGGTCGGCCACCACCCTACCCGGGCAGGCGAGGTGGTCCAGCACGTAGCCACGTAGCACGTCCCGCACGGTCAGCCACAAGAGCCCAGGTCACCTCGAGCGTTGGAACGCCCGAGGTGACCTGGACCGCAATTAGACGGCGACTTCGCAAGCCGCGATAATGTCGTCACTCGACATCCGCTCGATGCCATTCGGCGACAGGCCGCCTACACGGTTGTCGGGGCTGAAGCCGATGAGCGTCGCAGGCGTCGTAATGCACATGAAGACCACTTAAGCTGCCCCCGGGGCCTGCGCCCTCGCAATTTCCAGTGGTTTGATTGTTTTCACCGCGTTCTGGTTTGTCGCCATTTCGATGCGGTTCATTTCTTCTCCATATCCGCTCGTCTTCCCGGAGCGTCCCCAAACCTATCAATTCGGTCACAATTCCAGCATCGGTCGAATGCCGATTTGGGCTCTCCTGGCCGACAGCGCAGCCGGATCGTGAGATACTCGCATCCGGCAGATGCCCTTCGACTCGGCGATATGGAACCTTCGACAAGTCCCATCGTCCCAGGTCAAAGAGCACCCGACGCGTTACGACACCACCAATCCCACCATTCCACTGGTGCATCCAGGCTAAAAAATCTTCCTCTGTTCAGGTCTTGACAATCACTCGTGCGTCGGAATTTTCACCCGCTCGCGGGTGTCACCGGCAGGACCTACCTGCGCGACCGGCTGTCCGACGCCAGGTGCGAACGATTCCTGAGCAAATAGGCGGCCAGCAGCGCCAGGCTGCAGCCGGGTATCCAGGCGAACTGGTACCAGTAGAAGAAGGGAAACCCGCCCCAGCGCGGTGCCACGCGTGCGTACAGGGGCAGGGGCAGTAACGCGACGAACGGAAGCACGAGGCAGATTGTCCGCAGGACCAGTCGCAGGGTTCCCAGCCTGTCGCGCTCGCGGGATCCGGGTGACTTCACCTGGTCCTCCTTCCAGACGCCCGGCACCGGGACGCCTCTGCCCGAGCCTGTGGGAGAGTTGCCGGGCCGCCCGGAGTGGTTGACAGCGAACTGCGGCAATTTTCGCGGCGGTCTCCTGTCCTCGAAACAGCATACGCGCGCAACTGACAGATGGATGAACCCTCAGAGTGGATGGTGCCGTAGTGGTCGTGGCCTTTCTCTGCATCGTCGGCGGGATGACCCTGCTCGCGCTGACCGCGCGGCGCTTCCGCACCACCGACGAACTTCCCACTCTCGCGGATTGGGCACTGGCCGGCCGCACACTCGGCCCCGCCTGGAACTGGTCGCTGCTGGGCGGCACCATCTTCACCGCCTACACCTTCACGGCCGTGCCCAGCCTGGTTTACGGCACCGGCGCCATCGGTTTCTTCGCTCTCCCCTACACCGTGATCGTCTGCCCGATCGCCTTCGTCCTGCTACCCCGCCTGTCGTGGGCGGCACACCGACATCGCTTCGTTACCGTCTCCGACTACGTCCAGGGGCGGTACGGTTCGCCACTGCTGGCGCTGGTGATCGCACTCACCGGAATCCTCGCGACGATGCCGTATCTCGCGCTCCAACTGCTCGGCATCCAGGCCGTCCTGACCGCGGGCGGGCTGTCGCCGTCCGGTCCCGCCGGAGACTTCATCCTGGTCGCGGTGTTCGCCGGGCTGGCTGCCGCCACGTACCGGTACGGCCTGCGGGTGCCCACCGTGGTCTCGGCGGCCAAGGCGGTGGGAATCTTCGCGACCGCCGTCGTCCTGATCACGGTGGTCCTCGTCAGGCAAGGCGGCGCCGACGCCGTGTTCGAGAGCGCGGCACGTCACCTGGCCGCATTGGGACCCGGCGCCACCGCCGCCACCGTGGGGCCGGACCAGTACTGGGCTTTCACCACCCTCGCGCTCGGGTCGGCGCTTGCCCTCCTGATGTATCCGCACGTCCTCATCGCCGGCTTCGCCGCGTCGGGACCGGAAACCCTCCGGAAGGTGGTTATCGGCCTGCCCGCGTGGACCGCGGTACTCGGCATCTTCGCGCTACTCGGTCTCGCCGCACTCGCCGCCCGTATCCCTACCCCGCCAGGCAACGCCGTGGACGCGGTACCACAACTACTCGCGGCCGATCTGCCCGCGGTGGCCGCCGGCCTGGTCTTCGGCGTGATCGTGGTGGGTGCGCTCGTCCCTTTCGTGGTGATGTCGATCGGGGCGGGTGCATCCTTCGTTCGCAACGTCTATGTCGAGTACTTCCACCAGACGGCCACACCCAAGCGCCAGTTGCGCATCGCCAGGGCCGTCTCGCTCATCGCCGAAGCCGGCGCGGTCGCGTTCGTCCTTGGGCTGCGCCATCAGGCCGCCATCAACCTGCAGTTGCTCGGCGGGGTCTGGATCCTGCAGATCCTGCCGACCGTGGTCATTGGCCTGTACACCCGCAGGATGCACCACCTGGCCCTGCTCGGCGGCTGGGCCGTCGGCATGATGGCCGGCAGCGCGATGATCGTGCACGAGGGTTTCTCGCCCCTGGTGTCCTTAGGGTTCGGAGACCACCAGATCGAGTGTTACGCCGGGCTCGCCGCACTCGTCCTCAACCTCGCGGTGGCGGTGGTGCTGACCGCGCTCCTCGACCGTCTGGGAGCGCCGCGCAGGCCGGATATCACCGAACTACCGCCTCGTCTGAGATTCAGGTCGCACCACGAATCGACCGGAGGAGATCCTTCATGAAGCGAACACGTCCGAGCCCGACCGTGGTGCAGCCGGACGAGCCGCGGGCCGGACTGGAAAGCGTTCCCAGCGCCGAGATGACGTCGCCGTCCACGGAGACCTTCGATCTGCAGCGTGAGGCGGCGGTGTCCCGCTTGTTCGATCTCCACTACACGTCCATGCTCAGGCTCGCCGCGCTGCTCGGTGCGGACGACCCGGAAAACATCGTGGCCGAGGCCTATTATCAGCTCTACCGAAAGTGGCGCAAACTGCGCGCCTCCGATGCCGCGGCATCCTACCTGCGGTCGGTGGTCTGCAATCTGACCCGGATGCGCATCCGGCACCTGCAGGTTGCCCGCCGGTATCTCGAGCCTCCCCCTGACAACGTGGCGTCGGCGGAGAGTTCCGCGCTGCTTCACGATGACCAACAAGTCATGCTGGTCGCGCTGCGGAAGCTACCCCCACGGCAGCGGGAGGCACTGGTCTTGCGGCACTGGCTCGGTTTGCGGGAAAAGGAGATCGCCGAAGCCATGGGCATCTCGGTGGGTTCGGTCAAGACACACACCTCGCGCGGCATCGCCGCTCTGACCCAGGCAATGGAGGAACGTCGATGAACAACCCCGCCGACACCGAAGACCAGCTCCGTGATGCCTTCGAAGCTTTCGCGGCCGGGGTCCACCCCGCACCCGACGCCTACCGGCGCGCCCGGAGCGCATGGCGCCGGAGCGAGCGGCGTCGCCGACTGATCCTCGCGGTCGTGATCGCGGTCGTCTTTTCCCTGTCCGTCCTGATCGGGCTGTGGGTCCTCAACCGGGCGGCGTCCACCTCGCCCGTACTCTTCACCGGATGGCTGGCCCCCCACCACGGGGAAGTGATCACCAACCCGGCAAGCAGTGGTCAGACGTGGTTGATGATCTCTCCGTGAGACGGCTTCTGCCCACGCGGAATGCACGGGCAGCGGTGCCGATCGCGGCAGGATGACAGATATTTACGCATACCCGCCGGAATTTTGACACAAGCGGAGTTCCGACGGTTCTTCCGCATGCACAAAATCATGAAGAATCAATCAGTTTCTCCCAAAAATTTCCTCTCGAAGGAGAACTTGATGCCATACTTCCCGACGTCCGATCGGGCTTACGGCAGACTCATCCGCACTTCACGAAATCAGTTCCACAGTTCACAAGAACCCCTGGACACCGCGGCCGTCACAATTAATGTCAATACACGGGACAACTCGAACCACGACCTCCCGCGGTCCGACTGTCGGTTTTCCCACCAAGCACCACAAGGAGGTGACGTGCTTAACGCATTGACCGCCGGTTCGACCAGGCGACGAGACAAGGAGTCGAATCGAAACCAGGACAGGCCACTCAGTTTCGCCGGCATCGGCATCGGCCCGGCAAACCTCAGCCTGGCGGCACTGAGCGAGCCGCTGCCGGACCTGACCTACGAGTTCTTCGACCGACGGCCCGAATTCACATGGCATCCGGGCCTGAATTTTCCGGGCACGACCATCCAGGTGTCCTTCCTGAAAGACCTGGTGACGCTCGTCGACCCGACCAGCCCCTACTCGTTTCTCTCGTTCCTCGTCGCGAAAAACCGACTTTACAGGTTTCTCACGGCGAACTTTCCAGGCGTCCTCCGCGCGGAGTACGACCAATACTTCCGCTGGGCGAGCACCTTGGTACCCGGACTCAATTTCGGACACGAGGTCACCGCGGTCGACTTCGACGAGCGGTACCAGGAGTTCCGCATCGAGACGACTCGCGGGCACTTCACGGCCGAAAACCTGGTGCTGGGCACCGGGCTTCCCCCGGCGGTTCCCGAAGCGTGCCTGCCGCATCTCGGCGAACAGGTTTTCCACGCCAGCGAGTTCACGCAGCGCAAGCCACCTACCCGAGGACGGGACGTCGTCGTACTGGGCGGTGGGCAAACGGGCGCGGAAGTCTTCCTCACCCTGTTACGGGACGGCCGCGCGAGGCCGCGCAGGACGACCTGGATCACGCGGCGAGCCAACTTCCTGCCACTGGACGACTCCCCGTTCACGAACGAGCTCTTCTTCCCGAACTTCGCACAGTACTTTCACGGGGAGACCGGGACCCGGAAGGCCCGGTTACTGAACGACCAAAAACTGGCTAGTGACGGAATCAGCATATCCACCCTGGAGGAAATATACCGGGAATTATACACGATGGAATGTGTCCAGGGCAACGGCGACTTCTACCGACTTCTTCCGGAAAGCGAGCTGGTCGGCCTGGAACGCGACGCGGACAAGCTGGTCGTCACCACCCAGAGCGCGGCCTGCGGCGTTACTCGCTCCATGGTGGCCGACACGCTGATTCTCTGCACCGGATACGAGTACCGGCCGCCGGAATTCCTGGCGCCCCTGCTGTCCAGGATATGCCTGCCCGGAGGACGATTCAAGATCTCGGACGACTATTCGCTGGACTGGGACGGCCCGCCGGGTTCCAGGATCTACGTCCAGAACGCCGGGCGGCATGAATGGGGCGCTGCCGACCCCAACCTGAGCCTTTTGTCCTGGCGCAGCGCGACCATCATCAACAGTCTTGTCGAATACCGCAGGTACGACACTGGGAAAACGAGTTCCGCCCTGCGTTTCGGCGACAAACCAGAGCAATCGGCCTGGCCAGCCGAATACTTTTCCGGAGAGCGGTTCGATGAATTCATCTGAGTTTACCCACGCCCGAGTAGCCGGCGGGGCGAGTTTCGGCGAGCCCGAGGTTTTCCCGACCGGGCTCTCGGTGGAGCCGGTTGAATTCCGCGACGACACTGGTTTCCGGCTTCCATTCAAGGCTTCCCGCTTCACGGTCGTGCCAGGTGGCTGCACGCCACCGGACACCCACGCCGTCGCCGAATGCTGGTTCGTCGTGTCCGGCGACGCTCACCTTGTGTACGACAACCAGGAAATCTCGCTGCGACATGGCGACATCTTCACCTTCGCCCCCCACAAGACGCATCAAGCGTTCAATGACGGCGACCGCGATCTGGTCGTCTTCTCCACGTGGTGGGATGTCGATGGCCGGCCCTGACTTCGACCTCGTGGTGGTCGGCGCCGGTGTGCTGGGGGCGGCCACGGCGCGTCTGGCAACCCTTTACCACCCGGACTGGCGTCTACTGGTCGTTGATCGCGGCTTCGCCGGCGGAGCCGCGAGTCGCGTCTCAGCCGGCTTGGATGTCCCGTTGGCACGTAACGCCACGCAGCGTGACCTGGTGCGGCGGAGCAACGAAGCGTGGGGAACGCTGCGACTGGGGACCCCTGGCCTGGACACCCCGGTGGTTGACACCTACTGGATCGTCGGCGACCACCATGTCGACGATCTCCGGGACAGGATTGTGGACGGATCGGTCGGACCCGCCACCGCCCACGAACGGGAGCGTCTCGAAGCCGTCTTCGGCCGGATAGTCCTCGCTTCCGGTGAGACGGTTTTCCGGTCGTACGGCAGCCGCTACGGTTCGCCCGCCGCGGTGGCCAGGGCGATGCTCAAGGCCTGCTTCTCGCCCACACGCCTGTGCTGGGAGGGCACGCACGTGGAGAAGTACGAACGGAACGCACGCGGGTTCACTCTGCGATGCCGGGATGGCAGGACCATTCACGGCGCCAGGTTGGTCGTCGCGCCCGGCCCGTGGATCACGTCGGCCCCGTGGGCGCGGGCCGGCCTGCTCGAGCACGTCCGGATCAAGAAGGTGGCCGCGCTACACGTGGAACGAGTTCCGGAAGCGGGTTCACCGGTACTGATGTTCTTCGAACACGACGCCTTCCTGCTGCCGCGGACCGATGAGCGGAGGTGGATCCTCAGCTTCGCCTCCGACGACTGGGACTGCCCGCCCGAACCGTCCCGCCTGGCGATCAGCAGCGCCGACCGGGCCAAGGCCCTGTCCGTCGTCAACCGCTACGTACCCAGTTTCGCCGAACACCTCCACAGTGGACGCGTCTTCTGCGATGCCTACGCGCCCGACCGGACGCCGGTCGTGGCGCCTCTGGATGGGCCGGCAACCGCACTGGTGGGGGCTTCCTCCGGTTCCGGCTACCGCTTCGCACCAGGTCTCGCCGACCAGGCACTCGAACTGATCGGCGCCCACCCCACACCCACCCCGACCGGCCCGCAAGGAGAGGCTGGACCATGATGTTCCCCACCGGATCGGACACCACCGCGCGGCGGCATCTCCTGATCCCCATCATGCCGACTCCGAACGGCCGCTTCCACCTCGGCCACATCGCAGGTCCCTACCTGAAGATGGACCTCATCGCCCGCCATCTGCGGCGCCGGGGAGACCAGGCGTGGATCATCACCGGCACGGACAGCTACGAGTCGTACGTGTTGCGCCGGGCCGAGGAGCAGAATCGCGACCCGGTGGAGGTGTGCACTGACTATCACAAGCTCATCGAGTGCGACCTCGCGGCCCTCGACATCGAACTCGACGCCTTCATTTCACCGGTGAGCAGCTCAGCATGCGCCACCTACCGGGAACTGCACCACGAGTGGGTACGCCGGATGGAGCGGTCCAACGGCGTGGTCGCCGTCACCGAGCGGCTTCCCTTCGACGCGGTCACAAACCGGTACGCCGGCGGATGCTGGCTTTCCGGCCGGTGTCCGGACTGTGCCTCGCCCGTCACCAGCTATTTCTGTGAGGACTGCGGCACGCATTTCCGTCCGGAGGAGCTGCTCGAACCACAGGGGAGGAAGGCCGAAGATCCCCTGCTCTGGCGGCCGGTCACCAGCCTCTTCCTCCGCCTTCCCGAACCGGTTACGATACTGGCCCACCTCGAACGAATGGCCGTCCCGGCACGGTTCCGCGCCATCGCCGAGCGATTCCTGACCCGCAACAGACGGCTGCTGCGGCTCAGTGTGCCCGGTGATTGGGGCGTTCCGCTCACGCCCGATGGCGGGGGACCGAGGTCACTTTTCTCCTACACCGGCCTCCTGCCCTACTCGCTGTTGTGCGGCGATCTCCACGCCGACCTCACCCACGCCGGCAGCAGTGCTTTCGCGGCGGGGTCCGATGTCGTGACGGTGTCGAGCTTCGGGATCGACAACACCATTCCGATGCTGGTCGGCGCGATCGGCGGTGCCCTGCTGGACCCCACGTCCAAACCCTTCGACCATTTTCTCGTCAACCATTTCTACCAGCTGGAGGGTGAGAAGTTCTCCACGAGCCGCGACCATGCCATCTGGGTGTCCGATATCGTCGCCCAACCGAGAATAGTAACAGACGCGATTCGCTATTACCTCGCGAAGGTAAGCCCCGACAGCCAGACTCGCAGCCTGGACGTGCAGGACTTCGTCAATACCGTGAACAGCGACCTGGCCGGCGGGATCAGCCGGTCCACCGGGATCGCTGTCGAGCGGCTTCGTGACCTCGCCGGGGAGCCCGGACCTCCACCGTACAACCTGCTCCAGCGCCTCGAGTCCGCGGCCCGCGAGCAGGCGAAAGCGTTCGAGTACACCAGCTTCTCATCCGCCGACGCGGTCGCTGTTCTCCTCGCGTGGTCGAGCGAAGTGGCCGCGGTTCGCTCCGGAACCGACGCTTACTGGTGGCTGAAGGGACTGGCGCTGCTGGTCTGGCCCGTCATGCCGCGCTTCGGCGGCGCAGTGTGGGATCTCCTCGGCGGTCACGGCGAACCGGCCGTTTCCCGATTTTCCGTCCCGTCCGTGCCGGACTGGAGCCGGCCCGCTCCCGGCTTCGGCGTGATCTCCAGGGCGGACCTCGACCCGTGCCTCCCCCGGGCACTCCGAACGGTGCCACAGTGAACATCCGCCGCACAAGGAATGGGAAAATGTACCTTTCACGCGAACGCCCCGTTGCCAGCCGAAACCTGGTTGCCCTGCTCTACTCCGGATCGCTGAGCATAGCCATCGCGTACGGGTTTCTCCTTCTGCTTCCGGCCTACCTCAAGTACATCGGGGGTGACGAGGCCGAAGCCGGGCGAATCCTCGCCTGCGGTGCCGTGGGCGCCATCGTGGCCGTCGCACTCACCGGGCGGTTCTGCGAACGGGTCGGGCCGAGCGCCGCGGCCGCGACCGGTTCCGCGGTCTACGCCCTGGGCACCGGCGCGATATGCCTGAGCTCCCAGGTATCCGCGTACCTCTACCT
The DNA here is from genome assembly GCF_035276945.1 of Amycolatopsis sp. Taxonomy (GTDB): domain Bacteria; phylum Actinomycetota; class Actinomycetes; order Mycobacteriales; family Pseudonocardiaceae; genus Amycolatopsis_E. The sequence goes on along the minus strand of NZ_DATELF010000185.1, from coordinate 2,750 downwards.
GGCCGGGGTGCTGCTGGGTGTCGGCTGGGCGCTGTTCTTCACGGCCGCACCCATCGCGCTCTCCACCTTCGTGCCCGGCGATGCGCGAGGCAGATATTTCAGTGTCCTGGCGGGCTTCAACGCACTGGGCATGGGTTTGGCTCCCGTCCTCGGCGACTACCTCCGATCAGTCTCGGTGCCCTATTCGACGATCTTCCTGGCCGCCACCGTGCTCAACGTCGCTTCAACGCTGTTCTTCCTGCTGCTCGCCCGGAAGTTCGACGGATCCTGGCCGCGCTCCCGGCCCGGTCAAGGCACCGTGCTCGGGCCGTGGCGCACGGTCCTGGCATCACCGGCAAGGCCGTTCTTCGTGATGGTCTTTCTCGGCGCCTGCGTCTTCACCGCGATGCAGTCGTTCAACTCCACCTACGCGGCCAGCCGCGGGCTGAGCTACTCGATCTTCTACGGCGCGTACACCCTGGGCGTGATCGTGCCAAGGTTCACCGTCAGCGGCTTCATCGCCCGCCAAAACCCACACAGGACGACCATCGTGCTGCTCGCTCTGATGTGCCTGTCCGTGGCCGGTTTCCTCGCCGTGAACGGAAACCCGCTGGTCTACGGGTTCAGCTCCGCGTTGCTCGGCATGAGCTACGGGCTGGTCTACCCGCTCATCCAGGCCCAGGCTGTCGCCGTCTCCGAGGCCGATGTCGAGCACTGGGTGCTGTCCTACTTCAGCCTCGCCTATTTCGCCGCGGTATTCGGTTTTCCGTTGGTGGCCGGTGCCGTCATCGTGCACTGGGGATACCAGACCATGTTCGGCCTGCTCGTGGCGATCGCCTTGGGTGAACTCACAGTCGCGATCCGGCAGTCCGTCCGCAAACCGGCTTGAGCGCGAAACGGCCAGCCGCCTTTCCACTCGATCGGCTCCGCCGTCTTCGGAAATTCCCGGTATCGCCACGGATTTCCCCCTACGCTGGAGGATGCCTCGAAATCGGCTTGACTTCTGGCAATCATTTCGAGCGTACTTCCCATCACGATTGACAGGTGACCAGATGATGGACATTTTCGTACTCGGACCACTGCAACTCCGCCTGCGGGCGAAGCCGGCGACACCGACCGCACGAAAACACCGCCAGCTGTTGTCATTGCTGCTGCTCAACGCAGGCCACACGGTAAACGTGGAGGACCTCATCCGAGGGCTGTGGGACGACACGCCGCCGCGCAGCGCACATATCACCCTTCAGACCTACATCGCACACCTCCGCAAGCAGATCGCGAATGGCCTGGACGTCGATATGAACGCAGCCAAAGAGATTCTGGTCACGACAGGCAGCGGCTACCTGCTCCAGTCGCCGGTGGGCTACTTCGACCTGCAGGAGTACCGCGGCCTCCGTCGCGACGGGGCCAAGCTGCTCGCCTCCGGCACGCCCGCGCAGGCGTTCGAGTCGCTGCGAAAGGCGCTTTCACACTGGCGCGGCCGCGCACTCGCCGACGTCCAGCCATCCCGCGTGCTGGCGGCCGAAATCGACAGGCTGGAGGAATCCAAACTGCGCACGGTCGAGGAATATCTGGACTTCGCCCTTCGCCTGGGCCGGAATCGTGAGCACCTCGATGAGCTGTCCGATCTGTGTGTCGCCCATCCGTTGAACGAGAACTTCCATCTCGCGAACATGGTGGCGCTGTACCGGTGCAACCTGCGGGCCGACGCGCTGCGGACGTTCCGCCGGCTCTGGGACACGACCGTGAATCAACTGGGTCTGGAACCGACGACGGTCATCCAGCGGGTGCACGACGCCATCCTGCACTCGGACGACGAACTGCTGTGGGTCAGCATGGACAATCCGTTCGGTGTCGGCCCGTTCATCCGCGCCAGCACGCCGGACCGGGCTCTGGCGCGGTGATGCAGATCACGAGGTCAACGTGACCGGGAGGTCGCGCGAAACGGTACCAGCACTGTCAGGGTTCTTCGCCGGCTTCTTCTCCCACGGTGCATCCGACGACGGGGCACGTGGCCGGAAGGGATCTTACCCTCCGGCTCTCAGAACCGGGCGTGAACCTCTCGATTCACCCGGCTCCCACCATCCAACCCTACGGCGGGTTTGGTTTTCCGGTCGGTGTTCCGGACGAGGGTGAGGCGAACGGTGTCGGTGCGCCATGTGCCGTGCCAGAGGCAGACCTGCTCGCTGAGCTGCATGGTGGCCGTGGTGCCGTAACGGCGCGCGGGCACCGACCGCCAGTTCGCTTTCCCGGCGATCTGTGCCGGTGTGCCGATCCGGTCGCCGTTGAGCCGGGACCTGCCCCGTTTCCCGGTGCGTGCGGGGGGTCCTGGTCATGTCGTGGACGAGCCCGGCGAAGGCGCCGCAACCATAGGCTATGTCGGCCACGACATGGATGACGCGGTCGGCGAAGTGCTCGGCGACGGCGTCGACGAGATCGCGGGCCAGGTCCGGCTTGGAGCGGCCTCCCTTGACCGCCAGCGCCGCCAGCACCGGCAACGCGATCGGGCGGGCCAGGAACGGCGGCCACACCACGAGCGCGGCGACGACCCAGTTGTTACCGAAGCCCAGCTTCGTTTTTCCCGCGGCCGAGCCGTCATGAAACCAGCTCGCGGCGTGAACTTTCTTGCCCCGGCGGCGGAAAAGGGTGTCACCGATCGCGATCGGCGCGCCCGTGGCCAGCAGCCAGGACACTCCGGCCAGCGCCAGATCAACCTACCGTGGATCCCCGCGTGCGGCGGAAAAAAGCGACGCGCGCGAGCGTGATGCCACACG
>NZ_DATELF010000184.1:0-7535 GCF_035276945.1 Amycolatopsis sp. | reverse complement strand
CACGTCGACAGCGGGCCAGCGCCTCCAAATACGCGTTGGCGGCCGCGTAGTTCCCCTGGCCCGCATTGCCCAGCGTCGCGATATAGGAAGAGAACAGCACAAACGCATCGAGATCCAGACCCCGGGTCAACTCATCCAGATGCCGGGCGGAGTCCGCCTTGGCTGCCATGACACGGTCCACGTCGTCGGGCGTCATGGATTCGATGAGGCGGTCGGAGAGCACGCCGGCGGTGTGCACGACGGCGGTGAGCGGGTGGTCCATGCCCTCGATGAGCGCCGCGACCTCCTCCCGCCGCGACGCGTCGCACGCCTCAACCCGTACGGTGGCGCCGAGTTCCGTGAGGGACCTGAGCAATTCCGCCGCGCCGGGCGCGTCCATACCGCGTCGGCTGGTCAGGACGAGCCTGCGGGCGCCGTACCGGACCACGAGGTGCCGGGCCAGCGCCGCACCGAGCGTGCCGGTGCCACCGGTGACGAGGACCGTGCCATTCGGGTCAAGGTCAGTGCCGTTTGCCCGGGTGCCGGGGTCCGCGTGCACGAGCCGGAGCGCGGTCACCCTGCCCTCGCGGACGGCGACCTGGGGTTCCGCGCCGGTCGCGGCGGTCGCGAGCGCCTGCACGGAGGCCGGATGGCGGTCGGTGTCGACCAGGACGATACGGTCGGGATGCTCGGTCTGCACGGACCGCAGCAGTCCCCAGACGGCCGCGCCTTCGGGATCGTCGATCTCGCCTTCGCGGGTGGCGACGGCGCCCCGGGTGACGACCAGCAGGCGGCTGTCGAGCACCGAGGGGTCGGCCAGCCAGCGCTGAAGTGCGCCCAGGACCGCCGTTACCAGTCGATCGCCAGTCTTCGCCACCTCCCAGACGACCACGCCCGGAGCCCGGCCGGCAGTGCCGACCGCCTTACGGAGGGCGTCGAGGTCCGGGTACACCGTCGACGCACTGCCGGGCACGGTGAGCGGGGAGGTGCCGGCCACCGCCCAGTCGTCGGCCTTGACGCCCAGGGGCTCCAGGATGACAGGCTTCCAGATCTGCCGGTACATGGCGTCCCGGTGCTGCGCCGCGTCGTCGAAGGGCCGGCTGGTGGCCGGGAGCATGAGCAGGCTCCCGACAGTCAGCACTGGGCGGCCCCCACCGTCATACAGGCTCAGCCGGAAGGAGTCGTTGTCGTTGACCACGGCGTGCACACGTAGGTGCGCCGCGCCCGTCCGGTGCAGGCGCACCTCGTGCCAGGCGAACGGGAGCATCGTCGTGTCCCGTTCGCCGTCCGGCCGTGCCAGGGCGGTCACGTGCAAGGCGGCGTCCAGCATGATCGGGTGAAGCCCGAAGGCGCCGGTCTCCCGCCCGGCGTCGGCTGGGAGGGTCACCTCTGCGAAGAGGTCTCCACCATGGCGCCAGGCGGCGGTGACCACCCGGAAGGCGGGCCCGTAGTCGACAGCGGTCCCGCCGGAATAGAGTTCCTCGACCGGGATGGTCTGCGCGCCGGGCGGCGGCCAGGACGCGGCCGTGGCCTCGTCAGGCGGGAGATCACCGGCGTTTCCCAGGACGCCCTCGGCGTGCCGGGTCCAGACGGCATCGGGGTGCTCAGGTTTGGAGAAGACGGCGAACTGGCGCCCGCCGTCGCTGTCCACACCGCCGACCGTGATCTGGATGCCGACCGGCTCGTCGTCGGGCAGCAGCAGCGGCTGGTGCTGGGTGAGTTCGGCCAGGACGTCGCAGCCGGCCTCGTCGGCGGCCCGGATCGCCATCTCGACCACGGCCGCGCCAGGGACCACGGCGCGGTCTGCGACCCTGTGCCCGGACAGCCACGGGCTGGTCTGGGCCGACAGTCGGCCGGTCAGAACGGATCCGCCGGTGTCGGCCAGGGACAGGGCGGAACTCAGCCAGGGGTGCCCGGTTGGCTCCGCGCCAGCGAAGGTCGCCGCGGGCGCGGCGGGTTCCAGCCACAGTCGACGGGTCTGGAAGGCATAGGTCGGCAGCTGCTCGAAGCGAGGTCGCCAGGGGCCGTAGAAGCCGGCGCCGTCCAGCGGCAGGCCGCTCACACAGGCGGCGGCCAGTGAGCGGGTGAACCGGTCCCAACCGCCGTCATCCCGCCGCAGTGAGCCGACCACGGTGATGTGCTCGGCTCCGGCGGCCTCGGCGATCTGTTCGACCGAGGCCGCCAGTACGGGGTGCGGGCTGGTCTCGACAAAGGCGTCGAAGCCATCCTCGAGTGCCTTGGCCACGGCCAGATCGAACCGGACGGGGGCCCGCAGATTGCGGTACCAGTAGTCGGCGGTGAGGGTTTCGGTGTCCAGGAGTTGGCCGGTAAGCGCCGAGTAGAAGGGAATGGACGAGGACCGCGGCGTCAGCTCCACCAGCGCCGCCAGTATGTCTTCGCGGACCGCTTCGACCTGCGGGGAGTGGCTGCCGTAGTTGACCGGGACCATGCGGGCCGAAACATCCACGGCTTCGAAGTCGGACACTATCTGGCGCAACTCCGCACCCCGCCCGGCCAGCACGGTGGCCTGGGGGCCATTGACCACGGCGATCGACAACGACGAGCCGCGTCCGGCCAGATACTCCTCGACCTCGTGGTGGCCCAGCGCCACCGACGCCATGGAGTAATCGCCGGGCAAGCCGTCAAGGGCCTGACTGCGCAGCGCCACGACCTTCGCCGCGTCCTGGAGGGAAAGCGCGCCGGCCACGCAGGCAGCGGCGATCTCTCCCTGGGAGTGGCCGATCACGGCACCCGGCCGGACGCCGCAGGACTCCCAGAGCGCGGCGATCGACACCATGACGGCGAACAGGGCGGGCTGCACCACGTCGACTTGGTCGAGTTTCGGGGCGCCGGGCGCCTGGTTCAACACATCCGACAGCGACCAGTCGCAATAAGGTGCCAGGGCCTCCTCGCACTCCCGGAGGCGGCGGGCGAATACCTCCGAGCGGGCGGCCAGCTCAACCCCCATACCGACCCACTGTGAGCCCTGCCCGGGGAAAACGAACACGGCCTCCTGGCACAACACGTCATCCGTGGACTGTGGCAGGTATCCGGTGAACACCCTGTCGTCGACATCCCCCCGCACCAGCGCGTCGAGGACTTGGCGGAGTTCCGTGGTCGAGCCGCCGGTTACCACCGCCTGGTGCTCGAAGCGCGTGCGCTTCTCGGCGAGGGTGAACCCGACATCGGCGAGCCGGGCCCGCGGGTGGCACGTGACGTGGTCACGCAGCCGGGCGGCCTGGTCGCGCAGGGCCTGTTCCGTACGGCCGGAGAGGACCCATGCGGTGTACGGCATGTCCTCGGCCGGAACACCGACGGTTTCCGGCGGTGCCTCCTCGAAGATGGCGTGGGAGTTGGTGCCGCTGACACCGAACGACGACACGGCGCCCCGCCGTGGCCGGCCGGTCTGCGGCCACGGCGTTTCCTCGGTCACCAGGCGAATGTTGCCGGAGGCCCAGTCGAACCGCTGATGGGGCTTGCTGGCATGCAGGGTCGGGGGCACCACGCCGTCGCGGATGGCCGAGATCATCTTGATGGCGCCGGCCACGCCCGCCGCGGCTATGGTGTGGCCGATGTTGGACTTCGCCGACCCGAGCAGCAACGGCCGGTCGTGCGGGCGTTGGCCGTATGTGGCCTGCAGGGCGGCGACCTCGATCGGGTCACCGAGCGGAGTACCCGTGCCGTGGGCCTCGAGGACGTCGACCTCGTCAGGCCGCAGGCCCCCTACGGTCAGCGCCCGCCTGATCACGCTCTCCTGAGCCGTGCCGTTGGGCGCGGTCAGGGTTTGGCTCGGCCCGTCCTGATTGATGGCGCTGGCCCTGACGACGGCGAGGACGGGCCAGCCACGGCGTTCGGCCTCGGACATGCGCGTCAGCAAGAGCACCCCGACGCCCTCGCCCCATGCGGAGCCGTCCGCGGCGTCGGAGAAGGATTTGCAGATGCCGTCCGGCGACATGGCACCGGCACTGCTGAACTCGGTGAACATGCCGGGCCGGGCGTGGAAGGCCACCCCACCCGTCAGCGCGGCCACCGACTCGCCGGATCGCAGGCTCTGGCACGCCAGGTGGAAGGCGACCAGCGACGAGGAACAGGCGGTGTTCACCGTCACCGCCGGGCCGTGAAAGCCGAAAATGTAGGAGAGCCTCCCGGCCAACAGGCTGGGGTCGGTTCCGGTGAGCATGCGCCCCCGTAGTTGCGGGGGCACGTCGTCCCACGGCGGCCCGTAGTCGGTCGCGCCGCAGTAGCCCAGGAAGACACTGACGTCCTGCTCGCGCAGGGTTCGCGGCCGGATGCCAGCCCGCTCGAAGGCCTCCCAGGCGGTGAGGAGCGCGACCCGCTGCTCGGGTGCCATGGCGGTGGCCTCCCGCTCAGCTATCCCGAAGAACTCGGGATCGAAATCTGCCATGTCGGGGACGAAATAGCCCGATCGCGTCGCGCACGTTCCCGCATCATTTCCCGCTGTGCCGAACAGGTGATCGAAATTCCAGCCCCGATCCTCGGGCATGGCGGAAGCGACGCATCTGCCTTCCTTTACGAGCTCCCACAAATCCTCGGGAGAGCTCACGGCCCCAGGAAACCGGCACGCCATGCTTACGACCACAACAGGGTCCGACGGTCCTTCTCCGGTGGCATCATCGAGGTGAGGCATTTGTCTCCTTGTGATCACCCTGCCGGGGCCGAACGGTAACACCGATTGAGGCGTGGTTGCTCTCCGGCAAGACCTCATCAGGTGGCCGACAGGGTAGGATATGTGGCGTGGCAATGATATTGTGCTGGTCTTGTGTTGTGCTGAAGCTCTGCCTTAGCCGGCCTGCCGGGTTCTTGGTCCGGCCGGAACGGCCGCTTGGCCTGGATGACGCGAGTTTCCACACTTTCGTCATCCGGGCCGGGAGGCCAACTGCGTCAGTGTCACACGCGTGCGAGCATGGCTACGAGCAGGTCGCCGCTTCACCGAAGCTGTTCGGCGGCCCGGGAATTCCGCCGTGGTTTCGGCCTCGGCACACTCGGGATAATCGCACCGGTGGCGTAGCGGTCGCACAATGCGAGAAATTCCGTCTTGGGGTGGTAACCTGTAGGCGACACACTCCCGGCAGACTGGATTGCACCATCCAACCCCTTTCCCGGTGCGCATACAAAAATACATCGCGACAACCAAATCCGCCATTGTGGTACATATCTCAGGGAAACTTCCCGGAGCGGGTCAACTAAATCGAGCCGAAGGCATCTATATATTAAAGAGTGGCCGGGATACTTGTGCGACAGCTCAAGGTCGTGCGGGGATCCGTAGTCCGCCGCCCGTCAGAGAGCGTCCGGCAGAATCCGTCACGGACCAGGGGGCGACTTGTTTTCGCTGGTCACGGGAGTCACCCTGGAGTTGTCAATCGTCCCATTCGCAGCATCCGGGAGGAGGACCACGATGGCCGTTCCCGCACCAGTACCGAACTGGCACCTGCGAGGTCCAGGGGTTCGACTCGGGCAAGTGCACCATCCCCTGCACGTGTTCCTGGGCGCGGCCGCTGACCCGCGTCAGTCCGAGCAAGGTTGCCAGGGACGGGGTGCCGCCTTCCTCGCGACTCGGTCGTGGGCGGCCTCCTTGCCGTCATGTCGCGGCCCCCGGCCCGCTGACGTCGAGCGTCCGCGCGCGGAGTGAGCCGGTAGCGCTCGGAGCACAGCCGTCGGCTCCGCACCGCCGAGCCCGTTCGCAGCTACGTCTTTTGGCGTAGTTCTTCCCACTGATCCTCCGATGCGTTTACCCGCGACTGCCCTGTGCAATGGGATCACATGACGGAAGGAGGCGCCGATGGCGATCATGGTGCATAGTCGGGACAGGACGCGGCGCGAGTTTGACGTCAACAGTCGCGACAGCCTCATGATCCAGCTGCCCCCTCTCGACATCGGAATCATCGGCCTTTCTCATCCGGGGACACCTCGCCGAGGTACTCGGGCACGACAGCCCCGAAGCCATCGGTCCGACCACCGAATTCCGCGATCTCGGATCCGGCTCGTTGACCGCGCTTGAAATACGAAACCAGCTAGCCGTCAGCACCGGGCTGCGACTACCACCAACGCTGGTATTCGAGTATCCAGGTGCCCGAACCCTGACCGGGTACTTGCGGCAGGAGTTGCTCTCCTCCGAGGTGCCGACCTCGGGGAACGTCAAAGTTCGTGATCTTGGTGAAGGGAGCGTGTGCAGGTCCGGTGGGTGGCGGTTCATCGGCTACCGGCTGGCTCGGTGTGCAACCAGGTGCGGGGAGGGTGGGTCAGCCGGGCAAATCACTGTCAACTCGGCTTGAAGTAGTCGGAAAGTCTGTGTCCGTTCGATTTCACCCGCGCGACAATCGAGTCCATGACTGAACCTGACGTTTCGAACGCGCCCAAGGTGTTCCGGGCCGCCTATGCCGGGAAGCCGCTCTGGGACATCGACCGCCCGCAGGGTGTGTTCCGACGACTGGCCGACGCGGGTGAAGTGCGTGGCCGGGTGCTGGACGTGGGCTGCGGCAGCGGCGAGCACGCCCTGCTGGCCGCCGCTCTCGGACTGCCCGCGACGGGTGTCGACGCCGCCGAAGGGGCGATCGCGATTGCCCGGCGAAAGGCGGCCGAGCGGGGGCTGAACGCCCGTTTCCTGGTCTGGAACGCGCTTGACCTGGCCGTGTTGGGGGAGTATTTCGACACCGTGCTGGACAGTGCTCTGTTCCACGTGTTCGAGGACGCCGACCGGTTCCGGTATGCGGCCGGCCTGGCCGCGGTCCTTCCGTCCGGAGGCCGGTACCACCTGTTGTGTTTCAGCGATCGGCAGCCTGGTTCCTGGGGGCCGCGGCGGGTCAGCGAGGACGAGATCCGGGACGTGTTCGGGTCGGGCTGGAGGGTCGATTCGATCGGGGCAGCGACCATCGAGGTGACCGCGGGGGAGGGGATCCAGGCCGTGTCCGCCAGCATCACGCGGCTGTGATCTGCCCGATGGCCTGGGCGTCATCCGGGCCTCCCCGGCAGGGAGGGATTGGGTTCGGTGCTGAAGACGGCTGGAGCCCGGGCGGTGGTCCAGCGCAGGAGTGGTCCGGTCATGGCGGTGGTGGTGACGGCCATGACGACCACCGGGGAGTAGAGCCGGCTGTCGAGGATGCCCGTCTGCAGGCCGGCGCTGAGCACGACGAGCTCGATGAGGCCGCGGGTGTTCACGAGGGTGCCGAGGACCGCGGAGCGGCCGGCGGCCAGGCCGGGGTGCCGGCCGCCGCGCTCGGAAACCACGACCTCGCATCAGGAAGGCAGCACGCCGAGCACTCGCGCCCGCGCGTCGAGCGCCTCCTGATGGAGCCGCAGTCCCGTCGGCAGCCCGCCGCGCACCTTGCACCACGACTGTCGCGGCGGTGTGCCCAGCGCGGAACCGCATGCGCCATGCGGCTCCCGTAGCTCGGTAAGCACGTCATCCACGGTATTGATTGCCATCACCATTCGGAACGGAAGGCCTGATCGATCGCGAGAGCTGCGAAAAATGTTTCTTCTAGTCAAATGATACGGGCGCCTGAATCAGTTGGTCCGGCCGTTTGTCGGATACGCCC
>NZ_DATELF010000183.1:0-108991 GCF_035276945.1 Amycolatopsis sp. | reverse complement strand
CCACGCGGCCACGAAGTCACGCACTAACAGCTCCTCGCCGTCGTCCGCCGCGTAGACCTCGGCCATGGCGCGGAGCTGGTCGTTTGCCCCGAATACGAGGTCGACCGCGGTGGCCGTCCACTTGACCTCGCCGGTGGCTCGGTCCCGGCCCTCGAAGGTCTCCGCGGTCGCGCCGTCCCCGGACGTCGCCGTCCACTCCGTGCCCGTGTCGAGCAGGTTCACGAAGAAGTCGTTGGTCAGCGACCCGGGTGCCGAGGTGAAGACGCCCAGCGGGGACTGCTGGTAGTTCGCGCCCAGGACACGCAGGCCGCCGACGAGGACGGTCATCTCCGGTGCACTCAGGTTCAGCAGGTTCGCGCGGTCGACCAGGAGGTACTCGGACGGCAGCCGGTTACCCTTCCCGCGGTAGTTGCGGAACCCGTCCGCGGCCGGCTCGAGCGCGGCGAAGGACTCGGCGTCGGTCTGGTCCTGCGACGCGTCCGTGCGTCCCGGGGTGAACGGGACCTGGACTTCGTGGCCGGCGTCCCTGGCGGCCTGCTCGACCGCGGCGCACCCGCCGAGCACGATCAGGTCGGCCAGCGAGACCTGCTTGCCGCCGGTCTGAGCGCTGTTGAAGGACTCCTGGATCCCCTCCAGGGTGCGCAGCACCTGCGCCAGCGTGTCGGGGTCGTTGACCTCCCAGGTCCGCTGGGGCTCGAGGCGGATGCGGGCCCCGTTCGCCCCGCCGCGCTTGTCGCTGTTGCGGAACGTCGACGCCGAGGCCCACGCGGTGGAGACGAGCTGGGAGACCGACAGCCCCGAGGCGAGGATCCGTTCCTTGAGGGTGGCGATCTCCTCCGCCCCGATCAGCTCGTGCGTCACGGCGGGGACGGGGTCCTGCCAGATCAGCGTCTCCTGCGGGACCAGCGGCCCGAGGTAGCGCTGAATCGGGCCCATGTCACGGTGGGTCAGCTTGAACCAGGCGCGGGCGAACGCGTCCGCGAACTGGTCCGGGTTCTCGTGGAAGCGCCGCGAGATCGGCTCGTAGATCGGGTCGAACCGGAGCGCGAGGTCGGTCGTCAGCATCGTCGGGGGTCGCTTCAGCTCGCCCGTCTCGGGGTCGGGCACGGTGTTGGCCCCGGCGCCGTCCTTCGGCTGCCACTGGTGGGCACCGGCGGGGCTCTTGGTCAGCTCCCACTCGTAGCCGAACAGGTTGTCGAAAAAGCCGTTGTTCCACGTGGTCGGCGTGGCCGTCCAGGTGACCTCGAGGCCGCTGGTGATCGCGTCCCGGCCCTTGCCGCTGCCGAAGCTGTTCTTCCAGCCGAAACCCTGCTCCTCGATCGAGGCGCCCTCGGGCTCGGGGCCGACGTAGCGGTCCGCGTCGGCGGCACCGTGGGCCTTGCCGAACGTGTGCCCGCCCGCGACCAGCGCGACGGTCTCCTCGTCGTTCATCGCCATCCGCCGGAACGTCTCCCGGATGTCCCGGGCCGCGGCGAGCGGGTCCGGGTTGCCGTTCGGGCCCTCCGGGTTGACGTAGATGAGACCCATCTGGACGGCGGCCAGGGGGTTCTCGAGCTCCCGTTCACCGGTGTACCGCTGGTCGCCGAGCCAGGTGCGCTCGGGGCCCCAGTAGACGTCCTCGTCGGGCTCCCAGACGTCCGCCCGGCCGCCGGCGAAGCCGAAGGTCTTGAAGCCCATGGTCTCCAGGGCGCGGTTGCCCGTGAAGATCATCAGGTCGGCCCACGAGATCTTGCGGCCGTACTTCTTCTTCACCGGCCAGAGCAGCCGGCGCGCCTTGTCGAGGTTCCCGTTGTCGGGCCAGCTGTTCAGCGGTGCGAAGCGCTGCATGCCGGCGCCCGCGCCGCCGCGGCCGTCGTCGATGCGGTAGGTGCCCGCGCTGTGCCACGCCATCCGGATCATGAGCGGGCCGTAGTGGCCGAAGTCGGCGGGCCACCACTCCTGCGACGTCGTCAGCACCTCGTCGACGTCCCTCGCCAGAGCGTCGAGGTCCAGGGTCTGGAACTCCGCGGCGTAGTCGAAGTCCCCGCCCATGGGGTTGGCCACGTCGGAGTGCTTACGGAGGATCTTCAGGTTGAGCTGGTTCGGCCACCAGTCGCGGTTGCCGGCACCCTCGGTCGGATGATTGCGGCGCCCGGCCGAGACCGGGCACCCGCCCGCGCTTTCCACGTTCATCTCACCGACAACGGCGTCAGGGCTTTCGGTCACGAGAATCCTTCCGGGATCAGGGGGGTGTGCTTCAGGAACTGATTGCGGTGGAGCAGTCGGGGCACAGGCCCCAGTAGATGACCTCGGCTTCCTCGATCGTGAAGCCGTAATCTTCGAGCGCCGTCAAACAGGGCGTGGTACCAACGGCGCAGTCGACATCGACGATGGCGCCGCAGGACCGGCACACGAGGTGGTGGTGGTTGTCCCCGACCCGCGCCTCGTAGCGTGCCACGGAGCCCAGCGGCTGGATCTGCCGCAGCAGACCCGCGCCGGTCAGCGCGCGCAGCACGTCGTAGACGGCCTGGTGGGACACCTCACCGAGATCCGCACGCACGGCACCGATGATCGAGTCCGTGTCCGCGTGCGGATGATCGTGTACCGCCGACAGCACCGCCACGCGAGGACGCGTCACACGCAGCGCGACCCCACGCAACATGCGCTCGAAGTCCGAAGTCGTTGGCACAGGCCGTAGTGTGCCCTATTTTCTGGAATCAATCAAGATTCTGCTCCGGTGTGTCCTACACCTCGCGATGGCCGGTCCCGTCGATCCGGGTGTCGGCGACGGGGCGGCTGGTGGTGGCGGCGAATCGGGCACGTCGTCCAGCAGGAACGCCGGGGCCCGCGGCGCCTTGCCGGCGCGGGCGTGGTGGAAGTCGGCGCGGTCACGTCACCGAGCGTGGACGCGGGTTTCGTGGATAAGGGACATTGTCCAGACCTTCGCCAGCGCCGCCGTCGCCGTGACACCGGCAAACGGCCCATTGTCCAGACGTAACAGGCCGGCTACTGTCGACAGTGGACAGATCGCCACTGTGGTCGACCGCCGTTCCTGGCACGTGCCGGTGAATTGGTGATCAAGTACGGCCGTGCGTGCCTGGCTCCGGCGCGGCGGGGGAGGGACCGTTCAGCGACAGCCGCAGGCCCCGCCACAGCAGCCTCCGGTCGGCGCCGGCGCGGCGGAACCGGTCAGCGCCACCGTGGTGAGTAGCTTGACCGTGTCGGTGTGGCCGTCCGGGCAGGTGGCGGGCGCGGCCGACTCGCTCATCGGCCTGCTCAACGAGAACGTGCTGGAACAGTCGCGGCAGCGGTAGTCGTAGGTCGGCATGCTCGCTATTGTCCCTGAACCCGGATGGCACGGTCGGACGGGTTTCCCGGCGACCCTGCACCGTTGCCCGGCCACGACGTCCCGGTCAGGGACTCGCCAAGGGCGGTCGTCATGTACGGGACATTGCGCCCGGATCGGTTGCCCGCGACGAGCCGCTTTCGCGAAGCACGCGGGGTGTTGCGACACGGCGCTGGGCGTGACGTCGATGTTCTTGTCTCCACTGCCTCCGCCCGGCCCGCTGCTGCTGTCCGCGTGTGGCCGGCTCGAGGTGTCACCGAGACGCGGACCGAAATCTCCGGCGATGGGATTCGTGCCGCGGCCGCGCGGGTTCGCCAGCTGTGGCCCTGGGAGCCGGAAAGAGCCCGGCGGGTTTCGCCACCGCCGCCGGTGGTGCCCGAAGGCGGCTGGTTCGACCAATATCATCCGCGGCACACCACCGAAGGATGACGCTGCCAGCCCTCGCGTGGCTTCCAGTATGGAAGTCGAGGCCTCCCGGCTCGGCGCGGTCGTCGCGACCGGGCAACTCGCGGGTCGCGAAAGCCGAACTCACCGGTCGTGCAGGCTGGACTCGCGCACCTGACGAAAATCAACAAAACCGACCAGGACTCTTGCCAGACCGCACACCGGGTTGCGATCATCTCAGGCGCAGGCCCGACGTCGCGCCGCGCTGCTGGTACCGGCGAGGGGCCATTGCCGGAACTGGCCGGAGGTGTCGGTATGGGGTGGTCCAACCCTGGCTGGCAGCGCGTCGCAGCCATCGTCAGCATGTTCGCGCTCGCTCTCGCCGGTTTGGGCGGCCAGCGTCCGGCACGCGCCGCGACGGCCGGCCCGGCCCCGGCCCCGGCGCACGCGGTGACCTACGACGGCTACTCGTTCCTGGTCGACGGCAAGCGAACCTATCTGTGGTCGGGGGAATTCCACTACTTCCGGCTGCCCAGCCCCGACCTCTGGCTGGACATCTTCCAGAAGATGAAGGCCGCCGGCTTCAACGCCACCTCACTGTATTTCGACTGGGGCTATCACTCGCCCGCGCCGGGGAAATACGACTTCACCGGGGTGCGGGACGTCGACCGGCTGCTCGACACGGCGCACCAGGCGGGGCTCTACGTCATCGCCCGGCCCGCGCCGTACATCAACGCCGAGGTCGACGGCGGTGGCCTGCCGGGCTGGATGTCCACGAAACCGGGCGACAACCGCGGCGCGGATCCGCGGTTCCTCGCCTACGCCGACGAGTGGCTGTCCCAGATCGACCGGATCCTCGCGCGGCACCAGCTGACCAACGGCACCGGATCGGTGATCGCGTACCAGGTCGAGAACGAGTACTACAACGGCTCGGCCGCGGGGCGCAGCTACCTGCGGCACCTCGAGGACAAGGCCCGCGCGGACGGCATCACCGTGCCGCTGACCGGCAACAACAACGGCACCTTCAACTCCGGCACGGGTGCGCTCGACGTGGACGGGCCGGACTCGTACCCGCAAGGTTTCAACTGCTCGAACCCGGCTCGATGGCGGGGCGTCCCGGACATCAGCTACGACCACCCGGCGGGCAAGCCGTTGTACAGCCCGGAGTTCCAGGGAGGCGCGTTCGACCCGTGGGGTGGTCCCGGCTACGACAAGTGCGCGCAGCTGATCAACGACCAGTTCGCCGACGTGTTCTACAAGCAGAACATCGCGGTGGGCGCGACGGCGCAGAGCTTCTACATGACCTACGGGGGTACCAACTGGGGCTGGCTCGGCATGCCCGAGAACTACACGTCCTACGACTACGGGGCGGCGATCCGGGAGACCCGCCAACTCGACCCGAAATACTACGAGGACAAGCTGATCGGTTACCTGACTCAGTCGGTGGCGCCGTTGACGAAGACCGACAAGATCAACACCAGTGCTCCGGACAACAGGGCGGTCGTCGACACGGCCCGGATGAACCCCGACACGAAGACGCAGTTCCACGTGCTCCGGCACGCCGACTCCACCTCGACGTCGGTCGACACCACACACGTTTCCGTTGACCTCGACGCCCAGCCGGCGACCGAGACCGCCTGTACCTACGACGACACCGACCCGGCGCTGCACTACAGCGGTTCCTGGTCACACGTGTCCAACACCAGCTACACCGGCGGCGACTACCAGAACACCGAGTCGTTTTCCAACCAGGCCGGCGATTCGCTCACCGTGCCGTTCACCGGCACGGCGGTGCGCTGGATCGGGTCGAAGACCGGAAACCACGGCTACGCCGACGTCTATCTGGACGGCACGAAACAGGCCACTGTGGACGCTTCCGGCGGCCAGAACCAGGCCGTGCTGTACCAGGCGAGCGGGTTGAGTGACGGGGCGCACACGCTGAAGATCGTCGTGGACGGCACGCACAGCGGTTCTTCCACCGCCGACTACGTCGCCGTCGACGCCATCGATCTGACGGCCGGACCCGTCGTGCGGCCGCCCACCTACCCGGTGGTGCCGCAGCAACCCGGCACCGCGATCACCCTGAACGGCCGGGACTCCACCATCATCGTGGCGAACTACAAGATCGGCGAGTCGCAGCTGCGGTACTCCACGTCGGAGATCATGACCAACGCGACGATCGGCGACCGGGACGTGGCCGTGCTCTACGGAGGCCAGGACACCGACGGCGAGACCGTGCTCCGCTACTCGTCGCGGCCGACCGTCACGTCCTCGGGCGGGGCGGTGGACACCACCTGGGACGCCGGCACCGGGGATCTGCGGCTGAACTACCGGCACAGCGGGCTGGTCCGGGTCACTGTCTCCGGAGGGGGCGCGCGGCCGTTGCAGTTGCTGCTCGCCGACAAGCCCACGGCCGAAACGTTCTGGCGACAGGACACCGCCACCGGCCCGGTGCTCGTGCGCGGCACCCATCTCCTGCGCACCGCGACGAGCCTGGACGGCGGCGCGACGCTCGCGCTCACCGGCGACAACGGCACGGACCCTGGCGTCGAGGTCTTCGCCACCGCACGCGACGTGACATGGAACGGCAGGCCGGTCCGGACCACGCCCACCGGACTCGGCAGCCTTGCCGGCACCATCCCGGCCGCTGTTCCGGTGACGCTGCCCGCGCTCACCAACTGGAGGCACCAGGAGGAGTCGCCGGAGGCGGATCCGGGATTCGACGACTCGACGTGGGCGGTCGCGGACAAGACGACCTCCAACAGCATCACACCCGTGACCGGTGGTCCGGTGCTCTTCGCCGACGACTACGGCTTCCACACCGGAAACACCTGGTACCGCGGCCGGTTCCGGGCCACCGGCAAGGAGAAGGGCATCCACCTCACCTCGGACTCGGGAGGCGGGGCCCAGGCGTTTTCGGTGTGGCTGAACGGCGTCTTCCTCGGCAGTTCGACGACCGGCACGGGCGATTTCGTACTCCCTGCGAACGCGCTGAAGACGGGTGAGGACAACGTGTTGTCCGTGCTCACCGTGAACATGGGGCACGAGGAGGACTACAACTCCACCAACAACAACAAGTCCGCGCGCGGCCTCACCGGGGCGACCCTGACCGGCGCGCCGCTGACCTCGATCAGCTGGCGGCTGCAGGGCGTCCGTGGCGGCGAGGACCCGATCGATCCCGTTCGCGGCCCGTTGTCCACCGGTGGGCTGTACGGCGAGCGGGCCGGGTGGTCCCTGCCCGGTTATCCGGACGGCGGGTGGGCGAACGCTTCGCTCCCGGCGACCGACACGCGCCCGGGCGTCTCGTGGTACCGCACCAACGTCGACCTGGCCCTGCCGGCCGGGCAGGACACGTCCCTCGGACTCACCATCACCGACGACCCATCCCGCGCATACCGCGCGACCCTGTTCGTCAACGGCTGGCAGATCGGCAACTACGTCAACGTCCTGGGACCGCAGAAGAGCTTCCCGGTGCCGGACGGCATTCTCGACCCGCATGGGGGCAATACGATCGCGATCGCGGTGTGGAACTCCGACGGCGGCACCGGCGGTCTCGGCAAGGTGGAACTGACCAACTACGGCAGCTACACCTCGTCGTTGCGGGTCGGCCAGAACTTCGGCCCGCGCTTCGATCCGCGCAAGTACGCGATGCCGAAAGCACCCGGCGCCACCGTCGGCCTGGATGTGCCGGACACCGCGAACCCCGGGCAGACTTTCACGGCCACCGCCGTCGTCAGCGTGCCCGCCGGTAATCCGCCGGCGTGGAACCTCGCGCCGGCGCTTTCGGTTCCGTCCGGCTGGACCGCGACGGCGGCGAGCCCGGCGGCGGTGGGCGTCCTGTGGCCGGGCCGATCGACGCGGTTCACCTGGCAGGTGACCGCGCCAGCCGGCACCCTTCCGCAGTGGTCCGCACTGCGGGCGGCCGTGGGCTACACCCAGCGCGGCGTCCGATCGTCCATTCAGGACGAACGTATCGTCCGGGCGGTTCCACCGGTGCCGCCGGGCGGCGGCGACGCCGTCAGCGACCTGCCCTTCCTCTCCGCGACCAATGGCTGGGGACCGGTCGAGCGGGACACCAGCGTGGGCGAAAACCAGGCCGGAGACGGTAAGCCGATCACGATCGACGGCGTCACCTACGCCAAGGGCCTGGGCACCAATTCCGTGAGCGACGTGCGGATCTATCTCGGCGGAACCTGCTCGGCGTTCACCAGCCTCGCCGGTGTGGACGACGAGACCAAGGGAGCAGGGACCGTGACGTTCACGGTCCTCGCGGACGGAGTTCCGCTCGCCACCACACAGACGATCAAGGGCAGGACGGCGGCGATGCCGATCAGCGCCGGTGTGGCCGGCGCCCAGGTGCTCGACCTCGTGGTGGGCGACGCGGGCGATGGCAACGGTAACGACCACGGTGACTGGGCCGACCCGACGCTCACCTGCGGGTGAGCAGGCGAAGGGTGTGTTGTTCGCCAATTCTGTCAGTGTGGCGACGACCCCCGCCACCGGCGTCCTGCCGGCCCATGACCGGCTCCGTACCGTCCACGGTGACCGTGTTCCCGGGAACCGCGGTGATGGTGATCGGGGCGCCCGGCCGGCCCGACCCGTTCGCGGTAACGTCCGGACCAGGCAAGTCGCGATCACCGCGAGGGCCGGTAAAGAGTTGTTCGGAAAGACCCGCGGACACGCGCTCGCGTCACCGATTCCGATCTCGCCTCGCGCCCGATTTGCCCGATATGCGGCAGTCTGCGTAGTTCCGGCACGGTAGAAGACAGATCGGATGTCCGTCAAACGTCGGCCAATGCGCAGAGGCCCTGTGGACGGCATTCCTGAACCGGCAAGGCAAAAACCTTCGTTTCGGCGCTGCCGTGACGGAAGGACCGGACGCACGACGACGCATGACACGGCACTGGCCTGACTCGGCACCAGGATGTCTTTGGCAATGGCGGCGGCCAGGAGTATCGTTTTGTATCGCGTTCGGCACGGTGGTGACGCGGCGTACCACCGCGCGGGCCCTCGGGTCTACCTGCATGCCGAAATCTGAACAAAGCGCACTGGCAATCCTCGTCAAGGAGGCGGTGCGTCATGAGCACCGAAGCCACCCTGGCCCATCCCGAAGACGTCGGTCTGAAACGGGACATCGGTCTGATCGGCCTGATCTGGACTTCGGAAGGGTCGATCATCGGTTCCGGCTGGCTGTTCGGCGCGCTGTACGCCGCACAGGCGGCGGGAACCGCGGCCATCATCTCCTGGATCATCGGGGCGGCCGCGATCATCACGCTGGCGCTCGTCCACGCCGAACTGGGCGGAACGTATCCCGTCGCGGGCGGCACCGGCAGATTCCCGCACTACGCGTTCGGCAGCGTCGCCGGCGCGTCGTTCGGGTGGTTCTCCTGGCTCCAGGCGGTCACCGTGGCGCCGATCGAGGTCATGGCCGCCATCAACTACGCCAGCGTGTACCTGCCGTGGCTGCAGCAGGGCGAGAACCAGTTGACCGGCGCGGGCTACGCGGTCGCGGTGGCGCTGATGGCGGTCTTCGTGGTCATCAACTTCCTGGGTATCCGCTGGCTGGCCAACGTCAACAGCGGGGCGACCTGGTGGAAGGTCGGCGTCCCGGTGCTCGCCATCGTGGCGCTGGCGGCAACCGCGTTCCACGGAAGCAACTTCGGAGTCGGTGGCTTCGCGCCGTTCGGCGCGGCCGGCGTGCTTTCCGCGGTGAGCACCGGCGGGGTGATCTTCGCCCTGCTGGGTTTCGAGCAGGCGGACCAGCTGGCCGGGGAAAGCCGTAACCCGGCGCGGGACATCCCGATCGCCGTGCTCGGGTCCATCTTCATCGGTGCCGTCATCTACCTGCTGCTGCAGATCGTGTTCATCGCGGCGCTGCCGTCGACCGCGTTCGCGAACGGCTGGGCGAACCTGAGCTTCCCGGCCAAGGCGGGACCGTTCGCCGGGCTGGCCATCGCCATCGGCCTGGGCTGGCTGGCCACCATCCTCTACATCGACGCGATCGTCTCCCCGGGCGGGACCGGGATGATCTATGTCACGGCCACTTCCCGTGTCTCCTACGGGTTGTCGCGCAACGGTTACGTGCCGATGGCGTTCGAGCGCACCACCCGGCGGGGCGTGCCGTGGTTCAGTCTGCTGTTCGCGTTCGTCGTCGGGCTGGTGGTGTTCCTGCCGTTCCCGACCTGGCAGAAACTGGTCGGGTTCGTCACCTCGGCGAGCGTGCTGATGTACGCCGGGGCGCCGCTGGCCTTCGGCGCGCTGCGGAAGCAGGACCCGGACCGGTACCGACCCTTCCGGCTGCCCGCCGGGAACTTCTGGTCGCCACTGGCGTTCGTCGTCGCCAACCTGGTCATCTACTGGGCCGGCTGGGACACGCTGTGGCGGCTCGGCGTCGGGATCGCACTCGGCTACCTGCTGCTGGGCCTGGCCGCCGGGCTGAAACTCAACCCGCGGACCCCGAGGCTGGACTGGCGGTCCGCGCAGTGGCTTCCCGCGTACCTCATCGGGATCGGCCTGATCTCCTGGCAGGGCGGTTTCTGCAGCGGGGGCCCGGCGAGCACGGCCAGTTGCGGCGCGCGGAACCACCTGCCGCTGTGGTGGGACATTCTCGTGATCGCCGTGTTCAGCCTGGCCATCTACTACTGGGCGCAGGCCGTCCGGCTACCGCGGGAGAAGACTCAGGACTACATCGCGGCGCATCCGGTCAAGCTCGCCGCCTGACACCGGCGCGGCGCCCGGTCGCCATGCCCAGGCGTGCCGTTGGCCCGCTGTTCATCTGGCACGCCCGGTTCATTCATGCGCGGGGGTGACGATCTCGGGCATGACCGATACCGAGGATGTCACGCGAGGATTCCGGATCAGCAGGCGCGGTTTGTTCGTGGGCGGTGCGGGCCTGGGCGGAGCGGTGGCGCTGGGCGCCCCGGCCGCGGTGGCGGCGCCCGAGCTGTGGCGCCGGCCGGGGGCGAGTGGGGCGCCACCGGTGGCGGGACTGCATCTGCAGTTCGGCGCGGACGCTTCCGGTGAGCTCGTGGTCTCCTGGCACACCACCGCATCGGTGTCCCGCCCGCGGATCCTGCTGGGCACGCCGGACGGCGGTCTCGGCCACACGACCGAGGCCGAGACCACGACCTACCGGGACGCGAAGTCCGGCACCGAGGTCCAGGTGCACCACGCTCGCCTGTCGAACCTGCGGCCCGGCACCGACTACGTTTACGCGGCGGTGCACGACGGCGCCGCGCCGGAGCTGGGCACCGCGCGGACCGCGCCCCGTGGCCGAGCGCCGTTCCGGTTCACCAGTTTCGGCGACCAGGGCACCCCGACGCTGGGCAAGCTGTCCGGGAGCGCCTGGGTCAACGACAACCTCGGCTCGCCGTCGGCGGGCGACGTCACCGCGGCGGTCGAGGCGGCCGCGCCGCTGTTCCACCTCGTCAACGGCGACCTCTGCTACGCCAACCTGTCCACCGATCGCGTGCGGACCTGGTCGGACTGGTTCACCAACAACAGCCGTTCCGCGCGTCACCGGCCGTGGATGCCCGCGGCCGGCAACCACGAGAACGAGCTGGGCAACGGGCCGATCGGTTACGGCGCCTACCAGACCTACTTCACCGTGCCCGATTCCGGCGCGGACCCGGAACTGCGCGGCCTGTGGTACGCCTTCACCGCCGGGTCCGTGCGGGTGATCAGCCTCAACAACGACGACGTCGCCTACCAGGACGGCGGGAACTCCTACGTGCACGGCTATTCCGGCGGCGCGCAGCAGCGCTGGCTCGAGGCCGAACTCGCCCGGTCCCGGGCCAACCCGGACATCGACTGGATCGTGGTGTGCATGCACCAGGTCGTCGTGTCCACTGTGGACAAGTTCAACGGCGCGGACCTCGGCATCCGGGAGCGCTGGGTGCCGCTGTTCGACCGCTACGGGGTCGATCTCGTCGTGTGCGGGCACGAGCACCACTACGAACGCTCGCACCCGATCCGCGGGCAGCAGCCCAACGACACCCGCACCCCGATCCCGGCCGACACCCGCACCGATCTCATCGACACCACTCGCGGCACGGTGCACATGGTGATCGGCGGGGGCGGCACTTCCGCGCCGTCCAACAAGCTGTTCTTTTCGCCGGCACAGTGCCGCGTGATCACCGGTGTCGGCCCCACCGACCCCACCACCGGCAAGAAGCCGCCGATCTACGTGCTCGAGGACGCGCCGTGGTCGGCGATGCGCGACCCCGATCACGCCTACGGGTTCGCCGCGTTCGACGTCGACCCCGGCAAGCCCGGCGGCAACACGACGATCACCGTGACCTATTACGCCGTCACCGGCCCGTACGGCTCGGTGACCCCCGTCGACCACTTCACACTCACCAGGCCACGCGGTCGCTGACCGGCCTGCGGTCCAGAGCGGAGAAGGTCGCCAGCGTCAGCGCCGCGCTCGCGAATCCTTTGCGGGGTGAGGACGGAGCTGTTCTCTCGTAACGTTCTGGGAGAGGGGGCCGACCGTGCATCGATTCCGCGGCCGTGATGGCCTGGACCTGGTTTACCGCGAGAGAGGGTAACGCCGTCCCCTGGTGTTGTTCCACGGGTTCACGTCCGCCGGGTCGCAATGGATCGGGCACGGTCACGCGGCCGCCATCGCCGCACACGGCTACCGCGTCATCCTGCCGGATCCGCGCGGCCACGGTGACAGCGCGCGTCCGCACGATCCGGCGTGCTACCCACCCGACGTGCTGGCCGGCGACGGGCTCGCCTTGGTCGATCGGCTCGGACTCGACGACCATGACCTCGGCGGCTGCTCGTTGGGCGGCCGGATCGTGTTGCGGATGCTCGTCCGCGGCGCTCGCCCGGCCCGCGCCGTCGTGGCGGGCCAGGGACTCGACGCGATCGACGGGGCGACCAACCGCACCGGCCGCCACCGCCGGGTGCTGACCGTCCTCGCCGGAGGGGACACCATCGAGCCCGGATCACCGGACGAGGAAATGGCGTACTGGATCAACCAACCGGGCACCGACCCACAGGCGCTCCTTCATGTCCTGGACACCCACGTCGCGACCTCTGACGCCGCGTTGCGCCAGGTCGCGACCCCCACCCTGGTGGTGATCGGCGACCAGGACGACGACCACGCCTCGGCCGACGTGCTGGCCGCGGCACTGCCCAACGCGCGATTCGCGCGGGTGCCGGACAACCATTTCACCGCGCTGGACCGGAGTTCGTGACGGCGATGGTGACCTTCCTCAAGACCGTCCTGACAAGCGGACGTCCTGAACTGCCGGTCGAGGTCGGTCGAAGAGCGAGGGATTACTCGCGCTCGATCTTTCGCAGCCCGTGCGCAGGCGTCCACCACTCGACGACGAGCATCGTCGCCTCCCCGTTGAGGTGGGTGTGCACGACCTCGGCGATGTCGGCGTGGAAGCGGTCGCCGTCCTGTCCTTGCGTGGTCGGTCCGGCAGCGATCGCCCGACCGGAGATCTTCGCCTCGCCCGGCCACCGCGCCTCGGCGCCCTCGACCGGGTCGACCGTGGCGCTGTGCAGGGCGAACCGCGGATCCCGGCGGAGATCCGCGCCCTTGCGGGCGTTCGGCATCGAGCCGAAAACCAGTTCGCCGTCTTCGAAGGCAACCTCGATCCCGGAGATCCGCGGGGACCCGTCGGCTCGCACGGTGGCAATGGTCTTGTGCCGGTGGGCATCCAACAGCGCCCACACGCGCCGCGCGAACTTCGGCTCTGCCTGTTCGACATCCTGCCATGCCGTCATACGTTCATGATCGCACCGATGACCGACAGGCCGCTGGTCGACAGGCCCGTCCGGTTTGTTCGCGGGCCTCACTCACGGTTGATCACGGTGGCCGGTGTGCTCAGCTCGATCTGGGCCAGGAAGGGGTTGCGCTCGGCCTGTTCGCGGTAGGACGCGGGGTCGCGGACGCAGTCGGGGCACCAGTGGCCGGCGGTGAGGACGAGACGGGGGCTGCCGGGGAATTCGTGGCCGAAGGCGCATTGCCAGCGCAGCGGTGTTTCGACGTCACCGGGGTTGACGTCCGTGGAGAGCAGTTTCCCGCCACGGAATCCCGCGGCGCCAGCGTAGTCGTCTCTGGTCCAGGTGGCCGGATCCTTCGACTCGTCGTAGCCGTGGTCGAGGTAGCGAGGAGTCCGGTCGGGGTTCGGTGGTTCGAACGTCGACCAGTCGCCGATGGCCTCCCATTCGGCGCGCGAACCGAAGTAGGCCTCGATCTTCTCGATGTCGTTGTCCCTGAGGAACCGCATGGTGCCGCGCGGCCGGAGGGTGAGCGGCTTGAGCACGAGGTGCTTGACCAGCCAAGTGGGTACCTTGCCCGCGTGCCGGACGGCCGCCGGTGCGCTCGCGACCGCCCGGGCCAGCGCCGTGTCGAAGGTGTCGTGGCGGAACGGGACGAGGTCGTGGAGCCGGTCGGAGTCGGTGTACCACTGCCCGTGGAAGTTCCGGGTGGCGAACCAGTCGCGCGCGTACCAGCGCCGCAGGTCCTTGACGCCCATGGCCGCGAACATCCGGGTCTGTAGCTCCCAGTTGGTCAGCCGCCAGCCGGCGCCGCCGCCGATGTTGTGGACACCGCCCCAGAATTCCGGCGGGGTGCCGGGGTCGCAGATAGTGACCAGCAGCCGGGCGGAGTCTTCGACGGACACCCACTCCATGACGCCCGCGAACGGGCAGTGCGTCATGATCGGGTCCCGGATCTCGAGCACACCGGGGTGGAAGATGGCCGTCTGGCGCAGCCAGGCCCACTTCGGCAGGCCGGAGTCGACCAGCTCCCGCTCGGCGACGATCTTGCTC
Source organism: Amycolatopsis sp. (assembly GCF_035276945.1). GTDB lineage: Bacteria > Actinomycetota > Actinomycetes > Mycobacteriales > Pseudonocardiaceae > Amycolatopsis_E. The sequence continues at coordinate 94,488 of NZ_DATELF010000183.1, read as the reverse complement.
TGGCCGTACTCGTCGAACCGGGAGACGCGCAGCGGGTCCCCGACCCGGCCCCAGTGGTGAGGCGGGTTGCGGTCGCCGGTCTCGGCGACCGAGCCCACCATCACGACGCCGATCGACGCCGGGTCGGGCTGGGCCTTGACCGCGCGGATGATGTTGCGCGCACCGCCCACGTTGACGCGCCGTGTCAGCTCGGGGTGATCGTCGGCGAGCGGGGAGACGACGGCGCCGAGATGCAGGACGACGTCCGCGCCCCGGACGCATCGCTCGACCGCGGCGTAGTCGGTGAGGTCGCCGAACGCGACTTCCAGGTTTTCCATGTCCGCGAAGGCGTTCATGGCCTCGCGGTCGCGCGGAGTCGGCAGCACGAGCGCCACGACGTCGAAGTGGCCGGCACGTTCGGAGAACTCCCTGAGCACGCACCGCCCCCAGTTTCCTGACGCACCGGTCAGGAACACTCGCCACCGCGCGACGCTCATGTCGCCTCCTCGTCTGTGGACCGAACCGGTGGTCGCGCCGGCGCCGAGGTGCTTTGGCGGGCACCCCGGCGGTTCGCGCGGGGCGTCAGCCAGTGTAGGAGACGGAGAAACCGTCGCCGGTGGAGTTGGGATTGGACGGGGTGGAGTAGTTGGTCCCGTTCTGCTGGAGGATGATTTTGTCCGAGCTGGTGAGGCCGGGACCGGCGCCGTTCGCCTTGAGGTTCTTGAAGCTGAACTTCGAGAAGTCCGCCACGCCCGACTGATCTCCGCCGACCGTCGGGGCCTCCTGGATGTACTCCACCGACTCGCCGGGACCGGTGTAGGTCTTGGTGGCCGACCACGACCGGCCGGTGGTGTTGTTCTTCAACGAGATCTTCCAGGTGCCGCCGCTGACCTTCGCCACCGAAGCGGTGATCGAGTCGCCCGGCGAGACCGGCACGCTGGAGATCGTCACCGAATAGTCGGGCAGAATTTCCCACCAGGCCGAATATTCGGCCGCGCCGCCCGCGTAATCGGATTCCGTGCCGGTCTGGATGAGGTTGGAATTTTTGTCGCCGTCGATGCCGACCCAGGCCGAGGAGTAGGTGTCGGAATCGGTGGGCGAAACCGACGGCACGGTCCAGGTCGCGGTCGCCGAGGTGTCGCCGCTGCCGGTTTCGGCATAGCCGGACCAGTTCGACGAATACTGCGCGTTGGTGGTGTGGCCGAGGAGGTGGGCGCGGCCGTGTTGCTCGGCCGCGGCCGCGGGGGAGGCCGCGGCCGTGGCGACGGTCAGCGCGAATCCGGCCGCGAGTACGACGGTTCTCCGGGTGAATATCCGGGCAGGGGATTTCCGACCCATTTTGGTCTCCTGGGGAATGGGGATGAGGGAGCGGCGCCGCAGGAAAATTATTAGCGACTGGCCAGGGAACCGGGCAAGAAGCCGGGGACGGAGTCCCTACTTTCGTCGTGTCGCAAAAAGGATAAGCGGGCCGTGCGGGCGGCATCGGCGCATATCGCGCACCAGGTTTTTGTATAACGATCTATACGGCGCGGCGTCGGCGCTCGCCGGCGTGCCCCACGGCGTGCCCTCACCGGTCTTGTCGGACCCACTCGCTAACGTGGTCACGTCGTCACGGATGGGAGCGGGCATGCAACGAGTGCCGCCGGAGTTGTTCCGGTTCAGCGTCGGTGAGTATGCCGAGCTGTACACCGCCATCCTGCACGCGTTCGCCGAGGCCAACGAGCGGCTCGAGACATCGCTGAGCCTTGACCGGGTCCGGAGCCGGTTGCGCACCGTCGGCTGGTTCGACGCCCTCACCGACGACGATCTCGCCCGTGCGCTGAGCCGCCTCAAGGAGTGGCGGCTGGTCGACGTCATTCAGAACCATGCCGAGAACTACCGGTCCGCCGAGGAGTACGAGCGGCGGAACCTCCAGTATTCGCTGACGCGGCGCGGCGAGGCGGCGTTCGCCGGGGTCCAGCACGCGCTCACCGTGCTCGCGTCCACCGGGGCATTGCAGACGGCGGTCCTCGACGCGATCTCCGATCGGCTGACCGAGCTGGATGCACTGCTCGCCGAGCCCGCCGTGGCCGACCGGAAGGTCTACACGACGCTGACCGAGCTGGAAACCCACCTGGATGCCCTGCGTACCAACACCAAACAGTTCAACGGTGAGTTGCAGCGGTTGCTGCGCGCGGAGGGCGCCGATCTCACCACCTTCCACGAGGTCAAGATCGCGACCGTGACGTACCTGCAGGAGTTCGTGACCAACCTCGACCAGCGGGTGCACAGCATCGCCGCCGGTGTCGCCCGGATCGAAGAACACGGCGTGCCCCGGCTGCACCATCGGGCGTTGCTGGGCGCGGAGCTGCCGCCGGTCCCTGGGGCGGACCCGGTGCCGGACTGGCTCGATCACCGGCGCACCCGGTGGGCGGGGCTGCGCGCGTGGTTCCTGCCCGAGGACGACGGCCCGGCCCGGGCGGAGCAGTTGCACACGGTGGCGCGGCGCGCGATCGTGACCCTGCTGCAGGTGCTGGACCGCATCACCGAGTCGCGCAGGCGGGCCAGCAGCGCGGTAGCCGACTTCCGGGAACTGGCCAGGTGGTTCGAGCTCGCGCCGGGCGAGCAGGACATGCACCGGCTCTGGTCGGCGGCGTTCGGGCTGGGCTCGGCGAGGCATGCCCATCTCGCGCACCCCGATCCGGAGCTGGCGAGCGCGAGCGGCAGCTGGCTGGACCCACCGTACGTCCAGGTGTCACCGTTGCTGCGCAGCGCGGGACGCACCGAGCGTTTCACGCGAACGGGCAGGGTTCGCGACGTGGCGGCCCTGAAGCGAGAACGCGCGGAACGTGCTCGTGCGCAGCGGGCCGAACTGCTGCGGGCATGGCGCCTGCTCGACACCGGCGGCCTGGTGCGGCTGTCCGATTTCGGACAGCTGGATCACGCGACCTTCGAGCGGCTGCTCGATCTTCTCGGCCGGGCGTTCGGGCTGCGCCCGGACGCGACGGGTGTCCGGCGCGCGGTGACGGCCGACGGCAAGGTCGAAATCCTGCTGCGGCCACCGCCCGATGACCGGGTGGCGCGGCTTCGCACGCCCCGAGGTCTGCTGGCCGGCCCGGACTACCTCGTGGACGTCAGCACGGACGCGCGGCAAGCGGGCGAGGAGGCGACGGGATGAGGGGAGGAGCATGAGCAACCTGACCAACCAGCTCGCCGTAGCCGAACGCGAAGACGTCGCGAGAGGAATCCGCGAGCTGCTGGCCACACCACTGGTCACGGAGCAGGCCAAGCCGGAGGCGTTCGAGGTGATCCGCCGTCGCCAGGTGCCGATCGCCCGGTGGTTCGACTACCACTGTGGATGGACGCTCGTGGTGGAGCCGCGATTCGGCTACGCGCGCCTGGCGAAGGTGCGTACCGACCACGACGCCACCCGCCCGGCCCGGCGCCCGCGGTCGGGGCGTGCGCCGTTCGACCGCCGCCGCTACGTGCTGTTCTGCGTGGTCGCCGCCGAGTTGCTCAGCGCACCGGTCACGACCGTCGGGCTGCTCGCCGACCGGGTGAAGCAGGCGACCGCCGCCGACCCCGTGGTGGCCGCTTTCGACACCGCGAGCCGCGCCGAGCGCATGGCCTATGTCGACGCGTTGCGGCTGCTGGAATCCCACGGAGCGGTCACGGTCGTCGACGGCAGCACGGAATCCTTTGTGGACTCCGCCGAGGCGAAGGTGTTGTACCGGGTCGACTCGACCTTGCTGATGCGGCTGCTGTCCGCGCCCCGGGGCCCGTCGCAGCTGGCGATGCCGGCCGATGAGATCAGCGCCAGGTGGCCGGAGCTGCTGGACGGCCTCACGCGGCAGCGCCGCTACGGACTCGCCGCCGACGGTAAGCCGACTTCTTCGGTGCAGCACAACCTGTGGCTGCGGCATTCCATCCTGCGCCGGCTCGTCGACGATCCGGTGGTCTACCGGCACGAGTTGAGTGAGGAACAGCGAGCGTATCTCGCTTCGCCGACGGGCCGTCAGATCGTGCGCCGGGCTGCCGAGCAGGCCGGCTTCGTGCTCGAGGAACGCGCGGAGGGGTTGCTGCTCGTCGACCCGTCCGGGCTCGCCACCGACAGCCGGTTCCCCGACGACAGCAGCACCGCGAACGTGGCCGGTCTGATGCTGCTCGACACCTTGCTGCGGGCGCGGGCGGGCCTGGCGCCGGAGCAACTGCGGGCCACGGCGGACGAACTGCTGCGCCGGTTCCCGAGGTGGGCGAAGACATATCGCGACGCCGACGGTACGGCACGCCTGGCCGCCGACGCGGTCACCGCGCTGGTTCGCTTCGGGCTTGCCGAGCACGCCGGCGCCCGCGTCCGAGCGCTGCCCGCCGCCACTCGCTACGCGGTCGCGGATCCGCGCACCAAGGAGCCCGGCGGCGAAGGGAACCGGCCATGACGGTCACCGCACTGCCGACCACCCATCCCGAGCCGGAAGGCCGGCCGACGTCCGGTGCGGCGGGCCGCTGGGTACCGGCTCGCGCCGGGATCCTCAACGTCTGGCGCTACTACGACGAGGTCTTCGAGTTCCACAATGGACGGCTGCTGCTACGCGGTCCCAACGGCACCGGAAAGTCGAAGGCTCTCGAGCTCCTGCTGCCGTACCTGTTCGACGCCAGCCTGCGCGCCAACCGGCTGTCCACGTTCGGCACCAGCGAGCGGACCATGCACTGGAACCTCATGGGCGAGGGTGCGACGGGAACCACCAGGGTGGGCTACGTCTGGCTGGAGTTCGCCGCCGGCACGGACTCGTGGTTCACTTGCGGCGCGCGCCTGCAGGCCAGCTCCCATACCAGCGCCGTGCACGCGGACTACTTCACCACGAGCCTCCGCGTCGGCCAGTCGCTGTCACTGGCCAACGAGGCGGGCTCGCCACTGACCAAAGCGGTGCTCGCGGAGCGGTTGGGGGAGCACGGCGCGGTGCACGCCAACGCGACCGATTACCGCAGCACCGTCCGCCAGACCCTGTTTCCGGGGCTGTCCGAGCAGCGTTACGACGCCCTCATCACCGCGTTGCTACAGCTGCGGACCCCGAAGCTGTCGCAGCGTCTCGATCCGGGGTTGCTGTCCACTTTGCTCTCTCGTGCCCTGCCGCCGCTCGGCCAGGACGAGGTCGCGGAGCTCGCGGAAGGGTTCGAGCGGCTCGACCGGCAGCGGGACCACCTGGTGCGGTTGGACAAGGAGACCGAGGCCGCGCGGATGGTCGCCGACCGGCAGCGTTCGTACGCTCAGCGGGTGCTCCGTGCCGCCTCCGCGGAGGTGATCTCGACCACCGACGAGCGGGACAGGCTGACGCGGATCGCGCGCGAGTCCGAAGAGGAGCATCGGGCCGCGGTCGCGGAAGAGAACGCGATCACGCGGCGCGCGGGAGAGCTGGAAGACACCCTCGAGCAGGTTCGCGCACGCATCGACGGGCTCACCAATCGCGAGGAGTACCGGCAGGGCCGTGAGCTGGACACCTTGCGGCAGCAGGAGCGCCGGGCACGCCAGGAGGCCGAGTCGTCGGCGGAGGACGCGGCGGCACGACAGGCGACCGCGCGGGACGACGCCGGCCGCGCGGCGACCGCCGACGAAGGGGTCCGGCGTTGGGAAGAGGCCGTCCGCGTCGCCGAATCCGGCGCGGAGCAGGCCGCTCGGCGCGCGGATCTGCACAACACCCATGCCGAGATTCGCGGCGAGCTCGGCGCGGGGGGTCAGCGAGCGCGTCAGTTGCTACGGGCCGCGGTGGCCGGGCGCAACGAGCAGATCGCGGCCGTGCGCGCCGCGCTCGAGAAGCACGAGCGCGCGGTCGAGACGAGGCGAGCCGCCGAGGAGCAGCTGGAACGGGCCCGCCGTGACCTGGCCGCCCTGACCGCCCATCGCGCTCGCGTCCTCGCCGCCTACGACGACATCCTGGCCAGGCAGCACGAGCTCTTGCTCGCCTGGGCGCGCGGCTGCGCCGAACTCGCCTTCGCCGATCCGGAAGACCTCGCCGGCCGGGCCGAGTCGGAGACCGCGGTGATCGAGTACGTGGAGGAAGCCACGAGGCGGCGGCTCCACGAAATCACGACCGAAGAGACGACCCTGCGCGCGGCCAGCACGGAGGCGCAGCGAGAGCGCGGGCGGCTCGCCGACGATCTCGCCGCGCTCCACGACGCCGTCGAGTTGCCGCCCGATCCTCCGCCCCACCGCACCGCGGACCGTTGCGCGCCGGCCGGTGCGCCGCTGTGGAAGCTGGTCGCGTTCGCCGAGGGGGTGCCGGCCGGCATCCAGGGCCGGGTGGAGGCCGCGCTGCAGGCCAGTGGCCTCTTGGACGCCTGGCTGACCTCCTCGGGCGCGGTCACCGTCGACGGGCACGACACCCTCGCCGGGCCCGACCTCCTCGAACCCGCGCCTGGCCGGTCCCTTCGCGACGTGCTCCGCCCCGAGCCGGATGGCCCGGTACCGGTCGAGCTCGTCGAGCGGCTGCTCTCGGCCGTCGCCTACGGTCCATCGTTGCCGGACGCCCATCCGGCCGCGGTGGGCGCGGACGGGCGGTGGCGGCTCGCCACGGTGACCGGCAGCTGGGCCAAGGACGAGGCTGCCCATATCGGAGCGGCGGCACGCGAACGGAACCGACAGCGGCGCATCGCCGAGCTCGCGGCCCGTGTCGCGACATGCGAGGCCGAGATCAGCCGGATCGGCACTGCGCTCGACGTGCTCGCCGGCCGGCGGCGGCTGCTCGACGCCGAGCGCCGCGAACGGCCACCGCACACACCGGTCGCCGACGCTCGCCGGGAGCTCGACGCCGCCGACGCGCATGTGGGCGCTGCCGACCGGACCGTCAATCACGCCACCGAGGCGTTGAGCGAACGGGAACGCCAGGCGGCCGCGGGGCTGCGCGAGCTCAGCCTCGCGGCGACCACGGCCAGAGCGCCCGCGGAGCGCGCCGCGCTCGACACGCTCGCGCGCGCGGTGGAGAGCTTCCAGGAGGCCGCCGCACTCTGGCTGGCCGAGCATGCCGACCTTGTCTCCGCACGGAATACCGCGGAGCTGCTCCGCTCGCAGGCACAGCGCTCGGCGGCCGCCGCGGAGCAGACCGCCGAGAAGGCGGAGCAGGCGCGTACCGGGGCACGGGCCCTTGCCGAAAAGGTACGCGCGGTGACCGATTCGATCGGTGCGGACTACCGCGAGATTCTCGCGGAGATCGAGCAGTTGCGTGGCACCCAACAGCGGCTGTCCCAGGAGATCAGGGCCGCGACAGACTCGTTGCGCGAGCTGGCTCGCACCATCGGCGGTCTCGAGGATCGGCTCGGGCGGGCGGCCGAAGACCGGGACAGTGCCACCAGCCAGCGCGATGTCGTCGTGGCCCGGTTCCGCCAGCTCGTGGCGGGCACCTTCCCGAAGGACACCGGGATCGAGCTGAAACTGTCCACTTCGGACGGTATCAAGGCCACGCTGCAAGCGGCGAGGAGTATCGCGGGCCGGTGGCCGAACGTGCCGCACGCACCGAGCAACCTCAGCGACGCGTTCAGCAGGCTGGCCGAAGCGGTCCACGAATGCCGCGAGGCGCTGGGCGGGCACGCCGACCTGGAGCTGGAAACCGACGACGAGGTGCAGGTCCTGACCGCGGTGGTGGACGGGGTCCGGGTGGGCGCGCGCGAGCTGCACGACAGCCTCCTCACCGAGGCGGAACGCGCGCGGGGCGACATCACCGCCGCTGAACGGGAGTTGTTCGACAAGACACTCACCGGCGACACCCGGCGTCAGCTCGCCGATCGCATCCGGCAGGCCGGAGAACTGGTCGATGCGATGAACGCTCGCCTCGAGCGCGTGCGCACGGCGTCGCGGATCGCGGTGCGGCTGGTGTGGCAGGTCGACACCGACCTGCCACCGGGCACGAAGGCCGCACGCGAGCTGCTGCTCAAGGATCCGGTGCGCCTGTCCGAGGGCGACCGTGAAGCGCTGCATCGTTTCTTCCGGGACCGGATCGAGCAGGCCAAGGTCGAGAACACGGCGTCGAGCTGGCACCAGCAACTCGCCCAGGTCTTCGACTACACCTCGTGGCACCAGTTCGTGGTCAAGCTCGATCGCGCGGACGGCAAGGGCTGGCAGCCGTTGACGAAGCGCATGCACGGTGCGCTCTCCGGCGGTGAGAAGGCCATCGCATTGCACCTGCCGTTGTTCGCCGCCGTGGCCGCCCACTATCAGGCGGTGCCGGAAGCGCCGAGGCTCATCCTGCTCGACGAGGTGTTCGTCGGCGTGGACTCGGCCAACCGCGGCCAGGTGTTCGAGCTGCTCACGTCGTTGGATCTCGACCTGGTGCTGACCTCGGATCACGAGTGGTGCACCTATCGCGAGCTGCCCGGTATCGCGGTGCACCAGCTGATCACCGAGGCCGACGACGACGCGGTCACCACGGCCCGCTTCGTGTGGACGGGCACCGGCTGGCAGGACGAACCGGAATGACGCTGTCGACCCGCGGCCGCTTGCCCCCAGCGGAAGGTGTGGGGGCGGAGCCCCGACAAGACACCGCCGCGCGCTCACTCGCGGAGGAAACAGCATGGCGGTTCCCGGAGAGCTGAGGTCGGCGGCGTTGCGGCCGCTCTGGCTGGCGGTTCACGAGCGGCTCTCTTCCGGCCGGCCGGTGAACCGCGTGCGTGTCGGCCCGCTGGACGACGAGCAGCGGAGTGCCGTCGCCGACCTGTTGGGTCTGGACCGGCTGCCGCCGCGGCAACCCGTGATCACGCTCGCCCGGCTGGACGAGGTGCTGCGGGAGGCGGCAGGCGTGGACACTCGATCCGTCGTCGCCGAGTTGCTCGGCCCGCTCGGCGACCGCGCGGCCGACCGGGCACGCTCCGCCGCGGAACGAGCCGAGCTGTGGCAGTGGCTGTTCGAGCACACAATTGTGTCGAGCCAGCCGGCGTTGCGTGACTGGGCGGCCCACCTACGCCGAACCGGCCTGGTGAACGGCTCCGTTCCGCGGACCAGGGAGCTGCTCGACGTCGCGCTCACCGTTCTCGAACGCCTGCCCGCGACAGGGGAGCCGCTGCCTTCGTTCGCCGAAGCGGTGACCGGCGACCCACATGCCCTGGACGAGGGCACCCGGCTTGCCGGTGTCGTCCTGCGGGCCCTCGCGGTGCAGTTCGGCACGGAACCACCCGGCAACGCCGACCAGCGGCGGCAGTTGTGGGAACGCGCGGGTGTGGCGGTCGACGAGATGTCGACCGTGGTGCTCGCCGCCGGGCTGCGTCCGGCCGGTGACCCGCTGGCGTGCCGGATCGCCCGCGCATGCGCGGGCGAAGGTCAGGCGGCGGCTCTCACCCTCGCTCAACTACGCCACCTGCGCGCGCTGGAACTGCCTGGCGGCGAGGTGTGGGTAACAGAAAACCCGAGCGTGCTGGCGAAGGCATTGCGCCGGTTCGGTTCCCGCTGTCCGCCACTGGTCTGTACGGCGGGCTGGCCCAGCAGCGCGGGGATCCTGCTGCTCCGCCTGCTCGCCGCCGCGGGCAACCGGTTGCACTACCATGGCGACCTCGATGGCGAAGGTGTGCGCATTGCCGCTTACGTTCTGGACAAGACCAACGCCGAGCCCTGGCGTATGTCCACATCGGACTACCTCGCCGCGCTGGGCGAACGGTCGCACGGCCCCGGCCCCGGCCGCATCACCGACGCTCCCTGGGACGCGCACCTGGCCGCCGCCATGCACGAGCACGGTGTGGCCGTCGTCGAGGAGCGCGTCATCGACGTCCTCCTCAGCGACTTGGAAGCGTGTTACGTCACGTAGATGGACCAAGCCGCTGGCACGCCGGGCGGTGTGGTGCTCGGCCCGTTCAGCGGCGCGGCGACAACGGAACTGGCTGCGCGAGAGCTCGCCTTGCTCGAAGCACCTGGCAAGCGGCAGGAGGTCCAGCGCCCAGTCCACGCTGATGCCGTACCTGAGCAAATCGGGAGTGAAATACCACGTGGCGTCGCTGGTGCGGAGAATGGGCGGAGAATGGGCGGAGCCAATCGCGCCGCGATGGTGGCGATGGCCTGTGTGGCCGGTGTCCTGATGCCTGATCGATGGCCGCCGAAGGTGGATCCGCTTTTCGTCATGTGACCTCGCACAGATTCTTTGGACGGGTCGGCTGGTTGTTCGTCCCGATACCGTTGTCAAGGTCTCAGATTGAATGTGATCATTACCATGCGAACCGTGCCCATGGGTAACCAGCGGGCTGAGTGATGCTCGAGATCGGGATCGTTGCAACGGCGCCGGAGACCTTCGCCAGGCGGGTGTTGCCGGTGTGCGAGGCGGCGGGCCGGCGCGGGGCGCTTGAGCTTTTGTCGGCGGATCGGCACGACGAAACAGGTCCCGAGCGCAACGCTCAGGACCTGCTCGCTTGCCCGCTCGGTGATCAGCGAGTCCGGTCACCACACCAACAGGGCGGCCGCCGTACCACGAAACACAGCGGCTGATCCCCGCGAGGACCGCACACACCAATCAGTTCGTTCGCCAATCCCCGTAACCCCCGCTGGGCTTCCCACCGTGGCCCGCGCAGTAGACGTACGACCAGCCGGAAGTGACCCACGGTCCTTGGTACCAGTTACCGTCATCGCATCTGGAAACCGCCCGGAAGCGTACTACGTCGGTGCACGTGACGCCGAAGGTGTTTTGGTCGCTCCAATTCTGACATCCGACTGCCGCCGGGGCTGCGGCAGGTGACGCAGCTGCAACGGCAGGCGTGCTGAGTCCGCCCATCGTCCCGGCTATGGCCAAGGCGGCCAAGGCAACTTTCTTGCCCATTCCGAACATAACCTTCCTCTCTGTTGCGCGGTTCTACGGAGATCTTTTTACCACGATTCACGTTCGCGCGGCTGAGAAAAAACGGCCCGAGCATTGGTTTTCCCGGATAGTGGATCGAATTTTCTAAAACTGCGGACCTCGCCGCGCGCCCGCCGTAGCCTTGTTTTGCCGGCTGGGATGACACCATCTCCGCGTCATCTGCCGCGATCGCGCACGACAGCGGACGTAGCTGTTCAGCTGGTGGGTAGGCGGTGTCGGTGAGGGGATCGGCTCCTGAGATGATCTTGTGCTCGACGTCAACCAAGCGGCGCATCAGGCCCGCGAGCGCGGCGCCGACCGTCTCGGCAAGGTCACACTCAAGCAAATCCGCACCACTACCTGGGTGCGTTGGCCCGAGGCCAACACACCACACTCGCCAGCAAGGCACGAACCCTCATCGCACGGTTCCGACGATACGAAGACATCATCCTCAGATTCGCCGCCGACCTGTCGGTGCTGTTCACCAACAACTGCGCGGAAAGAGCCGTCCGCCCAGTCAAGATCCGGCGACGTACCTCCGGCGGCTGCTGGCGCACCCTGGCCGGCCTCATCGACTTCGCCATCGTCCAGTCCTATCTGGACACCGCTACCCAATGGGGACTCGACAAACTCGGCGCCCTCCACCAACTCTGCACCACCGGACCATGGCTACCACCGACACTCACACCAGGTGAACAGCTACCAGCGGACGGCGTCGCACATTCGGCGGTGCACTCCTGCAACCGTCGAGATGGAGTTGCCCGGCGGTCGTCTGGCCCGCCTGACCAACGCCGAAGCCGGTCAGCTTCGGGTCGTTCCCGGTGAAGTGCCGCTTGACGAACGCCGACCGCATCTGGCGGGGGCCGCGGGAGTCACGTGGCTTTCAAGCTGAAACGCCGCCCTGGCGTCGTGCTGGCGTGTGCCTGCACATCGACCGCGGCGGGGCCGGAGTGGTTCTCCGAGTGCCCATCATCGTGATGCCGGATAGCCCGACGGATTGTGTCTTCGTTACGCAGCAATGAACAACGATGCGCATGTCCGTCTGGGCGGACCTCGTTCGCAGACGGGTGGCTGGAAGCGACGCGGCGAAACCATCCCGTTGCCTGCTCTCGACGCCCGCCGATACGCGAGAAATCTCTTGTACAGCACCGCTTTCCATTCGAGTAGTCCATTTTCGACAATCGCGAACTGTCGCGACAATTCACTGAGTCGACGATAGGAGGCAGGTGTCACGGCGAGGTCCTTCGTGTCTGATCGGTGGCGGACCTCATGGAGAAATCCGTCGGTCACCCGGGCGGTGATGCGGTGGGACATGGCCACACCGACGTCCTGGAATTTCGCCTCAAGTTCGATACCGCGACATTCTGTCATCGCTCACGGGAATCTCGTGAGCGAAAACCGGCCTCAGCCGGAAAATTTCTTGAGCGCCGACAGTGACCGTCAGGTCACGGTTGTCCGCCTTTGCACGCCACGCCGGCGATCACCCGTGACTTCGACGGCTGGTCCGCCAGGACGGTGTCCTTGGCGGGGCGCCATGCCGGGGCATACACCAGGCCCGGCTCCACGAGGTCCCAGTCCCCGAAAAACCGGGTGAACTCCGCCGCGGTGCGCAACTGCCCCGGGTTGGTCGTGCTTTCGTAGTACCGCACCAAATCCTGCACCTCGCGCCAGTCGTCATCGTCGTCGGACAGGCCCTCCTGGCTGAACTGAGACAACACCAACATCGAGCCAGGGACAAGTTTCCTGCGGTAGAAGTCCAGCGCGATGCCGGGATTCTGTTCGTTCTTGATGAAGTGCAGGACCGCGTTGACCACCAGCGCGATAGGCCGGAACGGATCGATAATCCGGGTTTCGAGCACCCGGCGCCACAGATCGGGGGGCCACAGGAAGTCACCGGCGATCGCCCTGTGTCGCTTCTCGTCCGCGCCGTCGGCGAGCAGGATCTCCGAATGGAGCACGGCCAGCGGCTCGTTGTCGACGTAGACGACATGCGTGTCGCGCTTCGGGCGCGCCTGGTCGGCGACCTCGTGCAGGTTGCCCGGGGCGGGCAGTCCGGAACCGATGTCCACGAACTGCGTGATCCCGGCCCGGGCACAGTAGCGGACCGCGCGTCCGAGAAACTGGCGGCTGGCGACCGCCGACTGCGGAAGGAGCGGAAAGCGCGCCGTGACCTTCTCGGCGAACGCGTGATCAATGGCGTAATGGTGGCTGCCACCCAGGAAGTAGTCGTACACCCGCGCCGCGGACGGCTTGTCCACAGTCTCATCGATGTCCCGCAGCACGTCACCGTCATCCGCCACGCGCCACAGCATGCCACACGATGCCGCTGGCAGCCGCTTCAAGAGGTGTGCAGGCGGTTCACGGTCACGTAGCCGTGTTCGGCGGCCAGGTAGTGGTCATACCAGCGACCGGTGTCGTCCGGGCCGGCGTAGTGCTGCCATTCGGCCCCGTCGGCTTGCCCGACCTGCCCGTTCGAGCGCTGGAAAACGGCCTTCGATGACACCTCGTCGCTGGACTCCGCCCGTTTCGAGCAGGTGCTACCCGTGTTCTCGGTGTCGGACAGCCTGCGCGTCATGTCGACGCTACCGTTGAGGACGAAGTTGTCACCGTCGGTAACCTGGCTGGCCCAGGAAACGGTGATGGGATAGGACCAGGTGTGCACGCTGGACCGGACGGGGCCACCTCGCGCGGACGTTGTGGTGCGGGTCCACCCGTCGTCGGCCTGGGTCACGTCCTGGCGCCAGCCGGCGTCGGCGACGGTGCCGGTGTTGCGATAGGTCACGTGCTGGGTCACGGACGTTTCGACACGGCCGGCCGACGTGTCGACGTAACCGCTGACCGTCCAGTCGCGTGCCGCCGTCATGGTCGAAGCGATGGACCCGTCCGGGTTCGGCTGCTCAGTGGTGTTCGTGACGGCGCCAGGCGCGATGGTGTCGGCGGTGAGGGCACCGGACGTGCGGGCGGCCCTGTGGTCCACGTAGAGCAGGAGGTTCGCGCCGAGGTTCCAGACGTCTCCGGCGTTGGCCACCGTCAGCGCGACGTCGTGGCTTCCCCCGTCGACCAGCCGGCCGACGAAAGGCGTGATGTCCAGCAATTCGGGCGTCATGTCGAAGGTGCCGACCGCCGGGATCGGCCGCCACAGCGTGGGCACGATTCCTCCGGTGTAGATATAGGGGAAATACTGCGTCACTCCGGCCAGGGTGCCGTCGACCGAGGCGGCCACTTCGCGGTATGGGCCCTTTCCACACAAGGAGTCCGGGTACTTCGCGGCGATGTCGTCGGGTACGTCGGTGAACCACTGTTCGTCGCAGCCGTTGCCCTTGACATAGACCTCGAGGTAGGCGCGAACGAGGTTGCGTGGCAGGTCCGCGGCGGTGAAACGCACGGTCGGCGCGTTCGCGTCGGTGTTCTTGATGCCCATGCCCACCACGCGGTCCGGTTCGGCGGGTGCGGGGTGCGCACGGTCGGCCTGATAGAAGGTGACGCTGACCGTCTGCTCGTAGACGCCGTCGTACGTGCTGTTGACGTAGTTCTCGATCCCGCCGGAGAACGGCTGGGGAGACCGGAACAGGGCGCTGTAGCCGGTGATGTCCTTGCTCACGTGGTAGCTGATGCTGGCGGGATCAGGCTCATACGTGGTACCGTAGTAGACCGTCGTCCCGCCGAGGGTCAGCGAGGCGGTCCGGTCGTACTGCCTGCCCTTGACGCTGGTGGTCCAGTCCAGGATCACCTTGGTCCACGGCCCGCGGCAGCCGGGAGGCGGCGTGAGGGTCCCGCTGAAGAACTGCGTGGCGCCGTCGGCCGCGTTCGATGGGAAACGGTCGGCCAGCGTTTCGGTGCACGACTTCGTGTCCGGCCGGGAAACCGGTGGTTCGGCGGTGACCGGGTTCTGGGAGTTGATTTCGACGGCCGGCCAGGCGGCCGGCGCGAGCCAGGCCGAAACGGGCAACGCGAGGGAAACCACCGCCGCCAGGACACCGACTCTGCGCACGCTGGAGATCTCAGCACACCAACAGGCCCCTCCGCCAGACCCGAACGGCGTCAGGAGCCGATGGTGTCGAAGCAGCCGTCGAACTCGTACAGCGGGTTGGTGTGAGTCCGCCCGTCCGCGCCCCGCACCTTCTGCTGTCCCACCAAAGTGGACGGTCCCTGCGCGGTGTAGCAGCCGTTCGGCAGCACGGTGACCTCGTATTCGACGCGCACGAGCGTTTCGGTGACCGGTGACGGCCAGAACAGCAGGCAGGCCCAGTCCGCGCCGGGTCCGCTCACCGCCACGTCCTTGCCGCCCTTCGTGCAATGGGGTGCGGCGTCGAAGGTGAGGGAATCGGATATCCCGGTCGCGCCGGCCGGCTGGGAATCCTGCGTTCCCGACTGCACGTGCTGGCCGACGTTGTACAGATTCACGAACGTCGATCCGATGGACGCTTCGAGCCGGGCACGCGTGATGTCCGGACCACCGCATCCGGCCGTGCCGCCGAGGACCACGGCCGCCAGTGCGGCGACGGCGAACACGCGCTGGGGCGACGGCAGGGTCATGCGGGGCAATGCTTTCAGCCTTCCGTGAAATCTCGGCGGCGGATGACGACGTAGGCGGCGGCCATGAGCACCACCACATAGGCGGCGGACACCGCGAGGCCTTCCTCGAGCGGCCCGTAGAACGGCTTGTCGACCAGGAAGCCGTGCCAGGAGTCGAACGGGGTGGTCAGGAGCAGGTGCCTGATGACGTCGGGGCCGTTGACGAACGCGTAGATCTCCATCAGCAGCCCGATCACGGTGGACCCGAGCACACCCGCGACGCTGTTGCGGGTGGTGAGCGAGAAGAACAGGCCCAGTGCGGTGAATCCCAGGACCGGCGGCAACGCCGTGGCCCAGCTCAGCGCCACCAACCCGGCGGCCCGCCCGGCCGGCAGCGGGGTGCCGGAAAGGTTGACGAGCGGCTGGTGACCGAGCAGCAGCACCCCCGAGAGGAGACTCCCGGCCGCGGACAGCACCACCACCGCCACCGAGTACGAGGCGGCGGCCAGCGACTTGCCGATCAGGATCTCCGTGCGCCCGCGTGACCGGGTCAGGATCGTCTTCCAGGTGCCGTAGCGGTCCTCGGACGAGAAGATGTCTCCGGCCACGAGGCATGCGAGCAGGGGAAAGCCCCACTGGGTCGCGAAACCGAGCACGACCAGTGGGCTGGCGAACCCGCTGTCGTGGACCCAGCGCCCGAACAACGTGTCGGTCGGTTCCGTGTCCTGCATCTCGATGGCCAGCGCGAACGCGAACGGCGCCACGAAGCATGCGCCGAGAATCGCCTTGACCCACCACTGGGCGGTCAGCTTCACGAGCTCGCATCGGTAGACCACTCCGGCACCCCAGCGAACGCGCACTGTTTCGGTCACCGGTCCGCTCCTCCCGCGCTCTGATCAGGGGCCTCGGTGAGCATGGAGAACAACGATTCCAGCGAGGTACGCAGGAGTCTCAGTTCCCGGATGGCGATCCCGGCCTTGAACAGGGTGAACGTATAGGCGTCGAGCTCCTCCTGGTCGGCCCTGATCGACAGGCCACCGTCCGGGCTTTCCGCCACGCTGAGCGTCGGCTGTGTTCGCGCCAGTTCGAGTGCCTGGTGATCGTCGGCGGTGCGCAGACAGTGGGCCGGGGCAGGGGCCTGAGCCCGCAGGTCCTCGATCGAGCCGTCGTGGACGACCTGGCCGGTGCGCATGATGGTCACGCTCTCGCACAGGGACTCGACCTCGTCCATGTTGTGACTGCTGAGCAGCACCGTGAAACCGCTTTCGCCGAGGCCGCGGAGCAGGGCCCGCATGTCGCGAATGCCGGCCGGGTCCAGCCCGTTCGCCGGCTCGTCCAGCACCAGCAGCCGGGGTGCGCGCAGCAGCGCCGCGGCGATCCCCAGCCGCTGCCTCATGCCCAGGGAGTACCCGCCGACCTTGTCCTTCTCGCGCAAGGCGAGACCGACGTGTTCGATCACCTCGTCCACCTTCGCGGCGGCCGCGCCACCGTCGAGTTTCGCGAGGAGTTCCAGATTCCTCCTGCCCGACAGGTATGGGTAGAAGCTGGGGCTTTCCACGAAACCCGCGACCCCTTCCCGGAAGTCGTCACCTTTGTCCGGGGTTCTCCCGAGCACCCGCACCGTCCCGCCGTCCGGGCGGATCAGCCCGAAAAGCACCCTCAGCAACGTGGTTTTGCCCGCTCCGTTCGGGCCGAGAAGGCCGTGCACCCGGCCCACCGGGACCCGCATGTCCACCCCGGCGAGGGCGCGGACGTCCCCGAAGTGTTTGGTCAGGCCCTCGACTTCGACCGCGGTCAATTGCCGTCACCGTCCGGGGCGCCGACCGAGTAGCCGGTTGCCGGCATCCGGCACCCTTGACGCTCTCCCGGATCGCCTGGTTCGACAGTTGCTCCGCCCACCGCCGGCCCGGTCGCGGTGGTGATCCCGGCCCGCGCGAGTCGTTTCATTGTGGCCACTCCTGCTGTTCGCCTGCTCCGAGCCGGGCTGTTCGCCAAGGGGAAGCTTGTTCACGCGCAGCGAACCACCGTAAAGCGACCGCGCGTCAACGATGAACCGAACATCGGGTAACGGTGTACGGCGAAACCATGTTTTCAAACGATTCGCCGGATCTGTACCGGAATACCCAATTGTCCCGATAACCGGCGCCGAGAGGCCGGCACCCGGAGCTGCCCGCGATCCTCACGATCCACGAGCTGGTGGACTCCGGTGCCGACGGGCAGGCGGACGCTGTCCGATTTCGGCGAGGGGGCGCGACCTGGTGGCCGGCAATGACCAGATCTTTTTGGTCCTCAACGGTCATTTCCGGCCGCCCGGGCGCACCGTGCCGCCGACCGCCTACGCCTTCGCTTCACCCGCAAACTGGCCGATCCTTGCCCCTGCGGGTTTGACGTCCGAGTTACTTCGCCATACGATATAACGTATGGCGAGGCAAGGGCGGGACGATGCCGGGTTGGCCCGGTTCGGGGAGCCGGGGGTGCTGGTGCTTCTGGCGTTGAGCGACGGACCCAAGCACGGCTACGCCATCACCGCCGACGTGGCGGAACGCACCGGGATCCGGCTGGGCCCGGGCACGTTGTACGGCTCACTCGCCAAACTGGAACAGCTCGGGCTCATCGCCCCGCTCCCGAGCGAAGATCGCCGCCGTCCCTACGAGATTACTGCCGCCGGACGGGAAGCGCTCATCGCCCAGTTGCGGCGGTGGTCCCGGATCGTGGAGACCGGAAGGACCCGACTGGCATGGGCATGATCCGCGTACTGGTGGCACTCCATCCCAAGGATTGGCGGGCCCGCTACGGCGAAGAATTCGGCGCCTTGCTGGAAGACAGCCGCCTCACCCCGCTTGCCGTGGCCAACGTCGTCATCCACGCCGGGCGGCTGCGAACCCGCGCGCACATGACCGGGATACTGGCTGCCGCGGCGTTCCTGGCGTCAGTGGCTTGCAACCAGGCGGCACTGCGCGGCGGACTGGCCGACAACATCCTTTGGGCGCCGACCGATCTTCCCCGGGCATTGCTCCTGCTCGGCACCGTTGGCCCGTGGCTGGCGCTGATCACAGGGAAGCTTCGCGGACGGCGGGAGCGGCACGGCCATGAGCCCCAGCACGATCGCCGCGACTGACCTGACCCGTCAATCCGGCGCCGATACAGGTACACACCTCGTGACGCTCGCCGTTGTCGCCGTTGCAGTGGCGGTCACCGCTGTGGCCGGCTCACCGACCCCAGGGAGCGACGTTCACCAGGCACAGCCGGCACAACCCGCGCACATACCGGCTGGCCCGCCCGTCGCACGGCATCACCAGCGTCGGCCAGGTCAGCACCTGTCCGTTGTAGCGGGTGGCCAGCAGCGCGGCGCACGCCCCGAACCGCGGATCGATCTCCGCCAGTGACAGCACCACCTGGTAGCCGTCCTCGGACATCGCGACCACAACCACGTTGAGCTGGCCCATCTTGTGCCGTGCGTCGAGCCGGGGACGTACGTCGGCGAGCACGTCATACAACGGGACCCCGCATACCCGGTGCACCTCGCGCAGCCGCCGGGTCACATAACGCACTTCTTGCCGCACCCGCGCGCGAGCATCCAACTCGGCCGTGTCGACGACCCGTTCCCCGGCCACGTCCCCCGTGATCAGTACCTGCCCAGGTCCCAGCGGGGCACGCCGGCCAACGGTCAACGGCGCCGGCCCCTCCACCCCGCGCGGCGACGGCTCCATACCTCGACCGTAGATCGCGTCCGGCACCCGCACAGCCGCCGAACGGGACTTGTTACCGATCCGCAAACACGCGGCTTTTCCGTCTTTCAGACCGTACAAGCGGATCTCACTGCCAAGTTGAACGGCATCTGCGGATCACAGCCGATCGGCTGTCGGCAGGACTGTTCGGCCCCTGCGCGCGGCGTCCGCGGTTTCGCGGCGAAGCCGACGGCGCAGCCATAGCAGCGCGGCTACGACGACAGCAAAGCCAGGGCCGCTGTGTACGGCGAGTACCCCCAGGAGACTGGGGCCGCCCCAAGCGTTCTGGTAGCTGGTGGGGTTGGAGTAGTCGACGAGCCAAAGTTCCGTGACGCCTCGACCGACGAGGTAGACGGCCCGCAGGCCGCCCACGAGCACACCGATGACCCGCGGAGCGGTTCGGCGCCACCGGGGTGACACGACCATTCGACACGGCCGTCAGCGAGACCTCGGTCGACCTGGCCAGTTCGTCGGCGGCGTTCCTGGTGATCGCGGTGCTCAGCTGCCGATGCCGAGCCGTTGCTCGGCGGTGGTCCAGTCCGAGGCTATGGCCTGTTGTGCCGCGGCGAGGGTGACGCGGCCGGAGCACACGGCCGCGTGCAGGTCGTTTTCGACCTTGTCCTTCGCGTTGGGGGAAGTGCCGGGCTCGGGCCAGAGGTTGCGCGGATCGTCCGGACTTCCGCCGAGCTCCAGCGAAACCAGGTGGTCTTCCTCGTAGTCGCCCGCCTTGGTGTCTCCATAGCCGTACGCGGAGATCTGTTCCCGTTTCAGCTTGTCGGTGTAGGACGTCGGCGGGCGCACGGTCTTCGTCCAGCCGGACTGGCACGCGGTCTGTTTCAAGGTCGCCTGGGTGACCTGTGGGTTGGTCGCGCCCGGCGTGCAGGCGGGATCCGGCAGCGGCTGACCGCCTTCCGTACGCATATGGCAGGTGCCGGGCCCGGCCACCGAGGTTTGCGTGCCGCCGGCCGGCACACCGCCGGCCGGCGCGCCGCTCGTGGGGGTGCGGCAGGCGGTCGTCGCCGTCGTCGCACAAAGGACGGCGACAGCCAGAGCCGTCCGGATCTTCACACTGGTCCTCCTCATCCCGCTCGGCCGATCTTGCCGAGCCGCGGCGCGATAGTCCACACCACAATGCCCATATGTGCGAATTGCGGATTTGTGTCCCTGTTTCGCGGTTTTCGGGCGCTGTGACTGAATTTTGGCCTTTGTGTCACGTGTGTTGATCGGGCACGACTTTCGTATCGACTTTGGTTGATGTTCACCGTTCCGGTCCGGGGTGTCCGCCCGGCCGCGGCCGTTCTTTCAGCGGCCTGGCCGCACGAGTGGCTCCTTGACCGGGAGGAAATGCCTGATGCGTAAGCAGTTCTACGTCGCCTGTGGCGCGCTCGTCCTCACCCTTGCCGGAACCGCAGCGTGTCGGCTCCCAGGTTCTGCCGGAACCCCCGCACCATGCGCCGAGTGGTCCGGTAGACGGTGCCGTAGTCGTCGGTCACCGACAGTCCGCTGGGCACCACCTCGTCGCTGGTGAAGTTGTCGCGGGGATCGGCCCAGTTGACCCCGCGGAATTCACTGTCAGGCGCCATGGTGACGAACTCGTGACGGTCCATGGTTGCGAACCGCCGGGCAAACATCGTTACGTCTTCGCGACGTCGCGCCGGTGCCGGCCGACACGAGCGGCAACGCGCCGCACCCGTTCCCGTTCTTCGGGGCATGACCGGCGACAGCAAGCGGCTAGGATGCTAGCATCAGGTTGTGGGCGGTGAGGATGTCAAGCAGTTCAACGTGTACCTGCCGATCGGGCTGATCAAGCAGGTCAAGCACCACGCCATCGAGGAGGGCCTGTCCCTGTCGGCGTTGGTCGCCGAGGCGCTGCGCGCCTACCTCGACGCCCATGAGCAGCAACAGCAATCGTCTGGGGAAGGAGACTGACATGTCCACCGAAGGAATCGAGGCCGTGTTCCTGGAGACCCACAACTGGGGCAAGGCCGCGAAGTTCTTCCAGGCACTGGGCTTCGAACTGGAGTTCTCGACCGATCACAACTCCGGCCAGCTTCGCAACGGCGATGGTCCTTACGTGTTCATCGCCGAGGTTCCCGAGGACCGAGAGCCTCAAATGCGGATCGCCCTGAAGGTCCCCGACGCGGACGCGTTCCACACTGATCCCGCCGTCGAGGTGGTCACGCCGTTCGAGGACACCCATTACGGGACCAGGGAAATGGTGGTGCGGGACCCCGACGGGCGGCTCTGGAGCCTGCAGGCCCCGGCCAAGAACTGAGCGCGAGGGGAGCGTCGTGACAGGCGAGGAAACCGTGGCGCCGGACGGCACCGCCGAGCGGGTCGCGCTCTGGCGGGCGATGCACGTCCGGGTCGATCCGGCGCCCCATGTGCTGGAGGATGAGATCGGGCTGCGTCTGGCGGCCCCCGAAGACGGCTGGCCCGGCCGGCCGGACATGGATCCGCGTGGCACCCGGGGATTGCGGGCGGCCATTGTGGCGCGTGCCCGGTTCGTCGAGGACCTGGTTACCGAGCAGGCCGGTCACGGCGTCGCCCAGTACGTCATCCTGGGTGCCGGTCTGGACACCTTCGCCCAGCGCAGGCCGGAGATCGCCGCCCGGCTACGGGTGTTCGAGGTCGATCAGCCCGGCCCCCAGGCCTGGAAGCGGCAGCGCCTGCTCGGGCTCGGCTACGGTATCCCCGATTGGCTGCGGCTGGTGCCCGTCGACTTCGAGGCGAACGAGTCCTGGTTGGCGCGGCTGTGCGCCGCCGGCTTCGATCCCGGCCGGCCGTCCGTCGTTGTCTCCACCGGCGTCACCATGTACCTGACGAAAGACACGACCAGGGCGACTCTGCGCCAGATCGCCGGGTTCGCCGCGGGCTCGACGCTCGCCATGACGTTCCTGCTGCCGGCGGAACTTCTCGACGACGCCGATCGGCCCGCACTCCTGGCCAGCGAGGAAGGAGCGCGGGCAGCCGGGACACCCTTCGTCAGCTTTTACACCCCGCCGGAAATGCTGGCACTGGCGCGCCGAGCGGGTTTCGAGGACACCCGGCATATTGCGGGGACTTCGCTCGGCGACCGCCACTTCGCCGGCCGGACCGACGGTCTTCGCCCGGCAGGCGGGGAAGACCTGCTGGTGGCCACGACCTGACCCGGCTTCCCATGCGATGGCCCGACACCGTCACCACCGCACCGGAACTTCGCGCAGCCCGCCGACCACCAGCCCGTCCACGGTGCGCAACTCGTCGGCCGGCACCGCGAGCTCCAGGGAGGGAAGCTTGCGTAGCAGCACCTCGAGCACCACCTGGAGTTCGGTACGGGCCAGCGGCTGGCCCGGGCACGAGTGGGCCCCGGCGCCGAAGGCCAGGTGCGGGTTCGGGCTGCGGGTCAGGTCCATCCGGTTGGCGCCCTCGAACGCCGTCTCGTCGCGGTTCGCCGCGGCCATGCTGCACATCACCGTGGTGCCCGCGGGCAGCGAGGTTCCGGCCACGTCGACCGGCTCGCCGATGTAGCGCACCATGCCGAGGCCCGCGTTGGCGTCGAACCGCAACACCTCTTCCACCGCCGTGCGAACCAGCGACGGGTCGGCCAGCAGTCGCTCCCAGCGCCGCCGGTCGGCCAGCAGCATGCCGGCCATCTTGCCGATCATGTTCGCGGTGGTCTCGTGCCCGGCGACCAGCAGGCCCAGGCCGGTGGCCACCAGTGCCTTGTCCGGCAGCTTGCCGCCTTCCGCGTCGCTGGTGACGATGAGCGCGCTGAGGATGTCCTCGCCCGGCTCCGCCCGTTTGGCGGTGACGTGGGCGGCCATGTACGCCCAGAACTCCTCCTGGGCCGCGTTCACCTCCGCCTCGGTGTAGCGGGTCAGGTTGAGCATGGTGTCCGACCAGTAGGAGAACCGGTCCCGGTCGGAGCCGGGCACGCCGAGCATGTCGCAGATGACCCAGACCGGCAGCGGAAAGCCCAGGCTCGCCTTCAGGTCGGCCGGGTGCCCCTGCTCGACCATCTCGTCGACGAGCCGCCCGGCCATCGCCTCGATGCGGGGTCGCAGCACAGCCATGCGCTTCATCGTGAACCACTTGCTGATCATCCGTCGCCACCCCAGGTGCCCCTCGCCCCCTTGGGGGAGCACCGCCGACACCTCGTTGTTGAACACGCCGCCCGATTCGGTGTCGGTGAGCCGCGCCGCGTCGGGCGCGTCCAGCCGCCGGGTGAAGCCGGGGTGGGACAGCACGAACTTGACGTCCTCGTAGCGGGTGACCAGCGACACCTCGTCCCCGCTGGGCAGCTTCGCCCGCGCCACCGGGCACTGGCGGCGCAGCCGCACCCACTCGGCAGGCGGCTCCAGAGCCGCCGGGCTGGCGATCGGGTAGCTCAGCACTCGCTCGTTCTGGCTGTGGCTCACCGCGCATCCTCCTCGACATCGGCCTCGAGCACGCGACCGATCACCCGGCCCCGCTATTCTAAGTCAATCGACTGAGCTATTCTCCCGGCGCCCCGGTTCGAAAGTGGTCCTTCCATCACCGAAGTCCTTGCCGAGGGGACATGTACGGGAAGTGGGGGATGTCGCTGTTCAGCTTGCTGATGCCGGTGGCGGGGTCGGTCACCGTGGCGCTCCAGCGGCAGCCTGGCGCCGACGGTGCTCGCCGGACCTCGCGGGGCCCGGCGGCCGGGTGATCCCGCTGGGGATCAGCATAATGCGCGACGAGCTACTACTGCTCGTTCTTTCGGAGTTCGTCGAGCTCGCCGCGGTCGATCTGGTCGCGGAGGCGGAATTTCTGAGTTTTTCCGGATCCGGTGAGGGGTAGTTCGGCGGTCTGGAACCAGCGGGCCGGGGTCTTGTGGGGCGCGAGGTGGGTGCGGCAGAGGTCGTGGAGTTCGGTGACCGCGGGAGGCCGGCCGGGTTGGCCTGCCACCAGCACGGCGGCGACGATCTCGCCCCAGGCGGGGTCGGGCAAACCGAGTACGGCGACGTCTCGGACGCCGGGGTGGGTGAACAGCACCTGCTCGATCTCGGTGGCGTAGACGTTCTCCCCACCGCGGATGATCATGTCCTTGAGGCGGCCGGTGATCCGCAGGTAGCCGCGCTGGTCGAGGACGCCGAGGTCGCCGGTGTGGACCCAGCCTTCCGGGTCGACGGTTTCCGCGGTGCGTTCGGGCATCTCGTAGTAGCCGAGCATGGCCTGGTAGCCGCGGGCGCAGATTTCCCCCTGCTCGCCGATCGGCACGGTGTCCCCGGTGGCCGGGTCGCGGACGGCGACCTCGAGGTGCGGCAGTGGGCGACCGGCGGTGGTGGCCTTGTCGTCGGGGGAGTCGTCCGGGCTGGATTGCGTCACCACCGGGGACAGTTCGGTTTGGCCGTACACCGAGGTGAACTGGACGCCGAAGCGCTGCTCGACGCGGTGAACCAGTTCGGGCGGGACGGGACTGCCGCCGGAGAGCACCACCGACAGGCGGGACAGGTCGAACTTGCCGAAGCCGGGGTGGCTCAGCATGGCGATGAGCATGGTGGGGACGCCGGCCAGGAGGTTCGCGTGGTGGTCTTCAGCCGCGGTGAGGACGAGCTCGGGGTCGAAGAGCTGGCACACGATGTAGCGGGCTCGCTGGTGTGCCGAGCCGAGCACGCCCATCGCACAGCCCGCGGTGTGGAACAGGGGCATCGCGGAGGCCAGGCCGCCTCGCTCGGGCAGCCCCGTGCGGTCGATCATGAACCGGGCGTTGGCGACCAGTCCGCGGTGGTGCAGCAGGGCGCCCTTCGGGAATCCGGTGGTGCCGGAGGTGTACTGGATCTGGGCCGGGTCGCCGGGCCGCACCGTCGGCAGCGTGCCGTCGCCTGCCTGGTGGGCGCGCACTGTCGCCTGCCAGCCGGCGAAGCAGAACGTGGTGCGCAGCTCGGGTAGTCCGGCTGCCGCTTCCCGCGCGATCGCGGCCATGTCGCTACCGCGGAAGGCGGCGGTGTGGAACAGCCCCGCCGAACGGGATTGTTCGAGAACGTAGCGCAGCTCTGCCGCGCGTAGCGCCGGATTGGCGGTGACCACGATCAGTCCGGCCAGTGCGGCACCGTATTGCAGGATGATCCACTCGGGGACGTTGGGGGCCCAGACGGTGATCCGCTCACCGGGGGCGAATTGGGTCAGCAACCAGTGCGCGCATTGCTCGGCCTCGGCCAGGAGCTGCCGGTAGGTCCAGTGGCGGTCGGTGCGTTCCGCGCCGGCCGGCGACGGCGTGCCCGGTGGCGCGACCTCGATGACGGCCGTGGCTTCCCCGGCATCGCGGGCGGCTTCGCGCAGGAGATCCCCGGTGGTCAGGTCCAGCACGGGCCGGCTGGTATCGGCGGGCCAATAAGCGAGGTCCGTCAGGGCTGCCACAGTCGTTGGCTCCTTGTCGAGTGATCAAGCGGCCGAGTCCCGCCACCGTACCGCCGCGGGAGTGCCCGCAGCGCGTTACTGCTCCGGATTCCGGGCGAGCACAAGGAGATGTTCCTCGGCCGGCTGCCCGGCCCGGTCGGGATGGAACGTCTCCGAACGGGTGGCGGTGACCTCCAGGCCTGCCCGTTCGATCACGTGGAGAAGGTCGGCGGTGGCGAAGCTGGTGATCCGGACCTGATGGCCGAGGAAGGGCACCGGCAGGTTCTCCACGTCCATCGGGACCGTGACCAGCGCGAGGGTTCCGCCGGGGACCAGCCAGCCGGCGACGCGGTGCAGCGTGGCGGCCGTGTCCGCCCGGGACATTTGCAGGAACGGGAAGAAGGCGCATACCGCATCCCAGGATGCCGGCGGTGAGGACCAGTTCCGGACGTCGGCGTGCTGGAACGTGGCTCGCGGGACGCGTTCGCGGGCCAGCTCCACCATCACGGCCGACACGTCGAGCCCGACGACTTCGTATCCCGCGCGGCTCAGTTCCTCGGCAACCGGTTTGCCCGTGCCGCTGCCGATGTCCAGCACGCGTGCGCCCGGTCGCAGGCGTTGGGTGATCGCCCGGATCGCCCCGGCCAGGATCGGCGGGCGCCCGAACGCGTCTTCGTAGCCGGCGCCGATCGCGTCGAACAGCTCTGCTGCCGTCATCACCCGCGCCCGGGCTCGCGGTTGGTCCATGTGCCGACGCTACCAACGCCGGGTGGGCACGGGCGATCGGCGAACCGTCACCTCCCGGAAATCGGGATCGCCGTCGACTCCCGGGCCACCAGCCGGCACGGCCGCGTGTGCCGCCCCGGGGCCGGCTCGCCGTTGATCGCGGCCAAGAGCAGTTCGGCGGCGGTCCCGAGCTTCTCCGGTGCCATGTCGACACTGGTCAGCGGTGGCCGGCAGCCGACCGCCGTGTTCTCCCCTGGCTTCACTGAGCGGATCCCCCGGTGGCCAGCCGCATGAGGTCGGAGTCGAGGTCGATGTCGAGGTCGATGTCGGTTTCGGTGCCGCCCGCGCTGCCGAACTCGTGCTGGTAGTTGTGCCAGGACTCGTCCCTGACCTGCCGCGCGAAACCGCTTTCCATCAGGAGCACCAGCTCGAAGGCGGCACGGTCGACGCGCTTGTTGAGGGCGGGATCGACCCAGTCTTCGGAGGTGGCGAACAGCGAGGTCGGCACGGTGATGGCCCGCAGGTACGCGAACAGGGACCGGAGCTGGTCATCGACGACCAGCGCGTGCCGGGCGGTTCCCGCGGTGGCGGCGAGCACGGCTGGTTTGGCGATCAGCAGGTCGTTGTCCAGGATCTGGAAGAACGAGGTGAACAGGCCGCTGGCGCCGGCCTTGTGGACCGGAGTACTCGCGACGATCCCATCGGCGTCGCCGAGCGCGGCGATCGCTTTTCCCAGTTTCGGCCCGGTCAGCTGGGAGACCAGCGCGGTGGTGATCTCGGTGGCGAGCTCACGGAGGTCGATGACCCGCACGGCCACCTCGTTCCCGCGCCGGCGCGCCAGTTCGTTCACGCGTTGCGCGGTCCGGTCGGCGAGCAGCCGGGTCGAGGACGGGTCGCTGGTTCCGGCCGTGACGACCACGAGGGTGAAGGGCTGCTTCCGGGTGTTCATGAGTGCTTCCTTGCCGGTGGTCAGTGGGCCAGCTTCGAGCAGATCGTTTCCAGTTGCCGGAGTTCGTCCGGGCTCAGCCTGGCGGTCATCGCGCGGGCCACGCCGCGGGCATGCCGGTGGCCGATCCGCCGCTGGACGTCCCGGCCGGTGTCGGTCAGGGACAGCCGGACACCGCGCCCGTCCATCGGGTCCGGCTGCCGCTCGATGAACCCGCGCTCGGCCAGCCGGTCCACCATGCGGGACAGGGCCGGCTGGCTGAGCAGGACGTCCCGGTGCAACTCGCCGATGCGCAGGGGTTCCCGGCACTTGGACAGGGTGTAGAGCACGTCGTACTCCCGCATGGACACCTCACGCCAGATGTCTTCGGCCGTGAAGTCCTTGATCAGGCGGGCGTGGGCGGACAGCAGGGCCTCCCACGCGTCGTTGGCTCGCCGCGTCACGGCCGGTGTCACAGGCTCGGGTAGTCGGCTTGCACGGCCGGGTCGCTGTCCTGGTAAGGGGAGGAACCGGTCACGTTGTCGCCGCGGTTGGCGTTCGGGCGCGGCTGCCGGGGCGGCTGGTCGCCGTACTTCGCCTTGACCAGGGCGGCGTGCGTCGGCCCGTCCGGAACCTCCGGATCGCGCTTGGCGGCCAGCTCCTCGCGCAGCGTGGGCACGACCTCCTCGCCGAGCAGGTCCAGCTGGTTGAGCACGGTCTTCAACGGCAGGCCGGCATGGTCCATCATGAACAGCTGGCGCTGGTAGTCGCCGAAGGACTCACGGAAGGTCAGGGTCTTGTCGATGACCTCCTGGGGGCTGCCCACCGACAGCGGCGTCATCCGCATGAAGTCTTCCATCGAGGGGCCGTGCCCGTAGACCGGTGCCTCGTCGAAGTAGGGGCGGAACTCCCGGATGGCGTCCTGCGACCTGCGGGCGAGGTAGGCCTGGCCACCCAGACCGACGATGGCCTGTTTCTCGGTGCCGTGGCCGTAGTGGGCGAAGCGTTGCCGGTAGAACCGGATCAGGCGCATGAAGTGCTCCTTCGGCCAGAAGATGTTGTTGGCGAAGAAGCCGTCTCCGTAGTAGGCGGCCTGCTCGGCGATCTCGGGGGTGCGGATCGAGCCGTGCCAGACGAACGGCGGCACGTCGTCCAACGGGCGGGGGATCGAGGTGAAGCCCTGCAGCGGGGTACGGAACTTTCCTTCCCAGTCCACCACGTCCTCGCGCCACAACCGGTGGAGCAGGTTGTAGTTCTCCAGCGCCAGCGGCAGGCCCTGGCGGATGTCCTGGCCGAACCACGGATACACCGGGCCGGTGTTGCCACGCCCGAGCATCAGGTCCATCCGGCCTTTCGCCAGGTGCTGCAGCATCGCGTACTCCTCGGCGATGCGCACCGGGTCGTTCGTCGTGATCAGCGTCGTCGACGTGGTCACGATCAGCTTCTC
This sequence comes from Amycolatopsis sp., assembly GCF_035276945.1. Lineage (GTDB taxonomy): Bacteria > Actinomycetota > Actinomycetes > Mycobacteriales > Pseudonocardiaceae > Amycolatopsis_E. The sequence goes on along the minus strand of NZ_DATELF010000183.1, from coordinate 66,048 downwards.
GGTGGTCGCCGCGATGTAGGACAACAGTGTCGTCGGCGCGGACGAGAAGAACGGCGGGTTGTGGTGCTCGCCGATGGCGAACACGTCGAGTCCGACTTCCTCGGTCTTCTGGGCGATCCGCACGATCGCGTCGATCCGCTCCGCCTCGCTCGGCGTCTCTCCCGACACCGGATCCCGGGTGATGTCGCTGACCGAGAACACTCCGAACTGCATGGTGCCGTCTCCTTCGCCCTCAACTCTATGCGTTTGCATGGAGCTGAACCGGCCGGGGCGTCCCGCTATTCCCCGAGCGTCCGCGCGGTGTGGTGATGGACACGGTGTGGGTGTCAGCGGGCGTCGAGGCATGCCTCGCGGACGAACTCGTCCGGTCCGGTGGGCAGCACGAAGTGGTCTGTCAGCGAGGTCAGCGCTGCCGCCGCCATGAGGTGGCCGAGACGCAGTCGCACGTGCTGGGGCAGGTCGTGGAGCATCCCGTGCAGCCAGCCGGCGGCGAAGGCGTCGCCGGCCCCCACCGGTTCGACGACGTCGACCGTGCGTGCGGGCACCACGGTCTCTTCGGTACCGGCGAAGGAAACCGCCTCCCGTGGGCCGTCCTTGACCACCAGGGTTCCGGGAGCGGACAGCAGGTCCCGCGTCTCCCGCGCGCTGCGCACACCCCACAGGCTTTCCGCCTCGTCGAGGCCCACGAAGACCACGTCCGCCGAGTTCGCCAGGTCCAGGAGCCGGCGAGCGGCCCCGTCCCGGGACGGCCAGAGAACCGGGCGGTAGTTGACGTCGAACGAGGTGCGGACCCCGCGGTCACGGCACTCCCGCAGCGCGTGCCGCGCCGCGGCCTCGCAGGTACTGGACAACGCGGGTGTGATACCGCTGAGGTGCATCAGGGCGGGGCCGGGCGCCAGCGCGCTCTCGATGTCCTCAATGGACATCGTCGACGCGGCGGAGGACTCCCGGTAGTAGGTGACGACCGAGCCGAGCGCGCCCGGGTCCTTGAGGAACAACCCGGTGCGCATCCCGGGGATCCTGCGGACCAGCGAGACATCGATCCCGGCGGCCGTGAGGTCCCGCACGATCCGCCGGCCCAGCGCGTCTTCGCCCAGCCTGCCCATCCAGTACACCCGGTTGCCCAACTGCGCGAGGCCCTGCGCCACGTTCGACTCCGCACCGGCGGTGCGCAGGCTGAACGTGCTCGCACCGGCCAGCGACCCGCCGCCCTCCGGCACCACCTGTGCCATGGTCTCCCCGACGCACACCACCGGTGGCCAAGTCCTCGACACGTGTTCCTCCTCCGGCCCTGACCACACTGTAGTGCCGGCTGGGTCAGCTCACCGCCGTCGTCAGCGTAGGTCACCTGCCGTGCGGCGGGTGAAAGCGCTTTCCACACAGTTGCGGGGCGCGACTCAACGACGGCCGGTGAGGGAGCGGAGGAAGAAGGTCAGGTTGGCCGGACGCTCGCCCAGGCGGCGCATGAAGTATGGATACCACTCGGTGCCGTACGGCAGATACACCCGTAACCGCAGGCCGTTGCGCGCCAGTTCGGCCTGCAGGGCCGGGCGGACGCCGTACAGCATCTGGAGTTCGTAGTCGTCCCTCGAACGCCCGGCCTGATCCGCCAGCCGCATCGCGATCTCGAGCAGGCGGGAATCGTGGGTGGCGACCATGGGGTGGCCCTGGCCGCTCATCAGGACTTTCAGGCACCGTACGTAGGAAGCGTCCACATCGGACTTCGCGCGGTAGGCGACGGATGCCGGTTCGTCGTAGGCTCCCTTGCACAACCGGATCCTCGAGTTCGGCCCCGCCAGGTCCGCACAGTCGCCCTCGGTCCGCTTGAGGTGGGCCTGCAGCACCGTTCCCGTGTCGCGGAAGTCGGCGCGCAGGGCCTGGACGATGGACAGGGTCGAGTCGGTGGTCGTGTGGTCCTCCATGTCCACCGTGACCATGGTGCCCGCCGCCGCCGCGGCCTCGCAGATCCGCCAGGTGTTCGCCAGCGCGATTTTCCCGCCGTCGCCGGGCAGGGCCTGACCGAGGGCGGACAGCTTCACCGAAACCTCCGCGCGCTCGCCCAACCCCTCGTCGGCGAGCCGCCGCAGCAGGGTGCGGTAGGACTCGACCGCCTGTCCGGCTTGCGCGCGGGAGTGGGTGTCTTCGCCGAGGTGGTCGAGCGAGATCAACCGGTCGGCGGCGAGTTCGCGGGCGACGGCGATGGCATCGCCCGTGGTGGGGCCGGCGACGAAACGATCGACGACCGGCCGCACCAGGGGAGTGCGCTCGGCCAGGTCACGGCAGTTCGCGGAGCGGGAGGCGGTGATCAGCGCGGAGCGCAGCATGACGGATGCCCTTCTGGATCGTGTTTCGAAGCGGAGACGCTTGCGGTGAGGCGCGGAACCTCTTCCGCCACCCAAACCACTTCAAAGCAGTGCTCAGCGTTGGTGGGGGTAGCCGACCGAGGTCGGCGGGCGGAGGTTCTCCTTGATGGTGCGCGGGCTCACCCAGCGCAGCAGGTTGTGGACCGACCCCGCCTTGTCGTTCGTGCCCGACGCTCGCGCGCCGCCGAACGGCTGCTGCCCGACGACCGCTCCGGTCGGCTTGTCGTTGACGTAGAAGTTGCCGGCGGCGAACCGCAGCGCCTCACTCGCCCGCAGTACCGCCGCGCGATCGTTCGCGATCACCGCACCCGTCAGCCCGTACGGTGTGCCTTGGTCCACCAGCCGCAGGACCTGGTCGAATTCGCCGTCGGAGTAGACATGCATGGCAAGGATCGGACCGAAGAACTCGGTGGTGAACACCTCGTGTGCCGGATCGTGGCCGACGATCACGGTCGGCCGCACGAAGAAGCCCCGGGTGTCGTCCGCCGCGCCGCCGGCCATGACCTCCACAGAGGACGAGTGGCGGACGGCGGTCAGCGTGTCCGTAAGGCGGGCGAAGGAACGCCGGTCGATCACCGCACCCAGGAAGTTCCGGAAATCGGTGACATCTCCCATCGGTAGCGAGTCCACTTCGGACAAGAGGTCGTCCTTCAGGCGGGACCACACCGACCGCGGCACGAACGCGCGAGAGGCCGCCGAGCACTTCTGGCCCTGGTACTCGAACGAGCCGCGGATCAGGGCGGTGCGCAGCACGTCCAGATCCGCCGACGGATGCGCGACGACGAAATCCTTCCCACCGGTTTCCCCCACCAGCCGGGGATAGCCGTGGTAGGTCGCGATGTTCGCGCCCACGGTGGACCACAGGTGCTGGAAGGTCCTGGTGGAACCGGTGAAGTGAAGCCCGGCCAGTGCCGGATCGGCGAGCGCGACGTCCGAGACCGCGCGCCCGTCGCCGGTGACCAGGTTGATCACGCCGGGCGGCAGACCTGCCTCCTCGAGCAGGCGCAACGTCAGGTGCGCGGCCAGCCCCTGGGTCGGCGAGGGCTTCCAGACGACGGTGTTCCCCATGAGCGCGGGGGCGGTGGGCAGATTGCCCGCGATCGCGGTGAAGTTGAAGGGTGTGATCGCGTAGACGAAGCCCTCCAGGGGCCGGTAGTCCAGGCGGTTCCACGTCCCTGCCGCGCTTTCCGGCTGCCCGGCGTGGATCTGGCGCGCGTAGTGCACGTTGAACCGCCAGAAGTCGGCCAGTTCGCACGCGGAGTCGATCTCGGCCTGGATCGCGGTCTTCGACTGGCCGAGCATGGTCGCCGCGTTGAGGGTGTCGCGCCACGGGCCGGACAGCAGGTCCGCCGCCCGCAGCAGGATGGCCGCCCGCTCGTCGAACGGGATCCGCCGCCAGTCCGGGGCGGCGCGCAGCGCGGCGGCGACCGCGGCCTTCGCGTCGGCGTGCGTCGCGTTCGCGGTCGTGCCCAGCACGTGCCCGTGGTTGTGCGGCTGCACCACGTCGATCGGGGTGCCGCCGGCCATGCGCCGCTCACCGTCGATGGTCATGGTCAGTTCGAACTGGGTGGCCGACAGTTCGGCCAGCTTCGCGGTCAGGCTTTTCCGTTCCGGGGAGCCGGGGGCGTAGTCCCGCACGGGTTCGTTCGCCGGTGCGGGCGGGTGGGTGATCGCGTCCATACCTGCGGAGGCTAGGTGTCCACGGCCGTGGGCGGATTGGCTGATCAGCTAAAGTTGACGGCTTCAAGCTGTGCGATTGGACAACTGACATGGACATCCCCGGCGTTACCCTGCGCCGCCTGCTCGCGTCGGTCGGCGAGCAGTTCCTCGAGTTGCGCGCGGGCAGTATGGACGTGCGTGTGCGCGGCGTCGCGATCCTCGATCCGGGCGACGAGCCCATGGCGTGCCCAGGTGAGTTGGTACTGGTCATCGGCGCTCGCGGCCGGGAGGCGCTGCGCGTGGCGGAGAGGGCCGGGGCGCCGGCCGTCGCCGTCAGGCCCGCTGGCGAGGATCTTTCCGCCGCGGCCCGCGATGCCGGCGTCGCCCTGCTCACCGTGCCTGGGCAGGTGCGCTGGGACCAGTTGCAGGCGCTGATCCGCCAGGTGCTCGACGACGCGGCGCTCGCGGCCGCCGCCGACCTCGGCCACGGCGACCTGTTCGCGCTCGCGGAAACGGTCGCGACCCTCACCGCCGGGAGCGTCAGCATCGAGGACGCGGCCAATCGCGTGGTGGCCTACTCCCGGTCCGACGACGACATCGACGAACTTCGCCGCCGGACGATCCTCGGCTGGGAAGGGCCGGGGGAGTACCTCGCACTGCTCCGCGAATGGGGTGTCTACCAGCGCCTGCGGTCGGCCGAGGAAGTCGTGCACGTCGAGCAGCGGCTCGAACTGGGCATCCGGCGCCGCCTCGCGATCGGCATCCGTGCCGGCACTCAGCACCTGGGCGCGATCTGGGTGCAGGAGGGCCGCCGGCCGTTCGCCGACCAGGCGGAGTCCGCGGTGCTCGGCGCGGCCCGGATCGCCGCCGTACACCTGCTGCGGCGTCGTGGGTCCCCGGGCCTCCGGTCGGGCGAGGACCTGATCGAGGGTCTGCTGGAAGGCCGGACCAGCGCGGACCTCGTCGCCGGTCAGTTCGGCCTCGACCCGGCGGCCTCGGCGATCGTGCTGGTGTTCGCGGTCCGCGAGATCGAGCCCGACCGTCCCGCACACGAACTGCACCGGCTCGAACTGTCCACTGTGGTCTCCGTGTACGTGACGTCGTACCGGCGGGGCGCGCTCGTCGGCACGATCGGGCCGCGGGTCTACGCGGTGCTGCCGGAGGTGGCGCGCCGCCGGGCGGAACCGGCGCTGATCACGCTCGCGCGGCAGGTCGTCGGCGTCCTGGCCCGCGCCGGGGTGCGGGCGCAGGCGGGCATCGGTTCCGTCGTCTCGGTGCTGGGCGACGTGGTCGTTTCGCGATCGGAGGCCGACCGCGTGCTCGAGGCGATGGCGCGCACTCCCGAGCGCGATGTCGCGACGATCAGCGACCTCCGTTCAGAGGTTCTGCTCGGCGAGACGCTGGCGCTCCTCGACGCGCGTCCCGACCTGCGCGATCCGGCGGTGGAGGCCCTGGTGGCCCATGACGCCGGCCACGGCACCGAGTTGGTGACTTCGTTGCTGGCGTACCTGGACGCGCTCGGCGATGTCCGCGCGGCCGCGACGCGGCTGCACATCCATCCCAACACGCTGCGCCACCGGATCCGCCGCGCCACCGCGCTCGGCGGTATCGACCTCGACGACCCTCGCGCGCGCCTGTTCTGCCACCTCCAGATCCTGCTCGCCCGCCGAAGCTGACTGTCCACAGTGGATTTTATCGGCCGTGCAGGGCGCTGCCCGCCTGCCAGTCGGCCCAGTTGAGTTCCCAGTCGCCGTAGGTGTCGTAGATCGGCAGGATCGGGCCACCGGAGTTGGTCACTTCGACGACATCCCCGAGGCCGAACTGGCCGAAGAACGCCTGGGCGTTTTCGGGGCTGAGGTTCACGCAGCCGTGCGAGACGTTGGTGCTGCCCTGCTGGCCGACCGTGTTCGGGTTCTCGTGCACGAACTCGCCGTCGTTGGAGATCCGTTCCGCCCAGTACTCGGTGGACTTGTAGGCGCCGGGCGCGGGCGGGCACACGCCGTAGGTGCAGGAGTCCATGACGACCTGCTGCTGCTTGTCGGAGATCACGTGCGGCCCGACGTGGGTCGGGGTCGCGTCCTTGCCGAGGCTGATCGGCATGGTGCCGACCACGGCGCCGTTGTGCACGATCTGCATCTGGTCGGTCTGGCCGTCGGCCTTGGCGACCCACGAGTCGTGGATCTTGTAGGTGGCCGAGCGATCGGTCTTGCCGTACACGCCCGAGCCCACATTGACCCCGTAGAGGTTGATGTCGAGCTTGATGGTGGTGCCGGCCTGCCAGTACACCGGAGGCCGGTAGTGGACGGTCTTGTCGTCGATCCAGTGCCAGCTGCCCTGCTGAGGGGGATTCGTCGTCACCGTCAGGGCCTTCTCGACCGTTGCCCGGTCGGTGATCTTCTGGTCGAAGGACACACCGATGATCTGGCCGACCCCGAAGGTCGCCCCGGGCGACGGGGGAGCGGGAGTCATCGCCGGGTACGCCTGCGCGGCCGGAGTCAGGGTCTTGACGGTGGCCTCTTGTTCGACCTGCTTGCCGTCCGTGCCCACGGCGTCGGCCACGACGTTGTAGGTGGCGGCGTAGCCGAGTTCCCCGCTGGAGGTCCAGCTCGAGCCGTCCACGGTGAGCACGCCGTCGACCGTGTTGCCCTTCGCCGCGTTGGTCACGGTGACCTTGGTCAGCTTGCCCTGGGCCACCCTGACCACGATCGGGGTTTTCGGATTGAGGTCGGTCGTTCCCCCTACCGGGATGCTCACCTGGGCCACGGGCGCGGCCGCCGCGCTGGTCGCCGGGGCGCCGGCGGTTCCGTTCACCTGCGACGTGCAGGCGCCGGCCGCCAGCGCGGGCAGGACCACGGCGACCAGGAAGCGGGAGCGATTGCGGGTCACGGTCGGACGGACGGGCATACGGTTCCTCTTCGATGCTGGCACTCTCGCTCAGACGCGGCAGAAGCCGCAGCGTTGCTTTCCGGATCAGAGCATGCCCATATCTTCGTGATCGAAACGCACACGGCTCACTGGGTGAGGCTGCCGGAGCCGGACGACGTTCCAGGGCCGGAAGGCAGCACGACTCGCAGCGTGGCGTCATCGAGCGATACTTTTCGGCGGTTCGGAGCGTCGCGCGGTCAGGCCGGTCTACCGGTTGGGCGCGCGGAGGTCGTCATCGGCCGGCGTTCACGCCTCCGCGGTCCGCGACGCCTCGATCCGCGACACCTCGGAAAACATGGGCAGATCGGCGGTCAGTACCACGGGAGATGACCGTGAACAGGACGAGATCTCCGGTGGTGTCGTCGTGCGTGTCAACCGAGTCCACCACGGGTACATCGCCGTGCCGGAGGTTTCGTCACGCGGCGAATCGAGCATAGTGCGCAAAACGGTCCCCTTCGCCAGGATTACGGTTTTGGCTGCGGGTGGAAGATCGTCTGGCGCCAGGTGGGCCTGCTCGGTTCCGAGCGGATGGGCGCGGTTGACCAGCTGAGCTTGGCAAGTCGCCGTGGGGCGGTCGGTGTGGTGTCATCGGCGTGGCGCAGGAGCGAAATCAGGAGGTTGCCGACGGCGGCGACGTTGTACTCGTCCTCAATGCCGCGCGGATGCCGCGCGGCGCGACGAGCCGGCCGGAAGGCGCTTCCCCTGGCGCGGGCAGTGATCGCCGTACTCGTGTGTGATTTGTGCCCGAGTTGCCAGGGGTCGTCCCGCTACGCCACCCGCTGGTCCATCGAAGTGATGTTCTTCGACGTCAAGAACATCCTCGGCGCCGGGCACGCCAGGACGGCGCCACCCAGCGCCGCGCCTCCACGCCCTGGTTCCGGACCAAGACCGAACCCTCCACCCTGGACATACTCACCAAGTTCAGCCGACAGGTCAGTCGGGTAGGACCGGCGGGTTGCCCCGCCGATCCCCCCTCAGAACCGTGCGTGCCACTCGTCGTGGCGCACGGCTCAGGCAAGCCACAGGGGCGACTCAGGTTCGTTGTGCTGTGTTCCTACGTTGGCGGGCGAGGTGTCCGCGGTGGCAGGAGGCGTGTACGAGGCGGGTGGTCGAGGCGTGGTGGTGGCGTCGGCGATGAGGTGTTTGATCTCGGGGATAGTGAGCGGGATCAGGCCAGGGTCGGTGGGTGGGGGCGGTCCGGGAGTAGGGGTTCGGAGGCCTGGCTGTCGGTGCGATCGTGTAGCAGCGCGGCGGTGCCGGCGCAGACGGCGAGAGCGGCGCAGACGAGCACGGTGTGCCGGGCGATCGCGGTGTAGAGCCTGGCTTGGGATTGGTCCAGACCGAAGCAGTCCCTGCCGAATTCGAATCCTTCTTCGAAGCAGATCACGGCTCCTCGGCGCCGGGCGCTTTGTTGCGCGGCCAGTCCTTGCTCACCCACCTCTCGATCGCCTCGTCGTTGCGTTCTACCGCGCGGCGGGCCGGGCGTTGCCGGGCCCATCCCCACCGCTGCCGCAGGATCGTCCGGGTCTGCGTCGGTGAATACCGCACCCCGTTATCCGTTCGATCACCTCGGCCCCACGCGCCAGGGTCCACATACCGGTCGGGTACCCGTTCGCTTTCGGCCCGTCCGTGAGTGCCGCTTCCACCTCGGCCAACTGCCCCTCCGACAACCCGGCGCTCACGTCCAGCCCAACCCCACACCATTTCCATCGGGTCGCGGCCGTGAGCGTAACCGGGCGGTCGCTCAACGATCAGCCAGCGCCGCCGAGGACGCCAGCCACGCCTTCATGTCCTCCCAGCGATAGACGGAAAACCCACCCAGACCAACCTCACCGGCCGCCCGCCCGGCCCGCGCCCGGCAACGCCCTCCCGCCCACCAACCAGCCAGTCCCGATGCCACCGCGACGCCGTCTGTGCCGAAACCCCAACTCCTGGCGCAAGAACTCCCATGGGATCCTGGTGTAGAGGGCGAACAGGGTGCCGCGCAACACCTTCCGATTGTCCAACCGCCGACGCCCGGCATGGTCCCGGCGCCGGGACACCACCGGCAACAACGGTTCGATCCGCGCCCGCAAGCCATCCGACGCGATCCACGGACGCTGCTGACCCTTCCTCACGTTTCGACCAACAACCTGATCAAGATCATTCTGTTAGAAGTTCTCTGCGCGAGGAAAGCGGCCCGCCGGTTCGTGGACGGTCCACCAGGGCGGCGCCGCTTGCCCGGCCCGGCGTGTGCCATCCCGCTCCCGCGCTCGCCGTCCTTTCGGGATGCCGATCGTTTCGCGCCCCGCCTGGGAACGATCCACACTGGAGGGATGGATCAGCGGGTCCGGCGCACTGTACGGGTCGAGGGCGTCGTGCAGGGCGTGGGTTTTCGGCCCTTCGTGTACACGCTGGCCACCGGCCTGCACCTCGCCGGGCGGGTGGGTAACGATGTCGACGGCGTGTTCATCGACGTTGAGGGGGCGCGGCGGGATGTGGAGGACTTCCTGGACGCGCTGCGACACCAGGCGCCACCGCTGGCCGCCATCGAACGCGTCACCGTGACACCCACTGAGCCGGCCGGGCTCGCCGGGTTCGCCATCGTGGCGAGTGACGCGGGTGGGCAGCGCCGGGCGCTTGTCTCCGCTGACAGCGCGACTTGCGCCGACTGCCTGCGTGAGTTGGACGATCCGCGCGACCGGCGGTTCGGCTACCCCTTCCTCAACTGCACCAACTGCGGGCCGCGGTTCACCATCGTCCGGGACGTGCCCTACGACCGGCCGCTGACCACGATGTCCGCGTTCACCATGTGCGGCGACTGCGCGGCCGAGTACCACGACCCGGCCGACCGGCGGTTCCACGCCCAGCCGACCTGCTGCCCCGCCTGCGGCCCCCGGTCGCGGCTGCTCGCCCGGGATGGCGCCGAGTTGCCGGGGGACCCGGTCGCGGAATCGGCCATGGTGCTGCGTGCCGGACGGATCCTGGCCGTCAAGGGGCTCGGCGGGTACCACCTCGCGGTCCTTGCCGAGGACGAACCGGCCACCGCCGAGCTGCGACGGCGCAAACACCGCGAGGACAAGCCGTTCGCCCTGATGGTGTCCGATGTGGACCAAGCGAGGCGGCTGTGCGAAGTGGACTGCGTCGCGGCCGCGTTGCTCACCGGACGGCGCAGGCCGATCGTGCTGCTGCCCCGGCGCGAAACCGCGCCCGTGGCGGGGTCCGTGGCACCCGGCAACCGCGAGCTCGGCCTGATGCTGCCTTACACGCCGCTGCATCATCTGCTGCTGCGCGCGGTCGAGGCACCGATCGTGCTCACCAGTGGCAACACCTCCGACGAGCCGATCGCCTACGTCGACGACGAGGCCCTGCGACGGCTGTCCGGGATAGCCGACGTCTTCCTGATCCACGACCGCCCCATCCACATCCGCACCGACGACTCGGTAGTGCGGCCGCTGTCCGGCCGTGAGTCCGTGATCCGCCGCTCACGCGGGTATGTGCCGGAACCCATCAAGCTGCGCCGGCCAGTTCGCAGGCCGGTGCTTGCCTGCGGGGCCGAACTCAAGAACACCTTCTGCCTCGCCAGGGAACGGCACGCTTTCGTCTCCCACCACATCGGCGACCTGGAGAACTACGAAACCCTGCGGTCGTTCACCACGGGCATCGAGCATTTCCGGCGCCTGTTCGAGATCGACCCGGTCGTCATCGCGCACGACCTGCACCCGGAGTACCTGTCCACCAAGCACGCGGTGGCGATGGCCGAGCGGAACGAGAACCTGGTGCTGGCCGGCGTACAGCACCACCATGCGCATATCGCGTCCTGCCTCGCCGACAACGGCGAAGTGGGCCCGGTCCTCGGGGTGGCGCTCGACGGTCTCGGGTACGGTACGGACGGCACCATCTGGGGCGGCGAGTTCCTGCTCGCCGACCTTGTGTCCTTCCGCCGGCTCGGCCACTTCGAGCCGGTCCCGATGCCCGGCGGCACCGCGGCGATCCGGCAGCCGTGGCGGATGGCGGTCGCCTACCTGGACGCCGCCTTCGGCGGCGAAGTGCCGCCCAGCCTGCCGTGGCGCCCTGAGTGGCCGGGAGTGCTCGACCTGGCGCGAAAGAGGATCAACGCACCGCTCACCTCCAGTGTGGGGCGGCTGTTCGACGCGGTGTCGGCCCTGCTTCGGCTGCGGGACACGATCAATTACGAGGGGCAGGCGGCGATCGAACTCGAGCAGCTGGCCGACACCGGCGAGCAGGGCAGCTATCGCGCCGCCGTTTCCGGTTCGTCGCCGTGGCGCGTGACCGGCGCCGATCTGGTCCGCGCGGCCGCCCGCGATCTGCTCGGCGGCGTGCCGCCCGCGGTGATCGCGGCACGGTTCCACAACGGCGTCGCCGACGCCGTCGTCCGCGTGTGCCTGCGCCTGGGCGAGAACACCGGGGTGCGGGCCGTGGCCCTGTCCGGTGGCGTGTTCCAGAACCTGCTGCTGCTCACCCGGATCGTGGACCGGTTGGGGAACAACGGGTTCCGGGTCCTCACCCACGCCAGGGTGCCGGCCAACGACGGCGGCATCAGCCTCGGCCAAGCCGTGGTCGCCGCCGCACGAGACCGATCGGGCCGCTGAAGCTCACATCCGCTCGATCTTGAAGTAGCGGACCAGCGCGGGGAATTCCTTCCACACCACCGCGGCGAAACCCGCCGCGAGGGCCAGCAGCAGAGCGCGCGTGCGCATTTGTCGTTCTCCGATCTCAGCCGGGAGGCAGGTTGGGCATGGCCGGGAGGATGGCGTTGTGCTTCTTGGGGCTCACCCCGGTGGAGCGGCGGGCGTCGGCGGTGCCGTCCTCGTGGTGCCCGATCTGCTTTTCGTAGGCTCCGGTCTGGTTGCCTTGGCGCACACCTTTCGTGTGGGCGGTCGTGTCGGGTTTGACCTGGGGTTTACCCACGCGGATCTCAGCCATGCCGTCCTCCGTTCCTGGCTCGCCGGTTGAGGTCGGTGAAGAAGCCGTCGACGGCGGGCCAGACCCGGCTGCCGCCGGACAGGCCCCGCCACTCCCGCCGGATCAGCGCCACCAGCCGGTAGCAGTCGTCGACGGGCACGATCCAGTGCTCGTGCTTGCCCCGCGCGGTGTCGACCAGGAGCGCCTGGACCCCGGGCGCCAGGCCGGCCAGTGGTGGGCAGCGATCGAGCACCGCCCGCCACGCGGCGGGATCGACCTCCCAGCGAGTCGCACCGGCGGGACTGGGGTAGTGGGCCACGACCGACCCGTCCGGCCGCGCGACGAAGAACGCCAGGCTGACCGGAACCCCGAGGTCGGCCGGAGAGAGTTCCGGGACCCGTGACCGTTGTTCCGGCACGAGCCGGTAGTGCCCGCGGCCCGCCGCCTCACGGTGGAACAGCAGGGTGCACGCCTGGCAGGCGCACAGCAGGTCGCCGTGTTGCTCGTCGAGTACGTGCCGGTGCTGTTCCGGCAGGTCCGCACCGCACAGGTCGCAGCGCTCCGCCACGCCCGGCTCCCGGCCGGACGGCCGCCGGATGACCCGGCCCAGCGCTCCGGTCACGACCGCACCCCCGCGCTCAGCGATTCCAGCGGGACGAACGCCGTGCGGTGGCCGGCCACCATCGTGACCTCCGACAGTTCGGGTGCGACGCCGAGCACCGCCTCGCGTATCGCGTCCCGGACCCCGGCCGCGGCGCAGCCGCTGATCGACAGCCGCACCGTCGCGGCACCACCGTCGATGCCGGCCAGCTCGACCTCTCCGCCGCGGTCGGCCACGGCGGGCCGTAGTTCCTCGATCGCGCGGGCGACCCGGCGGTCGACGGGATCGGGATGGATGTCGTGCAGCACGAGCAGGTGTCCCAGCAACTCGTCGCGGACGAAATGGTCCAGCGCGGGGGTGCCCGCCACGTACCCGGTGGCGCGGGTAAGGGCCTCGCCGTAGACGTGGCTCAGCTCCGTCACCGCGGCGAGCGCCAGCTCACCCGTTGGACCGGGGGTGGCCTCCACCTGGCCGAGCAGGTCGTCGAGCCGGGCGAGCCGCTCGGCCACCTCGTCGTCGCGCAACCGGGCCGCGTGCTCAGGCATGGCCCGCTCCCCACATCGGCGAGTGCAGCTTCTCCAGCGTGCGGCCGTGGCCGAGGTACATGTGCACGCCGCACGGCAGGCACGGGTCGAAACTGCGGACGGCGCGCATGATGTCCACGCCCCGGAAGCCTTCCGGGCCGTTCTCCTCGAAGATCGGCATGTCCTGCACCGCGTCTTCGTACGGCCCCGGGGTTCCGTAGCTGTCGCGGGGGCTGCCGTTCCACGGTGTCGGCGGGTACGGGTGGTAGTTGGCGATCTTCCCGTCCTGGATGACCAGGTGGTGGGACAGCACGCCGCGCACCGCCTCGTGGAACCCGCAGCCGATCGCCTCCTCCGGGACGTCGAAGTCGGCGAACACCCGCGTGTCCCCGGCGCGGACCCGCCTCAGGCCGTCCTCGACGAAGCGCAAGGCCATCGCCGCCGAGTAGGCCACGAAGTAGACCCGGGCCCGGTTGCGCTCGATCGCGTTGGACCACGGCGGGATCGTCCACTCGAGGGTCTGTTCGGGCAGGGTGCGGCTCTTCGGCAGGAAGATCCGCACGCTGCGCCCGGTCGCGGTGACGTACGGGGTGTTGACCAGCCCGGCGAGCGCGGTGACGTAGAGCCGGGCGAACGGTCCGCCGCCGGTGTCCAGAGCCAGGTGCTCGCCGCTGTTCTTGTCGAACCACCGCGGGCTCATCACCCAGCTGTACCGGTCCTCGAAGTCACGCTTGCGTGGCTCGGGCAGGGTCGTCTGGTTCCACGGGTGGCGCATGTCGACGGGGTTGCCGAGCGGGTCCTGCGTGACGAACGGTGCCTCGCCGACCCAGTCCTGGTAGTAGGAACTGCCGAGCAGGATCCGGATCCCGAGGTTGATCTCGACGAGGTCGGTGGTGCGCAGTTCGCCGTCGACGACCACGCCGGGCGTCACGTACGCCGCCCGGCCCCAGTCGGTCATGGTCTCGTAGCGGTAGTCGATGACATCGGGGTTCTGCAGCGCACCCCAGCAGCCGAGCAGGATGCGCCGGCGCCCGACTTCCTCGTAGCCGGGCAGCGCTTCGTAGAAGAAGTCGAAGACGTCGTCGTTCAGCGCGACGGCCTTCTTCACGAAGTCGAGGATGTCCAGCAGCCGGGTGAGGTAGTCGGTGAACAGGGTGGGTTCCGGCATGGTGCCGACACCGCCGGGATACACCGTCGACGGGTGCACGTGGCGGCCCTCCATCAGGCAGAACATCTCGCGGGTGACCCGGCTGACTTTGAGCGCTTCCCGGTAGATCTCGCCTTCGAACGGGTTGAAGGCGCGCATGATGTCGGCGATCGTGCGGTAACCGTGGATGGCCGCGTGGGGTGCCGCGGTGTTCTCCGCCCTCGCCAGGACACTCGGATTGGTGTCCTTGACCATCGCCTCGCAGTAGTCGATGAAGACGAGGTTGTCCTGGAAGATCGTGTGGTCGAACAGGTACTCGGCGGCTTCGCCGAGATTGATGATCGTGTCGGCCAGCGGCGGGTTGTTGATGCCGTAGGCCATGTTCTGCGCGTACACCGAGCAGGTGGTGTGGTTGTCCCCGCAGATGCCGCAGATGCGGCTGGTGATGAACCCGGCATCGCGCGGGTCCTTGCCCTTCATGAACACCGAGTAGCCCCGGAACAGCGACGACGTGCTGTGGCACTCGGTCACCCGCTGGTTGGCGAAGTCGATTTTCGTGTAGACGCCGAGGTTGCCGATGATGCGGGTGATCGGGTCCCAGGACATTTCCCTGATCTGCGGCGGTTTTTCCGTGGTGCGCGCCTGTTCGGTCGCCGTCATGACGTCTCCTCGTTCGTTGTCGTTCAGGGCCGCCAGCGCGGGTTGTAGCCGCTGGTCAGCTTGTCGCGGTTGTGCCGCCACCGGGGTTCCCGGTTGGCAGTGCGGTTCGTGATGCCGCGCATCCGGCGGATGAACGCCCCGTACGGCTTGACCGCCACCGACGACAGGCTGGCGCCCGGCGGCATGTCCATGAAGGGCATGAACTTGTCCGGGAAGCCCGGCATCGTGCAGGCGATGCAGATGCCGCCGACGTTGGGACAGCCGCCAAGGCCGCCCATCCAGCCCCGCTTGGGGACGTTGCAGTTCACCACCGGTCCCCAGCAACCGATCTTGACCTGGCATTTGGGCGAGTTGTAGTCCTCACCGAAGTCGCCCTGCTCGTAGTAGCCGGCGCGGTCGCACCCCTCGTGCACGGTCCGGCCGAACAGCCACTGGGGGCGCAGCAACTCGTCCAGCGGAGGTGGCGGCGCGGTGCCCGCCGCGTGGTAGAGCACCCAGGTCAGGGTCTCCATGAAGTTGTCGGGCTGGACCGGGCACCCGGGCACGTTGACGATGGGCAGCTCGCCGGTGGACCGGAAGTCCCAGCCCAGGTAGTCGGCCAGGCCCATGCAGCCGGTCGGGTTGCCTGCCATCGCGTGGATGCCGCCGTAGGTGGCGCAGGTGCCGGCCGCCACGACGGCCCACGCCCGGGGGGCGAGGTTGTCGATCCACCAGTTCAGCGTGAGCGGCTCACCGGTGTCGGGGTCGTTGCCGAAGGAGGTCCAGTACCCGTCGCCGTTGATGTTCTCGTTCGGGATGGACCCTTCGATCACCAGGATGAACGGCTCCAGGTCGCCACGGGCGGCCGCGCGGAACGGCGCCAGGAACTCCTCGCCGCCCAGCGTCGGCGAGAGCACCTTGTTGTGCAGGTGGACCGTGGGCAGGCCGGGCACCAGCCCGTTGACCACGTCCTCGATGGGCGGCTGACCCGCCGCGGTCACCGCGACGGTGTCCCCGTCGCAGCTCATCCCCTCCGAGATCCAGAGGATGTGCAGCTCGTCGAACCCGGGTGCGCGTTCGGTGTCGGTCATCGTGGTCATCTCCCGTGCGTGGACGTGCTGGTGGTTCGCTTCGCGAGGTCGAGCGCCACCCGGGCCGCTTCGCCGACCGCTGCCCGCACCGGCTCGGACAGCTCCATGGTTTCGGCGACGACGGCCGGACGGCAGCCGACGACGAGAATCCGGTCGAGCCCGGCGCCCCCTCTCGAAGGGGTCCCCCAGTCCGGGGCTTCCGCGTTCTGGGGGGTTGCCCCCAGAACGCGGAAGGTCCGCAGCAGGCGGAGCACGGACGAGGGGTCCATGCCGTGCGCGTCCGGCAGGCGCGGGCCGTCGACGTCGCCGGACGGGTCGACTTCGAGCACCACGACGGTGCCGGGCGGGTCGTCGCCCGGCACGGCGTCGACCATGATCAGCGTGTCGAACCGGCCGTCGAGCAGTTCGTAGGCCAGGTGGATGCCGCGGATCCCGTAGTCCGCCACCGAGACGCCCTCCGGCACCGGGGATTCGGCCAGGCGCCGGACGACCTCGACGCCGAAGCCGTCGTCGCCGAGGAACACGTTGCCGATCCCGGCGACGAGCACCCGTCCCGGTGTCATGGCTCCGGCTCCTTGAGCGGCACCACTTCCTCCGGGGCGAAGTAGTGGTATCGGCCGTACCACTCGTGCAGGTCGGCGGCCGGGTCGTCCTCGATGGTCACGGCGACGTGCCGGCTGCCGTCGAGGTCGGTGCGGACGGCCTGGACCACGCCGACGCGGCCGGCCAGGAACATGTCGTGCGCGTCGGTGCCGTGGGCCCGCGGGCGCAGACGGACCCGGCTGCCCCTGGTGACGCGGAATCCGTCCACGACCACGGTTTCCGGGGTGGCCGGACGGCGCGGCGACCGGACGGCGCCGTGCAGCCGTGCCAGGACCTCTCGCGGGACCTGCTCGACCCGGTCGACGATCGCCGCGGCCCGCGGGTCGGTGGCTCGTGCCTCCCGCTTCTCCTCCTCGGTGAGCGTGAGGGTGCGTAAGGAGAGGATCTCGTCGATTTCGGTGGCGTCGAACAGGTCTCCGGGACTCTCGGGGCTGACGCGCGGGTGGTCGTCCATGAGGATGGGCGAGGACAGCAGCACGTCACGCCCGCCTTCGGCACCGGCCAGGACGGGGAAGGTGTGGATGTTGCGGCAATTCCGCGCGGCGGCCGCGGCCCATTCCGGCGGATCCAGCAGCGAGAGAAAACTTCCGCCGGTCACTCCCAGCAGCGAATGTGTCGCGACGAGGGAGACCCTCAGGGCTTCCGTCCTCGGCGCCCCGGCCGACGGCGAGCATGCCGTGTTCTCGATCGCCAGGCGCAGCCGCAGCAGGGGGAAGGGGCTGTCCGCGGGCCGCGCCGACAGCCGCACCCTCGCCGACACCGGCCGGCAGGTCCGGACCACCCGGCCGAGGTCGCCCAGCGGAACGATCTCCTCGCCGGCGGGCGCGATGACGTCGGCGACGTGCGGCGCTCGTCGTATGTCCGCGACGGAGGCGGTCACGTCGTACTCCCGTGGCACGGCTTCGTCGAAGGTCAGGTGGCGATCGCCGTGCACGACCAGTTCGTCGACCGGCTCGAATCCGGTACCCGGCAGGCGCGCCTGTACCGATCGGTGCTGTATTTGGAGGAACCGCAGTCGCATGTGGACGGTCGCGTCCTCGTGCGCCTCCAGCAGGCACTCCGTCCACTGGCGCCAGGCGTCGGCGGAACCGGCGACGCCGGTGTCCCGTTCGGCCGCCGGTGCCAGCCACGAACGGGGCGTGAGCACGCCGAACTGCCAGCGCACCCGGTTCTTTCCCGACGATCGGCGGTACGGGTACAGCAGATAGCCCTCGTAGAGGATCGCGTCGGCCACCGCGCGGGCCGCTTCGAACGACGGTGGCCCACCCAAGATCATCGTGCCACCCGTTCCGCGAACACCTGCTGCCGGGCGCGGAGCCAGGAGTACCACGTGGCCATCCCGTCCCCGCGGGTCGCCGAGACCGCGAGCACCTCCGCCACCGGGTTGACCTGGCTCAGCTGCCGGGAGAAGCGGCCGGGGTCGAAGTCGACGTAGGGCAGCAGGTCCACCTTGTTGAGCAGCACCACGTCCGCCGTGCGGAACATGTGCGGATATTTCAGCGGCTTGTCGGCGCCTTCGGTGACCGACATGACCACCGCGCGATGGTCCTCGCCCAGGTCGAACAGCGCCGGACAGACCAGGTTGCCCACGTTCTCCACGAAGACGACCGATCCGGGCCGCGGGTCGAGTGCCTCGAGCGCGCCGGCGAGCATGCCCGCGTCGAGGTGGCAACCGGCGCCGGTGTTGACCTGGATCGCGACGCAGCCGGTGGCGTGGATGCGGTCCGCGTCGACCGGGGTCGCCTGGTCACCTTCGATCACCGCGAGCGGCACCTCGTGCCGCAGGTCCGCGATCGCGCGTTCCAGCAACGTCGTCTTGCCCGAGCCGGGGGAGCTCATCAGGTTCACCGCGAGGATTTCCCGGCCCCGCAACCAGTTCCGGTTGTGCTCGGCCAGGTGGTCGTTCTTGGCCAGCACGCGCTGTTCCATGCTCACGGTCTCCGGATGCGCCCGCGTTTCCTCGCAGCCGCAGGTTCCACACATGATCAGGCCACCTCCACCGAGAGGATTCGCAGCTCACCGCCCGCGAGCACGTCGACGTCGGCGCTGCCGCAACGGCACAACAGGATGGGTGTGTCGAGTTCGAACTCGCCCCCGCAGTCCCGGCAGTGCGCGCGGCCGGCGGGTTCGTCGATGTCCAGCCGGGCGCCGGCCACCGTGGTGCCCTCGGTGACCAGCTCGAAGCAGAACCGGACCGCGTCCGGCACCACGCCGGAAAGCTTTCCGATCTCCATCCGGACGCCGTACACCCTGGCTCCGCCGAACCGTTCGGCGACGGCCTCGACGATGCTCTGGGTGATCGCGAGCTCGTGCATGATCAGCAGATCCTGGGCAGGGGATCGCCGACCAGGAGATCGACGATCCGCGTGCCGCCGAAGGTCGTGTTCAGCAGAACCAGGCCCGGTGGGTCGGCCTTCACCCGCCCGATCACCGCGGCCCGCTCGCCGAGCGGGTGGCGGCGCAGGGCCGCCAGCGCCGTGTCCGCCTGCGCGGGGTCGACGATCGCCACGATCCGGCCTTCGCAGGCGACGTAGAGCGGGTCGATGCCCAGCAGTTCGGAGGCACCTCGAACCTCGTCCCGGACCGGAACGGCGTCCTCGTCGATGACCACGGCCACGTCGGCGGCCCTGGCGACTTCGTTGAGCACCGTGGCCACGCCGCCCCGGGTGGCGTCGCGCAGCGCCCGCACGCCCGGGGCCGCCTCGAGTAGTCCGGCGACCAGGCCGTTGACCGGGGCGGTGTCGGAGACGAGGTCGGCGTCGATGTCCAGTTCGCCGCGTGCCAGCATGATCGTGATGCCGTGTTCGCCGATCGGGCCGGACACCAGCACGGCGTCCCCGTCCCGGGCCGTGGCGATGCCCAGCCTGCCGGGGTAGTTCTCCACGCCGATCCCGGTGGTGTTGATGTAACAGCCGTCGGCCTTGCCGCGCTGGACCACCTTCGTGTCCCCGGTGACGACCTCGACACCGGCCGCGCGTGCGGCGGCGGTCATCGACTCGACCACGCGGGTCAAATCCGCCACCGGGAAGCCTTCTTCGAGGATGAACCCGGCGGTCAGGTATTTCGGCGTGGCGCCGGACACCGCGAGGTCGTTGACGGTGCCGTTGATCGCCAGGTCGCCGATATCGCCGCCGGGGAAGAACAGTGGCGACACCACGAACGAGTCCGTGGTCAGGGCGAGCGGGGTTCCGTCGAGGCGGAACTCGGCCGCGTCTTCGAGCGGTTCCAGCAACGGGTTGCGGAACGCCTCCAAGAAGATCGCTTCCACCAGGCTGTGCGTCGCCTTGCCGCCGGACCCGTGGGCGAGGGTGATGCGTTCCTCCCGTACGCGCGCCCGCGCGCGCCGCACCCGGTCGATCCGGTCGAGCACCAACTGCTCCCGGGCATCGGTGCCTTCTGGGGGCGCAGCCACCGGACCCCGCCTGGGGGCAGGCCCCCGGACCCCCGATGTGGACACCTCGTTCACGTTCGGCTCGCCTCCCTCACCCGCTGGCGGCTGAAACGGCCGAAGTTGTAGTACGCGGCGCAGGCGCCTTCCGGCGAGACCATGCACGTGCCGATCGGCGTCTCCGGCGTGCAGGCGGTGCCGAACACCTTGCACTCCCACGGTTTCAGCACACCCTTGAGCACTTCGCCGCACTGGCAGGCCTTCGGGTCGGCCACCCGGACCCCGGGCAGGTCGAACTTCCGCTCGGCGTCGAAGGTCGCGTAGCGTTCCCGCACGCGCAGGGCGGAGTGCGAGATGAACCCGAGGCCGCGCCACTCGAAGTACGGGCGCAGCTCCATCACCTCACCGATCGCCCGCAGCGCCACCGCGTTCCCCCGCCACGGCACCACCCGCGTGTACTGGTTCTCCACCTGCGAGCGGCCTTCGTCGAGCTGGCGCATCAGGAGGTAGATCGACTGCAGGATGTCGAGGGGCTCGAACCCCGCCACCACGACCGGCTTCCCGTAGTCGCGGGCGATGAACTCGTACGGCCGGCAGCCGATCACCGTGGACACGTGTCCCGGGCCCAGGAAGCCGTCGAGCCGGAGGTCGGGGGAGTCCAGGATCGCCTTGATCGCGGGGATGATCGTGACGTGGTTGCAGAAGATCGAGAAGTTCGGCACCTCTTCGGCCGCCGCGCGCAACACGGTCATCGCGGTCGACGGCGCGGTGGTCTCGAAACCGATGGCCATGAAGACCACCTGCAGATCCGGGTTCTGCCGGGCGATCTTGAGCGAGTCCAGCGGCGAGTAGACCATGCGGATGTTGGTGCCTTCGGCGTTGGCGTCGAAGAAGTTCCCGCCGCTGCCCGGAACCCGCATCATGTCGCCGAACGAGGTCATCAGCACCCCGGGCGTGCGGGCGATGTGGATCGAGTCGTCCACCCGGCCCATCGGGATCACGCAGACCGGGCAGCCCGGGCCGTGCACCAGCGTGACCTGCTCGGGCAGGTAGTCTTCGAGACCGTGCTTGTAGATGGTGTGCGTGTGGCCCCCGCACACCTCCATGAACTTGTACGCACGGCCGGGTTCGCACAACGCCGTGATCCGGGCCGACAGTGCGCGTGCCTTGTCCGCGTCGCGGTACTCGTCGACGAAACGCATGGCTCCTACTCGATTCGCGAGTCCCTCAGCGCGGCGAGCTCGTCCTCATAGGACTTCCCGATGCCTTCCAGGAAGTCGAGGACCGCCTTGGCTTCGCCCTCGTCCACCTTGGACAGAGCGAAGCCCACATGGATCAGGACCCATTCGCCGGGCACCGGTTTTTCGCCGAGCAGCCCGATGTTGATCAACCTCTTCACGCCGCTCACCGCGACCCTGGCGATATCGGGGCGGTCGGCGCTGATCTCGACGACCTCGCCGGGAATGGCCAGGCACATCGGAGACCTCCCTTCGGTGCCTTCCTTGCCTTCCATGCCTTTCATGCCTTTCATGCCTTTTCGTGGTTACCGGGCCGGTGCTCGCAGCACCCCGACGGTCAGCTCCCACAGCGCGTGGTAAACGGTCGTCTGTGCTTCCTGGATGCGGTGGACCGACGACGACGGCACCACGAACAGGTAGTCGATGCTGTCCAGTTCGGCCATCTTGCCGCCGTCATAGCCGGCGATCCCGACGGTGAGCAGGCCACGCCGGGCCGCTTCGTCGAACGCGCGCAACAGGTTCGCCGAGTTGCCACTCGTCGACAACCCGACCGCGATGTCGTCCGGGTGGGCGAACGCGCCGATCTGGCGGGAGAACACCACCTCGAACCCGATGTCGTTGGACAGCGCGGTGACCACGGCGATGTCGTTGGTCAACCCGAACGCCGGCAGCGGCGGGCTGTCCCCGCCGGGGCTCAGGAAGAGGCTGGCCAGCTCCTGGGCGTCGGTCGAGCTGCCTCCGTTGCCGAACGACAGCAGCCGCCCGCCCGCGGCGAACCGGGCGGCCATCCTTCCCGCACACTCGGCCAGCCGCTGCCCGTCCCGCTCGAGTACAGTACGGCGCAACGCCATGATCTCGCCCGCCTTGGCCACCGTGGAGCGGCGGACCTCGGCCAGCACACTGTCCAAATCAGACTCTTCGGAATACAGGAACGGGTAGAGCGATTCGACGTCGCGATCGTGCTCGGTCATGTCCGTCACGCCCTCATCACCGCGATGGCCTCGCCGGCATGAACCAGGATGGTGTCGCCGACCCGCGCGGGCACGAGCGCGACGCTGACCTCCTCCTGGCGGCCGTGTCCCACGTCGACCAGGGCGAGCGCGTCGTCGCGTAGCTGGAGCACCGTGACCGGCACCGCGGTGTCCGAACACGTGACACACACCCCGTCGTGGCAGGTCCCCGTGGTCGGGTTCGTGGTCGGCTTCGTGTTCACCGCGCCACCATCCCGCCCTCGAGAACCCCCGGCTGCTCGAAGAACACGTGCACCAACTCCCAGAGGATGTGGTAGGTGGTGACGTGCACCTCCTTGACGACCCGCGGGTCGGGCGACGCCGCGATGAGGACATGGTCGGCCGCACCCCTGGCCGCGATCGTGCCCCCGTCGCCACCGACCAGCGCCACGGTCAGCATGCCGCGTTCGCGCGCGTACTCCAGGCCGCGGGCGACGTTGGCGCAGTTGCCGTCGGGGGACAGGCCGAGTGCGATGTCGGCCGGTTCGGCGAGAAACCGCAACTGGTGGGAGAACACCTCCACCAGCCCGCGGCGGTTCGCCACGCCGGTCAGGGTGGCGACGTCGGAAGTCAGCGACACCGCGGGAAGCGCCCGCTTGCCGACGATCACGGGGTGCACGAACTCGACGGCGACGTGCTGCGCGTCCGTGCTCGCCCCGCCGTTGCCGAACACGACGAGCTTGCCGCCGCGGTGGAACCGCACGGCCATCGCGTGGCAGGCCCTGGCGACCTCCTCGGCCCGCTCGGCCAGGTGCTCGATGGGCTCGGTTCTCCGCTCGAAGACAGCGGCCACCGCGTCCGCTTCCGGGCCGGCTGATCCGGTTCGCGACGCCATTTCCCCGTCTCCTCTCGTGCACGCTCGGGTCCCATCAGCGCGTTGACCCCGCACGCGTCATCCCTCATTAAACAACCGCGGGCGAGCAGGCGCAGTCCGAAGAAGACACTGGACGGCCCGATTTCCTTGAAGCGAAGGTGATCTTCGGGGGACGTGACCCAGCCTGCCGGTGATTGAGGAAGACCACGCCGACGCGGAGAATTATTTCCCTTTGCCCGGCAGTACCGGATCATCCAGGAATGACGTGCGCGTCCAGGGAAAAGGGCCCCAACCTGTCCGGGTGCGCCCGTCCGTCCCGCGCACGTCCACCTCGTCGGCCGGCACGGTGACCTCGGCGAGACCGGTGAGCGGGGTGATGTCGGGCTCGCCGCTGAGAGAGGCGAGCGCGACGAAGATCGCCCCGGTCGCGTCGTCGCGCACGGAACCGGACAGCTCCGGCACGAGGGCCCGGGCGCCGAACGCGGTACCCTGCGGCGCCCTGAGCACGGAGGACGACGAGAACCCGAAGAGCCCGCACAGCTGGCTGCTGAGGTCCTGGTGGCCGGGGTCTGGCGGGCGCGCCGGTCCACCCGGTCTGACGGACCCGCGCGCCGGCGGGCACGTTGACCATACGGTCCGGAGTAGGTTCGGAGGGACGCCTCGCACGGGCCGTGCCAGCCGAGTCGTTCCAGACGGCGGTCAGCTGAAGCAGGAAGACGGTCACGAACCCGGGGCCCAGCATTCGCAACGAGATCCCAACTCGCCGGCGCCGTCCATACCCGCCGTTTCCAGTACCTCGCCGGGAACATGATCGGCGCCGGAGATCCGTCCCAAGTAGACACCGAACGGATTGGGCAGCGACGGAACGAAGACCGTCCCCATGGTGTTGACCACGCCGAAGCTCGACGCGAGCAGGTAGAGCGGGAGGGTGAGGACGGCCGGCGGAACCATGACCCCGACCAGCACCAGCCCGAACAGCTTTTCCCTGTGCCGGAAATCGCACTTGTCGAAGGCATAAGCTGTGAAGAAGTGGTCACCGGAGCAGATCTCGAAGGTAATTGCCGAACTTGATCTTGCGTCGGTGTATTTTCCCTTCTCCTGTCCCACGGAAACGAATATCCTTGGTACCCGCCCGAATTGGAGCGCAACGTTGCTGCTGGCGGGTGGCCGCGCGGACCATGGTCCGGTGGTAGATGCGCCGGTGCCGCGGAAGGCAATTCTTGTGACCTCCTTGAGGTCACTGTCGTTCCCATTGGACCACAAAGCCTTCCCTCTCACTTCTCCCGTCGGGTGCCCGCGAGTCGAACGCGGTTTCTTCCGCTCCCAAGGCGGATGGGTTGCCGTCTCCCTCGCACCCGCTGTCTGTCCGGCAGCGCCCTCGCCAGGATTCGAACCCGGGACCTCCGCGCTCGTATCGCGACGCTCTGTCCAGCTGAGCTACGAAAAAAGTATTCACTCCATTATGGACCCATAACCCACCATGGTGCGAAAAGGAAAAACCGCCCGGATCGGTTTTCCCGATGGGCGGCTCCCGGCATGACGGATTTCGTCGTCACGGTGGAGAGCGCAGCGGCAAGGGTCGCCCGGCCGGCGGGCACACGAGAGCGGCACCCAACCGGTGACGCCGAGACATGTCCGTCATGGCTTCTCCTTCTAGGCCTTGTGTGGATTCATCATCACGGACGCCGCGACCGGCCGTAAATCACATTTTTCAAGCCACGTCGCGGTTCGGGGGGCCGAATTCCGGCTCCGCACCTTTGTCCCGTGAGGGCGAACTTCGCGGGGGGGGGCGCCTTGCCGCCGTCGCCGGCGCACGGTTGTTGAATGACACGTCCGCGCATACTGGTGCTGGGCACCGGTTTTCGCCGGCTTTCACTGCCTGAGTGCGCTGGAACGTTGTCTTCCCGCACACGCGGCGGAACTCGTCGCCGTCAACCCCAGCGACTACATGCTGTACGTGCCGTTGCTGCCGGAGGTCGCGGGCGGAATCCTCGATCTTGTGCCGCCTGCTCCGCTCGGATGCTCAAGGCCACTTGCGCGCCGCGGGCTGCCGGGCGTGCAGGAGTTGCCAGGCCCTGGCGGCGACCTGGAGGTTCAGGCGGGTGTCGACATCCGTCAGGTCCACCCCGGCGATGTCGCGGATGCGGGCGAGCCGGTAGCGCAGGGTGCTCCGGTGAATGACCAGCGCGGCGGCCGCGTTGTCGTAGTTGCCTCCGCATTCCAGGTATTCGAAAAGGGTCCGCACGAGCTCCGAGCGGCGCTTGGCGTCGTAGGCCAGCAGCGGGCCGAGCCATTCGCGGATGAACTGCTCCACGTCCGCGCGGCTGGCCGGGTTGCCCAGGATCCGGTACACGCCGAGGTCGGCGAAGGCGGTGGCGCCATGGGGGGAGGCCGATTCCATCCGGATGCACAAGGATTGCCGGGCCTCGGAGAAGGAGCGCGGGAAATCGCCCGGCCGTACGCACCGGCCGCCGATGCCGATCGAGCCGGTCTCGGTCCCGAGTTGCCCGGCGAGCGCCCGGTACAGTTCGTCGCCGTCGACCTGACCGTCCACCAGCACGACCACGTCGTTGCCTTGCCAGGACAGAAGCGTGTGCAGGCGCCATCCCCTCAGCACGCGCTGGGCCGCCGCGCCCACTGCTTGCGTGGTTCCCGGATGCTGCCATCGCATGACGAGCACGTAATGCGCGGCGTGCAGGTCGTGCCCGATGGCCGCCGCGCGGGCGTACGCGCCCTCGTCGTCGGTGCCGGCCACGAGGTCGTCGACGAGGTCCCGATGTACGCGGATTTCGACCTCGACGAGGCTTCGCTCGTGGGCGAATTCGAGTGAGAGCATCGTGGTGGCGTACTCGGCTACGAACATTTCGTAAGAGCCGGCCGTGTGCCCGGGGTCGATGAGGGCGAGTACGCCGAGTACATCGCTTCGGGGCCGGATGAGGCACACGACGCGCTCACGATCGCGTATCGGCCCGCCGCGTGCGATCGCCTTCTGGATGAAGGCCTGCCGTGCCTGATCGGCGGGCTTGGGACAGTGCGGTGGCCGCTCAAGACCGGCCCAGGCCCGCAGATTGCCGAACTCGTCCTCGATGACGACGCCGAGGTTCGTGAGCTGGTGAACGGCCTGCGCGATGCCTGCCTCGCCTTCGCCGGACGCGGAAACCCTCGTCAGCATCTCGTGTACGGCCGTCCGCCGCTGAAGGCGCCGCACCGTGGCGGACAGATCCTCGTTGAGCCGGCGCAGTTCCGAGTCGTGGTGCCGTTCACGGCGGCGCAGTGACGCGTTGGCCAGCGCCGCGCCGGTCT
Source organism: Amycolatopsis sp. (assembly GCF_035276945.1). Classification (GTDB taxonomy): domain Bacteria; phylum Actinomycetota; class Actinomycetes; order Mycobacteriales; family Pseudonocardiaceae; genus Amycolatopsis_E. The sequence continues at coordinate 39,838 of NZ_DATELF010000183.1, read as the reverse complement.
GGTGCCCGAGCACCTGGAGCAGGAATCGCACGTCGTCCGGTGGCTCGGCTTCGCCGCGGACGACGAAATAGCCGAGCACCGTGCCCCCGGCTCGCAGCGGAAACGCCCACCGCCACAACTCGTCGCCGAGCGTGATTCCGCCACCGGCGGGGCCGAGACCCGCCACGAGCTCGGTGAGTCCGGAATCGGTCTGCCCGTTCGTTGGCCTCGGCAACAGTCGGCCGTTGCTGACCAGATACACCTTTTCGAGGTGACAGGGGGCCAGCGACGGTACGCGGTCGCCCATCAGGCAGAGTATTTCGGTCTCGTCCGCCGAATCGAACATTTTTCGCGTGAGGGTGAGCAATTCGTAGCAGCGTGCGAGCCGCTCGCGGTAGAAACGGGGCGGCCGGCCAGGAGGGCCGAGTCGTATCGGAGCCTCTTCGGAGGTTGGGAACATCCGACACCTCCCGGTCGCCTGGACGCCTGTCCCACCCCGATGATTCCCGCGCGGCCCGCGTTTACACCCCGTGACGGGCCCCGATTTCGCGCTGGTAGGGCTAATTCCGCCCGGATTTCTCGCCCCACCGGGCGCAGGCGCCTGCCCGCGTCCGCTTGCAAGGCTGATCGATGAGACAACCATCCGACCAGGCCGGCAGGGAGGCGTCGTCGTCATGACCTTGATGCGTTTTGATCCTTTCCGTGAGCTGGACCGGCTCGGCGAGCAGGTGCTGGCCGGCCAGCGTCCCATGCGGACCATGCCGATCGAGGCTTACCGGCGCGGAGACGAGTTCACCGTCGCGCTCGACGTCCCCGGAGTCGACCCCGACGACGTCGAGGTGACGGTCGAACGCAACGTGGTGAACATCCGCGCGAGGCGGCGCCCGGTTCGGCAGGAGCGCGACGAGTTGATCATCGACGAACGGCCGCAAGGCGAGTTCACTCGGCAACTGCTCCTTGGCGACAACCTGGACACCGGCAGGTTGCGGGCGAGCTTCGACCGGGGCGTGCTGTTCCTCACGATTCCGGTGTCCGAGGAGAGCAAGCCGCGCCGCGTGGAGATCACCTCGACCGGGGAGCCGCAAACCGTCGAAACCACCAGAGCCCCGGAGGCGGGTTGAGTGACACCGGATGGTGACCGCGGTCGCCGATCGGGCGCCTGTGGCGTCATTCCGGACGCTTTCGACGTCATCGTCCACCTGCCGCACGTCACGGCGGCCGAACCCGACCAGACCGCCTGTTCACGCCGCTCAGCGAAGTACGGACCGTGTTTTCCGGTGGAAACTGGAGTGAAGGCTATTCGAGACTGGCGTCGCGGAATGCTGCTCCCTGGGCGGTGACCGTGTCGGTTCCGGTGACCAGCGCGAAGTTGCCGTGGTCGGTGGCGGTGTAGATCATGGCGCCGGCGAGGTTCGGGCCGAGGTTTTCCAGCCGGGTGATCGCCTTTGCCGTCCAGCCCCCGATACGCGCGGCGTGGTCGTAGAGGGGGCTGGGGTAGTTCGGGTCCACGTTCCACTCCGAAATGAAGAACGGCAGTTCGTGGCCGATCGTGGCGGTCACCCTCGACTCGACATTTGTCACATGCTTCGCCCAGTTGGCGAGATGCCCGACGCAGACGCCTTCCCAATCGTCGTGGGCCGAGCAGACGTATTCGTGCCAGGACAGGGCGTCCGGAACCGGATCGGCCCCGTCGAGAAACGTGGCGATATAAGCCGCGTGATCCCCGTCGACGCGGGACAGCACGGGTCCCACGAAACGGTAGGCGGCTGTCGGATAGCGCTTCCTCAGCTCACGGATGACCGTATTCCAGGCTGTCCGGTAGTCGGCCGGAGCGATCCCGGCGAGATCAGGCTCGTTGCCGAACTCCAGGTACGCGGTGCCGTTTCCGAACACCGAGTGCACGAGATCCATCAGGTGCTCATCCTGCGCCAGCACGGACGGCAGGGCATCGCCGGCTGGGCCGCGCAGGATCAGCATCGGAGCCGCGCCGACCTGCCGCACCGCCCTCATCGCGCCCAGCAACGTGCTGTCATCGAGGATGGCGCGCAGGGGCACTCTGATTAGCGGCACACCCCACTGCCGGAACAACCTCCGGGTGCCCGGGACCGTCAGAAGATGGTCCTGGTTGTCGTAGAGCGACATGTTGATGCCGAAGATCGGCGCCGCGCGCCGGCATGCGGCCCGCGCGGCCGGGCCGAGTGTCGTGGCCACCAGGATCAGCGCGGCAAAGAGCCCCATAGCGCGTCGCAGAGTCATGGGACCCACGGTGGTGGCGGTGCGGTGACCGGGCCAGGGCGCCGAACATCGATCAATCAACTCCGAACAGGTGTCAGCCTGTGTGGCAGTCGGTCCTGAGCGCCGACGCCGCGATCGGGTCGGTCGTCCTGCCGCGGTCGGACAGCTCGACCTCGAAATGCTCGGCGGTGAACTGGTACGCGCTCGGAATGTCCACCCATTTGCCGCGTTGGGCACGCTGGTCGACGGTGAAATCGCTGACGAGTGCCCCGTCCGGCATGGTCAGAACGCGGTAGTAGGCGGGCGACGCTCCGGCGTAGTCTCCCGTCGGTACGAAGACGCCGAACGTACAGCTGATCTCGCCCGAAAGTCCGGGAGTGAAGACCCACGCGAAGTAGTCATGGCCGGGCTTGTCGTTGCCGGTGCCCAGACTGTACCGGAAGGTCCCGTCGCATCCGCCACCCGCCCAGCCGCCCAGGGCCGCCAGCTCCCAGCCGCTCGAGCCCTGCACACCGGAGGTGCTCATGCCGATCTTGCGCGTGTCGTCCTGCTTGCAGCCTTCACCGGCGACCGCGCTGAACCGGGTAGGCGGGGTCGGCCGCAAAGCCGTGCCGAGCAGGGGCGCGACCACCCCCGCGGCAGCCACCCCGGCCGCGGCGCCGGTCAGCCAGATCCGGCGGCGGGACCATTTCCGGTCGTTCCGGCGCCCGGACTCCGGCGGGCGGGCGCCTGGTTTGTCGATCTGGGCGGCCACCGCGGACCACCGGCGTTCCCACGCGTCCCGGTCGCCCCCGCACGCCTCCGCGAACGCCTGGGTCACCGCGAGCGAGGGCAGGCTGCGCCCGCTCGCCGCGGTGGAGAGCATCGACGCGGAGTAGTGGGCGCGCTTGGCGAGCTCCCGATAGCTCGGATTGCCGGCCTGTCTGCGCAGTTCGCGAAGTTCCTGCGCGAATTCGTGCACCGGCCCCGATTCCGGGTCCAAACGGGTTTCCGGCCTCCCCACCGCGATCACCCTTCCACCGGCAAGCGACATGGTCGCGACCATCCAACGGCTTCCGCGGTGAGTAAGCAACCGCCTACCGGTCGAATTCATGCCGAAAGCGCTTTCGGCTCCTCGCGGTCCGCGGGGAGGCGGACCAGAACCGGGCGGCCGGTGCGTTCGGCTCGCAGCTGTGCGCGCAACAGCCGCCACCGGCTGCTCCATTCGGCCGGGTCACCGCCGCATGCGGACACGTAGGCCAACGTCACCGGAAGCGACGGCACCACGTTGCCACTCGCCGCCTGCGACAGTGTCGAGGGCGAGTAGTAGGCGCGCGCGGCCAGCCGCCGGTAGGTCGGGTTGCCCGCGCGTGCCCGGAGCTCGCGCAGGCCCGCGGCGAAGCGAGCCAATGCCCCGTTTGCCGGGTCGATCGGGTTCTCACGACGTCCCATCAAGATCCCCGCCTTCTGATCGAAATCTTCGAGTGCGCGGGAAACGACGTTCGCGGGGGAGGATCGGTTCGGAGCAGGTGTGTTCGGTTGTTGTCCGAAATCGCTGATCAAACGGCCTGAACACGGGTCACGGGCAGTTCGTGGGCGGCGGACCGTGGCCGAACCTGCCGTCGAACCAGGTGTTGAGGTCGCTGGTGTCTTCGGCGCGACGTCGTGCTCCGCCGGCACGTCGCCGCTCTCGGGGGAAACGATCGTGCCGCCTGGTCGAGATCAACTCCGATGGCCAATGCGTCGCGGTCCACCGCGAATTGTCCTACCAGGTTCCGGAACGGAACCGCCGGCCGCGACCGGGAGCGGCGGCCCACCGGCCGCTTGAATGCCGGTTGCCGTCAGCTCACCCTGACCTGAATATACCCGCGGTTGTCCGCGAGGCACCGATTCCGGTCGTTGATGCGCAAGTACAGGATGCCGTTCGTGGTGGCGCGGAACTTGCCGCCGGCGCCGATCGAGAATACCGGGCCGTTCACCCCGATACGCCCGAGCAGGCGCCCGTAAGGCAGGTTGAAATCGTATTTGCAGCCCCCGCGGATCCTTCTGTCGGTTGCGGCGTCGTAGCCGTTGGGGCCGATCGCCGGCCAGCGCCGGAAGTCGACCGTCCAGGTCCCGGCCCTGCCATCCGGCCCCTTCGAGGTGGTGTTCACGGTGTAGTCCTGGCCGTTGGTAAGAGTCGCGCTCGAGCGCTGCCAACCGGACCTGGAGTTGATCGATGTCAATGGCTGCGCCGCCGCCGTCCCAGGGAAGGACGCGACCGCTGCCGCCGCTATCAGGGTTACCGCCACTCCGCGATACCGGGAAATTCGACCAATGCGCATGACCAACCCTCCTCGGGTGTGCGACAAGCGAGGTGCGATTTTTGCCAAACTCTCTCCGGCCGTCATCGTCCCCCCCTCGAAGAACTCGGCGCTAGAGTCATTGGACCCGGGTTTGCCGTGAATGATTTTGTATTGGCTGCTGCGCGAGGTAACCCGTGATCTCGTCGACGAGTTGCCGGAGGCGGCGCGAGCGCGTCGAGCGGGAAGCGGGCGGCCAGCGCCGTGGGGAGGGTGCCATGGCGGCGCAGTTGACCCATCGGTGCTTCGGATCGGACAGGAAAGGTGGATGGCCACACTCAGCGTGCGCGGCCGGTCGCCCACGCGAAGATCGCCGCCCCCGTCGACACGACCACGACCCCCAGGATCAGGTACCCGTCCCGTATGCCGGCGAGGAACGCGTCACGAGCCGCCTGCGCCAACCCCTGCCCCGCCGGCCCGAGTCGCGCCGCGAGCCACGGTGCTCCCGCCACCGGATCGCCCGCGGCGAATCCGGTTCCGCCACGGCGGCGTCGGGAGAAGGGCCAGGCTCGGCAGCAGGTGGCGTCGAAGACGGCGGTAGCCGAGCGCGGAGTGCTCCAACCACCTGTCTGCCTGCGTGGCTGCGGGCTGGTGGTGGCGACCTACGAGGGTCGCCAGGTCCGCTATGCGCTGGCCGACGCGCACCTGGCCCGCGCGCTGGGCGAGCTGGTGCAGGTCGTGCTCGCCGTGGACACAGCACAACCCTGTGTCGACGATGACCAGCCGGCTGCCGCGACCGCGCTGGAGGCGGGACGATGAGCAAGGACACCGACCGCCGCCTCGACCTACCGCCATCCCAGCCGAGGAGCGAGAGGGCTGCACCGATGGGTGTTGCGCTTCCTCGGAAGCCGCGGGCGGTGCGATCTCGGCGAGTTCGGTGAACTCGGATCGCCGCGAGGTGTTGTCGCGGCGGGTGCGGCTGCTGGTCACGGCGACGATCAGCTACAACGTCATCGAGCGATCGTCGCGATCATGGCGGGGACGGTGGCGTCCTCGACGGCTCTGATCGGGTTCGGGCTGGACTCGGTGATCGAGGTCGCGTCCGCTGCGGCGGTGGCCTGGCAGTTCTCCGGCAAGGACCCCGAGGCACGCGAGCGGGCCGCGTTGAAGGTAATCGCGGTGTCGTTCTTCGCGCTCGCGGTCTACGTCACCGTCGAATCGGTGCGCTCGCTGCTGGGCGCGGAATCCGCCCAGCACTCCACGGTCGGGATCGTGCTGGCCGCCGTGTCGCTGCTCGTGATGCCGTTCCTGTCCTCCGCGCAGCGCAGCGCCGGGCGCGAGCTGGGCTCGGCCAGCGCGGTCGCGGACTCCAAACAAACCCTGCTGTGCACCTACCTCTCCGGCGTCCTGCTGGTCGGGCTCCTGCTCAACTCCCTGCTCGGCTGGTCCTGGGCCGATCCCATCGTCGCCCTCGTCATCGCCGCCGTCGCGATCAAAGAAGGCCGCGAAGCCTGGCGCGGCGAGCACTGCTGCTGATCTCTGGAAAGGATGGCGTATTCGTGGAATGGGAGTGGATGGTCGTGGCCGTGGTGATCGCGGTGCTGTCGCCACTGTTCGGCCATTTCGAGGCCAAGGCTCCGGTGTGGACCCGGATGGCGCGGTGGCTGGTGTATCTGGCGGTCCTCGGTATCGTCGCCCTGGTGGTGGGCAGGCCTTGGACGTGGGTGTGGATCGCCGGGCTTCCGCTGATCGGCGCGTCCACGTCGCCTGGTGCGTCAAGCACGGGATCAACCCGCTCACCGCCGAGCCGCGCGACCGCTATTACCGGCTTCGGGGATGGACCTGACCCGCCGATCCGAGGCGTGTGTTCCGGGCCCGGTCGGGGTTGTCCCCGATGCGACGAGCCACGTGGGCGTGTTTGGCTGGATGGTGCACGACTGAGGAGCGAGCGACGGGAAGGAGCCATGGTGAAGACCGCAGATCGGGCCACCCGCTGGCAGCACTATTGGGACCGCAAGTCGGCGACCTACGACAAGGAGATGCGATTCTGGGACCGGCGGCTCTTCGGTGACTCCCGCCAGTGGGCCTGCGCCCAGGCCGTTGGTGAGGTACTCGAAGTCGCCATCGGAACCGGGCTGAACCTGCCGTTCTATCCCAACGAGGTCACGGTGACCGGTCTTGATCTCAGCGAGCGGATGCTCGACATCGCCCGGTCCCGCGCCCAGCAACTCGGCCGCGAGGTGATGCTGCGGCAGGGCACCGCCCACACCTTGCCGTTCGCTGATGCATCCTTCGACACGATGGTATGCACGTTCGGCTTGTGCGCCATCCCGGACCTCGACGCCGCGGTCGATGAGATGGTCCGGGTGCTGCGTCCCGGCGGGCGGTTGATCCTGGTCGACCACATCGCCAGCTCGTCCCGCATCGCCCGAGGCGTGCAACGGCTGCTGGAACTGGTCACCGTCCCCCTGGGCGGTGAGCACTTCCTGCGCCGACCACTGGACCAGGTCCAAGCCCGGGGCCTGCGCATCGAGCACCAGCAACGCTTCGCGCTCGGCCTGGTGGAGCGGATCACCGCCCGCAAACCAACCAGTTAGCCCCGGCGCCGCGCGGACGACTGCCCGGCGGGACGATCTCGTCCCGCCGACGCCGCGACCGGACGCTGGGCAGAGAGCGCGGGATCCCCGAGATGGCCGGGTAGCCGTCAGCGACCGATCAACTGCCGCAGACGCACCCGGTGGCCTCAGCGTCGGCCGGAGCGCGGTCAGGGTTGACGGCGTGCTCGTCGGGGGTGCTGCCACAGCAGACATCCGGGGTGTCCCCGGATGTCTTGCCGGAGGGTGTCGGCGTCATCCTGATCGAACGCCGCGGCCCCACCGTCCACCAAAGCGGTAACCAAGGCGCTCGCCCCCCGGCGATGGGCCGATCCGGCACAGCTGGCAAAGCTCAAGCACTTGCGGCACTGAGGAGCGGCGACCGACAGCCGCAAACCCTGGACAGAAGGCCAACTTTGGCTCCGAGCATATCGGCGAAGCGGCCGCTGCCGGGCAGACCGGGCTGGAACAGCGTTGGCAGCAGCTACCAGTACTGCCGCAACGTCCTCGGCCATACCGGCCTTTCCCCTGACCCAACCTCACCCAAAGACCGTTAGAACGGCGGATCGGTGTCGGGTTGGGGGAGGGGGTTGGGGCGTGGTTCGTGGAGGGGTTGGGGTTCGCTGGTGTAGTGGTGGCCGGTGGGGGTGGTGATGGTGATCCTGCCGGTGGTTTTGTCCATGTGGTAGGTCCAGCTCGGCTTCGCCTTCGTAGCCCAGATCGCCGAGCGCGGGCCGGTTTTCGGCGATCCAGATGGCCAGCGTGGGCAGGATCTCCGGGTGGTTCCGCAGCGTGGTGGTGTCGTGTTCGCGGCCCGGGCGCACCTCGGAGGTCCACAGTGGCCAGCCGTCCGGCGCGGTGATGATCTGGATGTTGCCGCCGTGGTTGTGGTGTTTTCCCGACCATCACAGGTCCACACCTTTTGTGGGGCCCGGGGTACGGCAGCGGTCGGTCTCGATCAGCGTGCCATCGATGCTGACATGCTCGTGTCCGGCCATTTTCGCCGCCAGCAAAGCGGATTCCAGCTTCGGCGCCCGGGACGCCAGCACGTCGATGCCTTTGTGCAGGTAGTCGTACGCCGTGGACTTACCGATCCCGTTGTCGTCGGCCCACTGCGCTATCCGGATTCCGTCGAGAAACCACCGCAGCACCAGCACTGCCTGCTTCAGCGTGCTCAGCGCCCGCCGGCCAGCACGAGTCCCACGCCGTGTCCGTTCGGTGTCCAGCAGGCCGGTCAGGAACACCACAGTCCGTTCGCGCACCGCAGGGTGGCCGTGTATGTCACGCTCACCAAGCGCAGAGCCCCTATGAAGTTGATCTTTGGTCGGACCAACATCCATACCGGGGCTCTGCGTCTTTTCCTTGCTCCGCAACGTCATCGGCGTGTCACCACGAACCACTACACAACGTCACAGGCCGTTACTCGGAACGACTCACTCCCCAAGCCCAACTCGACGCCATCACCGATGAACTCAAAGACGCCCCGGCAAACCCCTCCGCTGGTGCACCAACCGAGTTCTTCAACAACCCCGCTGCTGACCCTGGCTTTTCATCGGGGTTGAGTGATGGAGCGGCGTGCCTGACGCGGAAAATGCTCCTGACCTGGGATGATGCGGGTGTCTAACGTCCGGATCTGATTCAGGTGGAGGAGCACTTTCGAGGTGAACGTTACCGGGTGGTCGCGGGGTTTGGACGTTATCGCTGATGGTGAGGGGATCGTGTCGCATGCCGGGCTGGCGTTGTTACGTGGTCTGGTCGATAAGACCGGCCTGACGGCGGGGCAGTCGAGGGCGCTGGCCGGCGCACGGCTGGTGGTGCATGACTGGCGGGGTGGCGGCGGATTTGGCGTGTGCGATCGCGGATGGGGCGCGGGCGATCAGTGATGTCCGGGTGATGGGCGACCAGTGGGAGTTGTTCGGGCCGGTGGCGTCGGTGCCGACCGTGTGGCGGGCGCTGACCGAGATCGCCGACGGTGGTGCCCGGGCAGCGAAGAAGATCACGGCGGCGGTGAACACGGCCGCCGGTATGCGTGGGGCCAGATCGTGGCACGCCACGGCACGCTTCCGGTGGTACGGATCGCGGACAAGACCTTGCACGGGGTGACCTGCATCCGGATCGAGGTCCTGGCCCGTCAAGGCTTTGCCAGAGCTGCTCCCGTCCTTTCCAGCGTCTCCCCGACCAGGCCGCTACCTGGGAATCGGGCTCAGCCCTCCGGCCTTTCCACCGGCGCCCAGAGGCTGGGCAGGTTCACCACCATGCCCTCCTGGCTGCTCCGCGCGATGATCACCACCGCGTCCTCGCCGCCGGGGTTCTCCTCGCGGTGTGGTACGTAGGGCGGCACGAAGATGTAGTCCCCGGGTTCGGTTTCGATGCGGACCTCTTTGTCGCCGTCGGCGAAAACGAAGACCGGATGTCCGGACCTGACGTAGATCGCGGTCTCCGCCTCGCCGTGGTGATGGTCGCCGGAGTTCGTCGTGGGGCCCACGTGGGTCTCGCCCATCCAGACCTTCTCGGAGCCGACGGTCTTGCCGGACACCGCTTCCAGCCGCCGCATCCCGCTCGTCTGGGTCGTGCCCGGCGACAGTTCGCCGCCTTTGACGTGCCGGAGTGGGCGGTGCCATTGGTCGGTCACGAGTGGCTCCTTTTCACCAGGGGTGGCGCGGTTTATGATCGCAGGTGCGCCGTGCTGGTCAAGCTGTCCGCGAACTCGCCGGATCCCGGAAGTTCGGTCTCGCTCGCGGCAAGGAGGCGTTCGGCCGGCGATGTCGGTCCTGCCCGCGCGGGACGAGGCAGGCGCGAATTCGCCGCCGGTCCTCGCCGTTGACGCGCCGGAAGACGAGATTGTCCGAACCAGCCGGTTCACGGGTTTGGTCAGGGTCGGCGCGAGCGGAACACGCCAGGAGAGTTCCTCACCTGTGCTACGTCCGCCCAGTTACTCTGCCCGGGACGAGCGGGTCGGCAACGGAGTTCGGGGTGCGCCGAACTACGTGTGCTCGCGACGGACCGCGCTGCACGCACGACCACGGGCGGTTACCGTTGTGTGGCGGCCATGTTTCGCGGCGCATCTCCCCGCCGAGGCCGACGTGATGGATTTCAGCGTCGTCACGCAGCTTTAACACCGCTCACGTTGACATTCGCCGCCCCGGCGACCTTTCCTAGGAAAGTAGTTCGGGTTCGGTTCCCGAAATGTTCGGCTCAACGGCGAGCACACGTGTTTTCTCCCACCTGGCGAGGTGCACCGATGTCCGAAGCAGTCGATACTCGCACGGCCGAGCCCGCCACCGGCGCCGGCCGAACCTACAACCGCTGGACCAGGAACAGCACCCTCGAGGACTACTCGCTCCGGTACGCGCCGAGGTCGTTCCGCAAGTGGACGCCGTACGTGGTGGCCACCACGGCGCTCGGCGGCATCGCCTACCTGGCCGACTTCGCGATCGGCGGGTCGATCGCGATCACCCACGGGTTCGCCAGCGCGGTGACCGCCATCCTCATCGCCGCGGTCGTCATTTTCCTGACCGGAATCCCGATCTCGTACTATTCGGCCAAGTACGCGATCGACATGGATCTGCTCACCCGCGGCGCGGGTTTCGGCTATCTCGGGTCGACGCTGACCTCGCTGATCTATGCGAGCTTCACGTTCATTTTCTTCGCGCTGGAAGGCTCGATCATGGCGCAGGCCTTCGAACTGGGCCTGCACATCCCCCTCCCGCTCGGGTATCTCATCGCCTCACTGGTGATCATCCCGCTGGTCGTCTTCGGCATGACGGCGCTGTCGAAACTGCAGGTGTGGACGCAACCGATCTGGCTGGTGCTGATGTTCGCGCCGTTCGTGTCGATCGCGTTCGTCGCACCGGAGAAGTATTCCGAATGGACCTCGTTCGCCGGGAACTCCACCACCGGCTCGTCGATCAGCCTGCTGGGCGTCGGTCTCGGCGCGGGCGTGGCGCTTTCCCTCATCGCGCAGATCGGTGAGCAGGTGGACTACCTGAGGTTCATGCCGGACAAGACGGCGGCCAACGGGAAGCGGTGGTGGGCCGCGGTGCTCACGGCCGGTCCCGGCTGGGTCGTGCTCGGCGCGTTCAAGCAACTCGGCGGGGCATTCCTGGCCTTCTACGTCGCGGACAGCGTGGGCCTGGTCAAGGCGGGGGAGCCGATCGAGCAGTATCTCGCCGGGTTCAAGACCTTCATGCCGCCCTGGCTGGCGCTGACCATCGCGACCTTCTTCGTGATCCTGTCCCAGGTGAAGATCAACGTGACCAACGCCTATTCCGGGTCGCTTTCCTGGTCGAACTTCTTCTCCCGGCTCCTGCACAAGCATCCCGGCCGGGTGGTGTGGATCTTCCTCAACGTCGGGATCTCGCTGGCGCTGATGGAGTTCGGTGTGTTCGGCTTCCTCAACACGGTGCTCGGGTTCTACTCCAATGTGGCCATCGCCTGGATCGGCGCGGTGACCGCTGACCTGGTCATCAACAAGCCGCTGAAGCTGAGCCCGTCCTTCATCGAGTTCAAGCGGGCGCATCTGTACAACTTCAACCCCGTCGGGTTCGGCTCGATGGTCGTGGCGTCGGTGGTTTCGATCCTGGCCTTCTTCGACGTCTTCGGCTCGACCGCGCAGGCTTTCTCGCCGTTCATAGCGCTGGTCCTGGCCTTCGTGCTGTCGCCGATCGTGGCCGTGGCGACCAGGGGCAAGTACTACATCGCCCGCGAGGACGAACAGGACGAACCGTTGTTCGTCGACGGCCGGCTGTCCGGCGTGACCGCGGAGTGCAGGGTGTGTGTGGACACCTTCGAGCGCCCGGACATCGTCTCCTGCCCGTTCCACAGTGGACCCGTGTGCTCGCTGTGCTGCAGCCTGGAAGCCGCGTGCCACGACGCCTGCAAGAAGGGGCCGGTGGACCTGGGCATGCCCGCCGTTTCATGACCGGGCCCGGTCCTCGCCGTCGAAAGGAGTTCCCATGCGGCGCGGCGTACCAGGTCACCGTGTTCATCCACGGCCTGACTACGGCCGATTACCGATGAGACGTCGTATAACGACCTATACGAAACGGCGTTTCACCGTCCAAACAGCCGCACCAGGGTCGGCGGCGTAGTCACGGACGCCGACACGATCGCCCGAGGACACCGACTCGGGCGATCGCCGGCGCGCGTGGCCATGCTTCCGAGGCTACGAGTTGGAGTGCGCTCCAGCGCAAGCCGGGCTTTCTAAAATGTCCCGGTGACTGAGCTGGACGACGTCGATGGGTTCCTGCGGCGCTTCACCCGGGTGCCCGTCCCTCCGGACGGCAGGCGTGCCGCGGCGGTGGCGATCGTGGTGTCCGAACGGGACGGAGAACGCGGGATCGGATCTGGCTGACCCGCCGGGTGTCCTGGATGCGGGCGCATCCGGGACAGTTCGCGTTGCCAGGGGGCCGGGTCGACGAGGGCAAGGACGCCGTGGACGCCGCGCTGCGCGAACTGCGCGAAGAACCGGGCATCGTCGCCGGGAGATTCCGGAGTCTCGGCCTTCTCGACGACTACGCGACCCGCTCGGGCTAGGTGATCACCCCGGTCGTCGTGCGGATCACCGGGACAGCGGAACCCGTGCCCAACCCGGCCGAAGTCGCCGAGGTGTATTGGATCCCGTTCCGCGAACTGGATGTGGAGCCACGCTGTCCGCGGATTCCGGAATCCGACCGGCCGGTGATCCGGTTGCCACGGGTGGGACGTCTGGTGCACGCGCCCACGGCGGCGGTCCTGTTCCAGTTCCGTGAAGTGGCGCTGCACGGCCGCCAGACTCGCGTGGGCCATCTCGAACAGCCCGTGTGGGCATGGCCGGTGGCTCTTGCCAGGCACGCCGGCGGCTTGGCCCGGATAATGGGCGGAGTAGAGGTTGCCGTCGAGTTGGACCCGGTTGCCGCGAATGATCGTCGAAATGCTGGTCCTCGGATTTGTCCTCAGCCTGGACAACTTCCGGGCGTCCATCGCGCTCGGGACACTTCCGTTCGGTATGCGCCGTGCCGTGCAGATCGCGGTGACGTTCGGGATCTGGGACGGGTTGGCTCCGCTGGTGGGCGCGTTGGTCGGGCGTTACCTTCACGTCGAAATCACCGACGGGCCGGTCGGCCAGATCACGCACTACCTGGGGCCGGCCGTGATGGGTGTCTACGGCTCGTACCTGCTTGTCCGCGTCTTCCGGACGGCGGCGCCGGAAGAGCTCGACCACCCCTGGGCCCTGTTCGGCATTCCGTTGTCGTTGAGCCTTGACAATCTGCTCGCCGGCACAAGTCTGGGGCTGCTCGGATTCTCCCCGGTTCTCTCGGCCGCGATCTTCGCCGCCGTTACCGCCGTGATGTCGCTGGCCGGCTTGTGTCTCGGGCGCTTGACCGGACGCCTGATTCCCGTCCGCTCCGATCTGCTGAGCGGCATTGCGCTCGTCGTCATGGCGGTCGTTCTCGCGCTGGAATTCTGAGCACGTCCTATCGATGCGGGCGAGGGGTGAGAACCTCCTCCCGTGCGCCTTCGTCGACGGCTCGCACCGTTTTGGCCACGATTTCGTGGTCGGGCGACAGAACGCACACCGGATCGGTACGGGCCGCGTCGCCGGTGAGGGCGAAGGCCTGGCAGCGGCACCCGCCGAAGTCGACTTCGCGGCGTGGGCAGCTCCGGCACGGCTCAGGCATCCATTCCGTGCCCCGGAAACGCTGGAACAGTGGCGATTCCGCCCAGATCCGGGCCAAGGAGTCCTCGCGCACGCTCGCGCGGGGGAGGGGAAGCTCGTGCGCGGCCGGACAGGGCAGGACATCACCGTTGGGTGTGACGGTGAGCTGACGCTTCCCCCACCCGCCCATACAGGGCTTGGGATACCGGCTGTAGTAGTCGGGGAGGACGTAGATGACCTCCATCCGGCCGGCCAGGCGTTCGCGGGCGGCGCGCACGATCGTCTCGGCATGGTCGATCTGGGCTTTGCTGGGCAGCAGCACGGCCCGGTTGCGCAAAGCCCAGCCGTAGTACTGGGTGTTGGCCAGTTCGATCCGGTCCGCGCCCAGTTCCTCGGCCAGCAGCAGTATTCCGCCGATCCGGCCGATGTTGTGCCGGTGGAGCACGAAGTTCAGGGTGAGCGGCCAGCCCAGCGACTTGACCAGGTGAGCCGCCTCGATCTTGCGTCCGAAGGAGACGGTGCCGGCGATCCGGTCCGAGACGGCCGGCTCATCGGCCTGGATGCTGATCTGTACGTGATCGAGACCGGCGGCCCTGAGCTGCCCGGCCCGGCGCCGTGACAGGCCGAGTGCGCTGGTGATGAGATTCGTGTACAGACCCAGTTCGTGGGCGGTGGACACGAGCGCGACGACATCGCGGCGCAACATCGGCTCACCGCCCGAAAAGTGAAGTTGCAGGACGCCCAGCTCCCGCGCTTCGGCCAGCACCCGTTGCCACTCGGCGGTTGTCAGTTCGTCACGGTAACTGGCGAGATTGAGCGGGTTGGAACAGTACGGGCAGGCCAGTGGACAGCTGTAGGTGAGTTCTGCCAGCAACCCGAAGGGCCTATCCATGGCTGATCTCCACGTACCGCTTGACGACCAGGCGGGCGAGGAACCGCTGAACCTCGTCGTCGACGACTCGATTGTATCGCCGGCGCAGCTCCGCCACGATCTCGGCGACCGTCCGCCGCCCGTCGCACAGGCCGAGAATGTCCGCACCCGTCCGGTTCAGGACCGCGACCGACTCGGGCCCCAGCAGCACGTGCTCCGCACGCGCCCGGTCGAACGTCAGCCGGACATGGGGCGCCAGGCCGGGGCGGCCCGACCATGGCACGGGGAACTCGCGGCTACTCCGGATAGGCTCGGTCGATGGCATCCAGGATTCCCCACAACACATCGCACTTGAAGGACAACGCCGCCACGGCGCGCGCCTGCTCTTCGGGTGACCGGCAGTGCTCGGTCACCACCCCCAGGGCATGTTCGGCGTCGCGGGGAGCCTGCGCCAGCCTGGCCCGGAAATAGGCGAGGCCGTCCCGGTCCACCCACGGGTAGAGGCGCTCGAGCGCGACAAGGCGCTCGGCCATCAGGTCCCGTGCGAACAGTTCGGTCAGTGAAGACGCCACCGCCTCGACCCATGGCCGCGTGCGGGCGAACGTCACATACGCGTCAACGGCGAACCGTACCCCGGGGACGACATGACGTTCGTCAAGCATCTCCGCACGGGTCAGTCCCACCGCCTCGCCCAAGCCCAGCCACGCTTCGATACCGCCGCCGCCGTCGGCGGTGCCGTCATGGTCGACAATGCGGCGCACCCACCGCCGGCGCACTTCGCGGTCGGGACAGTTGGCGAGGATCGCGGCATCCTTGCGGGGAATGTTCTCCTGGTAGTAGAAGCGATTGGCGACCCAGCCCCGAATCTGGTGACGGCTCAGGCGGCCCTCGTTCATCCTGACCTGGAAGGGATGCCGGCTGTGGTAGCGCCGCGACTGGGCACGCAGCGCCTCGACGAACAGGTCGGGCTTGGTCGACGTCATTGTGCTCTACACCCGGATCTCCAGCCCGTCCCGGGCCACTTCCATTCCGCGCTGCTCGATGCTACGCCGCTCCGGTGAGTCCTCCAGCAGGATCGGGTTGGTGTTGTTGATATGAAGGTAGATCTTGTGCTCGATGGGAAGCGGCGACAGGCGATCGAGGCTACCGTCGGGTCCGCTGATCGGGAGATGCCCCATCGCGCGGGCGGTCCTGGCCGCCAGTCCAAGATGGATCAACTCGTCGTCGCGCCAGCAGGTTCCGTCGACCAGCAGGCAAGCGCAGTCGTCGAGCTGCGCGCGGACCTCTGGGGTCAGCTCCTGCACCCCCGGCAGGTACACCACGGTCCGGCCGTTGCGTTCGTCGGTGACGCGGTAGCCGGTGACCCGTCCCTGCTCCATTTCGGACCCGAAGCGTGCCCGCTTGGTCGTGGGCACGTCAAAGGCCCGGTAGGACAACCAGTTTCCCAGGGGGACGTCGGTTTCCGGAATGACCGGTCGCCACTCCACGTCGCAGTAGTGTTCCAGCGTCCGCAGTAACGAAGTCCCGTCACGCAACGTCTTGTGCACCGCCGGCGTGGCGTGGATTTCCAGGGACCGGCTTTCCCGTAGCAGCAACAGACCGAGCGTGTGGTCGAGTTCGGCGTCGGTGCACAGCACCGCCCGCAGCGGCGTCGTTCTCTCGGCGTGCGGACGCAGGGCGGGGAAGGCTTCGATCTGGATGCGGATGTCGGGGGAGGCGTTGAACAGGAACCATTGCCGGTAGTCCGCGCTTACCGCGACCGAGGACTGCGTCCGGGGGCGGCAGGGCCGCGAACCCGTCCGGACCGCACGGCAGCCCGGGCAACCGCAGTTCCATTGTGGAAAGCCGCCGCCGGCCGCCGATCCCAGTATCCGCAGCCACATCCTGGCCCTCCAGCGGCTGAGTTCCAGGGGCGCGGACGCCAGGCCCGCACCCCTCGTCCCGCCACGCTCTGTCTGTCGGCGTCTGTCGGCGTCTGTCGGCGCGCGATCGGATTTTCCGTGGCCGGACCCTGACTTGCTCCTTGCCCATGCGTCAGCAGGTCAGCGGCCTGCCCCGGCAGATCCGAGCCTTCGGCCCCGCGCGGCCTAGTCTTCCAGCTGAGCGACGTACATGGTCACCTCGGCCGCGCACCCGATCTCCTCGAACTCGGGGGACTCCCAGTCCACGGTTTCACCTCCTCGACTACTCTTCCGGAAGAGCGAAGGCGAACAGGGCGTCGCCGTGCTGACCGCCGAGCATCCCGGGCGCGAACCCTTCGACCCAGGCACCCCAGCCGACCGGCACCGCGACGAACTGCCGTCCGTCGACGCTGTAGGTCGTCGGGCTGCTGTGGTGCCCGCTTCCGGTCTGGAACCGCCACAACTGCTCGCCGGTACGCGCGTGGAAGGCGTTGAACTCCCCGGCGGGTTCGCCGACGAACACCACGTCGCCGCCCGTCACCAGGGTGGACGCGGACAGCGGCCAGCTGGCTTCCCAGCGCCACGCCTCGTTGCCCTGCGCGTCGAAGGCCTTCAGGAAGCCGGCCATGTCCGCGGCGTCCACCACCACGCTCGCGCCCCAGTAGGGGATGCTCTCCTTGAACTGGCGGCGCCGCCGCGTGACCTCGGCACCGACATCCTGCACCGGCACGTAGAAGAGCTCCGTCCGTGGGCTGTAGGACGCGTGCGTCCATTCCTTGGCCCCGGCGGGACCGGGCCAGAAGTGGACCGGATCGCCCTCCTTTTCGGGGTAGATCTTCGGCGTGACCTTGCCGTCCGCCGTGATCTCACCCCAGGTGATCCGTTCGCCGAACGGGAACACCCGGACCAACTGCCCGTTCGTGCGGTCGAGGATGAAGCAGTACCCGTTCTTGTCGAAGTGGGCCAGCAGTTTCTGGTCGCCCTGGTCGAACAGGATGCACTCCATTGTGGAGTCGTAGTCCCACAGGTCGTGCGGGGTGCACTGGTAGTGCCAGCGCAGTTGGCCACTGTCCACGTCCACCGCGATCACGCTGTCGGTGTAGAGGTTGTCGCCGGGACGGATCTCTCCGTCGAAGTCGGGCCCGGGGTTCCCGGTACCGACATAGAGAAGGTTCGTCTCCGGATCGAAGCTCGAGGTGACCCAGGTGTTGCCGCCACCCCGCGCCCAGGCCTCCCCCTCGGCCGGCCACGTGTCCGCTCCCGGCTCGCCCGGCTTCGGCACCGTGTACAGGCGCCAAGCCCGCTCGCCGGTGTCCATGTCGAAGGCGTCGAGGTGGCCACGCACCCCGAACTCCCCGCCGGAACTGCCCACGATGACCAGGTTCTTCACCACCAGTGGCGCGACCGTCGCGCTCTCGCCGGCCCGGACGTCACCGTAGGTGCTGTCCCAGACGGCCTTCCCGGTCGTGGCGTCGAGCGCGAGCAGGTGGGCGTTCAGGGTGACGACGAAGACCTTCCCGTTCGCGACCGCGACGCCGCGGTTCACGTTGCCGCAGCAGAGCGAGGTGTCGAAGGGAACGGCGTGCTTGTACACCCACAGGGTCTCGCCGTTCCGGGCGTTCAGGGCCCACACCCAGCCATCCCAGCCGGAGACGTACATGACTCCGTCCACGACGATCGGCGCGGCCTCGAACGCGTACGTCGAGGGGCCGGCGTGCAGCCCGGCCGCTCCGAACTGGAACACCCAGGCCGGCACCAGTCGCCTGATGTTGTCGGCGTTGATCTGATCCAGCGGGCTGTACCGCTGCCCGTCGTAGGCACCGTAATAGGTGAGCCAGTTGTGTGGTTCCTCGCGGGCCCGCAGAATACGGTCATACGTCACGTTTTCCGCCACCGCCGGCGCGCTCCCGGCCACGGCGCTCAGTTCCGAGAAGTTGACGGGCCGTGTCTCCACGTATTCCGGCATGTCCAACTCCTTTCTATGGCCGTGGCTGTTCTGGACGGTCGAGGCGAGCTTCTTCCGGCGCGTCGCCCAGTACGACGAGCGCACCGATCAGGCCCCGGCCTTCGTCGTTGCCTATGTTGGAACTGAACCAGTAGTAGCCGGGGCCATCGAGGTTGAGTGTGACTTCTCCTCGTGAATAGACCGGCAACCACATCCATTTGTTGTCACCATTGCTCGGCAAGTGCGCGCAATGTGTGTTCGTGTCGTCGTTGATGATCTCGAGTTCGAGATCGCCGCCATGGGGCATGACGAGGATCGACGGGTCCCAGGCCAGTTCGTCGGGCGGGATCCGGACTCGGCCGCGCATGCGGCCATCGGGTCCCTCTTCGGCGTACGCGAGATTTCCGGTTGCCAGCAACCGCCCCAGCGACGCCTTGTTCTGCTTGTCCAACCCGAGTTCGCTCAGCGCAACGGAACGCTCATCTGCGGCGCTCGTCATCGGCTCCACCTCCAGCCGATATTTCCACCTCAGGAACAGTGAAGTCTATCACATCGGGACCGTGCCCTGGAGCCACAACGGACCGTCCACAAAGGTGCACGACACGTAGTCACTACTGTGTGTCGCAACTTCAGGAGACGTTCGGCGGCGGGTCAAGGTACGTGGCGTACCAGCCGCGTGCCTCGGGGAAATTCGACCTTACCCGGCAGTAATTCACGAATGCACGCACCGGGTGGGGTCAGGACATGAACGTGAATGGCTCGGCCGGCGCCGGTGTCGGCGGCGCCGCGAGCCGCATTTGTGAGCGGAAGAATGGTAATGACCAGCGCCCGAACGATTTTCCGGCCGCGCTGGTCTGGTCCGCGGAAGGGCAAGGAGGGCGAATGAAAACCCGGCCGGCGCGGTGACAAGGCAGGTCTCGGGTTCGATGCCGTCCATGGGGAACTCGCGCGTCGATCCCGGCCGCGGCGATTGGTGGAGACCAAACCCCGGCCTGGGAAGGGGCACGGGAGGCGGCCGGCCGTGGGCTACGCTGTGGCCGATGAAAAAGCCTGGTGAGCTCGCCCAGTCCCGGCCGGTGATGTACCCCGGCCCCGCCGCGCCGGGCACCACCGCCCTGGTCCTTTCACCGGACAACTCAGGCGGCCTTCCCGTGGTTTCGTGGCTGGGCGCGATTTCCGTCGCCGACGACGCGGAGTCCCTGGCGGCGGCGGGTGGCGGCCGGTGTTCGCTGCTGCCCGAGCACTCGCGCGGCTGGTACTTCCGCCCGGGCTTGCGGGGGCACCGGCTCAGCGCGGCCGGCACGACTCCGGTCGCCGGGCGTGACTGGTCGCCCGCCTTCCTCACCACGGCGATCGACGTCACCGACCGCTTGCGGGTCCACGCGGTCGACGAGACGGCCGGGCTGGCGCTGGAAACCGAAATCGAATCCCTGCCCGGCGGTTCGCTGCGCCTGCGGCATTCCCTCACCAACACCGGCGCGGACCCCTATGTGCTGGACGCGCTGGAAGTAGTGCTCCCGCTGCCGGACACCTTCGAAGAGATCCTCGACTTCACCGGGCGCTGGGGGCGTGAGCGGTCACCGCAACGGCACCGGCTGGCCGACGGGCTGTGGTTGCGCGAGAACCGGAACGGCAAGACCGGGCTGGACGCCGCGACGCTGGTCATCGCCGGCACGCCCGGCTTCGACTTCGAGCACGGCGACGTGATCGGCGTGCATGTGGCGTGGAGCGGCAACAGCGCGCACCGGGTCGAACGCACCGCGGGGTCGCCGGCCACCATCGGGGGTGGCGAGCTCCTGCTTCCCGGCGAACTGGTGCTCGGAGCCGGGGAAACCTACGCCTCGCCGTGGGTGCACGTGGCCGCCTCCGCCGAGGGACTGGACGGGCTCGCGGCCGCGTTCCACCAGTTCCAGCGATCCCTGCCCGCCCATCCCGCCACGCCGCGGCCGGTGAACCTCAACGTCTGGGAAGCCGTCTACTTCACCCACGACCTGGACCAGTTGCGGGAGCTCGCCGACATCGCGGCCGACCTCGGCGTGGAACGCTACGTACTCGACGACGGGTGGTTCCGCGGGCGGCGCGACGACCGGGCCGGGCTGGGGGACTGGTACGTCGACGAGGAAGTCTGGCCCGACGGGCTCGGCCCGCTGGTCGAGCACGTGCGGGCGCGCGGGATGCAATTCGGGTTGTGGTTCGAACCGGAGATGGTCAACCCCGACTCCGATCTCTACCGCGACCACCCGGAATGGGTGCTCTCGACGGGCGGACGCAGCCCGCTGCTCGAACGTCACCAGCTCGTCCTCGACCTGTCCCAGCCCGAGGTCGTCGACTGTCTGCTGGAACGCATCGACGCGATGCTGTCCGCCTACGACATCTCCTACGTCAAGTGGGATCACAACCGGTACCTGCACGAGGCCGGCGCGCCCACGAGGGCCGGGGTTCCCGCCGTGCACGCGCACACCCTCGGCTTCTACCGCCTGCTGGACACCCTCCGCGACCGTCATCCCCACATCGAATGGGAGTCCTGCGCCTCCGGGGGCGGCCGGATCGATCTCGAAGTCCTGCAACGGGTCCAGCGCGTGTGGACCTCCGACATGACCGACGCGCAGGCACGGCAGTCGATCCAGCGCTGGACCACGCAGCTCGTCGCCCCGGAATATCTCGGCGCGCACATTTCCGCCCCCGAATCGCACCAGACCGGACGCCGGTTCCCGCTCGACTTCCGCGCCGCGACCGCCCTTTTCGGGCACTTCGGGATCGAATGGGACCTCACCACGGCCGACGCCGGCGAGCGCGCGGCACTGGCGACCTGGATCGGCGTCTACAAGCGGTACCGTCACCTGCTCCACACGGGACGGGTGGTGCGGGTCGTCTCCCCGGACCCCGTGGTGTGGATGTACGGCGTCGTCTCGCCGGACCGGCGCCAAGCGTTGATGGCCCAGGCGCGGCTGGACGAATCCGCCGCCGAACGCCCACCGCGCCTGCGCGTACCCGGACTCGACCCCGCGACGCGCTACCGCGCCCAGTGGGCCGGCCCCGTGCCCACCGGCGTCACCGCCCCCTACGAGGAGAAGGTCGACCCGGCCGGGCCCATCGGTGAGCACACCGTGAACGGCCACACGCTTTCCGTCACCGGTCTGCCGATGCCACGCCGGACGCCGCACTCGGTGAGCCTCGTCGAGCTCGTCGCCGTGTGACTCACGCGCGTTCTTCACCCAGCGCGACCCACTTGAGTTTCTCCCGTACACGCCGGGGCAGTCCGGCGACGACGAGGTCGTAAGAGTCTTCGATCATTTGCCGGACAAGGGCGTCCGGCACCGAACCGTCGAGCACGACCGTGTTCCAGTGCCGCTTGTTGAGGTGGTAGCCGCCGGTGATGGCCGGATAGCTCGCCCGGAGCTGCGGTGCGAGTTCGGGATCGCACTTGAGGCTGACCTGCAGCGGCCTGCCGTCCAGCCGGCTGAGCGCGAACATCTTCCCCTCGACCTTGAAGACGCTGTTCGCCTCGTCGAAGGGGAAGTCCTCGCGTGCCTTGGGCAGCGCGAGGCATGCGGCCTGGAGTTCCTGCGGGGTCATGCCCCGAACCTAGTGCCCACGGGTGTCATCAGGGGTGGGGCGCCAGCAAGCCGGCCACCAGCAGTACGGAGACCAGGGCCGCGACCAGCCCGATCGCCGTCAGGAAGTGCCGCGCGGACGTCTTGCCGGGCATCCGCCGCAACGTCACCGTCACCGCGATCAACGAGGTGGCGGCGATGGGGAGGAGTGCCCGCCACGCG
Source organism: Amycolatopsis sp. (assembly GCF_035276945.1). Taxonomy (GTDB): domain Bacteria; phylum Actinomycetota; class Actinomycetes; order Mycobacteriales; family Pseudonocardiaceae; genus Amycolatopsis_E. The sequence continues at coordinate 17,639 of NZ_DATELF010000183.1, read as the reverse complement.
TGGTCGAAGGAGAACGGCAAGAAGGTGTCCGCGCCGTAGAGGGACAGGATCAGCGCCGGCACCCCGAGTCCGGCCGCGGCCGCGGCGGCCAGCGTGTTGAACCGTTGCTGACCTTCGCCTTCCTGCGCCACGGCGAACGTCGACATGCTCGACAGCAGAGCCTGGAGCCGGGCGACCTCGTCGGCCAGTTCCACATCCACGGCCTCGCAGTGCCGCAGCGCGTTGCGATGGGTGGAAGTCCACGGACGTGCGGCTTCCATACCCTCGCCGCGGTTGAGGTAGTACGTGCCGCGGTCCCAGAGATGGATCCACAGGCCGTCGCGGACCGCTTCGCGGGCACGATCACGAGCACGGCTGAAGGCGAGCGACAACTCCACGATCTCGGCCAGCAGCGCCCGCAGCAGGGTCGATCGCCGCTGTGCCAGCAGGTCCGCGACTTTCCGCTCGACCTCGTAACGCAGATCGCGGAGCTGGGCCACGGTCTCCCGTGCTCCCTCCGCGAAAGCCTTCACCGTCGTGACGGCGATCGATTCCGGCTCACCGGTCACCTGATGAGCCGGGGCCGCCAGCGACGCGATCAACGCGTGGTCAGCGTCGTCGGTACCGTCGGTGCCGTCATGGAACCCCGCCTCCTGGTGCCACCCGTCGCGTTCCGACCAGACGGCCTGCACCAGGAGCGCGACCGAGCAACGGCTTTCGGTGTCGACCGCCACCCTGGCCGTGCCGACCACGATCCGGCGCCGGCCCGGCTCCCCGGTCAATCGGACCAGCGGTGCGGCCAGCAGTGCCTCGACGCCCAGTTTCCGCCATGCCGCGATGGGGTCGAGAGCCGTCGAGGCGGGTTCACGGGTCACGGTCGCCCAGACGCCGTGGTCCTCCTTGACCGGATTGCCCGCCAGCAACAGATGCCGCCCCTCGTTGATCCGCACGCGGCGCATCCTACGGCTCGGGCTCGAACGGTCAGCCGGGTGCGCCGCGGTCTCCCGCGCGTGCTGGTGGCGGAACATCCGCACACGATGATTCGTTGGCGGCGGCGCCTCGGCCCGGGTGTGCTCTCTGTCACGTCGGGGGAGTCCTTCGCCTGGCCTGCGCCCTGACGGCGATCTCGCGCGACCGGGGGTCCGGACCACCAGGAATTCATCTGCGCCGGGTGAAAACGTATTTCCGGGTGACGGTTGTGTGATTCTACGACGGCGGGAAATCGGAAAAGTGTACTTGTTTCCGATGATGTTGTCGTATCCGCCGGGATCTGTTTCGCCGTTTATCGCCCTGCCCCGGGCCGGGCCGGGTCGTGACGTGACGGGTGGCGTGCTTTCCTTGGTTCGCGCGGTCGTGAGTAGCACGAAATTCGCAGCCGTGGCTAAGAGCCTCCTAAGGAGAAGCTATGAATTTCCGGAGTGTCATTGTCGCCCGCATGGTCCCGGGGAGCGAGGACAAGATCGCCGATGTCTTCGCCCGCAACGACGAGGCAACGCGACCGCAGGATTTCGGGGTGATCGGGCGGACCCTGCTTTCCCTGCACGACCTCTACATCCACGTGATCGAGCGCAACGCGGACCCGAAGGTGTCCGGCCAGACCCGGGGGCTTCCGGCATTCAAGCAAGTCAGCGACGCCATCGCGCCGTACGTGACGCCATATCCGAGGAACTGGAAGGTGCCGTCCGACTCCGTCGCCAAGGAGTTCTACAGCTGGGTTCCCGGCAAGAAGCGGGACGCCAAGCCGCGCGCGGCCGCGAACCAGACCGTCATCGTCGCCCGCATCAAGCCCGGCGCGGAGCCGGACGTCGCGCGCATCTTCGCCGAATCCGACGCCGGGACGCTGCCGCGTCAGATGGGCGTCACCGGCCGCTGGCTGTACTCGATCGACGACGTCTACCTGCACGTACTGGAGCAGACCGACGCCGCCTTCAACGACACCATGCGGAAAAACCATGATCTACCCGCCTTCCACAAGATCATGGAAGATCTCAAGCCGTACATCAGCGCGTACAGCCCGGAAACCTGGCGTGGCCCGGTGGACGCGGTGGCCCGGGAATTCTATCGCTGGCGGGTGGACGCGTGATGACCGCGACGAAACTCACCTTCGCCTCGGTGCGTGACGCCGGTGACTGGCAGGCGTGTCCCGGGTGCCGGGTGCTGCTCTACCGGAAGCGCCTGGCGCGTGATCTCGGGGTGTGCGCGGAATGCGGGTACCACACCCCGGTGACGGCCCGGGAACGGATCGTGCAGCTCGTCGATCCCGGGACCTTCGCCGAGCTGACCGGGGAGGCGATTCCCGGAAACCAGGCCGACTGGGACCCCATCGGATTCGGCGGCCAGCGGCACTACGGGAAGAGTCTCCTCGTGGCGGGGGAGAAGTCCGGCGAAGCGGAGGCGGTGGTGTTCGGCACCGCAGAGGTCGGCGGGTTCGGGCTGGTCATCGCCGCGATGGACTTCCGGTTCATGGGTGGCAGCATGGGCGCGGCCGTCGGCGAATGTGTGACGGTGGCCGCCGAGCGCGCGCGGCGCACCCGGACACCGCTGCTGCTCGTCACCGCCTCCGGCGGCGCCAGGATGCAGGAGGGGTGCCTTTCCCTGATGCAGCTGGCGAAGACCGCCCAGGCCATGGCCGAGCTGCGGGAGGACGGAGTGCTGTCCGTCTGCGTGCTGACCAACCCGACCTTCGGCGGGGTGAGCGCCTCGTTCGCGTCGCTGGGCCACATCGTGGTGGCGGAAGCCGGTGCCCTGATCGGTTTCGCCGGGCCGCGGGTGATCGGGCAGACGGTGCGGCAGGAGCTGCCCGACGGGTTCCAGACGGCGGAGTTCCTGCACCAGCACGGAATGGTGGACGAAGTGGTCCCGCGTGCCGGTCTCCGGCCGCTGGTGCAGCGGCTGCTCCGGGTGCACCGTCCGGACGACCGGCGGCCGGGCGCGGGCACGGGCAGGTCGCCGGTCCGGCGCGCGAAAAGGCTCGGCCGCCGCGATCCGTGGGACGTGGTGCAGCGGGCCCGGCACATCGACCGGCCGTCCACCAGGGACTACCTGAACATCGCGTTCGACGATTTCTGCGAGCTGAGTGGAGACCGGTGCTTCGGCAACGATCCCGCCGTGGTCGGCGGTCCGGCGAGGATCGCTGGCCGCCGGGTGATGGTGATCGGCACCCAGAAGGGCCACAGCACCACCGACCGGCTGGCCAACAACTTCGGCATGGCCCACCCGGAGGGCTACCGGAAGGCGCACCGCCTGATGGAGTACGCGGCGTCGCTGCGGCTGCCGGTGGTCTGCCTCGTGGACACGCCGGGTGCGTTCCCGGGAATCGAGGCCGAGCAGCGGGGCCAGTCCGCTGCCATCGCCGAGTGCATCATGCGCAGCGGCACGCTGCCGGTGCCGATCGTCTCGGTGATCACCGGCGAGGGCGGCAGTGGCGGGGCGCTCGCGCTGGCCACCGCGGACCGGGTGCTGATGCTGGAGAACGGTTTCTACTCGGTGATCAGCCCGGAAGGCTGTGCGGCGATCCTGTGGCGGTCGGCGGACGAAGCGCCCGAGGCCGCCCGTGCCCTCCGGATCACCGCGCCGGAACTGCTCGACCTCGGCATCGTCGACGGTGTCGTGCCGGAGCCCGAGGGTGGCGCGCACGTCGCCCCGGACGTGGCGGCCGAGAACCTGCGGAAGGCTGTTCTCGAGTACCTCGACGAACTCGCCGGGGTGTCCACCCGCGAGCTGCTTTCCCGTCGGCACCAACGGTTCCGCGCCTACGGGAAGTGGCAGGAGAGCGAGGTGAGGTCCGCATGAGCGAGCCCGCCGAGGATGACCACGCCGCCATCCTGCACGCCCTGACCCAGGAGGTCGCCGCCGTGGCGAAGCTGTCCGGCGCCGTGCGCCGGGTGGCGATGCAGGCGGCGGGGCACAGCGTGGAGGTGGAGTGGTCGGACACCGAGGCGCAGGCCGTTCCGGCGCGGGTTCCGGACCAGGAGCCGCGACTGGAAGAACGCGACGACGTCGTCGTGGTCCGGGCGCCCCTGGTCGGGACGTTCTACACCGCACCGCAGCCGGGCGCACCGCCGTTCGTCTCGGTGGGCGAAACCGTCGAGAAAGGACAGACGCTGGCCATCGTCGAGGCCATGAAGCTGATGAACCCGCTGCTCGCCGAATGCGACGGCACGGTCGATGAGGTGCTCGTCGGCAACGGTGAGCCGGTGGAGTTCGACCAGCCGCTGATGGTCGTGGCGAAAGGGGATTCCGGAAAAGGGGAAGGAGGCCCGTGATGATCCGCAGACTGCTCATAGCCAACCGCGGCGAGATCGCGCTGCGGGTCGCGCGGACCTGCCGGGAACTGGGTATCGAGGTGGTGGCGGTGCATTCCACGGCGGACGGTGACGCGCCGGTGCTCGCACTCGCCGACGAAGCGGTGTGCATCGGGCCGCCCGCGGCGAAGGAAAGCTACCTGAACATCCCGAACATCGTGGAGGCCGCGCGGCAGGCCGGGGCGGACGCCGTCCATCCCGGTTACGGATTCCTTTCCGAGGACCCGGATTTCGCCGAGGTCTGCACGGCCAACGGTCTCGTCTTCGTCGGGCCCGACCCCGAGGTCATGGCCAGGCTCGGGAACAAGGCCGTGGTGCGCGGGCTGATGGCGAGCGCCGGACTGCCGTTGCTGCCGGGTACCGAGGACCCGGTCGAGACGGTCGAAGACGGTGAGCGCATCGCCGCGGAGATCGGGTACCCGGTGATCATCAAGGCGGCCGCGGGTGGCGGTGGGCGCGGGATGACGGTCGTGCCGGCCGCGAGCGAGTTCCGTGCCGCCTATCACGCCACCAGGGCCTCCGCGCACGCGGTGTTCCGGGACAGCACGGTGTACCTGGAAAAGTTCCTGACCGGCGCACGGCACGTCGAGATCCAGGTGCTGTGTGACCGCCACGGCAACGGGATCCACCTCGGCGAGCGGGACTGTTCGGTCCAGCGGCGGCACCAGAAGCTCGTCGAAGAGGCACCTTCCACCCGCTTGGACGCGGCTCTGCGCGCCGAGATGGGTGCGGCCGCGGTGCGAGGAGCGTTGAGCGTCGGGTACAGCGGCGCCGGGACCATGGAGTTCCTGGTCGACGATGGCGGCCGGTTCTACTTCATGGAGTTGAACGCCCGCATCCAGGTCGAGCATCCGGTCACCGAGATGGTCACCGGCGTGGACCTGGTGGCCGAGCAGATCCGGGTCGCGGGCGGCGCACCGCTGTCGCTGAGCCAGTCCGAAGTGGAGATTTCCGGCGCGGCCATCGAATGCCGGATCAACGCGGAGGACCCCGGCCTGTCGTTCGCGCCGACGCCGGGTGTGCTGGAGCGGCTCGACCTGCCCGGCGGGCCGTGGACCAGGGTCGACGCCGGTTACCTGCCGGGGTCTCGTGTCTCGCCGTACTACGACTCGCTGCTCGCGAAGGTCGTCGTCTGGGGACCCGACCGTCCGGCGGCCCTGGCCAGGATGGACCGCGCGCTGACCGAGATCCGCGTGCACGGCCGGGGAATCAGCACCACCGCCGGGTTCCATCGCGCCGTGCTCAGGCATCCGGTGTTCGCCGCCGGCGAGCACACGATCCACTTCGTGGACGAGATGCTGGCCGGCGAGATGGGCACCGGCGGCGATCCGGCACAGCGCCATGCGGGGGCGGGGAGGCAGGCCGCCGACACGATGGAGTTACTGGTCGATGACGCGACGGCAGTCACGGCCTGACTGCCCGGACCCGTGCTTCGACCAACGCAGAAGGGAGTTGCTGCGTCATGAGCACCCAACCGTTCCGCCTCGAGGACCTGATGGACATCCTCGAGCACAAGGCCGGGCTACCGATGCCGGACCGGACCTCGGACGCGAACCTGACGTTCACCGACATCGGGCTGGATTCACTGGCGTTCCTCGCGGTGCAGGCCACGCTCGAGACCCGCTACGGGTTCGAACTGCCCGACGAGGGCCTGCAGCACCGGCCGTTCACGGACATCATCGCCGCCGTCAACGCGCGGCTTCAGGAGGTGGACGTCGCATGACGACCGTGCGGCCGGGCCAAGGAACCGGCATGAAACCCGGGCACACCGACAACAGTGTCCACATCGCCGCGCCGATCGATCTGGTCTGGACCATGACGAACGACGTGGCGTCCTGGCCGGCCTTGTTCACCGAATACGCCAAGGCGGAGATCCTGTCCAGGGACGGAAACACCGTGACCTTCCGGCTTTCCATGCATCCCGACGAGAACGGCACGGTCTGGACCTGGGTGTCCGAGCGAACCATGTATCCCGAGGAACGGAAGGTGCTGGCGCACCGGGTGGAGAAAGGCCCCTTCGAGTACATGAACATCAAGTGGACCTATGAGGAAGACGGCGAAGGGACTCGGATGCGGTGGGTGCAAGACTTCGCGATGCGGCCGGACGCCCCGGTCGACGACGCCACGATGACCGAGCGGATCAACACCAACTCCAAGATTCAGATGGACATCATCGCCCACAAGGTCGAGCTGGCCGCGGGACGGGCGAAATGACTGCCACGGCGAGCGAGGCCGGCGCCATCCGCATCGTGGCCCGCGACGAGGTCCCGGCCAACCGGCGGCGCGGGGGCGACATCCGGACCGTGCTGTCCCCGGCCACGACCGGTGCCACTTCGGGCTTTTTCGGCACCCTGACGCTGGCCCCCGGAGAGGTGGTGACCGAGCACTGGCACCCGTACTCCGAGGAGTTCCTGTTCTGCGTGCGCGGCACGATCACGGTACGGCTCGACGGAGAGCCGCGCACGATGCACGCGGACGAAGGTGTGCTCATCCCGATCGGCGTCCGGCACCGGCTGATGAACGAGGGCGGCGAGACCGCGTTCCTGGTGTTCACCCTGAGCCCCCTGGCACCCCGTCCCAACCTCGGTCACGTCGACACCGAGCCGCAGCCAGGTGAGGTCACGAGATGAGCGGGCGGTCGTCGGTGGTCACCGGGGTCGGTGTGGTGGCCCCGGGCGGCATCGGCCGCAAGGAGTTCTGGCAGCTGATCACCAGCGGCCGGACCGCGACGCGGCGGATCTCGTTCTTCGATCCGGACCAGTTCCGGTCGCAGGTGGCGGCCGAGTGCGACTTCGATCCGCTCGCCGGTGGCCTCACCCGGCAGGAGATCGGCCGCAGCGACCGGTTCACGCAGTTCGCGCTGGTCGCCGCGAGTGAGGCGGTCGCCGACAGCGGGCTCGAACTCGACAAGGAATCGGTGGACCACGACCGGCTGGCCGTCGCCATGGGCAGCGCGGTCGGGGCCACCACCCGGCTCGAGGACGAGTACAAGGTGCTCTCCGACGGCGGTCGCGACTGGCTGGTGGATCCCCGGTATGCCAGCAGGTTCCTGTACGAGGCGCTGGTGCCGAGCAGCATGGCGGCCGAGGTCGCCGCCCGGTTCGGCGCGCACGGCCCGGCCGCGGTGATCTCCACGGGGTGCACCTCGGGCATCGACGCGGTCGGCTACGCCCACCAGCTGATCGAGGACGGCGACGCCGACGTGGTGATCGCGGGGGCGACCGACGCACCCATCTCGCCGATCACCATGGCCTGCTTCGACGCGATCAAGGCCACCTCGGCGCGCAACAGCGATCCGGAACACGCGTCGCGTCCCTTCGACGCCAGCAGGGACGGGTTCGTGATGGGTGAGGGTGGCGCGGTGCTCGTCGTCGAGGAGGCCGGGCACGCCCGGCGCCGGGGTGCCCATGTGTACTGCGAGATCGCCGGGTTCGCCAACCGCTGCAACGCCTTCCACATGACCGGGCTCCGGCCCGACGGAGTCGAGATGGCCGAGGCGATCAAGGACACGTTGCGCCAGGCGAAGATGTCCCCCGAGGAAGTCAGCTACGTCAACGCGCACGGCTCGGGCACCAAGCAGAACGACGTGCACGAGACGGCCGCGTTCAAGCGCAGCCTCGGCGAGCACGCCTACCGGGTTCCGGTGAGCTCGATCAAGTCCATGGTCGGGCACTCGCTCGGCGCGATCGGCTCGATCGAACTGGCCGCGTGCGCGCTCGCGATCGAGTTCGGGGTGGTCCCGCCCACCGCCAACTACGAGCAACCGGATCCGTTGTGCGACCTGGACTACGTGCCCAAGACGGCACGAGAGGCGCCGCTGGACGTGGTGCTCTCGGTGGGCAGCGGCTTCGGTGGCTTCCAGTCGGCGATCCTGCTCGCGAAGCCGGGCAGGGCGGCATGAGCGCGATCGTGGTGACCGGGGTCGGCGTCGTCGCGCCCAGCGGCGTCGGCGCCGACGCGTACTGGAAGTCCACTTTGGATGGTGAGCTGCACGTCCGGCCGATCGAGGCGTTCGACGCGAGCGGCTACGACACCACCATCGCCGGTCAGGTCCCCGATTTCCGTTCCGAGGACTACCTCGACGACCGGCTCGCCGTCCAGACCGACCGGTGGACCTGGATGGCGCTGGCCGCCACGGAGTTCGCCCTCGCCGACGCCGGGTACGACGTCACCGCGCGGGACCGCTACCACACGGGCGTGGCCTTCGGCAGCGGCTCCGGCGGTGTCGAGTTCGGCCAGCGGGAGATCCAGGCGTTGTGGGCGCAGGGCAGGCGCGCGGTCAGCGCCTACCAGTCGATCGCCTGGTTCTACGCGGCGAACACCGGCCAGGTGTCGATCAAGCACGGCACCAAGGGCCCGTCCAGCGTCGTCGTCACCGACGGCGCGGGCGGACTCGACAGTGTCGGCTACGCGCGCCGCGTGATCCGGCGGGGCACGCCGGCCGTGCTGGCCGGCGGCACCGAGGCACCGCTGTGTCCGTACTCGCTCGCCTGCCAGTCGGCGAACGGGCGGATGACCACCAGCCCCGACCCCCGGCACGGCTACAAGCCGTTCGACGTCGATGCCAACGGATACGCGCCCGGTGAGGGCGGTGCCGTCATGGTGCTGGAGGACGCCGGAGAAGCGAAACGCCGGGGCGTGAACCGGGTGTACGCCGAGATCGCCGGTTACGCCGCCACGCACGACGCGTACCACCATCACCGCCCATCCGGGGACTGCACCCAGCTGACCAGGTGCATGCGGAAGGCCATTGCGGACGCCGGGCTGTCGCCGGAGGACATCGACCTGGTGCTCGCCGACGGGGCGGGCACCAGCGACCTCGACGCGCTCGAGGTGAGCGCGATCAAGGAGACCTTCGGATCCCGTGCGGGAAAGGTTCCGGTGACGGCGCCGCAGGGTTTCATCGGGCGGCTCTGCGCCGGCGGGTCCGCGCTGAACCTGGTCGTCGGGATGCTCGCGATGCGGGACGGTGTGGTCCCGGCCGTCGGGAACCTCGCCGAACCGGTGCCCGGCTACGGCCTCGACTTCGTTCGCCAGCCCCGCCGGATGCCGGTGAACGTGGTCCTGGTCAACGCGCGCGGCTACGGCGGATTCAACAGCTCCATCGTGCTGCGCAAGGAGATCTCATGATCAGGACGATGTCGCGGATTCGCGCGTGGCCGGGGTGTGAAAACGCGGTGGAATCGTTGTGGCGGTCGTTCGCCGGGCAGATCGGAGGGCTGCCCGGCAACCTCCTTCGGGATCTGCTCGTCGACACCGCCGACCGGCGGTCGTTCGTCGTCGTCACCGAGTGGGCCGACGATGCCGCACTGCGCGGCTACGAAAACGGGCCGGTCGCCAGGCGGTTCGCCGACGCCGTCCGCCCACTCTGCGAAACAGCGGGTGCGGACAGCTACCGGGTCATGCACAGCGAGCACGGCGCCGGGTCGAAGATCTACGTGGACGTCGAGGTGACCGTCCCGGCCGACCGGTTCGCGGAATTCGAACGGGGGTACCCCGAGGTCGCCGCGCGGGTGGCCCGGGTGCCCGGGTACCTGCGCGAGGAACTGCTGCGCGAGCCTGGTTCGGACATTTTCCACATCTTCGCCGAATGGCGCAGCGAAGCGGATTTCTACCGCTGGATCGGCAATCCGGCACACAAGCACGAGGAGGCCGGGCCGATCGCGCCGTTCCTCCTGGAGTTCCGGCGCCGCATCTTCCACCTCGCGCCCCATCCCGAAAAACCGAGTACGGGCAAGGAGATCGACGTGGACACGACAACGGACGTACTCATCGTCGGAGCGGGCCCCACCGGGCTCACCGTCGCCGTCGAACTGGCCCGGCGCGGTATCGACTGCCGGCTGATCGAGAAGCGGGCCACCCCGCCCGGGCAGGCCGACAAGGCGATCGGCGTGCACTGCCGCACCATGGAGATCTGGGAGGACCAGGGCATCGCCCGGGACGCGATGGACGCCGGGATCTGGCTGACCGGGCAGGCGGTGTTCGTCAACGGCGAAGAGACCTGCCGGCTGAGCTGGGAACTGCCGGAGCTGCCGTACGCGCATCTTGGCCTCCCGCAGTACGAGACCGAGCGCCTGCTCACCGAACGGCTGGCCACGCTCGGCGTGCGCCCGCGGCGAGGTGCCGAGCTGATCTCGTTCACCCAGGACGGCGACGGCGTGACGGCCACCCTCGCGCTGGCCGGTGGCGGCAAGGAGAAGGTCCGCGCGAAATACCTGGTGGGCTGCGACGGCGCGCACAGCAAGGTCCGCGAACTCCTCGGGTTGACGTTCACGGGCGGGCTGGGCCAGTTCCCGCAGCTGTTCATGCTCGGGGACGTGGACGTCGACTGGGACATGCCGAAGGGCCACCTGCTCCGGCTCATGCACGAGACCGACGGCCAGATGGACAACATGCTGGTGTGCGTCCCGCTGCGCGGCGAGACCCGGTACCGGATCGCGACGCTGGCGCCACCCCGGTTCTTCGCGCAGACCGGCGGGAAGGACGCGCCTCCGGGGTTCAGCGAGGAACTGGCCGAACCGACCCTCGCCGACGTACAGACCGCGCTGGGCCAGCTGGCGCCGCCCGGCACGCGCGCGTCGAACCTGCGCTGGTCGTCGGTGTTCCGGATCAGTCACGGCATCGTGGACCGTTACCGGGAGGGACGGGTGTTCGTCGCCGGCGACGCGGCGCACCTGCACCCGCCCGCGGGCGGCCAGGGCATGAACACCGGCATCCAGGACGCCTGGAACCTGGCGTGGAAGCTGGCCCTGGCGGTGCGGGGAATCGCCACGCCCGGGCTGCTGGACAGCTACGAGACCGAACGGCGCCCGGAGGGCGAGGAGATCGTCGGGCGAGCGGTGCGGCTGGCCTTCACCGACGAGCTGGACCGCAACGACCTGAAACGGCAGTTCCTGCAAGAGATGTCCCTGCTGCTCAGTTACTCGGACAGCCCGGTCGTCGGGGAGTCGGTGTCCCCTCGCCGTGCGCTGCGGGACGGACCGAAGCCCGGTGATCGCGCACCCGACGCCGGCGGCCTGCACCGGCGCGGTGTCGGGCACCGGCTGCGGCTGCGCGACCTGACCCGGGGTACGAGGCACACGTTGCTCGTGTACGCGGACGCCTCGGCCGACGAAGCGGCGGTGACCGCCGTGGAGAAACTGTCCGCCGACGTCCGCGAGCAGGCGTCCGGGGAGATCGACGTGTACCTGCTGCTCAGCCCCGAGGCCCGCACCCCGTGGATGCTCGATCCGCCGACGGTGCGGGACGCCGAAGATTCCTTCCGCGCGGCCTACGGCGTCAAGGGCACCGCCCTGTACCTGATCCGCCCGGACGGGCACGTGGGGTTCCGGAGCCGGCCGATCGACGCCGACGCGCTCAAAAACCACCTGAACCTGGTGTTCGGAGGTGCGAAATGACGAAGGTGCGCACGGTGCTCGCGATGCGGACCAGGGAAGGCTGCGAGCAACGGTTCGAAGCGGAGTGGCTCTCGGCGGCGGAAGAGATCAGCACGCTGGACGGCTGCCTGCACCAGGATCTGGTGCGCGACGCCGACGACCCGCGCAGCTACCTGATCATCAGCGACTGGGCGGACCGCGAACGGCTGGACGCCTTCGGCCGCAGCGAGCACCGCGACCGGCTGCTGCGCATGATCCGTGAGCTTCGCGAATCCGCGCATCGGTACACCTACCAAGTCCTGCACAGTGTGCGCAGCGAGGAGCCGAGATGACCGAGCGTTTCGTACCCGCGTCCGAGCTCTATACGGACGAATTCGCCGCCAACCCGTATCCCGCCTTCGCGAAAATGCGCGAAGGCACCCCCGTCTGCCCGGTCAGCTCGCCGCGCTTCGACTCCTACCTCATCACCCGGTTCGACGACGCCAAGGCGGCCCTGACCGACCCCCGGCTGTCGAAGGATCTGTACGGCCCCGAGCAGCACTACCTCCGGATCTTCGGGCCGAACTCCGAGGGGCTGAACAAGAACATGCTCAACTCGGACCCGCCGGAGCACACCAGGTTGCGGAAGCTGGTGTCGCAGGCGTTCGCGCCGCGCCGGATCGAGGCGCTGCGGCCGCGCGTGGCCCGGATCGTGGACACCCTGCTCGACAAGATCGTCCCGCAGGGCCAGGCCGAGCTGATGCGCGACTTCGCGATCCCGCTGCCCATGATGGTCATCTGCGACCTGCTCGGGATTCCGGAAAGCGAGCACGAGCAGGTCCTCGACTGGACGCAGGTGATCAGGACCTCCGGGTCCAGCCGCGATCCGGCGAAGGACCGGGCGGCCGTGCAGGAGGCCCAGTCGCGGCTGCACGACTACCTCGTCGGCTTCGTGCAGGCCAAACGCGCGAACCCGGCGGACGACATGGTCAGCGCCCTGATCGAGGCCTGCGACCAGGAAGGGAAGCTGTCCGAACGGGAGCTCGTCACCACCACGTTCCTGCTGCTGTTCGCCGGGCACCAGACCACCGCGGACTTCATCGGCAACGCGACGGTGGCCCTGCTCACCAACCGCGACCAGCTCGAGCTGCTGCGGGCCGAACCGGAGATGCTGCCCACGGCGATCGAGGAGCTGCTCCGCTTCGACGGCCCGTTGCCGGTGGCCAGCCCCAGGATCGCCACCGAGGACGTGGAGTACCAGGGCACGCGTATCCCGCGCGGGTCGATCGTCGGCGTGGTGATCAATGCGGCGAACCACGACCCGGAGCACTTCGCCGACCCGGACCGGCTGGACCTGTGCCGCGAGCGTGGCCCCCACATCGGCTTCGGTCACGGCGTCCATTACTGCCTCGGCGTGTCGCTGGCCAGGATGGAGGCGCGGATCGGCCTCGGGGAGCTCCTGCGCCGGATGCCGAAGCTGCGGCTCGCCGTGCCGGCCGACGAGCTGCCCCGGCTGCCCGCGGCGTCACCGTTCCGCGGTCTGCTCGAGCTTCCGGTGCTGTTCTGAGATTACGTCCGCCCCGGGTCCGGCGACCCGGGGCGGACGTTCGTCACAGGCCGCCGGGTCGACAGCGCGGTCACCATCCCTCGAGGACGGTGCCGGTCAAGTGGTGCTCGGGGACCAGCGGCTGAGGCTGCCTCCGGCACCAACACCGACCTGCTGGCGACTGTCGATGGTCCTGCGCTCCTGGTGTTCTTCGCCGCCCGGCGCTTCTTCGTCCAAGGCCCGCTCGCCGGCTCGGTGGGGGTTCGCCGATGCGGTCGCCGGCTCGGTTGGGGTTCGCTGATGCGGTCGCCGGCTCGGATCGGGCAGAATCGCGGTCGTGCCCTGTGACATCGACGCTCCGCTGGTGTGGTACGTCAGCTACGGCTCGAACATGAACGCGGCCCGGTTCGGCTGTTACCTGGCGGGCGGGACGCCGGACGGCGGGAAGCGCGCGTTTCCGGGCTGCCGGGACCCGCAGGCCGCGATCGCCACACGCGGCCATGAACTCCCTGGCGGGATCTACTTCGCCACCGAGTCGCTTGTCTGGGGCGGTGGCCGTGCCTTCTACGACCCCGCGCTCCCCGGGACCGCGCCGGCGCGCGCCTATCTGATCACCGCGGGCCAGTTCTCCGACGTCGCCGCCCAGGAGATGTACCGGGAACCGGACGGCGATCTCGACCTTTCCGCGGTGCTGGCCGCCGGCCGCGCCGAACTCGGGCCCGGCCGTTACGAGACCTTGCTGTGCGCCGGGGAACTCGACGGGTACCCGGTGCTCACCTTCACCGCGCCCTGGTCCTCGACCGACGTCGACCTCCTCGCCCCGTCGGCGGCCTATCTTCGCATGCTGGCCACCGGCCTGTGCGAGGCGCACGGCTGGGACATCCCTCGCGTTGCCGACTACCTCGCCACCTGCCCCGGCGCGGCCGGAACCTGGACAGCCGAGAGCATCGCCACCACCCTAGCCACCCTCGACGGCCCGGAAACCAGCCCGGCCTAGCCGCCACCCGCCCGTCGGCGAGTCCCCCTCCCACGACCCGCGAGTCGGGCTTTCGTGACCCGCGAGTCGGGCTTTCGTGACCTGTGAGTCCCCTTCTCACGACGCTGAGTTCGGCTTTGGCGACAATCGGCCGCCCGGGCCGACCGCAGCCGGACGCGGCTGACCCTGATCCGGACCGGCGAAGACTCGCGGCCGGCCGAAATCGCCCCGCGATGACCGGTCCCGTGCATCTCCTGCTGTGGGACGTCCGGAGACGCGTCCGCACCGGCCGCCCCTTGGTCTGAACGCCCGGAAGGCATCGACGTGTTCATGCTCGCGACCTTGACCGTCTTCTATGGACAATCCGGTCACTTGAACAGGCTGACCGCGCGGGAGATGACCACCGCCAGCGTGATCAGGGAGACCGCCGACTGGCACAGCATCAGCATCTTCGCCCAGCGGGACATGGGCATCACGTCGGTAGGGCTGAACGCGGTGGCGTTGGTGAACGAAAGGTAGAAATAGTCCAGAAAGTACGGTTCCCAATCGGGATGCTCGGCAGGCTCCTCCATCTGCGGGAACCGGAAATCGGGGCTTGTTCGCTTCGCCAGTGCCCGCGCCACGGGGCCACCGCGGTCGTATTCCCAGTACCACAGCGCGAAGGCGATCACGTTGGTCAGCCAGATCGCGCCGCCCGAGCCGAACAGGGGGCCCGGATCGTCGCCGGCGCGCGCGGTGAGCAGGTCGAGTACGAGCAGCGCCGCCGACCAGCCGTTGGCCAGGCTGATCAGCGCGATCAGCGAGATCGACAGGGGCCGCAGCCAGGGGTGCTCCCGGGTGATCCGCACCGGGTTGATCCCGATCAGCACCGCCACCAGCGCGACCTCGAGCGCGGGGAGCAGCCAGTGCGGCCGGAATGCCAGCCTGCCCGGCAGGACCACCTGCAGGACGACGGCCACCGCGATCGCGGCAGTGACCACCCACCGCTGCTCACCCTTGGTCGCCCGCAACCAGGCCGGCATACCTGAGGCCGTGGCGGCGATCGCCGTCGACACCGGGTGTTTCCCACGACACAGCAACTCCTCGAGCCGGACCAACTCGGCGCGCGCCGCTTGCAGGGCGGCCAGATGTTCCGGCGGCTGGTGTTGGTCATGTCCGGCCGCGTAGCCGCTTTCGCCCGGTTGTTCCGCCATCGCTTCCTCCCTTTGCGCCACGGCGCCGACCTTAGACCGGCTTGACCTCGACCGAGCTGGAAGACTTGGTTCATGACGATCTGGATCTGCGGAACCTGCGGGGTCGAGCATCCCGACACCGAGCAGCCTCCCGCCGATGTCTGCCGGATTTGTGCCGACGAGCGCCAGTGGGTCCCCGAAACGGGTCAGATGTGGACGACGCTGGACAAGCTGGCGGCGGACGGTCATGAACTGGTGCACGAAGAACTCGAGCCGGGCATCCACCGGCTCAACCGCGAACCCGGTTTCGCCATCGGTCAATGGACCCACCTGGCGCAGACTCCGGGTGGCAACCTGCTGTGGGACCCGCCCAACCATCTCGACCGGCCGCTGGCCGGCAAGATCGCCGAACTCGGCGGGGCCGCGGTGATCGTCGCCAGCCATCCGCACCTGTACGGCTCGCAGGTCAGCTGGAGCCACGAACTCGGCAACGTTCCGGTGCTCGTGCATTCGCGGACCGGGAGTGGGTGCGGCGGGAGGACCCGGTGATCCGGGAGTGGCGCGGTACGGAAGAGATCCTGCCCGGGGTGACCCTGGTCGAGGCGGGCGGGCACTTTCCCGGTGCCGCGGTGGCCCACATCGCCACCGGGGCAGGCGGAAAGGGCACCCTGCTGCCGGGGACACGATCGTGTCCGTGGCCGCCGCGGGCTGGGTGACGTTCATGCGCAGCTATCCGAACCGGATCCCGCTCTCCGCGGGCCTGGTCCAGCGGATCGTGGACCGGCTGGAGCCGTACGGGTTCGAACGTCTCTACGGCTTGCTGGGTGGCATGGTCCTGGCGGACGCCAAAGGGGCGGTAAAACGATCCGCCGAACGCTACATCGCCTGGGTCAGCGGGGCGAACGACCACCTCGGCTGAGCCGGGAAAGTCTCACGGCCGAAGCCGTGGTGCTCCCCTCCGTGGTCCACGGTGCCATACAACGCCGGAATCACTTCGAAACACAACCCGGCTGTCGTTCTGGACGGCCGCCATCGTAGCGGAACTTGCGCTGAAGTGATGCGGAATCCGTTCCGCGCGGATCGCGACGCCGGTCGGAACCCTTGCTTCGGTCGCATCGGATGATGACAGCGGCGCATGGGGGTGAAAGCACTTGCCCGGCCGGGGTTTACGCGCTGAAAGGCCTCCGCCGAAGCGTGCGGGAGAGTGGGCTGAACAGGACATATCCCGGCCTGCCGGAGCGATGTCGCCGCCCCCGGCAACACCTGTTCCAGGCGGAGAAGCTCCACGCCGAGGTTCCCGGCGACCGCGCGGCGGTGACCTCGGCCAACACCCTGGCCGCCACCACACAGCAGGTCGCCGCCGGGGCGCTCGCGCTTCGCGTCGGCACCGCGGCCCGCCGACGGCACCGGGGCCTACCGCGTGGCCGTTCTTCATCCTCGCGGCCTGCCTGCTGGCCTGCGTGGCCGAGGCGCTGCTGCTCGCCCCGGACGCGGGCGACCACGTAAGCCGCCCGGTCACCGCCTCGGGAGCAGGCCGGTGAGCAGCTGTCCGACCAGGTCCGCGGCGAGCCCGTCGCGGAGCGGAGCGTGCCCGAAGAGCAGGCGGTGGTAGATCGGCGCCCACAGCTGGTCGGCCACCACCTCCAGGTCGATCTCCGCCCGCAGTTCGCCGCGCTCGGCGGCCTCCCGCAACAGGCGCACCGTGACCGCGCGGCGAGGCCGCAGCCAGCGCTTTTCCAGCGCGTCCCGGACATCGGCGTCGCCTTGCGCGACAGCGGCCAGCTCGCGCATCAGCCGTCCCAAGGGAGTGTCGCGGAACAGTGCGGACAGGGCGTCCAGCTGCGCGGTCAGCGAATCGGCGAGCGAGGCGTCCGGGTCGACGGCGATGGTGTCCCGTGTCCGGGTGAAGAAGCTGTCGAGCACTACGTGCCCGCGGGTCGGCCACCACTTGTAGATGGTGGCCTTGCTGACCCCGGCACGTGCCGCGATCCTTTCGATGGTCGCGGCCGGCAGCCCGCCCTCCGTCAGCAGGTCGGCGGTGGCGTCCAGTACGGCCAGCCGCACCCGCTCGCTGCGCGGCCGGCCCCGGGGAGCCCTGGCCGGGCCGGGCTGCGTCATCACGTCCCCTCGGGTCCCCCCCCATATGCTAGTCGCAGCGTTCAGTAATAAGGGCCCGTAGTGAATCAAGTCAGTGCGGGTCGGGCGTGTCGCGTGTTGGGTGGAGCGTGTAGTTCCAGTCGGGATGCCAGGTGTCGCGGGTGATCGGGAGGTCTTTCATCTGCTGATCGCTGATCTTGACCCCGGTGG
>NZ_DATELF010000182.1:0-17442 GCF_035276945.1 Amycolatopsis sp. | reverse complement strand
GCCGGTTCACAACGAACCGGGCTCGCCACTTGGACACCGTCTGCGGCCAGATTCCCAGCCTGGCCGCGACCTCCTTGTTGTTCACGCCTTCCGCGCAGGCCAGCACGATCTTCGATCGCAACGCCAACGCCTGCGACGTCTCCGCGCGACGACTCCACCGCAGCAGCGTGTCATGCTCCACACCGGACAGAACAAGCTCCGCCTTCGGGCGACCAGAACGCGCCATCATCGGATAATACACGACTTATTCAACGAAACAACAACTCAGGACACTAGGTGCTCACTCCGCCAAGCACACGTAGCCGCCCGCCGCAAGGGTTCACCCGCGTGTCAACGGCAGTCGAATTCGGCTGCTGCCGTTGACAGTTGTTGCTGCTGGCCGGGTGCAGGGCGGTGTCTTCGGGTCTGTGCGTCAGCTCTGGCTCTGCTCGCGCGGGCTGCGGTGGGGCAACCAGATCTCCTCGGCGCAGGCGCTGGCCTGCGGGGTGAAGTAGTCGCCGGTCGTGAGGTCCTCCAGCAGCGTTGCGTGCTTCGGTGTCCAGCCCAGTAGCGCCTGGGTGTACTCGCTGGAGACGGGCACGTCGAGGGGAAAGAATCTGGCCAGGAACGGGTTGCCGAGATGCTCGGAGGCCTGCTCGAGGGTCAGCGAGGCGGCGGGGATGTCGAGTATCTGCGCGATCTGCTGCGCGATGTTCTTGATCGTGACGGCGCTTTCGCCTGCGCCGTGCAGCACGCTGCCGGCGGGAGCTTTGTCCAGCGACAGCCGGAAGAGGCTGGCGGCGTCGGCGAGGTGGACCGCCGGCCAACGGTTCGCGCCGTCGCCGATGTAGGCAGCGACGCCTGCTCGGCGCGTGGCCGCGATAAGAGCTGGAATGAACCCGTAGTCCCCTGGGGGCCGTGCACGGTCGGCGCGAGTCGCGCGACGCTGGATCGGATCCCGGGCTCGGCGAAGCTCGGACATGCCTGCTCGCCCGCGATACGAAAGACTGCGACCGAATCGGGATCCGGTGCGTCCTGCTCGGTGCTGATCCGGTCGGTCTTCGTTACCAATGTGCCCGACGTGCTGACGAACGGCTTGCCGGACCCGCTCAGTGCCTGCCCGAGCGTTCGATCGCGGTGCGGTCGCGGCGGAGGAGGTCGTCCGGATCGGCGTAGTCGCCGCCGTATGCCATGTGCAGGACGCCGTCGGCGTTCTCGGCGCCGCTGCGCAGGCTGTCGAGTTCGTCCAGACAGCCGCGGTGTGGTGTTGCGCCGAGCGCCTCCAGCCGGGCGGCGGCGGTGTCCGAGCGCGCCAGACCGGTGACGGTGTGGCCGGCCCCCAGCTCGTAGACCCTGCGCGGAACTGTTCGCGCTCGCGTTCGAGGGTGTGGATCAGGTTTTCGGTACTCCGGCGCGGATGGCGCTGGGCTTCCCGATCGGCAGGATGGGCGCCCCTGCCGAGGGGAACTCCGTGGCATTCGGATGGCCGGGCGGGGGGCGGAAGCTACGCCGACCCCGCGCGGGGGGTCGCCTTCGCGCTGACGAAACCCGGCTCGTCTTGAACTTCGACACCGCGCTGTCGGTCACCACGGTCCTGGCCGACTATCTCGCCGGGACCCGTTGACGTTCGCCGCGGAAGCGCCGGGGCGGAATCCGGGACGATCGCAAGGAGAATATCGTGTCCACTTGTCCGGGTGACGACTCGACCGCGCCGCAGACCAGCCTCGGTCCGTTCTCCTCGCCGGGCGCCAGCCCGACGCCCTGGAGGCGACGGAGTGGGCACTGCTCCGGATCCAGAAATTCCAGCTGTGCACGGTGCGCCGGGATGGCCGCCCCACGTGACACCGTTGCTGGGCGAGAGGGGAGCGTGTAGGCGATCTTGACGGGTTGCTCGCAGTAAGACGCGGCAAGATCATCCGAAAGGTCCAGCATGTGGATGATGTGCAGCCCGGCCTCGGAGTCGTGGCCGACTTCACGCCCTGGTCGCTGGTTCGGTCCCGGTGGTATGCCGGGACCGAACGCTGATGGGTGTCAGGCGGCGGCAGCGTTGAGGGCCGCCGCCTTGCCCTTGCTGACCGCATCCTCGTGCGCCTTGGCCTTGGACGCCTCGGCGAGTGGGGCCAGTTCTGCCATGGCCGGGTCGATGTGGGCCAGGGTGAGCTCGGGGACGATGAAGTCGACCTCCATGCCGAGCATGTCGCCGAGGACCGCCTGCAGGTAGTTCTGGACGTACTCGTAGCCTTCGCGCGGAGTGCCCGGCGCGTAGGAACCGCCGCGGCTCGCCACCACGTACGCCGGCGTGCCCTTGGTCGGGGAGTTCTCGACGCCCACGTTGCGGCGCATGAGGATCACCTGGTCGAGCCATGCCTTCAACGTGGACGGGACCGCGAGGTTGTACATCGGGGCGCCGATGAGCACGGCATCCGCGGCCTCCAACTCCTCGATCAGCTTGAGCCGCTCGGCGAAGGCCGCGGCCTGCTCGGGGCTGCGGTCGGCGGGGTCGGTGTAGCCCGCGGACGCGGCAAGAGTGTTCAGGTGCGGCACCGGATTCGCGTTGAGGTCCCGGTAGATCACAGTGCCGTCGGGGTGCTGCTCCCCCCATGCCGTGCGGAAGGCAGCCGTGATTGCGCGGGAGGCGGAAGCGGGCTCCGGCCAGAGGGCCGAGTCGACGTGCAGCAGCGTTGCCATGAGGGTCTCCAGTAAGTGGGTAGCAAAGGGGGCGCCGGACAGGGGGAGCATCCCTTTCGTATGTACCTAACAATAACACATGTACTTACCTATTCTCACCTACGGCGGTGGTCACAGTAGACTGCACCCATGACTGAGCCGGCCACAGGACCCTGTAAGCAGGTCGACGGTGCCATCACGCGCGTCTTCGCGCTGTTCGGAAAGCGCTGGACCGGCCCCATCGTGTCCGTGCTGATGCAGCATCCGACGCACTTCGCCGACCTTCGCCGCGCCATCCCCGGCATCAGCGAGCGCATGCTCTCGGACCGGCTGACCGAACTGGGCGAGGCCGAGCTCGTGGTGCGCGAAGTGGACAAAGGGCCGCCGCTGCGGGTCTCCTATCGGCTGACGAAGGCCGGCGCGGCACTCGAGCCGGCGCTGAGGGAACTGACCGTCTGGGCGGAGGCGCATCTCCCGGAGCCAGAGCCCGGCTTGGAGCAGTGCCCCGCTTTGATGACGAAGGCCGAGTAGTGACCTTCCGAGCCGGGCGGTGCGCCTGTGCGGGCGAACGACGTCAGCCGGCCGATCTTGCCTCCCCCCTTCAGGGAAAGAACGATCCACGTACTCGGTCGTATGTCGAAGGTGAAGACCACGCCTGTGCAGGAGCGTCGGTCAGCGGCGCGTGAGCGGCTGTTGGCCACGGCGAACAGGCTTTTCGACGCCGAAGGCGTCCGGGGGCGTCCGGGGGCGGCGTCGATCGCGTCATGGCCGTATCGCCCGGGGCACCTGCTACCGGCACTTCGAGGGCAAAGACGACCTCGCGCAAAGGGATCAGCGCCTCCGCGCCGACCTGGCCGCGGGCAAACAGGCGGCCGCCCTACGTCGAGGACGGTGACGTTCGCACTGGCGCGGGCATCACCAGAGGGACCGAGGCCCCCCAGTTGCTGGCCACCGCTGACCTGCCAGCCGCAGGGGTTCGGCTCCACCGAACCATGGGCCAGGCGTTCCTCGGCCACTACGACACGTCCCCGGCGGCGTGCCGTCGGGTAAGCCAACGCACCGGCAAGGCGGCGGTGGGGAGGTCCTAGAGTGGGCCACGATGCCTAGTCCTGCCACGAACACCGAGACGCTCCGCAAATACCTCTGGCTCGTCCCGCTGCCGTGCGCGGTGTGGCTGTTCTTCGCCGTCCAGGGCATGTTCCACTACCTGCCCACCCGCCCGCAGATCGACCTGGAGGTCTACCGCTTCGGCGTCCAGGCGTGGTGGGACGGCCATGACATGTACGGCGCACTGCCCAAAGTCGCCAACGGCGCCGAGCTCCCGTTCGTCTACCCGCCGTTCGCGGCGCTGATCCTGAGCCCGCTCGCCATGCTGCCGTGGGACGCCTCGGTGGTCACCGTCTACCTCCTGTCCGGGCTCGGCCTGGCGGTGACCCTCTACCTCGTCGCGAGGGTGGTACGCCCGTCGCTCGGCCGCGCGGGCGGTGTCGCGGTCGCCTCGCTCGCGCTGCCGCTGACCGTGTTTCTCGAGCCAGTGGTCCAGACCTTTGGCTTCGGCCAGGTCAGCCTGATCATGATGGCACTGGTCACGGTCGACTGCCTGGCGGGCAAGACCGGGTGGCCACGCGGGTTCGGCATCGGCATCGCCGCAGCGATCAAACTGACCCCGGCCGCGTTCGTGCTGTTCTTCCTGGTCCGCAAGGACTACCGGGCGGCGGCCGTGTCGGGCATCACCTTCGCCGCCGCGATGCTGATCGGGTTCGTCGCCGACTTTCACGCCTCGATCGAGTACTGGTTCCAGGGCGGGCTCAGCGGGGGCGGCGTGAGCGGCACGGCATTCAAGACCAACCAGGCCATCGAAGCGGTGGTGGTCCGCATGGGCCTGTCCGGCGTGGCCGAGAAGGTCGTCTGGCTCGCCGTCGCATTCGCCCTGCTCGCCCTGGTCGCCCGCGCCATGCGGAAAGCCGAACCCGCGCTCGCGCTGCTGGCCAACGCCGGACTCGCCCTCCTCGTCTCCCCCACCTCCTGGTCGCACTACTACGTGTGGGTGGCGCCCGCACTCCTGGTCATGCTCGCCTACGCGATCCGCCGGGCCGAGGAACGGTCGTGGCTGGCGGCCGCGTGGCTCGGCTGGGGCGTGCTCACCGCGGTGCTGTTCCACCTCGCGCCGTTCCACGATCTGCCGGTCACCGATTTTCCCGCGGTGCACATTCACTGGACCTGGCCGCAACAGTTGTCGGCGGCCACCTATGTACTGCTCGGGATCGCCCTCCTGCTCGCCTTCGCGCTGCCGAGACTGCGCGAGCCGGTGAAACTACAAGTCGACTCTCCGCAACCGCGGGAGCCGGTCGACGCCGCCCGCCGGTGACCCGCGCTGTCACCTGGGCGGTGCCGCTGATCGCGGTACTCGTCCTGGCCGTGGAGTTCCCGTGGCGCTTCGAAGCACATCTCGATCTCGAGGTGTACCGGATGGGCGTGCGGGCGTGGTGGCACGGCGGGGACATCTACGGCCCGCTGGGCCCCACTTCGGCCGGCATCCGGCTGCCGTTCATCTACCCGCCGTTCGCGGTGGCGGCGCTCGGCCCGCTGGCCGCGCTGCCGTGGAATCTGGCCGTCGTCGCGCTGTTTGCTGCCAATTTGCTGTGCCTGGGCGGGACGCTGTTCCTGGTCACGCGGCACGCCTGGCCCGCAGGTGGACTGCGGGGCGCACTGCTCGTGGCCACGGCGGCGGTGCCGGTGGCGATGGCACTCGAACCGCTGCGGGAAACCTTCGCCTTCGGCCAGGTCAACCTCCTGCTGATGGGTCTCGTGGCGGCGGACTGCCTGACGGCGACGCCCCGCTGGCCACGCGGCATCGGCGTGGGACTGGCCGCCGCGATCAAGCTGACCCCGCTGGCGTTCCTGCTGTTCTTCCTGGTACGCAAGGACTACCGGGCCGCCGGAACAGCGGTGGTTACCGCGCTGGCCGCCTCGGCGGTGGGCTTCGCGATCGACGCGCGGGCGTCGGTGAAGTACTGGTTCGGCGGGCTGGCCGGGGCCGGCGGGCTGAGCGGATCGCCGTACCGGACCAACCAGAGCGTCGAGGCCGTTCTGGTCCGGCTGGGCCTGCCGAGTGGGGCCGCGAAGTTCTGGTGGATCGTGCTGGCCCTGGTGCTGCTCGTGCTCGCGGTCACCGCGATGCGCCGATCGGAGCCGGTGGTCGCGTTGGCGGCCAACGCCGGGTTCGCCCTGCTCGCCTCCCCGATTTCCTGGTCGCATCACTGGATCTGGGTGGCCCCGGCGCTGCTGATGATGGCGCTCTACGGGTTCCGCAGGGCGCGTGAACGGCGCTGGGGGGCGGCGGCCGGCTGGTGGGGCTCCGCCGCGCTCACCGGCACGCTGTGCACGGTCGCGCCGTTCCGGTACCTGTCCGCGCACGACAAGCCGAGTATGGTCTGGTCCATTGCGGAGCAGGTGCCGGGCAACGCCTATGCCCTGCTGGGCACGCTCCTGCTGGTTACATACGCATTGACGAAGGTCAGGCGCGCAGAGCCCCGCGCCGACGCTGCCAGTCCGTGACCGCGTCACAGCCCGCGGCGATTTCCGCGCGCAGCAACTCTTTCTGACCAGCGGCCACTTCTTCGCCGAGCAGCCGGGCCAGCGCGTCCGTCTCGAGAGCTTCCCACGGCGTGGTATGGAGTGCGCCCAGTTCCTCGCCGGCGGCGGGCGGGGTCAGTTCCTCTTCGATCCCCGCACGGCCAGCGGCCAGGAGCGCGGCGACCACGAGATGTGGCTGGGCGTCCGCCCCGGCGAACCGGAACTCAAGGCGCAGGGAATCGTCACGTCCGGCGACGCGCACCGCGGCCGTCCGGTCGTCGACGCCCCACTTGAGCACCCGCGGCGAGAACGGCGCGGTCCGTAACCGGACGTAGCTGTTCCAGGTCGGCGCCCAGATCGCGGTCAGCGCCCGCGCCTCCCGCAGCACGCCGGCGAGGAAGGAGCGCATCGCAGCGGAGAGACCGTCCCCGCCGGCCGATGATGTCGCCGAACCCTCTGTTGTGGACAGTGAGAGGTGGACGTGGCAGGAATTGCCCTGCCCGGTTTGGGGAGCGGCGAGATAACTCGCCGTCACGCCGTGCTCCGCGGCGACCGCACGGACGATGAGCTGCTGCAGCATGGCGTCGTCGCACGCGGACAGCGCGTCCCGGTGCCGGAGCACGATCTCGTACTGCCCGGGATGGCACTCCGCCCGTGCCGACTCGACGCCCAACGAGCCGAGCCCCGCACGCAGGTCGTTCAGCAGCGGCCGGAGCCGCTCGGTACCGCCGACCGCGTAGTCCACGCCATGCGAGGTGAGCGGGCCATGCTCGTCGAGGAAGGTGACCTCGTGCTCGATACCGACAGACGGCACGAACCCGAGACCCTCCAACGCCCTCAACTGCTCGGTCAGCACGTGACGAGGGGCCAGCCGCACCGGCTCCCCGCCGGGCCAGAACACGTCGCACACGACCCCACTGGTCCCGTCCGGCAGCGGGACGAGCGTGGCGAAATCGGGCCGCATCCGGAGATCGCCGAAAGAAGTCAAGTACGGCGTCAATACGGGATCCACAGTGGACAGAGGCTCGCGTTCGGGATCCCAGGCGAACACGTAGCTGCACAGCCCGTAACCGCGGTCCAGCACTTCATCGACGACGAACTGCCCGGACAGCTCCACCGCGGTGAACCGGGCGTGCGGGTCAGGCACCAGCAGCGTCAACCGGGGCACCTCCGGCCCGCTGAACGTGTGCGCCGACGCGGCTCGCTCGGCGAGGGTGCGCGGCCCAGGCGGCCGCACCGTCCTCACCACGCACCGCCCGGATCCGGGCCGTGCAACGGGTTCGGCACCTGGCCCCAGCGGACGTCGAACTCGTCGTCCCGCTCGACCTTGTCGAACCCCTTGCCGGCCAGGTGCTCCCGGTTCAGGGTGACCCGCTCGACCTGCGGCGCGAACAGGCGGCAGGCGTCGAACCGGGCCGCCACCTCCGGGTTGTCTTCGCGGTACCGCGCCACGACTTCCCGGACCAGTTCCCAGAATCGTGCCCTGGGCAGGCCGAGATCGTCGAAGAGGATTTCGGTCCAGAACCGCAGCTGGCCCGAGAACACCGAACTGAACAGCGACTGCGCCAGCAGATGTGCCGGCCAGCGGAGCATGTCGGCACGTGCCTCGTCGTCGAGCAGTGCGTAGCAGTCGGGTTCCTCGTCCAGCAGATCCACGCCTTGGGCGAAATCCTTGATCGCCACGCGCAGCGGCCGTGCGCGGGCGTCGACGATCAGGATGAGGTTCTGGCCGTGCGGGCAGAACCCGACTCCATAGCGAAGCAGCCACTGCAGCAGGGGCGTGAGCAGCAGGTCGAACACCCGCCCGCACCACTGCTCGGCGGTCCAGCCACTGCGCCGGATCAGGTCACTGATCACGGCGGTGCCGTCGAGGTCACGGTAGGGCAGGGCCGCGAACGACAACGCCTGCTCACCCTCCGCCAACCTCGCGGCCAGCGGCTCCCGCCACAGCGCGCCAAGAGTCTCGTGGAACCGGTACGGCAGCTCGGCCAGCGAGCCGAACAGCGGGTGGCGCACCGAAACGCTGGCCACCTCTCCGAGCAGTTCGAAGCGGTATCGCTTGTCCAGCAACTCGTCCGACTCACTGACCCGCTTCAACCACGCGGTCACCGCCGGCCCAGCGAGCGTGGCCGCGGACGCGAGACCCCGGTAGACGAGCGTGTTTCGTACGGAGACAGCGGTCTTGACGTCACGACGCGCGGGGCAGCTCACGTTCGCCAGTGTCCGGACCGTCTGATGTGGGCGGTAGTGGTCACGACTCTGGCCCAGGTCTATGAGCATGCCGGTGGCCAGTTCCGCCGCGTAGAGGGTGCCGACGATTTCGTCCGCCTGCCACGGATGCACCGGCAGCCACAGGTAGTCGGCCACCTCGCCGACCTCGGCCACCTTCGCGGTGAACTCCGCGCGCCGCTCGGCATCCAGTTCCTCCCGCAGCAGTAGTTCTTCGCTCAACCCCGCGACGGACCGGAACCGCGCGTGCGCGCGATGCACGGCGAACCAGCGAAGCTGGATGTCCTCACCGGACTCGGGTGCGTACCTGGCGCGGTCACTGGCCGAAAACCCCACCCTGCCCTTGTTGAGCACCAGGCGGGGATGCCCGGTCAGGTGCCCGTCGGCCAGGTTGTAATCCATTGTGGACAACTTGTCGGCGGCCGGTGCCGTCAGCAGCCTTTCCGCCTCATTGGTCACGGTCGCGGTCAGCTCGGCCAGCACGTCGGCCAGCCGCAGCCCGGACAGGCCGAGTGCTTGCCGCGCGTCCACGACGAGAGTTCTGGGGTCGTCGGCCGGAGCCTGGTCGCTCCCCGACCAGCGCGTCGCCGTACCGGGCGCGACCGTCCACGAGTCGAAGGCGCCGCGGCGCGCCTTGAACTCGTACGAGACGTCACCGGGAAGGTTCAGGCGCCAGCCACGGTGAACGCCGGGAATCTCGTCCTCGCCCGCCTCCGGCCGGAACAGCCCCTCATAGGACAGTTCGCCGAGCATCTTGTGCGTGACCAGCGATCCGGCCAGCCGCCAGGCCGTCGTGCCGTCGAGTTCTTGGTTCACGTGACCTCCAGCCCGAACTTGGTGAACGCGGTCCGGGAAGGCAGGTCATAGATCGCCCGGCCGCACACCGAATTGATGATCGACGCGGCCCGCCACGCGGCCAGGCCCAGGTCGGGCGCGCCCACGCCATGGGTATGCCGCTCGGCGTTCTGCACGTAGGCGGACCCGCTGATGTCCTCAGGTAGCTGTAGCCGGTAGTCGCGGGTCACCACCGGCCTGCCGCGGGCGTCCCTGGCTACCGCCAGCGGGCCGAGCAAATCGTCCAACGAAGCTTCGGCGTAGCCGGTGGCGGCGACGACGGCGTCGGTGTGCCAGGTGGCCGTCGTGCCCTGCTGGGCGTGGCGCAGGCCGAGCGCGATCCCCGTCCCGTCGCGCTCCGCCGAGACCACCTCGACGCCGGGCGTCAGCGTGACCTCGGGCCATGTGCTACCGATGCTTCGCCGGTACAGCTCGTCGTGGATCTCGGCGATCGTCTCGGCGTCGATGCCCTTGTATAGCTGCCATTGCGCCGGGACAAGTTGGTCGCGCACGGGTTCGTCAAGATCGTGGAAGAAACTCGTGTAATCAGGCGTGAACTGCTCCAGCCCGAGTTTGGAGTACTCCATGGGCGCGAACGACGGCGTCCGCGCAATCCAGCGCAGGCCGTCCGGCCGCCGCCGGCGCCGGAGCAGATCGAGGAAGATCTCCGCACCGGACTGACCCGAGCCGATGACGGTCACCACTCCGGCGGTGAGCAGCCGGTCCCGTGCGGGCAGATAGTCGGCCGCGTGCACGACGAAATCCAGGTGCCGCAACGGTTCCGGAAGCCAGGGCGAGGTGCCGACGCCGAGCACGACGTTGCGCGCGCGGATCGGCTCGCCATCGGCGGGAAGCAGTTGGAAGGCGCCGGAATCCCATCTGATCTCGCGGATTTCGACGCCGAACCGGCAACTCTTCAGCCGCCCGCTCGCCCAGCGACAGTAGTGGTCGTACTCGGCGCGGGGCAGGTGGAATCTTTCCGCGAAATAGAACGGGAACAGCCTGTCATGCTCCCGTAGGTAGTTCAAAAAGGACAGTTGGCTGGTCGGATCGGCCAGCGACACCAGATCGGCGAGGAAGGGCACCTGGATCGTGGTGCCCTCGATGAGCAGGCCGGGGTGCCAGCGGAACTCCGCGCGCCGCTCGAACATCGCCACGGCGAGGCCCGGCACCGGCTCGGCCAGCGCGGCCAGCGACAGGTTGAACGGGCCGATGCCGACCCCGGCCAGGTCCAGCGTCACGACGCGACCACGTCTTCCGGTGAGCGGACGGCTTCCGCGCCCGCGCTCGCCACCGTCGCGTCGAGCAGACCCAGGTAGTCGGCGGCGGTCGCATGCGGGTGCAGGAGGGTGAGCTTGAGCCACAACTGACCGTCCAATGTGGCCCGTCCGACGATCGCCGCCCCGGTTTCCAGCAAGGCCCGGCGGACGCGGGCGACCAGCGCGTCCGCGGCCTGCGGGGTGAGTTCGCCGGCGATCGACGGCCGGAACAGCACGGTGGACAGCACGGGCCTACCCCACAGCCGCAGCGCGGTGTGGGCGTCGATCGCCTCGGCGACCTCGGCCGCGGTCCGGCAGCACCGTTCCACCAGCGCACCCATGCCGTCGACACCCAGCGCCCGCATCGTGACCGCCATGCGGAATGCGTCGGGCCTGCGCGAAGTCCTGATCGAACGGCCCAGAAGATCGGGCAGGCCGGCTTCGGTGTCATCGTCGGCGTTGAGGTATTCGGCCCGTACGGTGAGCGCGCTCAGGTCACTAGCGACGCGAGCGGCCAGCAGTCCGGCGGAGATGGGCTGCCAGCCGAACTTGTGCATGTCGAGCGCGACCGAATCCGCCTCGCCAAGCCCGTCGAGGAGAGGACGCAGCGCTGGGCTGCACAGGGCAAGCCCGCCGTAGGCCGCGTCCACGTGCAGGCGCGCCCCTCGGCGCCGGCAGATTTCGGTGATCTCGCGCAATGGGTCGATTTCGCCGGTGTTCGTGGTTCCCGCGGTAGCCACGACGACGGCGGGTTCGGCGGTAAGCGCTTCCTCGAGCGCGTCGGGCCGGATGCGTTCGCCCGCGCAGTCGACGACGATAGGCGCGGGAAGGCCGAGGAGCCAGGCGGCGCGAGCGACGCTGTGATGCGCGTTGACCCCGCACACCGGCCGGACGGCCGGGTTCCGTTCACGGGCGAGCAGCAGGCCGAGCAGGTTGGACTCGGTGCCCCCGGTCGTGACGACCGCGTCGGGAGCCGTCTCCTGCGGGTAGCACAGGCGGGCGATGGCGGCGACGAACTCTCGTTCCAGTTCACTGGCGACCGGCGCCTGATCCCAGGAGTCCATGGACGGATTGAGCGCGCTGGCCGCGACGTCCGCCGCGACCGCGACGGCCAGTGGTGGGCAGTGCAGGTGCGCGGCGCACCAGGGTTCGGCGGGATCGACCGAGTTCGCCGCGAGTAGCCTGCTGAGCTCGGCAAGCGCTCGTTCCGCGCCGACGCCCTCGGCCGGCACCAGCGGCTCGACGCCGGTCAGAGCCGCCGCCACCGCCGCCGGGCCGCCCGCGGGCCCAGCGGCGTCCCGTTCGGCCGCACCCGCCGCCAGCCCGTCGAGGACCACGGGAATCAGCTCCGCCAGCCGCTCGTGCCCGCTCCGCCCACCGGCCAGGGAGTCCGGTTCGCACACAGCCTCACTCCTCAAAGGTTTGCCTACCCTAACCCGGTCGACGAGTACTCTACGGGATCAGCGAGGAGCGAGACCCTCGACGGCGGAGACAAGGTCCCCACCGGTGGGCACGATCGCCATGACCGGGGTGTCCAGTCCGTTGTCCACGTAGGCCTGGACCTTCTCGCGGCATTCGTCGGGCGAGCCGTGTACCACCAGATCGTCGACCACTTCGTCGGGAATGGCCGCGTTGGCGGCCTTCCGGTCGCCCGCGGCCCACGCCTGGTGCATCGGCGCGAGCAGTTCGCCGCGCCCCAGCCAATCATGGAATGCCGCGTATACGGGAACGGTGAGGTAGCTGCTGATCAGTAGGCGGCCCGCGGTGCGTGCCGCTTCGCGGTCCTCGGTGGGACAGACGAAGATGCGGGCGACCAGTTCCACGTCCGGCCCGACCTCGGCGCGCACCTTCCGCACGTCGGTGGGCGCGAGCCAGTTGGTGATCGCGCCGTTCGCCTCCGTCGCGGCGAGCTTGAGCATTCGGGGCCGCAACGCGGCGAGCATGATCGGTGGCGCGGGTTCGGGCGCCCGCTCCAACCGGAACCTGCGCACCGAGAACGTCGGATAATCCTCGGTCACCTTCTCCCCCGCGAGCGCGGAACGCAGAAACCGCAACGTGTCCCGGGTACGCGCGTACGGGTTGGCGAATTCGGCGGCGTTCCAGTCCGACACGACAACCGGCGACGACGTGCCGATGCCGAGCACGAACCGGCCCGGCGCGGCATCCGCCAGCGTCGCCGCCGACATCGCGAGCAGGCCGGGACCACGCGTGTAGACCGGCACGATCGCGGTGCCCAGCCGCAACCCCGGCGCCCATTGGGAAGCCACCAGCAGCGGGGAGAACGCGTCGGTGCCCGACGTCTCGGCCGACCACGCGTCCGTGTAGCCGAGGTCGGGCAGCCGCTCGACCAGTTCACGGTGCGCGATCAGCGACATTCCCGTCAGCGGGATCGTAAGTCCCCAACGTTTCATGCATCGGATCTTAGGGGTCCTGGGCTACCTCCCCGGGCCGATCGACACCGGTCCGCTGCGATGTCCGTTACGCCGGGCCTGGCTTTGCGGCACCGCCACCCCGGCCGGCCGGTGCCGGTCGAACGGCAGCACGCGCTTGGACGTACTGCGGTCGGCCAGCCGCAGGGACTGTGCGGAGGTAATCCACTCTTCCGCGGGCTCGGCGATCTCCAGCAGCAGCGCCTCGAACTCCGATCTGGTCGTTTCGAGGATGTGCGGGGCGGCCAGCCAACGCAGCACCGACCGCCCGGTCACCGCCATCCGCTGGCGCGGCGAGGTGACCAGCCGCTCGTCGAAGTAGCGGATCAGGACCTCGTCGACCGTGTCCCAGGCGTTGGTCGAGCCGAACAGGTCGAGCACGTCCTCCGCGCCGAGAATCTGGAATGCCTCGGTCAGGAGTTGCATGACCTCGACCCGCAGCACGTTCAGATGCCCGTAGGAGGTGAACTTCAGGTTGTTGCGCAGATCCAGCCCGCTCCGGCGGACGACGGCGATGCTGCCGAAGCTCGGATCATAGGCACGCTCCCGGATCACGTCGGAAATCCGCTTGTCCCGCCAGAACAACGCGACCTGGTTGTTGAACTGGGTGAACAGCTGGTGGAAATCGGTGTTCGGGCGCGAATTCGCCGAACCGAGCCCGCGGCCGTAGCCGAGCACCCGGCGGTAGGCCTCGATCCGGTCGCGTTTGGTGTAACGCAGCACGTCTCGCCGGTCGAACCGGTACAGCCCGAACGCGCCTGGTCCGTTGGACAGCCGGATCGCCCCCCGCTGGAACAGCTCCTGCAACTTCTGCACCACCCGGAACACACCGATGCGTTCGTGCTGGTAGAGGTAGTACAGGTCGCCGACAGCGATGACCCGCTCCGAAGCGACCGTCTCGTCGTAGGCCTCGACCCCCGGCGGCATCCGAGTGTCCCCGAGATTCCCCGCGGCGGTGTCGCCGAGGCCGACGAGCTGGGCGATGCCGCCATCGGCGGGACCCGGCTGGGTGCGTTGCTCGGTCTCGACCGCGAACAGCATGTCGTCCAGTTGCTTGAGGATCGCGTCCCCGAGCTTGGGGTCGCTGCCGAGCTGGTTCGACAGCTTGCCGGCAACCTGCCTGCGCAGCGCGGCGACCCGGTCGAACAGCTCGCGATATTCCTTCTCCGTGGCCATTCTCTTCCTCCCCGTTAGTTCTCTGTCGCCGATGGCCGCTTCCGGGATGATCGGGATGCCCGAGCCGGGGCGCTGTCCTGCTCGGCGGGCGTCACCACCTCCGGCGGAGGGCCGGACGGCACCGGCTGGGGAGTCATTACCGCCGGCGAATCGCTGGGAGGCGTCGGCTGTGGCCGCGGGGAGACCGGCTGCCCCGAAGCGGAAGGACCTGGTCCTGACGAAGGACCCGGGTCCGGCGCGGTACCGATCGGCCTGGCGATCCGGATCACCTCGCACAGATGGTCGTCGAGTTCGTCGATAGCTCGCTGTACGCGGAAGCTGAAGAATCCCGGCGGGAGGCTCGCGTGGTACTCGCCGCTGTCGCCCCGCCTCG
Organism: Amycolatopsis sp.; assembly: GCF_035276945.1. Classification (GTDB taxonomy): domain Bacteria; phylum Actinomycetota; class Actinomycetes; order Mycobacteriales; family Pseudonocardiaceae; genus Amycolatopsis_E. The sequence goes on along the minus strand of NZ_DATELF010000182.1, from coordinate 2,920 downwards.
GCAGGTTCGCGACGAACTGCTCCAGCCGGACGGCAACCTGGACGAACGCGGTGCTCACGCCCTCCTTGCCCGCCGACTCGATGAGCTGGCGGCCTTCCAAGGTGGCGAACTCGCCGACCCAGCGGAGCAGCCCACCCAGCGACATCGAGCCACCGTCGGGATTGGGCACACGCAGCACCTCCAGTTCCTCGGCCTGCACGCCCACCGAGGACAGTCCCGACGTGACCTCCTCGACCTGCACCGAGACGGCCGACAGCAGTTGCGACAGGGCGACGACGGCCGGCCCGAAGAACGGGGGTAGCCCGGTCGAGGCGGCGAACGGGTCGATCCGGTCACGGGCGTCGAGCCAGCCGCGATACAGCGAGACCACCCAGTCGGTCAGCGTGATGAACGAGGTCTGGACACGTTCCTCGTCGATGGTGTTGACCTGCCCACGCGTCAACCCGAACTCGTCACGCAGCTGGCCGAGGTGACCGCCGACGCGATCGGGCACCGGTCCCGAGCCCGGCCCGGCGACCGCCGCCGTGACCGTGCTCTGGCCGAGCAGCAGGACGAAAAGCTGGTCGACCCGGGGCACGCGGATCATCGGGCTCTCCAGTTCCTTGCGGATCTGCTCGAGCCCGTAGCGCACCAGGGCGCGGAATCCCTCGGCGTTGTCCGGATCCGAGTTCGTCCGCAGCGGCCGCAACGAGGCGAGCAGCGCCAGCGAGTCCTTGACCGCGCTCCGGGCGCGCGACGCGAGCGACGCCTGCCCTCCGGTCACCGCGCCAAGATCCGCCTGGATCGCATAGCCGCGCGGAGTCCAGGTCGCTTCCGTACGACCCTGTACCCGGGTCAGCTCGAAACTTCCGGTCAGCGCGGCCTCGAACGCCTTCGTGTCGCCGTCCCGCCACTTCCAGCCCAGCACGTCGCTGATCGCCTGTTGGGCCAGCTGGCCGGGGTCGCCGGCCGAGGACGGCGCGGGCGGGCGGGCCGTGGGCGGGTATGCGATGTCTATTTCCGTCGCGGCGGGCAGATTCGCACCGCGGTCATCGTTGATCGTCATCGGGATGCCTCGTATTTGTTGAGTTCGGCCACTTCCGCTACTTCTCGCCAGCACCGCAACATCGCGTTTTCCGCGGCGTACAGGGATTCGGCACAACGGCCGGCGCCGGAGAGGATGCTGCGTGCCCAGCCGCGCCACTGGCTGTCCCGCCCGCGCACCGCGTGCAGAACGTCGCTCACCGCCGTGTGCGAGCGGAGATCCTCATCCAGGCTGCGCCGCAGCCGAACCAGGGCCGTGGCCGCGGCGTGCAGGGATTCCCCGGTGAGCGCGCCAGAGTCCACGACGGGCGACAGCTCGGCGCTGCCGTCGGCGACGACTTCGGCCAGCCGGTCCGCCACCGCCAGCCCCTCGCCGGGCGGCCGGTCCTCGACGACACTGACCTCCAGCGCGCGCCAGGCTTCGGCCAGCGCCCGCAGCAGGCTGCCCAGCACGGCGAACTCGGTGCGCAGGATCATCGCGATCGCCTTCCCAGTTCCTCCATGAAGAAGCCGACCAGCCGCTTCGGAGGTGCCATGCGGTGGGTGAGCGCGAACCGGACGGCGCCGATCAGGAAACGCTCCGGCACCACGCCCGGCGAGACGCCGCGTGCCAGCCGTTCCGCGGCCTCTTCGATCATCGCCTGTTCCTTCTGCTCGAAACGCATGACCCGCGACAGCGATCGATGCCCGAGCGAGGGGAACGACGTGTAGCACATGGCGTCCACCACGACCGGTATCGCCGTGCCCGCGGTGCCCAGCAGCGCGGCCGGCGCGTCGATGAGCCGCGCCCCCGGGTACAGCTTCCGCCACAGCCCGGCATACGCGTCCGCGTGCTGGTCGAAACCCATCCGGCGAAGCAGTTCGACGGACAGCTTCGCCCTCAGGTACGGGACCGGATGCACGGCCCGTGGCGAGAACCGCAGCGATTCCGGCCTGGTCCGCCCGATCACGTCGAACAACGAACCGACCACCTCCGGACCGCCGAGCAGCAGCGCGGCGAGATCGGCGAAGGTCTCCCGGTTCCACCGCACCCAGATCGACACCACGCGAGGCGGCAAGCCCGCCTCCGTCAGCCGCGCCGCCACCTGCAACGGGATCGCCCTGGCCAGCCCGAGGTCGTTCTGCAGGTTGTGGCTGACCTCGTGCAGCACCGCGCCGAGCGTCCACGGGTTCACCAGCCGGTGGTGGGGCAGCTGGATCAGCGGGAACGGGTTGATCCGGTTTCCCAGGCGCCGCAACGGGATTCCCCGCCGCGACGTGGCCGGGCCCGACCCCGTCTCCAGGTAGCAGAACGGCCCTGGGGCCGGGATCGGCCGCCAGCGTCCGACGCCGAGGTACGAATACTGGTAACAGTCCAGCGCGATCCGGTCGCACGCCACCAGCCAGGGCGCGAACGCCCCCTGCCGCTGGTTGAACAGGTTCAGGTAGAAGTCCCAGACCCGTTCGGTGGCGCGCACCCAGTGGTGCGCGCGGGACTTGCTGCGCAGCATCGCTTCGAGCCAGGCGGGGCTCGGCTGCTCGGCGGCGGCCCGGGCCGCCTCGCGCAGCGCACCGGTCGCGGAGAACAGTGGCCGCCGCAGCGTGGCCATCGTCTCGTTGACCGCGACCAGATGTGCGCGGCTCGGGCCGGTGGCCGGGTCGCCGAACTCGGACCAACGGAACGGCCGCAGGGCGGCCACATGCTGCTCGGCGTTCGTCGCCTGGGTCAGCGCCCAGGTGCGCAGCAACTCACCGGACGCGGGCAGCGTGATCGGGGCGCACCGCCCGCCGCGTCCGATATGGACAGTGCCGCCACCGGACACCGCGGGCGGATCAGCGACGGCGGGCACGGCCCCTGACCCGCCTACCGCGGGCCGCACCGGCCCGGCGTGCCGCACCGGCCCGGCGCCGCCCGGCC
>NZ_DATELF010000181.1:0-82396 GCF_035276945.1 Amycolatopsis sp. | reverse complement strand
GTTGTGGCCGTGGACACACCCGACGCCGGCGAGCAGCCCCCGACGCTCACCCCCGAGCCAGCCAGCGCGCCGCCGTGGCCGCACCGCGACCCCGCCGGCCCGGCCACGGCCTCGGCGGTGGCGCCGGTGCTCGAGGCCATCCGCGAGCTCTCCGCGGCGATGGACCACTACCGTCACGCCTTCGGGACCGCCCACGAGCTGGGAACCGCGGAGATCACCGCGCTGACCCACCTGCTGACCGTCGAGCACACCACCGCCGGCCGACTCGCCGCCCGCACCAACCTCACCCCCGGCTCGGTCACCGCCCTGATGGACCGTCTCGAACGCCGCGGCTACCTCACCCGCACCCGCCCCCCGACCAACCGCCGCACCCTGCTCATCGAACTCACCGACACCGGCCGCCGCCTCGCCCACAGCATGTACACCCCGCTGCTACCCCTGCTCGAGACCGCCGCCGCCGACCCCAAGGCTCCCGACCCCGGACGCATGGCGCACTGCCTCGACCAAATCGCCGAGCTCATCGACCACCTCGCCAGCACCCCGCCCACCACCTGAAATCCACCCCCGCCCGCGACACCCTTGGATCGTCCGGGATCAGCCTTGGCCGCCCGGTAAAGCGTGTGCTGCACAGCACGGACCGCGTCCACACGGGCCCGCCAGCCTGCTACCGGGCCACCTCGCAGCTACCCGGACCGGACTTCCACCGGCAAGCGACGACGAGCTTACGAAACAAGCCATCAACCACTCACATGATCAACCACCTATCCCTACTGGACACACAGGAGAATCGCTATGAACATCCTCGTCGCCACCGCCCGTACCCAAGGGGCTCGTGCCAACGACTACCACTTCTGCACCGAAGGTGAACTGGTCTGGATCGGCCTGATGTGCCGCCGCGGCCAGGACGATCCCGACGGCAGTTGCGGATGCGGCCGCGGGTTCGGCGGCCTGAACTCGCACAAGGCCACCACCACGGCGATGGTCGCCGATCTCCCCGGATTCACCCGCGCCGACTATGTGCTGGCGATCCGCTCCAGCCTCGCCGATCAGGGGTGGCCACCCTCGGTGGCGGAGGAGATCGCCGACGACCAACTCGGACTCGCCCGCCAATGGCCACCGGGAACGGTCATCGAACGCCGTCTCGATTACGTCCAGGCCCGCATCATGGCGTCGGGCAAGACCTGACCGCCCCCCGAAACCTTTTCCGGGGGAACCCAGTAGCCGGATTCGGACCAGTCATCGAAATGTGAGGTGATGCCCGAACGTCCTGTGGTCGCGGACGACGGATGAAGGCGGACACCGCGTACCCTTGGTGCACGCGGGCACGGCCCTGCTCTGGCGGGCCGCGTGCTGGGCATGCTGTCCGTTCCGCTCGAACCGGCTACCGGATTCCGCTGCGGCGCGCACCCCGACGTCCGCCAGGCGTGCGCCGAGGCATGCGGCACAGCGCCGGCACCGAAACAGATCCCGCTTCGCGAACTGCTGGGCGTGATCGGCGCACGAATGGGGTCGGAAAGCGCATGCTCGGCCGAGGTGACCTCGCCGGCGTCTCACGGCCGCAGGGAATCCAGCAACAGCTCGGCATAGTGCTCGCCCACCTGCCGAGCGGACAACCGGCCCCCACTGCGATACCAGGAACCGAGGTGGTGCACCGAACCGAAGAAAAAATCGACGATGATGTCGGCCGGTTTGTCGACGCGGAACTCGCCCGACGTCTGGCCCTCTTCGATCAGCGCTCGGAACCGCTCGTGGTACTTGCGACGCTCGGCGCGTACGGCCATGCGCTTGTCCGGGCTCAGCTGATGCATGGACTGCAGGAAGATGGTGGTGTCGTCGAGGTTCTCGATGGTGCTGACGACCACGTCGCTGCACGCCCGGCGCAGTCGCTCCCCCACCGGCGCCTCGGTCACCGCGACCTTCTCCAGCTGCTCGGTCTGCGCCCGCAGGACCCGGCCGTAGATCTCGGAGAGCAGGTCGTCCTTGGAGTCGAAGTAGTGGTACATGGCGCCCTTGGTGACGCCCGCCGCAACGACGATCTCCTGCACCGAGGTGCGGTCGAACCCCTTCTGGGCGAACAACCTCGTCGCCGCCGCCAGCAGGCGGCGCGGCACCGAGTCCTCCTCCGAGCTGTTACGCACCATTGGCCCAGCATACTGACCGGACGGTAAATCCCACGGACGTCACCGCCTGCCTCGAACGGGAGCCAAAGCCGTCACAAGCGAAGGAGCACGTCACTCGCCGAGCGCCTCAATCTTCCGCTGCAGCTTGTTCATGCTCTTGAGCCAGCGGTCGGTGTCGGTCGCCCTGGCCGCGTAGTAACCGGCCACCTCGGCGTGCGGGAGGATCAGGAAACGCCCGTCCTCCAGTGCCTTGCGCACCTCCTCCGCCACTTGGTCGGGCTCGATCGCCGTCGCGCCCATGATGAGTTCGCCCACCGTTCCGGTGTCGGCGAGCATCCGGGTACGCACGCCCTGCGGGCAGAGGGCCTGCACGGTGATGCCCCGATGCCGATAGGTGGCGTCGAGCCATTCGGCGAAGGCGAGCGCGCCGTGCTTGGTCACCGAATACGGCGCCGAACCCAGCATGGTCAGCAGTCCGGCGGCGGACACCGTGGCGAGGAAGTGCCCACGGCCGCGGTCGAGCCAGTCCGGCAACAGCAGCCGCGCTGCCCGAACGTGGGCCATCACGTTGACCTCCCACGCCAGCGCCCACGCCTCTTCCGAAACGTCGGGACCGCCGTAGGTGGCTACGCCGGCGTTGGCGCAGTACAGGTCGATGGTGCCCAGTTCGTCCTTCGCCTCCGCGATCAGCCGCTCGACCCCGGACTCGCTGGCCGCGTCACCCACGATCGCCGCCCCGCCGACCTCACGGGCGACCGCGGACACGGCCGTACCATCGAGGTCGGCGACGACCACTCGTGCGCCTTCCCCGGCGAACATGCGGGCCAGCGAGGCGCCGATCCCGCCGCCACCGCCCGTGATCACCACCCCGGCACCGGAAAGTTCGGTCATCACAGCCCACCCGCCAGGGTCACGCCACCATCGAGCACGATGGTCTGCCCGGTGATCCACCCGGCGTCTTCGGAGAGCAGGAAGGCGACCGCTCCGGCGATGTCCTCGGGCACGCCCAGGCGCTTCAACGGGTACGCGGCCGACGCCTCCGCCTCGCGGCCTTCGTAGAGGACTGTCGCGAACTTCGTCTTCACCACGGCCGGCGCGACCGCGTTCACCCGGATGCCCGGGCCGAGTTCGACGGCCAGCTCCATGGTGAGCCGGATCAGCGCCGCCTTGCTCACGCCGTACAGGCCGATGCCCGGCGAGGCACGCAATCCGGCGACCGAGGCGACGTTGACGACCGCGCCGCCGTGCTCGCCCATCCACGCGTCGCGGGCGAGCCTGGTCCAGGCGAGCGGCGCGAGCACGTTGACGGCGAAGACCTTGGCCGCGACCTGGGGGTCCACATCGATCACCGGCCCGAAAACCGGGTTGATCCCGGTGTTGTTGACCAGCATGTCCAGGCGGCCGAAGGTCTCGACGGTCCTGGCGACCGTCTCCTCCCGGTGTGCCTGGTCATCGGCCCTGCCCGGCACGCCGATGGCCACGTCCGGGCCGCCGAGCTCGTTCACCGCCTCCGCCAGGGGATCCGGCTTGCGGGCGGTGAGGCATATTTTCGCGCCACGCTGCACGAGCTCCCGCGCGATGCCGAGGCCGATGCCCCGGCTCGCGCCGGTGACGATCGCGACGCGGTCCTTGAGCGAGTTCACCTGCTTCTCCTGTCTTCAGGGTGGGAAACCTATGGTCATGCGAGCCTGTCCGCACGGCCCGCCGCTGAGCGCCCGCTTACACTTCGCTCCTGTGACAATGTCCGCCGAACTGTGGCCCGACGTACAACCAGACGCGGCCCGGCGCCTGATGCTCGCCGCGGTCGAGTCCTTCGCGAGCCGCGGCTACCACGCCACCACCACCCGCGACATCGCCGGTGCCGCGGGCATGAGCCCCGCCGCGCTCTACGTCCATTTCCCGTCCAAGGCCGCGCTGCTGTTCGCGATCAGCGAGAGCGGCCACCGGCAGACGCTGACCCTGGTCGAATCCGTCGCCGACCGCGACGAGAGCCCGCTCGATCGGATGCGCGAGATCGTCGAGGACTTCGTCGCCTGGCACGCCCGGCGCCACACAGTCGCCCGGGTCGTGCAGTACGAACTGCAGGCCCTGCCGGAGAAGGAGTACGCGGTGGTCGCCGATCTGCGACGGCGCATCGAACACAGGGTGCGGGACGTGATCGCCGAGGGCGTCGAGCAGGGCGTGTTCACGGTGAGCGACGTCCGCACCGCGACGCGGGCCGTGCTGTCGCTGGGCGTGGACGTCGCGCGCTGGTACACCGAACGCGTGAACACGACGCCGAAGGCGCTCGGCCGCGACTACGCCGAGCTGGTGTTGCGCATGCTGGGCGCCACTGCCTGAGCTCACGGAAACAAGCTACCTCACATACTAAGCGGTCGGTAACCTCTTTCACGAGGCGCTCCGAAACCTCACGCAGGCGGCGAGCCAGTTCCGGCGAGCCCTCGACTTCGAATTCGAAACCGTGTTGTGCCAGGTAGAACGGCGCGGTATCGAGGTCGCCGGACCCGGTGTGCACCACGCACCGGTTTTCGTCGATCGCCTCGATCAGGCGCTCGACGGCGGTATCCGCGCGGCGACCACCTCAGCGGGCGCATGGACGACGAGGCGAAAGCGATGCGGGAAGGGCGCCGAGGAGATCGATCGCGTGATGAAGGCGGCCAGGTCTTCCTCCGGTGGCTCGCGCGGGGTGAACCGGAAGCTGGTGGACAGGGCGCCCATCCGGTCGGCCCGGAAGGTCCGCCAGGCGTCCCGGTCGACTCCGCCAGGCGTCCCGGTCGACGTCGTAGGCCAGCAGATGCCAGCGGTGGCCGGTCCAGGCCAGCCGTAACGGCTCGATGGTGCGACTGCCGGCGCGCCCGGCGCGCGAGGTGTAGTCGACGTGCAGGCGCTCGGGCTCACGGCACGCGGACGCGATCACCGTCAGCGTGGTCGCGTCGACCCCCGGTCCGCACGGGTCAGCGGGACGGCCTCATCGAGGAACTGGTGGAGTCGAGCGTCGACCTTCGGTCCGCACGGGTCGGCGACACGGCGACCTCGTTGAGGGCGTTCACCCGCGCCGCAGGCGCTCGGGCAGCACGCTTGGCGAGCGCACCGACTTTTCCTCGGCCCCGGCCACGCCGCTTCCCGTCGCGGCGCGCAGGCCGACGACGACCGCCACCGCCTCGTCGTCATCGAGGAGCAGCGGCGGCAGCGCGGCCCCGCGCCCAACCGGTATCCGCCGGCGACACCCGGGGCCGCGTGCACGGGATAGCCGAAGTTACGCAGACGTCGCGCCTGACCGTCCGCACGTCCACTTCGAGCCGGCCCGCGAGGTCCGGGCCGGACCAAGACGCGACGGGCCCGCGGGAGGGGCAGTCGCCGCGCCGAGGTATCCACCATGCCGCCATCTTGACAGTTGTCGAGGACGGAAACGATTCTCAATTGCCCCTAGCGTGGTTCCCATGACCGAAATCAAGCCCTTCCGCATCGACATCCCGCAGTCCCAGCTGGATGACCTGCACGCTCGCCTCGACCTGACCCGCTGGCCCGACGAGCTGCCCGGCGCCGGCTGGAGTTACGGCGTCCCGCTGGGCTATGTCAAGGAGCTGGCCGCGTACTGGCGGCACTCCTACGACTGGCGGGTGCACGAGCGGCGGCTCAACTCCTTCCCCCAGTTCACCACCCGGATCGACGGCCAGAACGTGCACTTCCTGCACGTCCGCTCGGCCAACCCGGACGCGCTGCCGCTGATCGTCACGCACGGCTGGCCCGGCTCGGTGGCGGAGTTCGACAAGATCATCGAGCCGCTGTCGGCGGACTTCCACCTGGTGATCCCCTCGATCCCCGGCTACGGCTTCTCCGGCCCTACCCAGAAGACGGGCTGGAACGTCGAACGCGTCGCCAAGGCATGGGCGGAGTTGATGGCCCGCCTCGGCTACGAGCGCTACGGCGCGCAGGGCGGCGACTGGGGGTCGGCCATCTCCCGGGAACTCCGTTGGCTCGACTCCGGACACGTCGCCGGGGTGCACGTCACCATGCTGCCGACGTTTCCCTCCGGCGATCCGGCGGAACTGGAAAAGCTGACCGACCAGGAGAAGGAGCGGCTCGGCGACCGCAAGCGGTACATGGACGAGCTGTCCGGGTACATGAAGATCCAGCGCACCCGGCCGCAGACACTCGCCTACGGCCTGCACGACTCACCGGCCGGGCAGCTGGCCTGGATCGTGGACATGTTCAAGCTGTGGACCGACTCGGAGAACGTGCCCGAGGACGCCGTCGACCGCGACCAGATGCTGACCAACGTCATGATCTACTGGCTCACCGGGACGGCCGGCTCGTCGGCGCGGCTGTACCGGGAGCCGTCGATGACGTGGGTGCGCCAGGAGCCTTCGCCCATCCCGCTGGGGGTCGCGGTGTTCGCGCACGAGATCAACCGGCCGGTCCGCACCTTCGCCGAGCGGGTCGACAACATCGCCCACTGGTCCGAGTTCGACCACGGCGGGCACTTCGCCGCGATGGAGGCACCCGAAGAGCTCGCCAGGGATATCCGCAAATTCTTCTCGAGCCTCTAGCATCGGAACCCATGCAGAGGTTCGACCCGGCGGAGTTGCTCGCCGTCGCCCGCGAGGAGGCCATTCTCGGCAAGTCCGGGGGAGGCGTCCCGATCGGTGCCGCATTGTTCACTGTGGACGGTGGGCTGCTCGGCCGGGGACACAATCGCCGCGTGCAGGACGGCGACCCGTCGATGCACGCCGAGACCGCCGCCTTCCGCAATGCCGGGCGGCGCCCGCACTACCGGGACACGGTGATGGTGACCACCCTCTCGCCGTGCTGGTATTGCAGCGGGCTGGTCCGGCAGTTCGCCATTTCCCACGTGGTGATCGGCGAGGCCCGCACCTTTTCCGGTGGCCACGACTGGCTCGCCCGGCACGGCGTCGGGATCACCATCGTCGACGATCCGGCCTGCGTCGCGCTGATGACGGAGTTCATCGAACAGCACCCCGAACTGTGGTTCGAGGACATCGGGCAGGAGGTCCCATGAGTTCCGTCCCGCTGATCGACCTGGCTCCCTGGTCCCAGGGCGATGCCGCAGGCAAGGCCGGCGTGGCCGCGCGTGTCGACAGCGCGTTGCGGGACTCGGGCTTCCTGCTGATCACCGGGCATGGCGTGGCGGACGACCTCCGGTCGAGGATGCGGTCGCTGTCCCGGGAGTTCTTCGCCCTGCCCGAGGAGGCGAAGGCCCGTTACGCGGTAACGGTCGGGGGCCGGGGCTGGCTGCCGCCCGGTGTCGAGGCCAACGGCTACGCCGAAGGCACCGAGACCCCGCCCGACCTCAAGGAGTCCTATTCGGCCGGTGCCGAGGACGGCGTCGGCGTTCCGGAGGTGGACTCGTTCTGGTTCCAGCCCAACGTCTGGCCGGGCGAGGTCGCGGGATTCGCCGCGGCCGCGCGTGAATACATGACGCGGATGCGATCTCTTTCGGACGAACTGCTCACGATCTTCGCCGCGGCACTCGGCCTCGAGCCCACCTACTTCACCCGCCACACCGGACATCCCACCTACACCTTCAACATCAACTGGTACCCGCCGATCACGCGCGTGGGCGCGCCGCGGGACGGCCAGTTCCGGATCGGGCCCCATACGGACTTCGGCACGGTGACGGTGCTGGACCGCCAGGCCGGGGCCGGCGGGCTGCAGGTCTACACCGGCGACGGCGAGTGGGTGGACGCCCCGTTCGAGGCCGGCGCGTTCACCATCAACATCGGCGACCTGATGGCCCGGTGGACCGGCGACCGCTGGCGGTCGACCCGGCACCGGGTCCTCCCGCCGGATCCGAGCGCCCCCGACGAGGACCTGGTTTCGCTGATCTTCTTCTACGAGACCGACCACGACGCCCGCATTTCGTCACTGGCCCCGCCACGGGGCCGGCACGGCTATCCCGACGTCATCGCGTCGGAGTACCTCCGCGAGAAACTGGACGCCATCACCGTCGGCCGGCCCTCGACACTCCACCCGGACCCAGCAAGGCGCGAACAAAGATAACAGCCGCATAACAGCGATTCGGCCATCCTAGTGATGATTCGCGACCACACAGAACGGACCGGGTACAAGAAACAATGGCAGACGGCATCGACGTCTTCACCAAGTACCAGACCGTGTACGACTGGTCCGCGGTCCGGCGTGCCGGGTACGAGTTCTGCTATGTCAAAGTGAGCGACGGCGACGAGAACCGGCCCGACAACGGCTACGGGCCCGGGGGCCGGGCAGCCAGGCTCGCGATGGGTGCCTACCACTATGCCCAGTTCGGCGATCCGGTCGCGCAGGCGGACCGGCTCGTCGACCGGGCCGTCGCGGCGGAGCTGACCGACCTCGCGCCGGCACTGGACCTGGAGGACCCGTTCAGCCCGAACCAGACCGCCATCGACTTCGCCATCGCGTTCCTGCGCCAGGTGGCCGCCCGCGGCCATCGCCCGTGCCTGTACGGCAACAACACCATGCTTTCCACCGTGCTGGCACCGGTGAAGGCCGCGGTGCCCGAGACCGTGGTCTGGGCCGCCCGGTACGGCGCCGCCCCGACGGTGACCTACGACATCTGGCAGTGGTCCAGTTCCGGCTCGGTCCCGGGGATCACCGCCAGCGCCGTCGATCTCAACCGGGGAGTGGTGCCCGGCAACATGCCGGGCCTGGTCGGTCCCGGTTCTTCCATCGCAACCCTGTATCCGGAGGACGCCATGGCAAGAGTTCCCAAGGGCGGCAGCGCGGGCGGCATCGGGAGCGCGCTCAACTACCAGCTCGCCGTCAGCATGCTGCGCGAGCACGACGTGATCATCGCGCCCGGCGACCTGCCGGTGGTGCTGTACGCGTCGTACCACTGGGCCTGGGACGCCGGCACGGGCGGCAACCCGGTGGAGGACCCGAACAGCCCGGTCGTGGTCCCGGTGCAGGGTTCCTACAGCTACATCGTGCCGAAGGGCACCGGCAAGGTGGACATGCTCTACTGGTCCGACGACGACTTCACGGTGCTGGTCGCGCCCCGCTGACCCACCGCGGCCGCGTGCACGGCGCCGACCAGGCGGTCGTTTTCCGGGGCGGCCCCGCCGGGGAAGGGGAACCGGCGCCGGTTGTAGCCGTAGGCCAGCCCGCTTCGTGGATCGGCCAGCGCCTGCGGCCCCGCCGCACCGCTGTGCCCGAACGCTCCCTGGCCGAGCACGGGACAGCTGTCCGCCTGCGCCTGGAAACCGAGCCCGAACGCGCGGTGGGAACGCGCCACGAGGTCGTAGCCGGACGAGTGGATCTGACCGAAAGCCGCGATGGTGTGCGGTTTGAGCAGTGGTGCCCGGCCCCCGACCGTGCTGATCGTGGCCGCGTACATACCGGCCAGGCCCCCGGGCCGAAGCGACCCCGCCGACCGATGCCTGCCCCTTGGCGCGCACGACGCGGAGATTGGGCAGGGCGTCCAGCACGACCGCGCTCCGATGGTTGCGGTTGAAGGCGATGCCGGTCAGGCTGTCCGGCCCGGTCGCGGCCGCCTCGAGCAGGGCCGACTGCTCGGGCGTGGGCGACATCGGCAGGGCGGTGAGAAAGCGCTTTTCCTGTTCCCCGGGCAGACCGAGGTAGAAGTCGAGACCGTGGGGTGCGCGGACACGTGCTTCGAACACCTCCTGGATGGTCTGCCCGCTGACGCGGCGCACCACCTCGCCGGTCAGCGCCCCGATCACCAGCGCGTGGTAGCCGAAGGCGGTGCCCGGACGCCAGTACGGCCGCTGCGGCGCGAGCCGTTCGGCGATCAGTGCGTCGTCGGCGATCTCCTCCGGCAGGAACCCACCGTCGGCACCGACGACACCGGCGCGATGGGCCAGCAGGTCGCGCAAAGTGATCTCGTGCTTGCCTTCGGCGCCGAACTCCGGCCAGTAGTGGCTCACCTTCTCGTCGAGATCCAGCGTGCCGTCCTGGACGAGCAGGGCCACGACCAGATGGGCCACGCCCTTGGTCGAGGAAAAGACGCCGGTCAGCGAGTCCCCGCTGATTCCGGGGCCGGTCCACAAGTCCACGACGAGCTCACCGCCGACGTAGGCCACCAGCTGGGCCGCGTAGTCGCCGCCCTCCTGCGCCGCCACGGCGGCGAACTCGTCCCGTACGGACTCGAAACCGGCGGCAACCCGGCCCTGGGGAACGATCTCGATCGGCATCGCTTCTCCTCGGGGATCAAGAGACAGACTCCTGATCAAGCCCGGAAGCGCAGTTATTCCCGGGACGAAACGTGGTCACCACCGGGGAGCCCCGGCGTCGACGAACACGCGCGTCGCCGCACGGTGGGCAGGTAGCGACTCAGGCCAACCCTAGGCCATGGTCGTCACCCGCAAAGCGGCACGGCCCGCTTCGGTGAGCTCGGCGGGCACACGGTCACCGGGGTGCGAAGGACGGATGTAGCCTTGGTGCGCGAGTTCGTGCGCGATCACCTGGTCACAGCAGGCGAAGCCGTCGATGAACAGGTCGGGCTCGCAGCTGCCGGACATCACCGCACGACCCGCCGCGACTGCCCGTAGCATCGCCCTCGCGCGATGGGAAAGCTCTCCGTTCGCTCCGGTCACCGGAATCATCCCCCTTGGGAAACCTCAAACACGCACTCACTCTGTTATCGCGTGTTGCTCCGTTAGCGTTAACCACCTCTCTTCTATAGAGGCGCGCCGTCACCGCGAGATACCGGTCACTGCACATTCGTCAGGACGCGTGGCCCCCCACCCGGGTTCGGCAGCTCTCTTCCGAGTACCCGCGCCCAGCGCCGGGCAATCTTGCGGCGCCGCCGTGTGTCATCGGTGAGCAGGCTCGCCAGTCCCAGCCCGCGCGCCAGGTCCAAGGTGGACTGCACCAGTTCGCGCACACCCCGGTGCGACTCGTTCACGCCGAGCAGTTCCAGCGCCGTCCGGTGCGCTTCCCGGCCGACCTGCGCCTCCAACGGCACCAGCGCCGCCCGGAGCGCGTCGTCGGTGGAGGCGACCACCCACAGGTGCAGCGCCGCCCGGAACATCGGCCCGGTGTAGAGATCGAGCAGCATGTCGACCACCGGCTGGATCCGGGATTCCCCTGGCGGCAGGCCTTCGGCGCGCCTGCGCAGCTCGGCGACCTGCACCTCGCCCATGTGCTCGACCGCCGCCGTGACCAGGTCCTCCCTGGTGCGGAAATGGTGTTGTGCGGCGCCACGCGAGACCCCCGCGCGCTGCGCGATCACCGCGACGGTGGTCCCGCTCAAACCGAGTTCGGCGATGCAGGCGACGGCCGCTTCGAGCAGCCGCCGCCGCGTCGCACGGCTGCGCTCCTGCCGGGGCTCGCGGGGGGCGCTCATCAGTACGACTTCGGCAGGCCGAGGCTGTGCTGCGCCACGAAGTTCAGCACCATCTCGCGGCTCACCGGCGCGAGCCGGCCGACCCGCACCACGCCCAGCAGCGCGCCGAGCCCGTACTCCGCCGTCACCCCGTTTCCACCGTGCACCTGCACGGCCTGGTCGACGGCCTTGATCGCGACCTCTCCCCCGGCATACTTGGCCATGTTGGCCGCCTCGCCGGCGCCGAAGTCGTCGCCCGAGTCGTAGCGCGCGGCCGCCTTCTGGGTCATCAGCCTCGCCAGCTCGAGTTCGATCTTGATCTGGGCCAGCGGATGTGCGAGCCCCTGGTGGCTGCCGATCGGCGCACCCCACACGCTGCGGTCCTTGGCGTAGGACACGGCCTTGTCCAGGGCGAACCGCGCGAGTCCGGTGGAGAACGAGGCGCCCATGATCCGCTCCGGGTTCAACCCGGCGAACAGCTGCGCCATCGCCGCGTCCTCGGCGCCCACCAGCGCGTCGGCGGGCAGCCGCACGTCGTCGAGGAACAGACCGAACTGCTTGTCGGCCGAGATCAGGTCCATTTCGATCGGCCGGTACTCGAAGCCGGGAGCGTCGGTCGGCACGATGAACAGCGCGGGCTTGAGCCGGCCGGTCTTCGCGTCCTCGGTGCGCCCCACGACGAGCACGGCTTCGGCCTCGTCGACCCCGGAGATGAACACCTTCCGTCCATTGAGGACCCAGCCGGCACCGTCGCGAGCCGCGGTGGTGGCCAGCCGATGCGAGTTGGATCCCGCGTCGGGTTCGGTGATGGCGAAGGACATCCGGACCTCGCCGGTAGCGAACCGCGGCAACCACGCGCGCTTCTGCTCGTCGGTGCCGAAGCGGGCGATCACCGTCGCGCAGATCGCCGGGGAGACCACCATGAGCAGCATCGGTGTGCCCGCCGCGCAGAACTCCTCGCAGACCGCGGCGAGATCACCGATTCCCCCGCCGCCTCCGCCGTACTCCTCGGGCACCGCGACGCCGAGGTAGCCCAGCCGCCCCGCCTCGTTCCACAGGTCCGTGGTGTGCCCGCCGGTGCGGGCGAGCTTCGAGTAGTACTCGTGGCCGTAGTCGCGCGCCAGCCCCCCGACCGCTTTGCGCAGCGCCACCCGTTCTCCGGACTCGGTGAAACTCATGACGGTTCTCCCTCCGCTCGGACCACGGCGAGCACGGCGCCGACGTCGACCTGCTTCCCGACGGACACGGGCAGTTCGGCGACCACGCCGTCCGCGGGCGCGGTGATCCGGTGTTCCATCTTCATGGCTTCCAGCCACAGCAACGGATCCCCGGCCCGCACCCGGTCACCGGCCGACACCGCGATCCGCAGCACCGTACCGGGCATCGGCGCGACGAGTGAGCCCGCGGCGAGCGTGGTGCCGGGTTCGGCGAAGCGCGGCACGGGAGTGAGCGTGACCGGCCCGACGCACACGAGACCGGGATACCGGCCCACGTCGAAAGCCCGCCGGACTCCGGCGACATCGAGCACCACCCGCTCTTCCGTCGCCTCGGCCAGCCGGATGTCCTCACCGTCCACCGTCAACCCGGACCGGCTGAAGGTGTAGGCCACCTCGTACTCGGTGCCGCCCACGGCGAACCGCTTGCGGTGCGGCGCCGAGGGCACGTTCCGCCAGCCGCCCGGCCCGCCACCCCGGTTGACCTCGGCCTGCCCCAGCGCGGCCGCCACGGCCGCCAGCCGCTCGTCCCCCAGCGGCTCCGCCAGGGTGAGCAGACCGTGGCGGGCGAAGAACGCCGTGTCGATCTCTCCGGCCAGGAACGCCTTGTGGCGCAACACGTTCACCAGCAGATCACGGTTGGTGCGGACGCCGTGGATCTTCGCGCCGGCCAGCGCGGTCGCGAGCTTCCTCGCCGCCTCGGCCCGGCTCGGCGCCCAGGCGATCACCTTGGCCAGCATCGGGTCGTAGTGCACTCCGATCACGGACCCGCCGGCGACACCGCTGTCCACCCGGACATCGCCGGGCACCTCGAACCGGTGCAACGTTCCGGTCTGCGGGTGCCAGTCCGCGGCCGGGTCCTCCGCGTAGAGCCGGACCTCGATCGCGTGCCCGTTCGAGGCCGGTGGTTCGAGCGGGAGCCGGTGCCCCTCGGCGATCCGCAGTTGGAGGGCGACCAGGTCGAGCCCCGTGACGCATTCGGTGACCGGGTGCTCGACCTGCAACCGCGTGTTCATCTCGAGGAAGAAGAACCTGCGGTCGGAACTCACGAGGAATTCGACGGTTCCGGCGCCGACGTAGTCGATCGCCTTGGCCACCGTACGGGCCGCCTCGAACAGTTCGTCCCGCATCCGCTCGTCGACCAGCGGTGACGGCGCCTCCTCGATCACCTTCTGGTGCCGCCGCTGGATCGAGCATTCCCGCTCGCCCAGCGCCCAGACGGTGCCGTGCTCGTCGGCGAGCACCTGGACTTCGATGTGCCGGCCGGTCTCGAGATAGCGCTCGCAGAAGACGGTCGGGTCGCCGAACGCGGAAGCCGCTTCGGCCCGCGCGCTCTCCACCGCCGCGGGCAGCTCGCGGAGCGAGGTGACCACCCGCATCCCGCGCCCGCCACCGCCCGCGGACGCCTTCACCAGCACCGGCAGGTCCGCCTCGGTGACCTCGGCGGGGTCCACTTCGGCCAGCACCGGCACGCCCGCCCGCGCCATGATCCGCTTGGACTCCACTTTGGACCCCATCGCGGCGATGGCCGCGGGGGACGGGCCGACCCAGGTGAGCCCGGCGTCGAGCACGGCCTGAGCGAACCCGGCGTTCTCGGACAGGAAGCCGTAGCCGGGATGGACCGCATCGGCACCGGTCGCCCGCGCGGCCTCGATCAGGAGATCGGCCCGCAGGTAGGTGTCCGAAGGTGCGTCCCCGGGCAGCCGCACCGACGCGTCCGCCTCGGCCACATGCGGGGCGGCGGCATCGGCGTCGGAGAACACCGCGGTCCGGCCGATGCCCAGTTCGGTGCAGGTGCGGAAGATCCGGCGTGCGATCTCGCCCCGGTTGGCCACCAGAAGGGTGGTAATCATGCCATCACATCCGGAAGACGCCGAAGCCCTCGGCGCCCCTGATCGGTCCGTTGTGGATCGCGGACAGGCTCAGCCCGAGCACGGCCCGCGTGTCGCGCGGGTCGATGATGCCGTCGTCGTAGAGCATTCCCGACAGGAACATCGGCAGCGACTCGGCTTCGATCTGACGCTCGACCATCACGCGCATCGCGGCGTCGGCGTCCTCGTCGTAGGGCTGACCGCGGCCCTCGGCGGCGGCACGGGCCACGATGGACAGCACCCCGGCCAGTTGCTGCGGTCCCATCACCGCGGACTTGGCGCTGGGCCAGGCGAACAGGAACCGGGGCCCGTAGGCGCGGCCGCACATGCCGTAGTGCCCGGCGCCGTAGGAAGCGCCGATCAGCACCGAGAGGTGCGGCACCTTCGAGTTGGACACCGCGTTGATCATCATCGCGCCGTGCTTGATGATCCCGGCCTGCTCGTACTCCTTGCCCACCATGTATCCGGTGGTGTTGTGCAGGAACACCAGCGGGGTGTCGACCTGGTTGGCCAGCTGGATGAACTGCGTGGCCTTCTGCGACTCCTCGGAGAACAGCACGCCCCGGGCGTTGGCGAGAATGCCGACCGGGTAGCCGTGCAGGCTCGCCCAGCCGGTCACCAGGCTGGTCCCGTAGAGCGGCTTGAACTCGTCGAACTCGGAGCCGTCCACGATCCTGGCGATCACTTCGCGGGGATCGAACGGGATCTTGAGGTCACCGGGCACGATGCCGAGCAGTTCCTCGGCGTCGTAGACCGGCTCCGCGTAGTCCGGCTTCGGGGCCGGGCCGAGCTTGCGCCAGTTGAGACGCCGCACGATGCTCCGTCCGATCCGGATCGCGTCGTGCTCGTCCGCCGCGAGGAAGTCGGCCAGCCCGGAAACGCGGGCATGCATCTCGGCGCCGCCGAGCGACTCGTCGTCGGACTCCTCACCGGTGGCCATCCTGACCAGCGGCGGCCCGCCGAGGAACACCTTCGCGCGTTCGGCGACCATCACCACGTAGTCCGACATGCCGGGCAGGTACGCGCCACCGGCCGTCGAGTTGCCGAACACCAGCGCGATCGTGGGCACCCGCGCGGCCGAGGCGTTGGTCAGGTTGCGGAAGGTCTTCCCGCCCGGGATGAAGATCTCCTTCTGGGCAGGCAGATCCGCCCCGCCCGACTCGACGAGGTTGATCGCCGGCAGCCGGTTCTCCGCGGCGATCTCGGCCGCCCGCAGGCTCTTCTTCAGGCTGGAGGGATTGCTCGCGCCGCCCTTCACGGTCGGATCGTGGGCGGTGACCAGGCATTCCACGCCTTCGACGATCCCGATGCCGGTGACCACGCTGCCACCGACCTGGTAGTCGGTGCCCCACGCGGCGAGCGGGGACAGCTCCAGGAACGGTGAGTCCTCGTCGAGCAGCAGTTCGACGCGTTGCCGGGCGAGCAGCTTCCCGCGCTTGATGTGCCGTTCGACGTACTTCGGCCCGCCTCCGGCGATCGCCTTGGCGTGCTCGGCCTCCAGCTCGGCCAGCTTCTCCAGCATCGCTTCGCGGTTGGCCGCGAACTCGTCGCCTGTGACGTCCACAGTAGAACGAATCAACCCGTGTACCCCAATCGCCTGGCCGCGAGACCGTTCAGGATCTCGTTGGTGCCGCCGCCGATACCGAGAATCCGCACGTCCCGGTAGTGCCGTTCCACTTCGGACTCCCGCAGGTAGCCGAGCCCGCCGTGCAGCTGGACCGCCTCGCCGACCACCCATTCCGCGGCCTCGACGGCGCTGTTCTTGGCGAAGCAGGTCTCGGCGGTCACGTCCTCACCCGCCATGTACCGCTCGGCGACGTGCCGGGTGTAGACGCGCGCCAGGTCGATCTTGCGGGCCATCTCGGTGAGTTTGTGCTGCACCAGCTGCCGGGAGATCAACGGGCGGCCGAACGTCTCACGCAGCCGGCACCAGGCGAGCGTGAGGTCGAGCGCCCGCCGCGCGGTGGCGTAAGCCTGCACGGCCAGCGTAAGCCGCTCGGTCACGAACTGGGTCGCGAGCTGCGCGAACCCGCCGTTCTCCTGGCCGACCAGGTTCACCACCGGCACCCGTGCGTCCACAAAGGACAACTCTGCGGTGTCCGAGCAGTGCCATCCCATCTTCTCCAGCTTCCTGCCCACCGTGAAGCCCGGCGTGCCGCGCTCGATGACGAGCAGCGACAGCCCGCGCGCCCCCGGCCCGCCCGTCCGGACGACGGTGGTCACGAAGTCGGCGCGGCAACCCGAGGTGATGAACGTCTTGGCGCCGTTGACGACGTAGTGGTCACCCTCCCGCCGCGCGGTCGTGCGGATCGAGGCCACATCCGATCCGCCGTCCGGTTCGGTGACCGCCAGCGCACCGATCAGTTCCCCGGCCAGCGCCGGCCGCACCCACCGGTCGATCTGCGCCGGGTCTCCCGCCGCGGCCAGGTGCGGCAGCGCGATGCCACCCGTGAACAGCGAAGCGATCAGGCCACCGCTGCCACCCGCGTAGAGGATTTCCTCGGTCACCGTCACGGAGTCGAGGAAATCCCCTCCGCCACCGCCGGCACTCTCCGGAAAGGACACTCCCAGCAGACCGATCTCGCCCGCCTTGCGGTGCAACTCACGCGGCAGTTCCCCGGCACGTTCCCAGCCGTCGAGCGAGGGCAGCACCTCGGCCTCGACGAACCGCCGCACCGTCTCGCGCAACTCGACCCGTTCCGGCGTGTCGATCGTGCGTTCTCCGCGGCTTTGCGCGCCACGACCAGTCATGACGGGACCTCGACCCAGCGAGCGCGCAGCCATTCGCCGAGCGCCTTGGCCTGCGGGTCGAACCGCGCCTGTGCGGCGACGCCTTCGCCGAGCAGTCCGGTCACCACGAAGTTGAGGGCACGGAGGTTGGGCAGCACATACCGCCGGACCGGCAGGGGCGCGGTTTCCGGAAGCAGCCGCTGGAACTCCTCGACGGTCAAGTAGTGCACGAGCCACCGCCACTCGTCGTCGGAACGGGCCCACACGCCGACGTTGGCGTCCCCGCCCTTGTCCCCGCTACGCGCGCCCGCCAGCGTCCCCAGCGGCGCCCGCCGCGTCGGGCCCGGCGGCGGCGGATCCGGCAGCGGCGGATCATCCACATCGGACAGTGTGCGGGTTTCCATCGCGGGCGGGACGGAAACCCGCGAGCCATCCGGCAGCACCGCGACATGCGGCACCTCGACGGCGTCCACAAAGGACGCCGTGTACACGCCGAAGGGCGACGCGTCCGAAGGTGGCGTCGTGAGGTGGAAACCCGGGTAGCTGGCCAGCGCGAGTTCCACGGCGGCGTTACTGAACGCCCGCCCGGCGACCTTCGGGTCGCTGTCCTTGACCGTGCAGTGCAACAGCGCGCTCGCCCGCTGTTCGGTGCCGGCGTCCTCCTGGTCGGTCCGCGCGAGCACCCAGCGGATCTCGGCGGGCGGGCGCTCCTTCAGCACCGTTTCGAGCTGGTCGGTCACGAGCGCGGCCTTGGCCTCGATGTCCAGTCCGGTCAGCACGAAGGTGGCGGAGTTGCGGAATCCGCCGAAAGAGTTGAGGCAGACCTTGAGCGTCGGTGGTGGCGGTTCGCCCCGGACACCACTGATCCGAACCCGGTCCGGGCCGTCCTGGGTGAGCGAAATGGTGTCGAACCGGGTCGTGACGTCAGGGCCGGCGTACCGCGCGCCGGTGATCTCGTAGAGGAGCTGGGCGGTGACCGTGCCGACGGTGACCATGCCCGGCGTGCCTTCGTGCTTGGTGATCACGCTCGACCCGTCGGCGTGCAGTTCGGCGATCGGGAATCCGGGCGCGCCGAGCTCGTGCTCGGTGAAGAACGCGTAGTTGCCGCCCGTCGCCTGGGCGCCGCATTCGAGGACATGCCCCGCCACGACCGCACCGGCGAGGGCGTCGTAGTCGTCGCGGCGCCAGCCGAAGTGCGCGGCCGCCGGTCCGACGACCAGGGAAGCGTCGGTCACCCGGCCCGTCACCACCACATCCGCGCCCGCGCCGAGGCATTCGGCGATGCCCCGGGCGCCGAGGTAGGCGTTGGCGGTCAGAGGATCGCCGAGGCCGATTTCACCTGCGCGCGGAAGCAGATCGTCACCCTCCACATGCGCCACTGCCACGTCGAGCCCGAGCCTGCCCGCCAGTTCCCGGATGGCGTCCGCGAGTCCGGCCGGGTTCAGCCCGCCCGCGTTGGTGACGATCTTGACGCCCTTTTCCTTGGCCAGCCCGAGATTCTCCTCGAGCTGACGCAAGAACGTCTTGGCGTAGCCGCGATTCGGGTCCTTCAGCCGGTCGCGGCCGAGGATCAGCATCGTCAGTTCGGCCAGGTAGTCCCCGGTGAGCACGTCCAGCGGCCCGCCGGTCAGCATCTCGCGGACGGCGGAGAACCGGTCGCCGTAGAAGCCCGACGCGTTTCCGACTCTCACCGGGACCCTCCCGGCCTGCGGCCCCGCCCTGGCGCGCCGGCGAACGCCTGCGCGATGCCGAGCCACTCCCGAGCGTCCTCCCCGGCCGCGACCACGTCGGAGTCGGCCGGGTGAAGCCGCTGAGTGACCACGAGGCAGAAATCGAGCGCGCTGCCGGTCACTTTCTGGGTCGCGCCTTCAGGCCCCCACGACCAGGTTTCCCCGCTCGGTGCGACCAGTTCGACTCGGAAAGGCTCCGGCGGCGGGTTCAGCCCGTGCAGACTGAACGCGAAATCGCGCGTCCGGACGCCCAGGTAGGCGATGTGCCGGAGCCGGGCGGTCGGCTCGTGCACCACGGCGAGGGCGTCGAAGACGTCCTGCGCGTGCGCCCAGGTCTCCATCAACCGCGCGGTCGCCATCGACGCCGCGCTCATCGGTGGCCCGTACCACGGGAACTTCTCACCCGGCGGGGCCGCTCTCAGCGCCTCGGCCAGCTTCGCCCGCCCGGCCCGCCACCCGGCGAGCACTTCGGCCTTGGGCTTGGCCGCGCCCTCGGCGGCGCCGTCGTCGACATAGTGGTCTTCACCGGCGAGGGCCCGCTTCAACTCGGCGCCGAACTCGTCGGGAGTCCGCACGGCGATCAACGCCTTCGCGTCGGTCCAGGCCAGGTGCGCGATCTGGTGCGCGATCGTCCAGCCCTCGGCCGGGGTCGGCGTCGCCCAGTCCGCCTCGGCCACCAGTTCGTCGAGTTCCCGGCCTTCCGCCGCCAGATCGGTCAGGATCGGTTCGAGATCCACCACCAGCCTCGCCTCCTCGCGCCCGCCACAACCCTGGCACCACCGCCAGAAAAAATCAAGCACGCTTGATTGTTTTCCCGGGACGATCTAGCACACGGCCGCAACACGCCGCCATATTGGGGTCCGCGCAAACCGTCACCCCTACATGTAGTCTCTGATCCACCGGCAGCACCCCAGCGACGGGGGCGCACGGGGTGTCCGGGGACTTGTCCCCCAGGACATGCTGCTCGGCCGGTGAAGCCTTGTTCCAGCACGCCCTCCTCAGGTCGGCGTGCCGATCCAACGCGCCCTTTTTGGAGTGATGCATGTCTGTGGAAGCCAGCGCACCCGTCTCGGCTCCGGCGGCTGTGCGCGTGATCCGGCGGGACGGCAGCGTGTCCCCCTTCGACGCGAACAAGATCTCGGTCGCGATGACCAAGGCCTTCCTCGCCGTCGAAGGTGACAGCGCGGCCGCCTCCTCGCGGATCCACCACGTGGTCGCCGAGCTCACCCACCAGGTCTCCGACTCCCTGCTCCGGCACGCGAGCCCGGAGAAAGCCCTGCACATCGAGCAGATCCAGGACCTCGTCGAGCTCGCGCTGATGCGCGGCGGCCACCACAAGGTCGCGCGCGCCTACGTGCTCTACCGTGAGGAACGCGCCAAGGCACGTGAGACCGCCAAGCCGGTCGAGCAGGACGGCGCGATCCACGTCAAGGACACCGACGGCACGCTCCGCCCGCTCGACTGGGACCGGGTGGCCAAAGTGGTCGGCGAGGCCGTGGCCGGCATCGAGGACGCCTCGGCCGAACCGGTGCTGGTCGAGACCCGGCGCAACCTCTACGACGGGATCAGCGCCGGAGAACTGGCCCTCGCCCAGATCATGGCCGCCCGCACGCTGGTCGAGCAGGAGCCGAACTACTCGTCCGTCAGCGCCCGGCTGCTGCTGGACAAGCTGCGCGGCGAGGCCCTGAGCTACCTCGCCGGCGCCCCGCGCCAGGCCCGCCAGGACGAGATGGTCACCGCCTACCCCGGCTACTTCCGGGACTACCTCCACCGGGCGATCGAGCTGGAGCTGGTCGACCCCGAGCTGGCGACCTTCGACCTGGACCGGATCACCGCGGCCATCCGCCCCGAACGCGACCTCGACTTCGGCTTCCTCGGCCTGCAAACCCTCTACGACCGCTACTTCCTGCACCACGACGGCACCCGCTTCGAGCTGCCGCAGGCGTTCTTCCTGCGGGTGGCCATGGGTCTCGCGGTCCGCGAGGACGACAGGGAATCTCGTGCCGTCGAGTTCTACGAGTTGCTCTCGTCGTTCCACTTCATGGCGTCCACACCGACCCTGTTCAACTCCGGCACCACCCGGCCGCAGCTGTCGTCCTGCTTCCTGACCACGGTGGAGGACGACCTGGACTCGATCTTCCAGGCGTACAAGAACAATGCCCTGCTGGCCAAGTACTCGGGCGGGCTCGGTAACGACTGGACGCCGGTGCGCGGACTGGGCGCGCACATCAAGGGCACCAACGGGCAGTCCCAGGGCGTGGTGCCGTTCCTCAAGATCGCCAACGACACGGCGGTGGCCGTCAACCAGGGCGGCAAGCGGAAGGGCGCGGCGTGCGCGTACCTGGAGACCTGGCACATCGACGTCGAGGAGTTCCTCGACCTGCGCAAGAACACCGGCGACGACCGGCGCCGCACGCACGACATGAACACCGCCAACTGGGTGCCCGACGAGTTCCTGCGCCGGGTGGAGGCGGACGCCGAATGGACGCTGTTCTCCCCGGACGAGACGCCGGACCTGCACGACCTCTACGGCAACGCGTTCGCCGAGCGCTACCGCGCCTACGAGGCGGCGGCGGGGCGCGGCGAGATCAAGGTGTTCCGCAGGGTGCGGGCGGTCGAGCTGTGGCGGCGCATGCTGACCATGCTGTTCGAGACCGGCCACCCGTGGATCACCTTCAAGGACCCGTGCAACCTGCGTTCGCCGCAGCAGCACGTGGGTGTGGTGCACTCGTCCAACCTGTGCACCGAGATCACCCTGAACACCAGCGCGGACGAGGTCGCGGTGTGCAACCTCGGCTCGGTCAACCTGCTCAAGCACGTCACGCCCCAGGGCCTTGACGTCGAACGGCTGGAAAAGACCGTGCGGACCGCGGTGCGGATGCTCGACAACGTGATCGACATCAACTTCTACACGATCCCGGAAGCGCGGCGGTCGAACCTGCGGCACCGTCCCGTGGGCCTGGGCATCATGGGCTACCAGGACGCACTGTTCGAGCTCGGCGTCCCGCTGGCGTCGCGGGAGGCGGTCGAGTTCGCCGACCGCAGCATGGAGTACCTGTCCTACTTCGCGATTTCGGCCTCGGCCGGCCTCGCGGCCGAGCGCGGCCCGTACGCCACGTTCGAGGGTTCGCTGTGGAGCAGGGGAATCCTGCCGATCGACTCGCTCAAGCTGCTCGCCGAGGCGCGCCGGGGCGACGGCCTGGACATCGACACGTCGTCCACTTTGGACTGGGAGACGCTGCGGCAGCGGGTGCGCACGACCGGGATGCGCAACTCCAACGTGATGGCGATCGCGCCGACCGCGACCATCTCCAACATCTGCGGGGTGGGGCAGTCGATCGAGCCGCTGTTCCAGAACCTCTACGTCAAGTCGAACATGTCCGGCGACTTCACCGTGATCAACCCGCACCTGGTGCGCAGTCTCAAGCAGCGTGGCCTGTGGGACGAGGTCATGGTGTCGGACCTGAAGTACTTCGACGGCGGCCTCGGCGAGATCGACCGCGTGCCGGACGACCTCAAGCGGTTGTACGCCACGGCGTTCGAGATCGAGAGCCGCTGGCTGGTGGACGCGGCTTCGCGGCGGCAGAAATGGATCGACCAGGCCCAGTCGCTGAACCTCTACATCGCCGCGCCGAGCGGGCGCAAGCTCGACGAGTTGTACCGCTACGCGTGGCACAAGGGGCTGAAGACGACGTACTACCTGCGGGCGCGCTCGGCGACCCACGTGGAGAAGAGCACGCTCCGCGGCACGGACGGCAAGCTCAATGCCGTGCCCGCCGGCACTGGAGGCACCAACACCGTGCCCGCCGGCACCGGAGACACCAACACCCTGCCCGCTGACACCGGAGGCACCAACACCACCGCACCCACCGTCGTCGCTTCGCCCCCGGCCCCGGCACCGCAGCCCGCGGCGAGGCCGGAACCGATGCCGAAGGTGGACGACATCGACTTCGTCGCGGCCGAAGGCGCGGCCTGCCGCATTGACGACCCCGACTGCGAAGCCTGCCAATGAACACTCAGGGAATTACCGTGACCAACATCGAAGCCATCGACACCACCGGCCTCGGCGAGATCGACCGGGGCGCGGCCAGGGTCAACGTCGATGACAAGGCGATGATCAACGCGCGCGCCGACGTGAACCAGCTGCTGCCGCTGAAGTACCGCTGGGCCTGGGAAAAGTACCTCGCGGCCTGCAACAACCACTGGATGCCCACCGAGGTCGGCATGCAGGCCGACATCGCGCTGTGGAAGTCGCGTGACGGGCTCACCGACGACGAGCGCCAGATGCTCAAGCGCAACCTCGGTTTCTTCGCGACGGCGGAGTCGCTGGTGGCGAACAACATCGTGCTCGCGGTGTACCGCCACATCACCAACCCGGAGTGCCGCCAGTACCTGCTGCGCCAGGCGTTCGAGGAGGCCGTGCACACGCACACCTTCCAGTACATCTGCGAAAGCCTTGGCCTGGTCGAGGGCGAGCTGTTCAACATGTACCGCGAGGTGCCCTCGATCGCCGACAAGGACGCGTGGGCACTGAAGTACACACGGAATTTGGAGAACCCGGACTTCGAGACGGGCACGCCGGAGGCCGACCAGAACTTCCTGCGGGATCTGATCGCCTTCTACGTGGTGTTCGAAGGCATGTGGTTCTACACCGGGTTCGCACAGATCCTGTCGCTGGGGCGGCGCAACAAGATGGTGGGCATCGCCGAGCAGTACCAGTACATCCTGCGCGACGAGTCGATCCACCTGAACTTCGGCATCGACTGCATCAACCAGATCAAGATCGAGAACCCGCACCTGTGGACGCCGGAGTTCCAGGCGGAAATGCGCGGCATGCTCACCGAGGCCTGTGAGCTGGAGGTGGCCTATGCCCGCGACACCATGCCGCGGGGCATGCTCGGGCTCTCGGCGCCGCTGTGCGCGCAGTACCTGCACTTCATCACCGATCGCCGCGCCCAGCAGATCGGCCTGGAACCGATCTTCGGCGAGCCGGAGAACCCGTTCCCGTGGATGTCGGAGGCGATGGACCTGAAGAAGGAGAAGAACTTCTTCGAGACCCGCGTCATCGAGTACCAGAGCGGCGCCGCCCTCGACTGGGACTGAACCCGGGGAGACATCCGGTGCGGCGAGCGGCCCCTTGCCGCACCGGATGCGTCTGTGGTGGCCTGGGAGCACCGACCTGGCGGGAGGGCCTCGTGACGATCAAAGACCTGGGCTTTCTGCGGGTACGGCCCCCGGACCCCGCCTGGGGGCAAGCCCTCGGACCCCCTTTTCCACCGTTGACCTCGATCCCCCTGCCCAGGGCCGTGGACCGGCGCCTGCTCAACCAGCGGTGGCCGGTCCGCGAACTCGCCCCGCCCCCGCCGGGCAGCGGGCTCAAACCCGTGCTCGGTGACGCGGGGGCGCCGCTCGTCGGCCACACCCTGGATTCGATGCGCTTCGGTGTCGACTTCGCGCTGAGCCGTTACGAAAAGTACGGACCGGTGTCGTGGGTGGGCGCCTTCGGACAGCGGTTCGTGCTGCTGGGCGGCCCGGACGCGACCCAGGTCGCCCTGGTCAACAAGGACAAGGCGTTCTCGCAGGACGGCTGGCGCCACTTCCTGGACGCCTTCTTCCACCGTGGGCTGATGCTGCTCGACTTCGAGGAGCATCACCTGCATCGCCGGATCATGCAGGAGGCGTTCACCCGCGACCGGCTCGCCGGGTACGTCCGCCAGTTCGGCCCGGTGCTGCGCGAGAGGGTCGCCGGCTGGTCCGGCCGCCCGCGGCTGTACTGGGCGCTCAAGGGGCTGACCCTGGACGTGGCGACCCAGGTGTTCATGGGCATGCGCAGCAGCGCCGGTGCCGCCGCGATCAACCGCGCGTTCGTCGACTCGGTGCGGGCGCCGACCGCGCTCGTCCGGTTCCCGGTGCCGGGCGGCCGGTGGGCGGCGGGGCTGGCCGGCCGCCGGCTGCTGGAGCGCTACTTCCGGGCGAACCTGCCGGCCAAGCGGAGCGCCGGGGGTGACGACCTGTTCTCCGCGCTGTGCCAGGCCGCCGGAGACGACGGCGAGCGGTTCAGCGACGACGACGTGGTCAACCACATGATCTTCGTGATGATGGCCGCGCACGAAACCACGACGATCACCAGCACGGCCGCCGCCTACCACCTCGCCAAGCATCCGGAGTGGCAGGAGCGCGCCCGGGAGGAGTCCCTGGCGCTCAGCGACGACCTGCCCGGCCTCGACGCGCTCAACCGCCTGGAAACCCTCGACCTGGTGATCAAGGAGTCGCTGCGGCTGACCGCCCCGGTGCCGTCCCTGGCCCGCCGCGCGGTGACCGACACCGAGGTGCTGGGCCACTACCTCCCGGCGGGCACCCTGGTGAGCGTCTCCCCCAACGTCAACCACTACGCGCCGGAGTACTGGACCGCGCCACGCCGGTTCGATCCCGGGCGCTTCGCCGAGGGCCGGCGCGAGGACAAGTCCCACCGGTACGCGTGGATGCCTTTCGGCGGCGGCGCGCACAAGTGCGTCGGCCTGTACTTCGGCATGTTCGAGGTGAAGGCGCTGCTGCACGAGATGCTGCGGACCTGGCGCTGGTCGGTGCCCGGTACGTACCGGATCCGATGGGACTATGTGTCACTTCCGGTCCCCGTCGACGGACTCCCCGTTCAGCTGGCCGCGGTCTACCGCGGTAGCCGGGGTTTTCACCAAGTGTGATCACCTCTACACTGTTGATCACTCGTTCAGCCGGTACAGCCGCCGGTCAGACCGAGCTGGGGGCGGCACCCGCACGGGCGCCGGCCTGACCGGAAAGTCCGTTCGTGAAGAGAAGAGGTGAGACGTGGCCGAGCCTGGTGACCCCGCCGGGTTGGCGGCCATCGTCCACCGCTGGGCGGCGAGGCTGGCCGGAACGGAGGGCGTGGCGCTTACGTCCTCGCGGCTGGAGGAAATTCTGGGCGAGCTTGCGCAGGAAGCGGTCGCCTCCGTCGAAGCCACACGGGAAGCGGCGGCCAAGCGGTTCAGCGCGCTGTACACAGCCTCACCGATCGGGATCGCCCTGGCCGACCAGGACGGCACGATCATCGAGGTCAACCCGGCGATGGCGCGGTTCCTCGAGTACCGGTCCGAACAGCTTCACGGCCGTACCTTCGTCGATCTCGGCTTCGGCGACCGCGACAGGCAGCAGCTGGCCGACGGGCTGGCCGAGCTCGCCGAAACCGAAGCCGAGCACGTCCGCCAGCGGGTCCAGCTCACCCACTCCGACGACGCGGCCGTCTGGGCCGAAATCACCCTCGCCCGCCTGCCGGGTGACCGGCCCCGTATCACGTTCCCCGTGCTGATGGCGGTGGACGCGAATGATCTCCACACGCTCCAGGAGACGCTGCGGCACCAGAGCGGGCACGACCCCCTGACCGGGCTGTCCAACGCCTCCCGGTTCCACACCATGCTGGAGAACGCACTCAGCCCGACCGCCCGCGACCAGGTCGCGCTGATCTACCTCGACCTCGACGGGTTCCGGGTGATCAACGACGGGCTCGGCACCGGCATCGGCGACAAGGTGCTCAAGGGCGTGGCGGGCAAGCTCCGGGCCGTTTTCACCTCGCACCAGGCCCTGGTCGCCCGCCTGTCCGGGGACGGCTTCGGCATCCTGCTCCGCGGCAGGCTCACTCGCAGCGAGGTGACCGGACTCCTCGACCGGGCGATGGAGGATCTCGGCGAGCCGATCTTCTTCGGTGAGCAGGGGGTCGGGGTCAGTGCCAGCGCGGGCATCGTGGTGCGCGGCGTGTCCGAAGGCGGCCCGGAGGAGCTGCGCCGCGCCGCGGAACTGGCGCTGCACCGCGCGAAGGAGGCCGGGCGGGCACAGTGGATGCTGTTCGATCCGGAACGCGACGCGATCGACCGGGCCCGCTACCGGCTCGGCGCCGAGATCGCGGGCGCGCTGGAGCACGGGCAGTTCGACCTCGTCTACCACCCGATGGTGGACCTCGGCGAGCCGGGCGGGCTCTCCTCGGTGACCGCCGGGCTGGTGTGGCGGCACCCCGAACTGGGCGAACTGGACACCTGCCGGTTCTACCAGCTGGTCGAGACCACCGGCATGACCATGCCCCTGGGGAAGTGGCTGCTCTCCGAGGCGCTCGGCTCGGCGGCCCGCTGGCACCAGAAGTTCGGTGACAAGGCGCCCGACATCTGTATCCGGCTGCCCTACCGGCTGGCCAGCGACCCCGATCTGGTGAAGCTGATCCGCGAGCAGCTCGGCCGGCACGAACTGCCGGCGAGCGTGCTGCGGCTGTGCATCGAGCCCACCACGTTCGTCGACCGTGACGGCGAGGTGCTGGACTCCCTGATCCTGCTGGCCGAACTGGGTGCGAAGCCGGCGCTCACCGTCACCGGCTCGGCCGATCTGGAGCTGATCGCGCGCCACGACCTCCCGGTCGGCTACATCGCGCTCGACGGCGGGGTGATCGACGCGCTGGCCGAGGGCGAGGAAGAGCCCGCTGCCCGGCACCTGTGCCACCTCCTCGCCCGGGCCCGCGAGCTGAACCTGTTCGTCGGTGCCGCGAACGTCCGCTCCGCCGAGCACGCCGAACGGCTGTGCAAGCACGGGGTGCAGGCGGCCCGTGGCCCCTTCGCCGGCTCCTGCGACGATGACGAGATCGACGAGTTCATCGAGCGCCACACGAACTAAGCTGTCGCTCATGAAAAAAGGGGACCTGGCACCGGATTTCACCCTGCTCGACGACCGGGGTGAGCAGCGCTCACTGTCGGAGTTCCTCGCGGCGGGTCCCGTCGTGCTCTTCTTCTACCCGGCCGCGATGACCGCCGGGTGCACCGCCGAAAGCTGTCACTTCCGCGACCTGGCCAAGGAGTTCGCCGAGGTCGGCGCGCGGCGCGTGGGCATCAGCCCGGATCCGGTGGCCAAGCAGCAGGAGTTCTCGGCCCGGAACGGCTTCGACTACCCGCTGCTGTCCGACCCCGACGGGACGGTCGCCACCCAGTTCGGTGTGCGGCGCCGATTCGGCCCGCTGCTGACCCGCAGGCAGACCTTCGTCATCGGCACCGACCGCCGCATCCTGGAAGTGATCGCCAGCGAGCTCCGCATGGCGGTGCACGCCGACAAGGCCTTGGCGGTTCTCAGGTCCCAGAGCTAGCACCTGGCTCTGAAAACCTTGCCGCTCCGCGAAATCTCCGGCTAGAGTCGCGCGGTGTGATCAGCGCCCTGATCCCGTGGCTGGCCGACTCTGATCCGGCGTTGCGCTGGCAGGTCGAGCGCGATCTCGTGGGGAACCACCCGAGGTTTGGCAAGCAACGCGGGCCAGAATCGCGACCGAGGGCTTCGGCGCGCGCCTCCTCGCGCTCCAGGACCCGGACGGCCAGTGGGCGGGCGGCGCGTTCTTCCCCTCGGACTTCGACTCTCACGATCCTGAAGCGGCAAAGGATGCCGGGCAGCCCTGGACGGCGACGACGTGGACACTCAACTCGCTACGAGAGTGGGGCCTCGACTCCGCTGTCCTCCGCGAACGCCGCACGGCCGAGCTCCTCGCCGAGAACAGTCGCTGGGAGTACGACAACCTGCCGTACTGGGGTGGCGAGGTCGACTGCTGCATCAACGCCTGGACGGTCGCGAACGGGTTGTGGCTCGGCGCCGACATCACCGGCATCATCGACTGGTTCATCGCGCACCGGCTGCCCGACGGCGGCTGGAACTGCGAGTGGATCGAGGGCTCGACGCGATCGTCGTTCCACTCGACGCTCAACTCCCTCAAGGGACTGCTCGCCTACGACATCGCGACCGGGGGCACGGACGCGACGCGCGGTGCCCGGCGCTCCGGCGAGGAGTACCTCCTGCGCCGCGGGCTCTTCCGCCGGCTCTCGACAGGCGAGCCGGTGGCGCCGTGGGTGGACCGCTTCGCCTACCCGTTCCGCTGGTTCTACAACGTGCTCAACGCGGCCGAGTACTTCCGCCAGGCGGCACTGTTCGTCGGCGCGGCGCCGGACCCGCGCATGGCTGACGCGATCGAGCTGATCCGTGCCGCCGGGCAGCCGGACGGCACCTGGCTCCAGGTCCGCCGGCACCCCGGGCGGGTGTGGTTCGAAATCGACGCTCCGGCCGGGCAGCCATCGAAATGGCTGACTCTGTTCGGGGCACGAGTGCTCGCCTGGTGGGACTCCCGCAATCCCTAGTTGTAGATCGCGCTCTGCGGGATGTCCGTGTCGTTCCGCAGGGCGGCGAACAGTTGCTGCGACTTGGCCTTGTCCCAGTTCTCCGCCGACCCCGAGGTCACCGGGACGGTGGTGGTGACCAAGCCGCCGGAGGAGATGCCACGCAGTGCCCATCCGAGGGCGAGCAGGTTCTGCAGGTGGTCACCGGAGTCCATGGTCAGCGCGTCCGGTGCGGACGACAGCAGCGGGAACAGGTGGAACGGGTTGAGCAGCGCGCCGGGGCTGGCGATCTGGCCCGCCAGCGCGCCCATGAACTTGCGCTGGTTCTCCACGCGGTCCAGATCGGAGCGCGGGGTGGCGTCGCTGTGCCGCATGCGCACGAAGCCCAGCGCGTGCGCGCCGTCCAGCGTCTGGCATCCCGCCGGGATGGTGATGTTCGTGAAGTCGTCGTGCATCTGCTTGTCGATGCACATGTCCACGCCACCGATCGCGTCCACGATGTTGGCGAAGCCGCCGAACCCGATCTCGGCGTAGTGGTCGATGTGCAGGCCGGTGGCCTGCTCCACGGTCTGCACCAGCAGCGGCGCCCCGCCGATCGAGAACGCGGCGTTGATCTTGTTCTTGCCATGGCCGGGAATCGTGACCTGGGAGTCACGCGGCAGGCTGAGCAGGGTCGGCTTGGTGCTGTTGTCCGGCAGGTGCGCGATCATGATCGTGTCGGTGCGCTTGCCGCCGCCTGCCGCCGCGACGTCGCCGGTCGCGAGCTTCTGCTCCTGCTCCGGGGTGAGCCCGTCCCGGCTGTCCGAGCCGACGATGAGCCAGTTCGTGCCGGCCGCCGCCGCGGGCCGGTTCGAGAGGTTCGCGAACGCCTCCGTGCGGTTGATCGAGGTGTCCAGGTAGATCCACACCCCGGCGAGGAACACCACGAACAGCACGACCAGCGACAGCAGGATCTTGCCGGCACCGAACCGGCGCCGCCGCCGCGGGCGCGGCGGCGCGGAGGGTGGCGGCTCCTCCTCGTACGGACCGGGCTCGGGCCGCGGCTGGACCGGCAAAGCCCTGGTACGGGGCGAGGCGGCCGGGCGGGCAGCACCAGGGTGGGCGGCTTCCCTGCCGGGCAGCGGGAGCGCCTGCGCCGGCTGGTGCTGCCTCGGGCCTCTCGGCTGCGGCCGCCCTCGGCCGGGATAACCGCCGTAGTCACCGCCGTAGCTCATCGCGCTCACCGTTCCCCGATCGAGAGGTCTGCGGGTTCCAGTGAACCGTAGACCTCGTCACCTAGGACGCCCAACTCCCGGAACGGTTGCTAGACGCGCTGGCGGAGCCGTCGACCGGGGCCCGCCGCCCAGGCGCGGGCGGGTTCGACGCCGGCCCCGTCCAGAACGAAGCGGCGGACCAGCCGGGTCCACGTGCGGGATCGGACGAGCATCGCGTGACCCTCGGCCAGCACCTGGAACCGCACGATGCGAGCCGCCTGGGATTCCGCCCGCCGCGCGTAGGCGTAGGACTCGGCCGGGCTGGTCCTCAGGTCGAGGGAACCGTGCGCGATCATCACGTCACGTCCCCGTACCGGCTCCACGGCCTCGCCCCTCGGTGTCCACGGTGCGAGCGCGAAGACCCCCGTCACCGCCGGGTCGTCGGCGACGCGCAGCGCGACGCGGCCGCCCATGGAATGCCCGACCAGCAGGATCCGCACCCCCGGCCAGTCGTCACGGATCTGTTCCAGTGCCCAGCGCGCGTCGGCGATCGGGTGCAGCGCGGGTTCGTTCCAGCCGAGGACCCGGTTGCGCAGCAGCCGCACCTCGACTCCGTGCCGCGTCACCGCCCGCCGGATCCCCCTGGCCAGCGCCCGCATACGCCGGTACGGCAGGTTCCACGGACTCACCCAGCCGAGCCCGGCCTCCGCCCCGCCGTGCAGGACCAGGACCACCGCACGCACGGGACCCTTCGCCCGCCAGGTCAGTATTTTCGGCGATCTCTTCACGAGATCGTCCTACCTTGCTGTCTGGGGGGCGGCCCCCAGACCCCCGGATTCATGCCGCGGCGGGTTCGTCGGCGAACTGGGTGTGATAGAGCTCGGCGTAGCGGCCGCCCGCGGCGAGGAGGGTTTCGTGTGTGCCGCGCTCCACGATCCGGCCGGACTCCACGACGAGGATCTCATCGGCGGCGCGGACGGTGGACAACCGGTGTGCGATGACCAGCGCGGTGCGGCCGGACAGCGCATGCGACAGCGCCTCGCCGACCGCCGCCTCGGACTCGGAGTCCAGATGCGCGGTGGCCTCGTCGAGCACGATCACCCGCGGCTGGGCGAGCAGGAGGCGGGCGATGGTCAACCGCTGGCGTTCCCCGCCGGAGAGCCGGTAGCCGCGCTCCCCCACCAGTGTGTCGAGCCCGTCCGGCAGCGAGCGCACCAGGCCGGCCAGCCGCGCCCGCTCCAGCGCGTCCCAGATCTCGTCCTCGCCGGCACCGGGCCGCGCGTATTCGAGGTTGGCGGCAATGGTGTCGTGGAAGAGGTGACCGTCCTGGGTCACCACGCCGACCGTGTCCCTGAGCGCGGCGAAACTCAGCTCCCGAACGTCCACATCGGACAGCCGGACGGCGCCGGAGTCGACGTCGTAGAGCCGCGGGAGCAGTGACGCGATGGTGGACTTGCCCGCGCCGGACGAGCCCACCAACGCGACCATCTGCCCCGGCTCGGCACGGAAGCTGATTTCGTGCAGGACCTCGTCCCCACCGCGGGCATCCAAAGTAGACACTTCCTCGAGCGAGGCGAGCGAGTACTCCTCAGGTGCCGGGTAGCCGAAGCGCACGTCGTCGAACTCGACCGAGACCCCGCCTTCGGGAACCTGGCGCGCGTCCGGCTTCTCCGTGATCATAGGGTCGAGGTCGAGCACCTCGAAGACCCGCTCGAAGGACACCAGCGCGGTCATCACGTCCACCCGCACGTTCGCCAGCGCGGTCAGCGGGCTGTAGAGCCGCGTGAGCAGCAGGGCCAGCGCCACCACCGTGCCCGGCGCGAGCCGACCGGTGATGGCCAGCCATCCGCCCAGGCCGTACACCAGCGCCTGCGCCAGCGCCGACACCAGGGTGAGGCTGGTCATGAACCACCGGGTGAGCATCGCCGTGCGCACGCCGATGTCCCGCACCCGCGCCGCCCGGCGGCCGAACTCGCCGGCCTCCAGCCGCGGCCTGCCGAACAGCTTGACCAGGGTTGCGCCGGGCGCGGAGAACCGCTCGGTCATCTGCGTGGTCATGCCCGCGTTGAGCTGCGCGGATTCCCGTTGCAGGTCGGCCATCCGCCGGCCGAGCCGGCGGGCGGGCAGCACGAACACCGGCAGCAGGACCAATGCCAGCAGCGTTACCTGCCAGGACAGGGTCATCATCACCACGAGCGAGAGCGCGAGCTGGATCACGTTGGTCACCAGGCCGGACAGCGTCGCGGTGAACGTGCGCTGAGCGCCGATCACGTCGTTGTTCAGCCGGCTGACCAGCGCTCCGGTGCGGGTCCGCGTGAAGAACGCGATCGGCATCCGCTGCACGTGCTCGAACACCTCGCGGCGCAAATCCAGGATCAGGCTTTCGCCGATCCGGGCCGACTGCCAGCGCTCCACGAGCCCGAACGCGGCGTCGGCGACGGCCAGCCCCGCGACGACCAGCGCCAGGACGACCACCACACGCGCGTCACGGCCGCCCACGATGCTGTCGACGACCTTACCGGCGAGCACCGGCGTGGTCACCGCGATCACCGCCGAGATGACGGTCAGCACCAGGAAAACGGCCAGGCTCCCCCAGTACGGTCTGGCGAACCGGGCGACGCGCCGGAGGGTGCCCGGCGTGAGCCCCTTGGGCGCGTCCGCGCTGCGCATCGCCGAGACCATCAGCGACCACGTGTTGTCCACGGTCCCTCCCACCCTTCCCCAAAAGCCTGTACATTACTCAAGGTTTAGTTCGCATACGCCCTGGACAACAGGATGATCCACCGATTTCTTCCCGGTCAGGGAGAGTATTTCGCAAGGGGTCCGGAGGCTTGCCCCCGGGCGTCCTCCGGGGGCTTTGCCCCCGGAGGACGCTCCCCGGTAATCTTGCCGGTCATGGGTGTGGAGGCAAAGGGTGTTCTCGCTGCGCGCACCCTCTCGCCGCTGGCGGTCGACCTCGCTTTCTACCTCGCCTGCCTGGCCTACGCGATCGCCGCCGCCTTCACCTCCGAGTTCTACGGCTTCCGGATCTGGGGCTCGTTCGCCGCCGTCGGCTACGGCCTGGCGCTGGCCTGCACGTGCTGGCTGATCAAGGCGCCCAAAGCGGGGTCACGCTGGTTGCCACTGGCCGCGATCGGCGTGTTCGCCATGCTCGTGCCACTGGCGGTGCTCGTCGTCCGCCGGCTGACCGGGGTGGACTGGCTCATCACCCCGTTCTCGTGGAGCGCCCAGCCCGAGGTGTGGGTGATCGAGCGCTCGGCGAGCCTGCTCCTGCACCACGGCACGCCCTACGTCGACATCACGACACTGGGCCGGGCGCCGGAGGTCAACGACTACACCCCCTACGGCCCGGTGATGGCGCTGTTCGGCCTGCCGCGCGCACTGTTCGGCGGCACACCGGTGACCAACGCGCTCACCGACGCACGGCTGATGTTCGCCCTGACCGCCTGCGTCTGTGTGTGGTTCACCCTCAAGCTGGCCGGCTTCCCACGGATCCCCGTCCGCGCGGCGCAACTGGCCGTCGCCTGCCCGCTGACCGCGCTGACCTGGGCGGTCGCCGGGCCGGACCTCGCGATCGTGGGCCTGCTCCTGGTCGCCGGCGCGCTGGCGGCCCGCGATCGCCCGGTCGCGTCGGGCATCATGTTCGCGGTCGTGGTGAGCGCGAAGATGATCGTGCTGCCCGCGGTGGCGGTGCTGGCAGTCCTCGTTTTCGCCCGGCTCGGCAGGCGCGCGGAGAGTTCGTTCACCGCGACCGTGCTGCTCGCGGTCGCGCTGCTCAACGTTCCCGTGCTGCTGGTGAACCCGCGCGCCTTCGTCGAGCACGTCATCCGGTTCCCGGCCGGACTCGGTGCGGTCACTTCGCCCGCCGCCAGCCCGCTGCCGGGCTATTTGATCGCCAGCACCGGGCCGGCCGGGCGGGCCATCGCCTTCGTCCTGCTCGGCGCGGCCGCGATCGCCATCGCGATCTGGCTGCTGCGCCGCCCGCCCGTAACGGGT
This sequence comes from Amycolatopsis sp., assembly GCF_035276945.1. Taxonomy (GTDB): domain Bacteria; phylum Actinomycetota; class Actinomycetes; order Mycobacteriales; family Pseudonocardiaceae; genus Amycolatopsis_E. The sequence continues at coordinate 48,096 of NZ_DATELF010000181.1, read as the reverse complement.
TCGGACGCGATGATGCGCATCGCCGTCGGCCTGGGCGCGTTCACGCTCCTCACGCCGGCCACGCGGTTCGGATACCTGGTGTACCCGCTCGTGCTGCTCGGCGCGATGTTGTGCTTCCGCAGGGCAGAGGCCCTCACTCCTACTTCTTCTTCACGCGGGTAGCGCCACCGCGCCCGCGCAACTGAACTCCCGATTCCGAAAGGACGCGGTGCACGAAACCGTACGAGCGTCCCGTGGACTCGGCCAAGGCGCGAATACTGGCACCCTTCTCGTATTTCTTCTTCAGGTCAGCGGCTAGCTTGTCGCGCGTGTTGCCGGTGATCCGCGCGCCCTTCTTCAGGTCAGCCACGTCGATCCGCCTTCCTCCAGACAGTGGGCTTGGCAGGCCGTCCGGCCCTTCATGTGGCAATGATCGAACACCTGGAGCCGGAATGCCAGACGGCGGGGCAAAATAGTGCCCCACGGACGTGATATTGGGCCATTCCGGTATGGTTGCCTACAACAACTAACGAAGATCTTCCTTTGACGACGGTCAACCACCGTCTTGTCGGCACGTCGCGCCCGAATTGACCAGATGGCCAGTGCGCCACCACACCATCACGGTTTCCCGCGTCACGCCAACTGGACCAGCTCGAGGTAATCGGCCGACCAATGGTCCTCGGTGCCGTCCGGCAGCAGGATCACCCGCTCCGGCTCCAGCGCCTCCACGGCTCCCGGATCGTGCGTCACCAGGACGACCGCGCCGCGGTAGCTGCGCAACGCGTCCAGCACCTGTGCCCGGCTGGCCGGGTCGAGGTTGTTCGTCGGTTCGTCCAGCAGCAACACGTTGGCCGCACTGGAGACCAGGCCCGCCAACGCCAACCGGGTCTTCTCACCGCCGGACAGCGTTCCGGCGAACTGATCCAACTGCTCGCCGGTGAACAGGAACGAGCCGAGCAGGTTCCGCAACTCCTGGGCACCGGTGTCGGGCGCGAGATGCCGGATATTGTCCCACACGCTCGCGTCGTGATCCAGCGTCTCGTGCTCCTGCGCGTAGTAACCGAGGCGGAGCCCGTGCCCGGCGACCACTTCGCCGGTGTCGGGAGACTCCATTCCGCACAGCAGGCGCAGCAGGGTCGTCTTGCCCGCGCCGTTCAGCCCGAGCACGACGACCTTCGAACCGCGATCGATCGCGAGATCGACCCCGGTGAAGATCTCCAGTGAACCGTACGATTTGGACAGTCCCGTCGCGGTCAGCGGAGTCCGCCCGCACGGCGCGGGAGCCGGGAACTTGATCTTGGCGACCTTGTCCGCCTGGCGGGTCTCGTCCAGGCCGGCCAGCATCTGCTCGGCCCGGCGCGCCATGTTCTTCGCCGCGACGGCCTTGGTCGCCTTGGCGCCGAGTTTGGCGGCCTGCTGTTGCAGCGCGGCGGCCTTCTTCTCCGTGTTCGCCCGCTCGCGGCGGCGGCGCTTCTCGTCGGTCGCCCTGGCGTCGAGGTAACGCTGCCACGTCATGTTGTAGACGTCGAGCTCGGCGCGCGTGGCGTCGAGGAACCAGACCTTGTTGACCACCTCGGCGAGCAGGTCCACGTCGTGGCTGATCACCACCAGGCCGCCGTCGTGGGCCTTGAGGAAGCCACGCAGCCAGTTGATCGAGTCCGCGTCGAGGTGGTTCGTCGGCTCGTCCAGCAGCAGGATGGTGTCCGACCGGCCCGAGGCACCCATGTCGGAGGCGGCGAACAGGATCCGCGCCAGCTCGACGCGCCGCCGTTGCCCACCCGACAGCGTCCGCAACGGCTGGGCGAGAACCCGCTCCGCCAGGCCCAGGTTCGCACAGATCCGCGCGGCTTCGCTCTCCGCCGCGTAGCCGCCCAGAGAGGCGAACCGCTCCTCCAGCCGTCCGTACCGCCGGATCGCCTTGTCCCGCGCGGAATCGTCGGCCATCTCCGACATCTCGGACTGGGCCTTTTCCATGTCGCGCAGCAGTGCGTCGAGGCCGCGGGCCGACAGCACGCGGTCCTTCGCGGTGACGGAAAGGTCGCCCTCGCGTGGATCCTGCGGAAGGTAGCCCAGCTCACCCGCGCGCCGGACCTCGCCGACGTAGGGCCGGCCCTCGCCGGCGAGCACCTTCAACGAAGTGGTCTTGCCGGCTCCGTTGCGCCCCACCAGGCCGATGCGATCGCCCGGCTGGACGCGGAGGGTGGTGTCGGCGAGCAGGATGCGCGAACCCGCGCGCAACTCAAGGCCGGTGGCCGTGATCAAGGGAACTCCCGTGGGCGGGGGCGGACGTGGACAGCTCGACGTTGTGATCCTCGCAGGCGCTCACGATCGGCGCGGGGAGGAACACGGGGCTACTCCAGCTGAATATCCACGACACCCAGTCTACTGATCACTGTCCAGCGATTTTCTTGTGGTGGCGGGTCTCACGAGGATCTCCACCGCACGGGCCCGCTCCGCGGCCTCCGCCAGCACCACCCGCCGTGGCTCGCCGAGGTCCAGAATCCTCGGCGTGGCAAGGGAAAACACCACGGCGAGCCGGCGGTCAGCGCGAAGTTCCCCCAGTGCCCGCCGATCTCCCCCGAGCACGACCGCGTCCAGCTCGGCCAGGCGCGGCACCAGCACGTCCAGCACGTCGCCGGCCGCTTCACGCAGGGCCTCGCGCACCTGGCCCTGCCTGCGGCGCGCGAACCGGTGCTGCGACCAGCCGCCCGCCGCCGACCGGCCGTGCACCAGATGCCGGGCGGTCCGGGAGGCGATCACCTTGCCATTGTCGGCGATCCCGACGCTGTGTGCGCCCAGCCGCACCAGCAACAGGCCGATCCGGCGCGGCCGCCGCGCGTGCACCACCAGCCGCACCGTCGGCGGCAGCGTGCCCTGGGAGTGCGAGCCTCCGGAGAGCCCTGCGTCCAGCGGCGGGAACGGCACAGTCGCCGTCGCGGCCGTCCCGTTCCGGCCGGTCACCACGACCTCGGCCGGCGTCGCGGTGGTCGCCTGGATCCCGTCGTTCCGCTCGGCGAAGCGATCGAACCAGCCGGACAGCCGTTCCGGGGGCACCTCGACCACATGCCCGCCCCCGGCCGCCTGGCGAACCTGGCTCACAGGACGAAGGAATCCGACCAAGGCTGCGAGGACCTGCCGGACAGCGCGTCGAGCAGGGTCACCGCCTGCCGGTCGGTCAGCGAGGACACGAAGTCGATCACGGCCCGGCCGCGGGCGAGCCCGCGCACGGCGTCCGCGCCATGCACCGGCTCCCCGGTGGCGCCGACCAGCAGCTGGGGAGCCTGCCTGGCGATCTCGCTGAACTCCGCGTGGGCCAGCTCGACCAGGTCGTGCAGCCGGCGCGGCAGCCGGAAGACCTCGTCCCGGTCACCCAGCCACGAATCCAGCGCGTCGACCAGCGTGGTCACCAGGCCGGCCTGCCCGCGCTGGTGCAGTGCCAGCTCCGGGCGCAGCAGCACGAACTGCTTGTGCACGAACTTGAGCACCTGCACCTCGTGCCACTGCGCGGGCCGCAGCGTCACATGCCCGGACCGGGTGGTCGGGGACGGCAGCACGACCACCCCGTCGGTCAGCCGGGCGGTCCACCGCGCCGAAAACGCGGCGATGGCCTGTTCCGATTCGATCGAGCCGTCGAACGCGCTCGCCAGCAGACCGTCGGCCAGTTCGGCGCGCACCCGCGCGACCGCGTCGGCGAAGGCGTCGTCATCGACGATCCAGGAGTCCTTGGCGTGCATCCGGCGGCGCAGCAGCTCCAGCGCGTGCCCGGGCCGCCGGCTTGCGGCGGCCAGTTCGGCGGTGCCGCGACCGGCCAGCTTCTCCGCGTGCGTGAGCCACTCGCCGAGTTCCGCGGCGACCGGGGCGTGCTGCAGGACACCGATCCGGTGGAAATCCTGGAGATCGTGGATGGCGTACGCGATGTCGTCCGCGGTGTCCATGACCGACGCCTCGACCGTTTGCTGCCACGGCTCCACCAGCCCGGCGAACGGCGCCCGCGCGTGCTCGAGATCGTCGAGTTCGGTGGTGTAGGCGGAGAACTTGCCCGATCCGGTGCCCGGGGCTTCGGCGGGTTCGGCCGCGCCGCGGGGCGGCACGCGCAGGGCCGACGGGTGCGGGTCCGGCCGGTGCAGGCGCGCCCACGGGTATTTGAGCACCGCCGCGCGGACCGCGGCCGTGAGATCGAGCCCGACCGCCGACGGTCCGCGCACGTCGGTGGTGGTCAGGATGCGGAAGGTCTGGGCGTTGCCCTCGAACCCGTCGGCGAGGCCGAAACGGTGCCGCGCGATCCGGTCGAGCACCTGCTCGCCCAGATGCCCGAAGGGCGGATGCCCGAGGTCGTGTGCCAGCGCCGCGGCTTCGGCGACGTCGGGGTCGAGGCCGCCGAGCTTGCCGATCAGCTCCGCGGAGTCCACCGAGGACAGCAGCCGCTCCGCGATCGCCCTGGCGACCTGTGCGACCTTGAGGCTGTGCGTGAGCCGGTTGTGCAGCAGGCCCGCGCCGTCCGCGCTGACCACCTGCGTCACGCCGCCCAGCCTCGCGAAGAACGGGGACCCCACGATCCGGTCGCGGTCGGCGCGAAACGGGTTCCGCACGAGGTCCGGCCACACGGCCTCGGCCGCATTGTCCCGCCGGGCCGCCCGGAGATCGCTTTCCATGGGTTACACCGTAGAGCCTTCCGGGTACTGCGGTAGCCGGCCTGGTGAAAGCGGGCATTCCCGCCGACGACCGCGAGGAGATCGTTCGCGCCCCGCTCCCCCTGGCTCGCGTACGGCGCCGCCGGTCTGGTCCGCCCTACGAGCGGCTTGTGCCGCGACACCTGCCTCCCGCCGTGTTGCCGGCATTCTTCGACAATTTCGCAGCACCGAGATCGAGGCAGCCCTGGACCCGCTCGGATCCATCGAGTTCGACGATCGACAGCAGGCATGGCGCTGACACACCTGGTTGACACCAGCGTGCTCACCCGGCTCGCGCGGAAGGAGATACGAGACGTCACCAGACCCGGACTCGCCCGCCACGAAACCCGGACTCGCCCGCCACGAAAGCCCGACTCGCCCGGCGCGAAACCCCGACTCGCGTGTGGCATGCGGCTCGTGTACCCCAACGGGCCCGAGTGCGGCGGCGGTGCTCCGCAGCTGAATGTGGTGGTTGGTTAAACCGTGAAGCCGAGCGCCCGCAGTTGCTCGCGGCCGTCCTCGGTGATCTTCTCCGGGCCCCACGGCGGCATCCACACCCAGTTGATGCGGAAGTCCTTGACGACGCCGGCCGACCCCACGAGCACCGACGCGGTCTGGTCCTCGATGACGTCGGTCAGCGGGCACGCCGCGGAGGTCAGGGTCATGTCCAGGGTCGCCGTGTTGTCCGGCTCCACCCGGATGTCGTAGACGAGCCCGAGGTCGACCACGTTGATGCCGAGCTCGGGGTCGACCACGTCCCGCATGGCCTCCTCGACGTCCTCCACCTTCGCCACGTCGGCCACCGCCGGCGCGGCTTGCTCCGGCAGGTCGGCCGCGGTCCGGCCTTCGCGCGTGTCCTCGGTCATACTGTCTCCTGTTTCGCCTCGCTACGGCTCAACGCGTCCTTGAAGGCCATCCAGCCGAGCAGGGCACACTTGACCCGCGCCGGGTACTTCGCCACGCCCGCGAACGCGACGGCGTCCTCCAGCACGTCCTCGTCCGGTTCCACCTGGCCGCGGCCCTGCATCAGCTCGACGAAGGCGTCCATGGTCACCACGGCATCGTCCACGGTGTGGCCGACGACGAGGTCGGTCAGCACCGACGCGGAAGCCTGGCTGATCGAGCAGCCCTGCCCCTCGTACGAGACGTCGGACACCTTTTCGCCATCGAGCTTGAGCCGCAGGATGATCTCGTCGCCGCAGGTCGGGTTGATCTGGAACGACTCGGCGTCGAACGGCTCCCGCAGGCCGCGGCCGTGCGGGTTCTTGTAGTGGTCCAGGATGATGTCCTGGTACATCGAGTCCAGATTCATCACGCCACCCCGAAGAACCGCTGCGCCTCACGGACACCGTACACCAGTGCATCCACTTCGGACGGTTCGTTGTAGAGGTAGAAGGTGGCTCGCACGGTCGCGGGCACCTGGCACGCCCGGTGCAGCGGCCACGCGCAGTGGTGCCCGACCCGCACCGCGATGCCGAGGCTGTCCAGCACCTGGCCCGCGTCGTGCGGGTGCACCCCGTCGATCACGAACGCCACGGTCGCGCCGCGGTCGGCGGTGTCCGCGGGACCGATGATCCGCACGCCGTCGACCTTCGCCAGCCCGGCCAGCGCGGCCTCGGTGAGCGTGTGCTCGTGTGCGGCGACCCGGTCCATGCCCAGCGCGCTCAGGTAATCCACCGCCGCGCCGAGGCCGACCGCCTGGGACGTCATCGGCACGCCCGCCTCGAACTTCTGCGGCGGCGGCGCGAACGTGGTGCGTTCCAGCGTGACCAGCTCGATCATCGACCCGCCGGTCAGGAACGGCGGCATCGCCTCGAGCAGCTCGCGCCGTCCATAAAGGACACCGATGCCGGACGGGGCCAGCATCTTGTGCCCGGAGAACACCGCGAAGTCCACGCCGAGCGCGTGGAAGTCCACCGCGAAGTGCGGCACCGACTGGCACGCGTCGAGCAGCGTCAGCGCGCCGACCTCCCGCGCCCGCCGCACGATCGGCTCGACCGGGTTCACCGTGCCCAGCACGTTCGACTGATGTACGAACGCGACCAGCTTCGTCCGCTCGTTGACCAGTTCGTCCAGGTTGGACAAATCGAGCCGGAACTCGCCCGGCGTGAGGTCGAACCAGCGCAACGTCGCCCCTGTGCGCCGGCACAACTCCTGCCACGGCACGAGGTTCGCGTGGTGCTCCATCGCGGTGATCACGATCTCGTCGCCGGGACCGACCACGAAACGCGAAGCCTCGGGCCCCGCGGTGGCCGCGTTGCTCATGGCGTAGGCGACCAGGTTGATGCCCTCGGTGGCGTTCTTGGTGAACACCAGCTCGCCCGGTTCGGCGCCGACGAACTCCGCGGTCCGCGCACGGGCGTGCTCGTAGGCGTCCGTGGCCTCCTCGGCCAGCTGGTGGGCGCCGCGGTGCACGGCCGCGTTCGAGGTCTCCAGGAAGGCCCGCTCGGCGTCGAGCACCTGCTTCGGCCGCTGCGAGGTCGCACCGGAATCCAGGTACACCAAGGGTTTCCCGTCGCGCACCGTGCGCGACAGGATCGGGAAGTCGGCGCGCACGGCAGCGACATCCAAAGGCGTGTCGGCCGTTGTGCCCGCGCGACCGGCACCGGATGTCGGCGGAACAGGCACTGAGCGCGTTTCGGCCCTACCGGCGGGTGAGGCGACGAATTCAGTCACCGCGCCAACTCCTCTCGACGTGTCAGTCCGGAAGGAAGGGTCAGACCGAGGCGGGCTCGGCCTTGCCGGAGTAGCGGACGTAGCCGTTCTCCTCCAGTTCGTCGGCCAGCTCCTTGCCGCCCGACTCGACGATCCGGCCGTCGGCGAACACGTGCACGAAGTCCGGGCTGATGTGCCGCAGGATCCGCGTGTAGTGCGTGATCAGCATGACGCCGACCTCGTTGTTCGCCGTGTACTCGTGGACACCCTGCGAAACCACGCGCAGCGCGTCCACGTCCAGGCCCGAGTCGGTCTCGTCCAGGATGGCGATCTTCGGCTTGAGCAGGGCCAGCTGCAGGATCTCGTGGCGCTTCTTCTCGCCGCCGGAAAAACCCTCGTTCACGCTACGCTCGGCGAACTCGGGCGAGATCTCCAGCTTGGCCATCTCGTCCTTGACTTCCCTGACCCAGTGTCGCACCTTCGGCGCCTCGCCACGGACCGCGGTGACCGCCGTGCGCAGGAAGTTCGACATCGACACGCCGGGCACCTCGACCGGGTACTGCATCGCCAAAAACAGCCCCGCCCGCGCGCGCTCGTCCACGGTCATGTCGAGAACGTTCTCGCCGTCGAGCAGCACCTCGCCGGAGGTCACCTCGTACTTCGGGTGCCCGGCGATCGCGTAGGACAACGTCGACTTGCCGGAGCCGTTGGGGCCCATGATCGCGTGGATCTCACCGGCGCGGATCGTCAGGTTGACGCCCTTGAGGATCTCCTTGTACGACTCGGCGCCCTCGTCCGTTTTGACCCCGGCACGCAGGTCCTTGATTTCCAGAGTGGCCATTGTTGTTCGTTCTCGTCCTTTGTGTGTCAGCTGCCGACGGCTTCGAGTTCGGTCTCGATCGCGGCCTGCAGGCGCTCGCGCACCTCAGGGATGTCGATCTTCATCAGGATCTCGTGGAAGAACCCGCGCACCACCAGCCGCCGCGCCGTCTCCTCCTCGATCCCGCGCGACTGCAGGTAGAACAACTGCTCGTCGTCGAATCTTCCCGTGGCGCTGGCATGCCCGGCGCCTTCGATCTCGCCGGTCTCGATCTCCAGGTTGGGCACCGAGTCGGCCCGCGCGCCCTCGGTCAGCACCAGGTTCCGGTTCAGCTCGTAGGTGTCCGTGCCTTCGGCCGCGGCGCGGATCAGCACGTCGCCGATCCAGACGGTGTGCGCGGCCTCACCCTGCAGCGCACCCTTGTACATCACGCGCGACTTGCAGTTGGTGACCGCGTGGTCGACGAACAGGCGGTGTTCCTGGTGCTGCCCCGCGTCGGCGAAGTACAGCCCCAGCATTTCGACGTCCCCGCCCTTGTCCGCGAAACTCGCGGTCGGCGACACGCGTACCAAATCGCCGCCGAGGGTGACCACGATGTGCTTGAGGGTCGCGTCCTTGCCGACGCGCAGGTGCTGCTCCGAGACGTGCACCGCGTCGTCGGCCCAGTCCTGCACGCTGACCACGGTCAGCCGGGCGCCCTCGCCGATGACGAACTCGACGTTGTCGGCGTAGGTGCCCGAGCCCACGTGGTCGAGCACGATCGCCGCCTCGGCGTAGGCCTCGGCGCGCACCTGGACGTGCCCGAACGCCACGTTGCCCTCGCCCGGTCCGGTCAGCCGCAGCACCGTCGGCCTGGACGCCTTGGTCTCCTTCGGCACCGTCACCACGGTCGCGGAGGTGAACGACGAGTAGGCCTGCGCGGCGATCCGGTCGCCCGGCTTGCCCGCCTTCCCGAGGCGGTCGTCATCGCGGTCGACGGTCTCCACGCGCACCTCGGGCGCCGCGTCGGCATCGACCTTGACCTCGCCGCTCGCGACCGCGGTGCCGTCGTGAAGACCCCGCAGCCGCTTCATCGGCGTGAACCGCCAGTTCTCCTCGCGGCCGCTCGGGACCTCGAAGGCTTCGACGTCGTAGCCGGTGAAACGCTCGGCGCGCGACACCGCCGGCACGCGAGCCTCCGCCGCCGCGGCGGTGTTTTCAGCCACCGTCATGTCAGCCGACGGCTCCTTCCATCTGCAGCTCGATCAGCCGGTTCAGTTCCAGCGCGTACTCCATGGGCAGCTCGCGCGCGATCGGCTCGACGAACCCGCGCACCACCATGGCCATCGCCTCGTCCTCGGTGAGGCCGCGCGACATCAGGTAGAACAGCTGGTCCTCGCTCACCTTGGACACGGTCGCCTCGTGGCCCATGGACACGTCGTCGTTGCGGATGTCCACGTACGGGTAGGTGTCCGACCGCGAGATGTTGTCCACCAGCAACGCGTCGCACTTCACCGTCGAACGCGAGTGGTGCGCCCGCTTGGCGACCCGCACCAGACCGCGGTAGGAGGTGCGGCCGCCGCCCCGCGCCACCGACTTCGACACGATCGTCGAGGAGGTGTGCGGCGCCAGGTGCTCCATCTTCGCGCCGGCGTCCTGGTGCTGGCCCTCCCCGGCGAACGCGACCGACAGCACCTCGCCCTTGGCGTGCTCGCCCATCAGGAAGACCGACGGGTACTTCATGGTGACCTTGGAGCCGATGTTGCCGTCGATCCACTCCATGGTCGCGCCCTCTTCGGCCTTGGCGCGCTTGGTCACCAGGTTGTAGACGTTGTTCGACCAGTTCTGGATCGTGGTGTAGCGGCAGCGGCCGCCCTTTTTCACGATGATCTCCACCACGGCCGAGTGCAGCGAGTCCGACTTGTAGATCGGCGCGGTGCAGCCCTCGACGTAGTGCACGTAGGCGTCCTCGTCGACGATGATCAGGGTCCGCTCGAACTGGCCCATGTTCTCGGTGTTGATCCGGAAGTAGGCCTGCAGCGGGATGTCGACGCGCACGCCCTTCGGCACGTAGATGAACGAGCCGCCCGACCAGACCGCGGTGTTCAGCGCGGAGAACTTGTTGTCGCCGGCCGGGATCACCGAGCCGAAGTACTCCTTGAACAGCTCGGGGTGCTCACGCAGGCCGGTGTCGGTGTCCAGGAAGATCACGCCCTGGGACTCGAGGTCCTCGCGGATCTTGTGGTAGACGACCTCGGACTCGTACTGCGCGGCGACCCCGGCGATCAGGCGCTGCTTCTCCGCCTCCGGGATGCCCAGCTTGTCGTAGGTGTTCTTGATGTCCTCGGGCAGTTCGTCCCAGCTGGCCGCCTGCTTCTCCGTGGAGCGGACGAAGTACTTGATGTTGTCGAAGTCGATGCCGGACAGGTCCGCGCCCCAGTTGGGCATCGGCTTGCGCTGGAAGAGCTTCAGCGCCTTCAGGCGCGCGTCGCGCATCCACTCCGGCTCGGACTTCTTGGCGGAGATGCCGGCCACGACATCCTCGTCGAGCCCGCGCCGGGCACTGGCGCCCGCGGCATCGGAGTCGGCCCAACCGAACGCGTAGTTGCCCAGGGACTCGATCGTCTGTTCCTGGCTCAACGTCTGGGGCTCTGACGTCTGTGGCTCTGACGTCTGTGGCGCAGTGGCGGGAGTGCGCTGCTCGGCAGCGGCAGTCATTCGCCTCCTCCATCCTTCGGAGTTGGTGCGTGCCCCCGCGGGCTGTCCGCGGGGACGTGGGTGGTGCACGCGGCGTCACCACGTGCGATGGTCGCCAGCCGCTGCACGTGTGTGCCGAGCAGTCTGGCGAATGCCTCGGTCTCCGCCTCGCACAGCTGCGGGAACTCAGCTGCCACGTGGGCGACCGGGCAGTGGTGCTGGCACAGCTGCTCGCCGGTGCCGACCTGGCGGGTCGACGCAGCGTAGCCTTCCTTGGTCAGCGCGGCGGCGAGTGCCTCCGCCCGCCGCGCCGCCGCGGCCGGCGCGGTGACCTGCGCCCGGTGCGGTTCGACGAGCTTGGCCACCCGCCGCTCGGCGAAGGCCCGTACCGCTTCCTCCCCCGCGTGCTCGGCGAGGAAGCGGATGGCCGACACGGCCAAGTCGTCATAGGCGTGCCCGAAGCGGGCCCGTCCCTGCTCGGTGAGCAGGAAGAGCTTCGCCGGGCGCCCGCGCCCGCGCGGTCCGCGCCGGGGCGCGTCCCGCGTGCCGGCCTCGCCGTCGGCCACCATGGCGTCGAGGTGCCGGCGCACGGCGGTCGGGCTGATGCCGAGCCGGTCCGCGACGACCACCGCGGTCATCGGGCCCTCCTCGAGCAGCAGCCTGGCCACCTCGTGCCTGGTCCTACCCTCCGCGGTGGCCTGCACGGGCACAGCGGTCCCCGGTACGCGGGGTGCCTCGCTGTTTTTCACAACATAAGTGTGTCGTATTTCCCCGGCCGTGGCAAAGACGGGGGATCTTCGAGTGACCGGCATCACGCGGATACGCCCGCCCGTCACCCACCACCGCCCTCAACGGAGCCTGTCCGCGACACGGATACTCTCTGAGCGTGAGTCTTGGCGAGCACGACACTCCAACGCGTGCCGTCGCGTCCCCGGTCCGCACGCCACAGGTGGATCCGCTGGACACGAAGGAACTTCGCGCGCTGGACGTCGTGCGCCGGTTCGGCACGGTCGGCGCGCTGTTCCTCGCACTGGGTTCGCTGGGCGCAGGGGCGGCGCCGGTGCACAACCCGGTGCAGGACATCCCCGTGCTGCGGCTGTTCGCGCGCATTCCCACGGTCTCGCTGGCCACGGCGTTCACCGGGATGGGCATGCTGGTCATCGGCTGGCTGATGCTCGGCCGCTTCGCCCGGCCCCGCCGCGCCCGCCTGGCATCGCGCGCCCAGGTGACCCGGACCCTGGTCATGTGGCTGACGCCGCTGATGTTCGTTCCCCCGCTGTTCTCCCGCGACGTCTACAGCTATCTCGCCCAGAGCGAGATCGTGCACCGCGGGATGGATCCCTACTCGCTGGGCCCCGCGCAGGCGCTCGGCGTGGGCGACCCGCTGACCAGCGGCGTGTCGAACATGTGGCGGGAGACCCCGGCCCCGTACGGGCCGCTGTTCCTGAAGGTGGGCAGCTGGATCTCCGGCATCGTCGGCGACGATGTCGTTGCGGGAGTGCTGCTGCAGCGGGCGGTCGAACTGGGTGGCGTGGTGCTGATCATCTGGGCGCTGCCCCGGCTCGCCCGCCGGTTCGGGGTCGAGCCCGCGACCGCGCTGTGGCTGGGCGCGGCCAATCCCCTCGTGCTGTTCCATCTGGTCGCCGGGGCGCACAACGAGGCGCTCGGCATCGGGCTCATGCTCGCCGGGCTGGAGCTGGGCATCCGGCGGCTGCCGGTGAGGGTGGCCGGGGACACCCCGCCCCCGCTGGCCCGGGGCGAGATCCTGTTCATCGTGCTGGGCGCGGCCGTGATCACCCTGGCCGCGACCGTGAAGATCAACGCGATGATCGCGCTCGGGTTCTTCGGCGTGATGATCGCCCGGCGCTGGCACGGGCGGATCGCCGACCTGGTGCGCGCCGCCGCGCTCCTGGGGGCCGTGTTCGCCGTGGTACTGGTGGCGCTGTGTTACGGCACCGGCCTCGGCTTCGGCTGGGTGGGCGCGCTCGGCACCCCCGGCCTGGTCCGGAGCTGGATCTCCCCCACCGCCGAGCTCGCCAACCTCGGCGGGGTGCTGGGCATCGCACTCGGCCTGGGAAACCACACCGACGCGCTGGTGACCATCCTGCAGTTCGCCGGGACGGTCGTGGCCGGCCTGATCACCGTGAAGTTCCTGTGGGACAGCTTCCGCTGGCGGTACCGGCCGATGATCGGGCTGGGCGTGTCGCTCGGCGCGTTCATGATGCTGCACGTGGCGATGCAGCCGTGGTGGCTGCTCTGGGCGGTGATCCCGCTGGCCGCTTCGGCGGGCACCTCGCGGTTCCGGGTCGCCGCGATGCTCGTCAGCGCCGTGCTCGCGTTCCTGGCCCCGCCACCGGGAAGCACCTTCGACGGCCGCTCGTTCGTCCCGCTGCAGGCCTACCTGGCCGGGATCGTCGTGATCGCGATCGCACTGCTCGCGGTACGCCGGACCGCGCCGTTGCTGCTCCGCCGGGGGACGTAGTCTTGACGGTCGTGAGCACACCTGCCGTCGAGATCACCGGGCTGGTGAAGCGATACGGGTCGAAGACCGCCGTCGATGGGCTCGATCTGAAGATGGACCGCGGCCGGCTCCTCGCCCTCCTCGGGCCCAACGGGGCGGGCAAGACCACCACCGTGGAAATCTGCGAAGGCTTCCTGCGCCCGGACGCCGGATCCGTGCGGGTCCTCGGCCTCGACCCGGTCCGCGAAGGCGCCGCCCTGCGCCCCCGCGTCGGCGTGATGCCCCAGGGCGGCGGGGCCTACCCGGGCGTGCACGCCGGGGAGATGCTCGGGCTGGTCGCCGCGTGTGCCGCGAACCCGCTGGACCCGGCCTGGCTGCTGGACGTGCTGGGCCTCACCTCGTCACGGCGCACTCCGTTCAAGCGGCTTTCCGGCGGGCAGCAGCAGCGGCTGTCGCTGGCCTGCGCCCTGGTCGGCCGCCCGGAACTGGTCTTCCTCGACGAGCCGACGGCGGGAATGGACCCGCAGGCCCGGCGGCTGGTGTGGGACCTGCTGCGCGCCCTGCGTGCCGACGGGGTCAGCGTCCTGCTCACCACGCATCTCATGGAAGAAGCGGAGGCACTGGCCGACGACGTGGTGATCGTCGACGGCGGCCGCGTCATCGCCGAAGGCACGCCCGGCGCACTGACCGCGGAAGACAGCGAGTCCGCCCAGTTGCGGTTCAAGGCGCGCGCCGGGCTCGACACCGAACTCCTGTCGGCCGCCCTGCCCGAGGGCTACCGGGTGCACGAATCCGCGCCGGGCAGCTACCGGGTTGCCGGGCAGGTCAACCCGCAGGTGGTCTCCACGGTCACCGCCTGGTGCGCGCAACAGGGCGTACTGGCCGAGGAACTGCATGTCGGCAAGCGCGACCTCGAAGAGGTCTTCCTCGAACTGACCGGACGGGAGCTGCGGTCGTGACGACGTTCGCCCCTGGGACCTTCGCCCCCGCGCCCGGCGCGGGCAGGCGCGGACGCATGCTGCTCACCCACGCGAAGCTCGAGACGAGCCTGACCCTGCGGCACGGCGAGCAGATCCTGCTCACCCTGCTCATCCCGCTGGCCCTGCTGGTCGGCCTCAGCCTGCTGGACATCCTGCCCACCCCCGACCTCGGCCCGGTGTCCAAAGTGGACTGGATCACCCCGCGAATCTTCGCGCTCGCGGTGATGTCCTCGGCGTTCACCGGCCAGGCGATCTCGCTCGGTTTCGACCGGCGGTACGGGGTCCTCAAACGGCTTTCCGCGACCGCGCTCCCCCGCTGGCTGCTCGTCGCCGGGCGGATGGTGGCCGCACTGGTCGTGGTGCTGCTGCAGGTCATCGTGCTCGGTGTGATCGCCGCGGTGCTCGGCTGGTCGCCGTCGGCGGCCGGGCTGGCCGAGGCGGTGCTGCTGCTCGTGCTGGGGACGCTCAGCTTCGGCGCACTCGGCGTGCTCCTCGGCGGGTCGCTTCGCGCCGAGGCCGTGCTGGCGCTGGCCAACATCGTCTGGTTCGTGCTGCTGCTGGCCGGCGGGATCCTGCTCGCCCCGGCCACCCTGCCCTCCGGCGCCGCGGCGATCATCGAACTCCTGCCGTCCGGCGCGCTGGCCGAGGGCCTGCGCGAAGCGCTGGTGAACGGCGTCCTCGCCGGGGAACCGGTCGCCGTCCTGGCCGGCTGGGGCGTGCTCGCGGGCGCCGTCGCCACCCGAACCACCCGGCTCACCTGACCGGCGACGCCCCTACCTAATATCGGTGCTGTGTTTCTCCAATCGCTGATCGCCCGCCTGCCCCATCCTTCGCGGATCGCGCAGCGGGGCATCGGCATCGCCGCGGTGGTGACCCAGGCCGGGATCGGCGTGACCGGTTCGGTCGTGCGGGTGACCGGCTCCGGGCTCGGCTGCCCCACCTGGCCCCAGTGTGTGCCGGGCAGCATGGTGCCGGTCGAGCACTCCGAGTACCACGCGGTCAACCAGTGGATCGAGTTCGGCAACCGGATGCTCACCGGCGTGGTGATCGTCGTCGCGATCCTGGCCATGTTCGCGGCCTGGCGGATCCGGCTCGACCAGCCGCGGCGCCGTCGGCTCGTCATGCTGGCGTGGACCCTGCCCGGCGGTGTCGTACTGCAGGCGGTGCTCGGCGGGATCACGGTGCTGGCCAAGCTGGAGTGGTGGACGGTGGCGATCCACTTCCTCGCCTCCACGCCGCTCGTCTGGCTGGCGGTCCTGCTGCTGCACGCGTTCGGCGAAGGCGACGAGCCCGCTCGGAGGTTGATTTCTCCTGGTGCGCACAAACTTCTGGTCGCGCTCGTCGTGGCCATGTGGGCGGTGCTGATCGCCGGCACCACGGTGACCGGTGCCGGACCGCACGGCGGCGACCCGAACACGAAACGGCTCGACGCCCCCGTCGAAACGCTGGCCCAAGTGCACGGCGGGCTGCTGGTGGCGTACCTGCTGATCCTCACCGCGTTCGGCCTGGCGCTGCTGCGGGGCGGCGCGCCGGCGCGGCTCTGGCGCCGCTACGGCCTGGTCTGGGCGGTCGCCGTGGCGCAGGGCGTGCTCGGTTCCGTGCAGTACGCGCTGGGGGTACCGGAGGCGCTGGTGTCGCTGCACGTGCTGGGCTCCGCGCTGGTGATCGTCGCGACCGCCGCGCTGTGGTGCGCGAGCCGGGATCGCGGGGCCGCGGAAGAGCCCGCGGCGCGGCGGGTCCCCGAACTGACCACCACCGCTTCTTGACCTGTCATGCCTGCTTAACGCACCGGCGGGACCCGGACAGTAGGCTCGTTCCCGTCCGAGGGCGGAATGTCCTTTTTCGCAAGCCACTGTGAGGTCGTTGCAAGCGATGAGTACCACCGACACCCGTTCCGCCAAGCCGTTGATCTCACATCGCCGGTCGGCGGGACAGATGATCGTGCTCAAGGCGTTCCTGCTGATCCCGTTCGTGGCGCTGCTCGCCGCCGTGCCAACGGCGTGGGGGTGGGGCCTTGACTGGCTCGACCTGGGCCTTGCCGTCACGTTCTACGTGTTCGCCACGCTCGGCGTGACCGTGGGCTACCACCGCTACTTCACGCACGGCGCGTTCAAGGCCCGGCGCCCGCTGCGGGTCGCGCTGGCCATCGCCGGGAGCATGGCCGTGCAGGGCTCGGTCATCTTCTGGGTGGCCAGCCACCGCAGGCACCACGCCTTCGCCGACCGCGACGGCGACCCGCACTCGCCGTGGCTGTTCGGCACCTCGCCCCTGGCACTGGCGCGTGGCTTCTGGCACGCGCACATGGGCTGGATGTTCCAGCGCGAGGTGACCAACTACGAGCGGTTCGCCCCCGACCTGCTGGCCGACGGCGACCTGCGCGTGGTCAACCGCTACTTCTGGCTGTGGATCACGCTGAGCCTGGCGCTGCCCGCCGCGCTGGGCGGGCTGCTGAGCTGGTCGTGGTGGGGTGCGGTGACCGCGTTCTTCTGGGCCGGACTGGTGCGCGTCGCGTTCCTGCACCACGTGACGTGGTCGGTCAACTCGATCTGCCACATGGTCGGCGACCGGCCGTTCGCCAGCCGGGACAAGGCCGCCAACTTCTGGCCGCTGGCCGTCCTGTCCATGGGCGAGTCCTGGCACAACTCCCACCACGCCGACCCGACCTGCGCCCGCCACGGGGTGCTGCGCGGTCAGGTCGACGTGTCAGCCAGGGTGATCTGGATCTTCGAGAAGCTCCGCTGGGCCCATGACGTCCGCTGGCCCAAGCCCGAACGCCTGGCCGCCAAGCGCGTCACGCCCGTCTAGCCACCCCGCGAGTCCCACGTCCGCGTCGCCCGAGTCCCACATCCACGCGCCGCGAATGTGGAATTCGCGTGCACCCGACGTGGGACTCGCGCACCCGGTGGGAACTCGCGAGGGGATCAGCGGCGGGCGCGGGGACCCGCCATACGGCGGCGGTGTCCGGGGCCGATGACCGTGGCGTTGACGGTCTCGGCGTCCCACGCGGCGGTTTCGAGTTCGGAGATGGCCTCGACCAGCGCCTGACCGGTCGCCGGCGTGGGTACCATCACATCGCCCATGGCGCCGTCCGCGCCGACCAAAACCACGCGCGCCCCGGCCCGGCCGATGTTCTCCACCACGGCCTTCGACGGCTTGCCGTGCAGCTTTACGAACCGCCGTGCCGAAGCGAGCTGTTCGCCCGACGGGGCGGGTGCGTCGTTGGTGTCCGTCACGCCAGTGAGTTTAGGCGAGAACCGGGAGATCCAAGGGCCCCGTGCGCACTGTCGATCTCGCGCGGCGGGCCGGGATTTCGACCCAGCAGGTCCGCAACTACGTGGACGCCGGATTCCTGCCGCCGGTCGAGCGCACCGCGAGCGGGTACCGCGCCTTCACCGACCGGCACGCCGAGGCGATCATCGTCGCACGCCGGGTGGCGGCCGGGAGCCCGGAACGGGTCCGCACCGAACTCGCCAAGCGTGAGCAGGACCTCCATCGCCGGAGCCTGCCGCGGCTCCGGGGATCGGCAGCGCTGTACGACTATCTTCGGAACTAATCAGCCGACAGACCAACCAAGGAGGGCTCATGCCTACCGCAGTGCAGATCCGGCGGACCGGCGGACCCGAGGTACTCGAGGTAGCCGAGGTCGAGATCGGCGAGGCCGGCCCGGGGCAGTTGCTGGTCGACGTGGCCGCCGCGGGCGTCAACTACATCGACACCTACCACCGTAGCGGCCTTTATCCCCTCGACCTGCCGGTCACCTTGGGCATGGAGGGCGCGGGCACGGTCGCCGCGGTCGGAGAGGACGTGACGGAATTCAAGCCGGGCGACCGGATCGCGTGGCAGGGCCAGCTCGGCGGTTACGCGCAGCGGGCGCTCGTCCCCGCACACGTCGCCGTGCGCGTGCCCGGGGAAATCTCCGACGAAACCGCCGCGGCCATGCTGCTGCAGGGAATCACCGCGCACTACCTCGTCCGCTCGACCTATGAGGTCAAGGCGGGCGACACGATTCTCGTGCACGCCGCCGCGGGTGGTGTCGGGCTGTTGCTGGTGCAACTGGCCAAGGCGCGGGGCGCGCGGGTGATCGGCACGGTCTCGACCGAGGTGAAGGAGCACCTCGCCCGCGAAGCGGGTGCCGACGAGGTCATCCGCTACGACCAGGTGGACTTCGCCGAAGCCACCCGCAAGCTGACCGACGGCGAGGGTGTCGCCGCGGTCTACGACGGGGTCGGGAAGTCCACTGTGGACGGTAGCCTGGCGAGCCTGCGGGTCCGGGGCGTGCTCGCCCTGTTCGGCGCGGCGAGCGGGTCGGTCCCGCCGATCGACCCGCAGCGGCTCAACGCGGCCGGGTCGGTGTATCTCACCCGGCCGACCAGCGCGCACTACGTCCGCACCCGTGAGGAGCTGGACTGGCGTGCCGGCGAGCTCTTCGAAGCCGTGCGCAGCGGTGCGCTCGAGATCCGCGTCGGCGGCCGGTACCCGCTCTCCGACGCCCGCAAGGCCCACGAGGACCTGCAAGGCCGCCGCACCACGGGCAAGCTGCTGCTGATCCCGTGAAGCGACGGGTCCCTCGAGGCCGCGAGACCTCGAGGGACCCGGGCTCACACGGAAACGGCGGCGCGGAGGGTTTCCTTCAGGGAGGACGTGGTGGCGATCACGGCGGTCGGCTCGTAGCCGCAGTGCGCCATGCAGTTGTCGCAGCGCGGGTCCTTGCCGCGGCCGAAGGAGTCCCAGTCGGTCTCTTCGATCAGTTCCCGCCAGGTCTTGGCGTAGCCGTCGTCGAGCAGGTAGCACGGCCGCTGCCAGCCCAGCAGCGAGTACGACGGAATACCCCACGGCGTGCACTCGAGGTCCCGCTTGCCCTCCAGGAAGTCCAGGAAGACCGGCGAGTGGTTCAGCCGCCACTTCTTCCGCCTGCCCTCGGCGAACGCCTTGGCGAACAGTTCGCGCGTCTGCCGCACGCCGAGCCAGTGTTCCTGGTCCGGTGCCTTCTCGTAGGCGTATCCCGGCGAGATCTGCATGTTGTCCACGCCGACCTCGTTGTTGAGGTAGTTGAGCACGTCGATGACGTCCTGCGGCGCATCCGTGTTGAAGAACGTGGTGTTGGTCATCACGCGGAACCCGGCGTCCTTCACCATCTTGATGGCGTCGACGGCCGCGGCGAACCCGCCCTCCTTGCGCACGGAGGCGTCGTGCTTCTCCTCGAGCCCGTCGATGTGCACCATCCACGCGAAGTTCTTGTGCGGCTTGAACTTGTGGATGTGCTTGGGCAGCAGCAGCGCGTTCGTGCACAGGAACACGATCTTGTTGCGCTCCAGCAGAATCCGGGTGATCTCGTGGATCTGCGGGTGCATCAGGGGCTCACCGCCGGCGATGGACACCATCGGCGCGCCACTCTCCTCCACCGCGCCGACCGCCTGCTGCACCGGCATGCGCTGCTTGAGCAGGTGCGCGGGCTGCTCGATCTTGCCGCAGCCACCGCACTTGAGGTTGCACGCGAACAGGGGCTCCAACTCGACCAGGATCGCGAACTTGTCCCGGCGCAACATTTTCTGCTTGGCCAGGAACGCGCCCAGCCGGATCGACTGCCGTAACGGCATGGCCATGACTAATCCACCTCCCGAGGTAATGTGAACTGAACGTCCTCATCGGCCACCTGGCTTTCCCGCAGCGCGGTGCGGCCGAGCCCGGCAAGGCACCGGGTGAGCTCGTCCACCAGGTGCGGCGGCGCCGAGGCGCCCGCGGTGATCCCGACGCGGCTCGCGCCGGCCAGCCACCGAAGGTCCACTTCGGACACATCGTCGATCAGGTGCGCCGGCGCGCCCTGGCGCCGCGCCACCTCGACGAGCCGTTTCGAATTGGACGAGTTGCCCGAGCCGACGACGAGAACGAGATCGGCGTGCTCGGCGACGACCCGCACAGCACGCTGCCGATTCGTTGTCGCGTAACAGATATCGTCCCGGCGTGGCGCGGACATCGCGGGAAACCGCTTGCGGAGCACGGCCGCGATCTCCTCGGCTTCGTCCACGGCCAGCGTGGTCTGCATGGCGTAGGCCACCTTTTCCGGATCCGGCGGCCGGACCTGCGCGGCCGCCGCGGCGTCCTCCACCACGACCACCTGGTCGGGCGCCTCGCCGAGCGTTCCTTCCACCTCCTCATGATCGGCGTGCCCGATCAGGAACACGGTGTCCCCGCGCGCGCTGTACCGCCGCACCTCGTTGTGCACCTTGGTGACCAGCGGGCAGGTCGCGTCGATGAGGTGCACCCCCCGGTCCGCGGCGGCCTTGCGCACCGACGGCGCGACCCCGTGCGCGGCCAGCACCGTGGTGGCCCCGGCCGGCACCTCCTCGACCTCCTTTACGAACACCGCGCCCAGCGTTTCCAGCCGCCGCACGACATGGGCGTTGTGCACGATCTGGCGCCGCACGTACACCGGTGCGCCATAGCGGGCCAGCGCGCGTTCCACGATCTCGATCGCCCTGTCGACGCCCGCGCAGAACGACCGGGGGCTGGCGAGCAGGATCTCGCCGTGTGCCGCGGCCGCGCACCAGTCGGCCAGGACCGGCGCAGCCGCGCGAAGCGAACGTAGCCCGGCGATTCCCCGCCACACCGTGCCGGGCCGCCACAACGGATGCCCCGGCGTGTCCACAACGGACCTCACGACGGCCAGCGGCCCCGGGACGGTGGCGAACCCCGCCGACTCCATGTCCACCGCGAGTGCCCCGCGCTCGGCGAGGCGCACCCGTTCGGCGCCCTCCACGAGGGTTTCCGAACACGCGATCGGTCCGGTGTGGACGGTCAGGCCGTGCCGCCGCAGCGCCGCCGCGAGCAGTGGCGCCGAAGGCGGGGAAACCGGGCCGTCCGGGCCGTCGATCTCGGTGGCGACCACGAGATCACCCGGCCGCACCCGGTCGGTCACCGCTCCGGCCACGCCCGCGAGCACGGCCGGCGTGTCGCCCAGCCGCGCCGCGGCCTCGGCCGACCGCCGCGGCCCCATGCCCGTGTGCAGCACCCGCGCGCCCGGGACCCGCAACGCGGCGGCCTCCAGGCGGAGCGGCGCACAGACAACCCCGGTCATGGTTGCTCCGCACGCAGGTACCGCCCCAGCGCGGAGACCGGGAACACGATCCGGTACAGGTGGTAGTTGATGTAGAAGTCGCCGGGGAACCCGGTGCCGGTGAACTGCGGCTCGTCCCAGCCGCCGTCCTCGCGCTGGGTCTGCACCAGCCACCGCACCCCACGCTCCACACCGGACGACTCACGCTCCCCCGCCGCGAGCAGCGCCATCAGTGCCCATGCCGTCTGGGAAGCCGTCGAATCGCCCTTGCCGACCCATGCCGGGTCCCGGTAGGAACGCAGGTCTTCGCCCCACCCGCCGTCCGGGTTCTGGTGCGCCGCCAGCCAGGCCACGGCACGGCGGACGGGCTCCGCCGAAGCGGGCACCCCGGCCGCGACCAGCGCGGGCACCACGGCGCCGGTGCCGTAGACATGGTTGGCGCCCCATCGGCCGTACCAGGAACCGTCCTCTTCCTGCGCCTCGAGCAGCCACCCGACGCCCCGGCGGCATTCCGTGCCGCCGGAAAGCCCCACCGCGGCGAGCATTTCCACCACGTGCGCGGTCACATCGGCCGACGGTGGGTCGATCACCGCGCCGAAGTCGCAGAACGGCAGGCTCATGGTGAGCGTGCGGGTGTTGTCGGCGTCGAACGCGCCCCAGCCACCGTCGGCGGACTGCATGCCCTGCGACCAGGTGACCGCCCGCTCGATCGCCTCCTTCACCCGGGGTCCGTCCGGATGGGAGACGCGACGCAGCGCGAGCACCACCTCGGCGGTGTCGTCGGTGTCCGGGTAGACGTCGTTGGCGAATTCGAACGCCCAGCCGCCCGGCGGGGTGGCGGGCCGCCGCACCGCCCAGTCGCCCGGCTGCCGGATCTCCTCGCCCAGCAGCCAGTCCGTGGCCTTGAGCAACGCCGGATCGTCCGCGGGCACCCCGGCGTCGCTTAACGCGATCGCGGCCAGCCCCGTGTCCCACACCGGCGACTGGCAGGCCTCCAGCCTGCGCACCCGGCCTTCCGGCGTGTCCTCGCGGATGACGAACCCCTCGAGGCCTTCGAAACCGGCCTTCACGGCCGGGTGGTTCATCGGATAGCCGAGCAGGTGCAGCGCCAGCAGGGAGTACACCCACGGCGGCTGGATCCCGCCCCACGACCCATCGGCCTCCTGCCGGGCGAGAATCCACTCGGCGGCCTCCCGCATGGCCCGCTTGCGCATCGGCTGGACCGGCAGCCTGGCGTAGGTGTGCAGCGTCTTGTCGAGGTAGTGAAAGGCACCGGACCAGGTCCACGGGCGCACGAACTTCCGTTCCCGCCCGGGGTTGGCGCGGAGCTCTTCGATGCCGAACGGCAGC
Organism: Amycolatopsis sp.; assembly: GCF_035276945.1. Lineage (GTDB taxonomy): Bacteria > Actinomycetota > Actinomycetes > Mycobacteriales > Pseudonocardiaceae > Amycolatopsis_E. Next base: position 25,451 of record NZ_DATELF010000181.1, on the reverse strand, counting down.
GGGCGCACCGGGCGCAGGGTGGCCACGATGGTCAGTGGCACCACGGTCTGCCGTGCCCAGCACGCCCAGTCGTAGACGTTGAGCGGGAACCACGAGGGCAGGTAGATCAGCTCCGGCGGCATGTTGGGCAACTCGTCCCAGGACCACAGCCCGAACAGCGCCAGCCAGATGCGGGTGAACACCCGGCCGGCCTCCACCCCGCCCCGGTCCAGCACGAACCTGGCGGCGGCCCGCATATGCGACGCGTCCGGCTCGTCCCCGGCCAGCCGCAACGCCACCCACGCCTCGATCGTGGTGGACAGGTCGCCGGGGCCGCCGTAGAAGGTCGCCCAGGTCCCGTCCTCCCGCTGCCGCGAGCGGATCCACCGGGCGGCCTCCTCGGTGTCCACTTCGGACCGGATGCCGAGGAACTCCCGCAGCAGCAGGTCCTCGGCATCCATGGTGACGTTGGTTTCCAGCTCGCCCTTCCACCAGCCGCCCTCGGTCTGCAAGCTCTTCAAATGAGCGACCGCGCGCTCCAACGCGAGCTTTTCGACGGCGACAGCCTCGGAAGCGATCTGGGTCATCAGGCCTCCCTAGTGACGATGAACCGCGCGAGGGACAGCAGTTCCTCGCGCACTCGCTCTCCGACCTCGGCGTCCTCGAGTTTCCGTCTGCCCGCCGCCATCCGGCGGTGCGCTTCGTCCAGCGCCCAGCGGCGCCCGCCCGCCTGGTCCACCAGCTCGGCCGCGTGCCGGATCCCGGCCTCGTCCGGCGGCTCACCGGCCGCCAGCCAGGCGGCGAGCTCCCGGCCGATCGCGCCCCCGTGCGTGATCGAGTACGTCACCGGCAGGCTCTTCTTGCGGGCGCGCAGGTCGGAGTACACCGGCTTGCCGGTGACCGCGGGCTCGCCCCAGATCCCCAGCACATCGTCCACCAGTTGGAAGGCCAGCCCCAGGTCGGCACCGAACCCGGCGAGGCCGTCGATGGTGGCGCGCGGCGCTCCGGCGAGCACGGCCCCGATCGCCGCGCTGGCGGACAGCAGGGCGCCGGTCTTGCCCGCAGCCATGTCGAGGCATTCGTCGAGGCCCACGCCGTTGCGCCGTTCGAAGGCGACGTCAAGGACCTGGCCCCGGATCAGCTCGTTGGTCGCCTCGGCCAGCAGCCGCGCCGCGGCGATGGCGCACGGGCCGTCGCCGTCCAGAAGTACTTCCTGGGCAAGGGAAAGCAGCGCGTCGCCGGTCAGGATGGCGCTGGCCGCCCCGCGCACCGACCACACCGTCGGCCGGTGCCGCCGCTCGGTGTCGCCGTCCATCAAGTCGTCGTGCAGGAGCGAGAAGTTGTGCACCAGTTCGACCGCGACCGCACCGGGCAACCCCACCGATGGCGGCGCGCCCGCGGCCTCCGCCGACAGCAGCGCCAGCGCCGGCCGGATCGCCTTGCCCCCGCCCGAGGTCGGGTTTCCGTCGAGGTCGGTCCAGCCGAAGTGGTAGTAGGCGATCGACCGGCTGGTGGGGTCGAGCCGGTCCAGCGCTTCCCGGATCGCGGGCTGAACGGTCTGCCGCCCCTGCTGCAACGAATCGAGAACAACGGTCATGTGAGGATCCCCTCCCTCTTACTCGGCATCGTGTCGAGCAGAGCGCGGGCCGCCGCCTCACCACTGCGGACAGCGCCCTCCATCGTCGCGGGCCATCCGGTGGCCGTCCACGCCCCGGCGAGCACGAGCCCGTCGGCCTGGGTGACCGGGCCCGGCCGCAGTGCGGCACACCCCGGCGCCGGGCGGAACGTGGCGTGCCGTTCGCGCGTGACGAAGAAATCGCGCACCCCGGCACGGGTTCGCAACACCTCGCGCAGCGCGGGCAGGAGACGTTCGCGGATCGCGCGCACCGGCAGGTCGATCAGGTCGTCGGCGGCGGACATCGAGACCGCCACATACTGGCCTTCGGTCACGCCTGCCTGGCCGGTCCGGTCGAACACCCACTGCACCTCGGAGTCCACCGCTGCCAGGAATGGCTCGTCCATCACCTTCCGGTCGAACACCACGTGCGCGTTGACGATCGGCGAGCTGCCCAACTGCTCGGCCCACCGCGGGGGCAGTTCGACGCTGCCGGGCGGCAGGATGCGTGCCGTGGCCGAAGGCGGCACCGCCAGCACGACGCCGTCCGCGGACAGCTCGGTCTCTCCCGCCGTCACGCGCCAGCCGTCGCCGTCGCGCCGGAGTGCACTGACCTTGGCACCGAACACCACTTCCGCCCCTGCCTCGGTGAGCCGGGCCAGCGCCGGGTCGCCGTGCAGCTGCCGCAGGGCCACCTTGGACCAGCCGATGTCGGCCGCGGCGGCATCGGTGAGCAGGCCCAGCTGGAACACGGCGGCGGCCAGCCCGAGTGAAGCGCCGGTGGCGCGGGCGTTGAGCGTCGCGATGCCGACCAGGTCCCACAGCTTGGTCACCGCCTCAACGCTCTGCCCGTGCGCGGAGAGCCAGGTCGCGAAGGACTGCGCGTCCGACGACGGCGCGGCCGGATCGACGCTCCGCAGCGCCAGCGCGGCACCGGCGAACCGCAACCGGTCGGCGAGCGCGAGCGGCCGGTACTTCAGCACCGAGCCGGCCAGGTGCACCGGCGCGGGCAGCGGTGTGCGGCGCAGCCAGACCGGTTCCCGCAACCGGGGCGAGCGGACCTGAATAGACAGTTTCGGCTGCAGGAACACCTTGCCGGTGACGCCCAGCCGCCGCAGCAGCGCCAGATAGGACGTGCAGCAGCGCAGGAACACGTGCTGCCCGTTGTCCACCTCCAGCTCGCCGCGCCGGAAGGAGTGGGTCAGCCCACCGAGATGGCCGCGGGACTCCAGGACGGTCACCTGATGCCCGGCGTCGGCGCAGTGCAGGGCCGCGGTGATCCCGGCGAGTCCGCCCCCGGCGACCACCACCCGGCCCGTCACAGCGGCCGCCCCTTGAGCGCCTTGGCCGCCACGACGAGTTTCTCCTTTCCCGACAAGGAAAGCCGGCGGTCGAACACCCTCGACGGCCGTTGCGCGATGCGGTCCAGCAGTTGGCGGTAGATGCCCGCCATCGCCAGGCAGCAGGCGCCACTGCGCCGGTCGAGCAGGGGCGTGAGCCGCAGGCCGTCGGCGTACCAGTCGCGGGCCCGCGCGGCGCTGTGCCGGATCAGGGCCGAAAGCCGGCCGCCGGGGTCGGCCAGGACACCCTGCTCGTCGACGACCAGCTCGGCGCCGAAGGCGTCGAGATCCTCCTTCGGCAGGTACACGCGGCCGTTGAGAAGGTCTTCCCGGATGTCGCGCAGGATGTTGGTCTGCTGAAGCGCGATGCCCAGCGCGTCGGCGTAGCGGGCGGCGTCCGGATGAGGCCGGCTGCCGAAGACGCCCAGGCACAGCCGCCCGATGGAGCCCGCGACACACCGGCAGTACTGGACCAGCTCGTCGAAGGTCGCGTAGTGCCGCCCTTCGATGTCCATCCACACGCCGTCGAGCAGTTCCTCGAAGGCTTCCAGCGGGACCGGGAACCGGCGTGCCGCGTCGGCCACCGCGACCAGCACCGGGTCGGTCGCGGTGGCCAGCGCGGCCAGCGACTTGCGGACCTCGTCGAGCTGATCGGCCTTCTCTTCGGCCGGCAGGTCCCCGTCGCCGATGTCGTCGATGCGCCGGGCCAGCGCGTAGACCGCGCACAACGCGGCCCTGCGTGGCCGGGTGAGTAGGCGGATGCCGTAGTAGAAGTTGCGTGCTTCGGTCTTGGTGATCGATTCGCACGCCGCGTACGCGTGCTCGACATCCGTCATGCCCACCGGCGGCCTCCCAACAGTTTGACCAGGTGAATCAGCACGTCACGGCGGCGCGGGCGGGGCGGGCCCGCCAGCACCTCCCAGTTCGCCCTGCGGAGCGCGTCCGCGGTCGCCAGCCCGCCCGCGACGTATCCCGCGATGGCCAGCCGCGCCCAGCCGCGCAGGTGCTTCACCAGCACGGCGCCGTCGGCCAGCAGATCCCCCGCCCGCTTCGCCTGCAGCGCCACGACCGGGCGGACCCCGGCCAGGTCACGCTCGTCGACCCGATGCGCGGCCAGATCCGACTGGGGCAGGTAGATCCGCCCGGCCCGGTGGTCCTCGGCGACGTCCTGGCAGTGCTCGAGCAGTTGCAGCGCGGTGCAGACCCGATCCGAAAGGCGGTCCGCCTCCGCCGAGCGCACCCCGAAGATCCGCAGCACGATCCGGCCGACCGGGTTGGCGGACAGCACGCAATAGTCCTCGAGCTCCGCCTGGGTCGCGTAGCGCGTGACCTTCTGGTCCTGGAGGTTCGCCTGGATCAGGCGATCGAACGGGTCGAGCTCGAGCCCGCGGGCGCGGATCGTGGGCACGAGCCGGTGCAGCACGGGTTCGGCGGGCCGCCCGTCCCAGGCCCGCGCCAAATCGTCACGGAATCGCAGCAGCGCGGCGGTGCGGTCGCCCTCGGATTCGTCGCCGAGATCGTCGATGACACGCACCACGTCGTAGAGTGCGCCGAGATCGCGGCGCAGCGCCTTCGGCAGTATCCGCAGGGCTACCGGAAAGTTCTCGGCACGTTTCTTCTCCGCGAGCGCGCGGGCCTGCCCTGTCGGTACCGCTCCCATCGGCCCATAATCCATCCAGAGGGCGGACCGGTGCTTCACACGGGAAACAAATTTTGAGATGCCCCGGTTGTCACGAGCGAACAGTATTAGGGACGAGAGGGAAGTGCCGTAACGAGCGAGTGGAGGTAGCCGGGCGCTGTGGGCAACAAGCCGGAAACACGTCTGAGAGCTGCGGAAAACGGTGACGCGTCTGCGGATGGTGACGACGCGTCCGACAACCATGTGAACACCGAAACAAAACTGTCAGAACTCGCGATGGCGACCGCGGACCGGTTGCCACGGATCTTTGACGACGTCACCCGGCTCCTGGCCGAACACTGGCCGGACTACGCCGAATTCCTGGTCACCGAGCGCGAGGAGGTGGTGGCCTCGGCGACCATGTTCGTGCACCGGCTGGTCGGTATGGCCAGATGGGACATCACCGAGCTTTCCGGCGCCTCCCTGCACCCGGCGGACCAGCTCGGGGAGCAGCCCCTGTTCGAGGAGATCGGCCGTGCCCAGTGGCAGCAGGGCCGCGAGTTGACCAGCCTGCTGTCGGCCTACCAGATCGGGGCGCGGGTGGCCTGGCACCACGTCGCCGCGGTGGCCCTGGATGTCGGCGTCCCCTCGGACGTGTTCGCCTCGCTCGCCGAAGCGGTGTTCATCTTCGTCGACCAGCTGTCCTCGGCGTCGGCCCGCGGATACGTGCTCGAGCAGTCCGAAGCCGCGGTCGCCCGGGAGCGGCTGCGCGACGAACTGGGCAGCATGCTGCTGTCCGACCGCTCGGACTCCGCGGCCATCAGGGCCGCCGCGGCCCGGGTGGACTGGCCCGTGCCGCGCGAGGCCGCGGTGATCCTGGTCGAGCCGGACCACCCGGTCGGGGGCGCGCTGCTGGCGCGGCTGAACCACTCCTGCCTCCACGTGCGGCGGGAGCGGATGACGTGCGCGATCATTCCGGACCCCGACGGCCCGCAACGGCGGCAGCGGCTGGCCACCGCGCTGCACGGGGCGGACGCAGTGGTCGGCCACGCGGTGCCCCTGGAGGACCTGCCCGCCAGCATGCGGGTCGCCGAGGTGGCCCTGGAGCTACGCCGGTCCGGGGTGCTGGCCGACGACCCGGTGTTCGTCGACGAGCATCTCGACTCGATCATCGTGCACCGCGACCCGCGGCTCCTAAACACCTTCCGGACGCAGTGCCTCGCGCCGCTCGCCGACCTCGGCCCGGTCACCCGGCAGCGGCTGTGCGAGACGCTGGCCTCGTGGCTGCGCCATCTCGGGGACCGGCGGGCCGTCGCCGAGGAGCTGCACATCCATCCGCAGACGGTGCGGTACCGGCTGAGCCAGCTCCGCGAGCTCTTCGGCGACACGCTCGACGACCCGGACAACCGCCGCCGCCTCACGCTGGCGCTCGCCTGGGGTTTCCCCGAACCCTCCAGCTAAGCCAGTTCGTCCAGGACCTTGCGGAACTCGCCGGCGAACTCCTCGGCGTCGTCCACGCAGGCGGGGTCGGTGGCCACGCTCATCGAAAACGAGCCGTGCCAGCCCAGCACGCCCACCACGAACGGCGTGCCGGGCGCGATCGGGATGATCGGGTAGGCGGTGATCAGCGGGTACTCGCCCAGCGCGACCACCTGCCAGCCGGCGCCGGGCATGTTGGACACCGTGCCGTTGAAGAACTTGCCTCCGTAGACGGCGCGCGCGAACCAGCCGTGGAAGGCGGGCGGCATCATCTCGGCGACGGTCGTCATGACGAACCGGGACGCGATCACCCGGGTGCCGGTGCGCAGGCGGGCGCTGGCCTTCGTGATCGCGGCCAGCCGTTCGGGCTCGGGCATCGGGCCCGAAGGCACTTCGACCATCACCCCGGCCGTCACGTTGCCGTCCCGGCCCGGCCGGATGTCGGCCGCCATCAGCGGGACGTTCACCAGCAGTTTCGGCGGCAGCGGAGCGTCACTGACACGGTGCAGCGCACCGGCGGTTCCGCACAGCACCACGTCGGTGACCCTCGCTCCCCGCTTGCGGGCCAACTCCCGGACCGAGTCCAAATCCAGCCGCAGCGTGCCGAAGCGCCGCCGCGCGGTCTCGCTGACCGGCAGCGCCGCTTTCGGCCGCCGGTCGGTGGCCAGTTGCGCGAGCCCCACCGCGCCGCCCAGCAGCTTCCGCAGCGGGCCGGGCCGGGGCACGTCCTCCATCCCGGCCGTCAGGTCGGGCGAGTCGAACAGCCCGAGCATGAGGTTGATCATGCCGATCCCGTCGGCCACCGCGTGGTGTGCCAGGGACACGATCGCGGCGACCCCCTCTTCCACGCCGGTGACCACGCAGAACCGCCACAGCGGCCGGTCACGGGGAAGCGGTCGCGCGGCAAGATCGGCGACCAGGGCGTGCAGCGCGGACATGCCACCGGGCCTGCCGTCCGGCCGGGTCAGGTCGAAGGCCGGCACATGCCAGGACCAGTCCAGTTCGGGGTGCGGGATCCACCGCGGGCGGCCCGGCGATCCGGCCAGGCGCAGCCCGAACCGCGGCAGCTTGCCGAGCTTGGCGCTGATCGCCGCGATGGCCTGTTCCCGGCTCGGCGGCCGCGCGGCGCGCGAGGTGTCCAGCATGACCAGCCCGCCCACGTGGTGCGGTGCCGCCTCCGACTCGACGTGCAGGAAGAACGCGTCCGACGCGGGCAACCGGCCCGCCTGCTGCTGACCCACACTCATGATCATGCCCCCGCCGGGCACTAACCGGAACCACCGAAGCGGGCAGCCAGCCGCCGGTAGAGCCCGGGCACGACCCCGCGCACCGCGACGGGCAGCCGCAGCCATCCCGGGACGTAGGTTTCCGCACGCCCGTCGCGGACCGTGCGCAGCACGGCCGCGGCGACCTGGTCCGCGGGCAGGGGACGCGGAGAGCGGCGCTGGTAGGGGCGGCCACGGCGGGCGAAGAACTCGGTGTCGACCACGCCGGGAACCACCACGCCGACCGTGACCGGGCTGCCCGCCAGCTCGAACCGGAGACTCTCCGCGAACGCGTCCACGCCCGCCTTGACCGCCGAATACACCGCCTCACCCGCCACCCCCGTGCGACCGGCGATCGAGGTGACGAAGACGATCCGACCCGGCGAGGCCATCACGGGCAGCAGCGCGCGGGTCAGTTCGATCGGCGCGGTGAGGTTGACCGCGATCAGCCGCCGTACGTCCTCGCCGGTCATCTCGGGGAACGGGCCCGCCCAGCCGATGCCCGCGTTGTTGACCAGCACGTCCACCTTGCCGAACCGCCGGGCGACCTCGTCGGCGGCCTCGCGCACGGCGGCGACGTCGGCGAAGTCGGCCGGGAGCGCAAGCCCGCCGGTGTGCTCGGCGAGCGCGGCGAGGCGCCCGGTGTCCCGGCCATGCAGCACCAGAAGGGCACCGGCGTCGTGCAGCATCCGCGCGGTGGCCGCGCCGATACCGGACGACGCGCCGGTCACGACGACGGTTGCCCCGCGCAGGTCCACGACTCAGCCGGTGACCTGGACGGCGTCGATCACGAAGACGAGCGTCTCGTCCGGCTTGACCGACTGGTTGCCGATCGAGCCGGTGGCCAGGTTCGGCGGCACGATCACCAGCCTGCGCCCGCCCTGCCGGATGCCCGCCAGGCCCTGGTCCCAGCCCGCGATGGCCTGGTTCTCGCCGAGCGCGAACGAGAAGGACTGGAAGCCGAAGTCCTTCTTGTCCGACCAGGTCACCAGGTCGTAGGTGACACCGAGGGTGCTGCCCGTCGTGGCCGCCGCCCCGGTGCCGGCCTTGAGGTCCTTGGTGAGCAGGGTGGTCGGCGCGGTGCAGGTGTCCGGGATCGTGACCGTCGGCTTGGCACCGACGTCGCCGCTGACCTTGACGTCGTCCGCCGTGCACGCGTGGCCGGCCGAGGTGCTCGGCGCCGCGGTCGAGGACGGGGCGGCGACCGGGTTCGGCGCCGGGTAGGTGGGCCCGTCACCGGCCGGATAGGGCGACGCCACCTGGCTGCTGGCGCAGGCAGCGAGGCACAGCGCGGCGGCCGCCACGGTCATGATCTTGCCAGCGTTACGCATGGCGTCACCTTAACCGGGCGAAAACCGGTACCTACCCAGCCCCCGTTCTTTCGGCGATCTCGCGCGCCCACGCGATGACATCGCCAGGGCGCGACAAAGCGAACGCCTTGTTTACGCCGCTGCCGCCGCGCTGGCGCTCAATGGTCCCCAGTGCCGCCCCGTGAATTCGCCAACGTGTCGGCCAAAACTGCCAACTCCGTTGCGGTGTAGACGATTCCGAGCCGTCGCGTCGCGCGGGTGAGCGCCACGTACAGGTCGTTCCAGCCGCGCGAGGAGCCCGCCACGATCTCCTCCGGCGCCACGACGATCACGCCGTCGAACTCCAGCCCCTTGGCCTCGCCGACGGACAGCAGCGACACCCGGTCGCCGCCGGGCAGTTCGCCACGCAACTCGGAAAGCCGGTTCTCCGGGCACAGCACGGCGACCGTGCCCCCGTCCGCGGCGGCCAGCTCATCGTCCACAATGGAGCGTATCCGGGCGCCTGGTATCCGGCACTGCCAGGGCACGACCCCGGTTTCCCGCACCGACTCCGGCACTCGCAGCCGCGCGTCCACTTCGGCCAGCGCGGCCGCGGCGAGGAGCATGATCTCCGTCGGCGTCCGGTAGTTGATCGTCAGCTCGCGCAGCCGCCAGCGTTCGCCGACATGCGGGCCGAGCACCTCCTGCCACGCGGAGGCACCGGCCGGGGCACCGGTCTGCGCGACGTCGCCGACCAGCGTCATCGACCGGCTCGGGCAGCGCCGCATCAGCAACCGCCAGTCCATGGGGGACAGTTCCTGCGCCTCGTCGACGATCACGTGCCCGAACGTCCACCTGCGATCGCGGGCGGCCCGCTCGGCGGCGGTCAGCTCGCCGCGGCGCTGCTGGCGTTCGGCGAACAGCTCGGCGTCGAGGATGTCGGCGACCCGCAGGATCTCCTCGTCGATGATCTCCTCGTCCTGCTCCAGGATGTGCAGCACGCCTTCGGCGTAGGCGCGTTCCTCACGCTCCCGGCGCTCGCGCGCGGCCCGCTGTTCGGTGTCGTCCTGGCCGAGCAGCTCGGCCAGTTCGTCGAGCAGTGGCACGTCGGCCGGGGTCCACGGGGACCGGGGCGGACGCGCCAGGCGCTCGCGTTCGGCGGCGGTGAGCAGACAGCCGGCCGCGGCCACCAGGCGGTCCGGCGACGCGAACAGGTCGCGCAGCAGCCGTTGCGGGGTCATCTTGGGCCACAACGAATCCAGCGCGGCGAGCACCGTCCCGGACGTGGCCAGCTCGGCGCGGATCTCCTCCCGGTCGCCCGCGTCGAGCACCGGCGCGTCCGCGGTCTCCCCCTCTTCCAGCGCGATCTCGTCGACGCCCTCGAAGAGGTCCACTTCGAACCGCCCGGCGGCCTGCTCGGCCAGCACCTCCAGGAGCTCTTCGACGAACACGCGGCGAGCCACGTTGTGCGGGCGGAGCGTGGCGCGGGCCTTCGCCCTGGCGCGCTCGCAGGTGACCCGGTCGAGGGCGAGCACGCCGCCGTCGAACTCCACCTGCAGCACGTCCTCGGGCACCTGCTCCCGGTCCCGCACGGCCTCGGCGAGCACGCCGGCCATTGCCGCCCGGCCCTTGATTTCGGCCGCTTCACGGGAATCCTGCCCGGTGGCGCGTACCCCGGGGTACAACTGCCCGATGGTGGACAGCAGCACGCCGGTCTCGCCGAGGGACGGCAGCACCTGGCCGATGTAACGCAGGAACGTGCTGTTCGGGCCGACCACCAGCACACCGCGGGTGGCCAGCTGCCGGCGGTAGGTGTAGAGCAGGTAGGCGGCGCGATGCAGGGCGACGGCGGTCTTCCCGGTGCCCGGCCCGCCCTGCACGACGAGCACCCCGTTGAGGCCGTCGCGGATGATCCGGTCCTGCTCGGCCTGGATGGTGGCGACGATGTCGCTCATCTCACCCGTGCGGCGGCGTTCCAGGGCGGCCAGCAGGGTGGCTTCCCCGGCGAGCCCGAGGTCGTGACCCTGGTCGGCGGCGTGCAGGTCGAGGATTTCGTCGTCGAGCCCGACCACGCGGCGGCTCAGCGTCCGGATGTGGCGGCGTCTCCGGACGCCCTCCGGGGACGCCGCGGTGGCCAGGTAGAACGGCCGGGCGGCCGGCGCGCGCCAGTCCAGCAGCAGCGGTTCGTAGTCGCGCTCCTCGTCGAACAGCCCCAGCCTGCCGATGTAGGCGACATCGCCCTCATGGAAGTCGAGGCGGCCGAAGCACAACCCCTGCTCGACGGAAGTGAGCTGGGCGAGGCGCTCGGAGTACATCGTGGACGAGACGTCCCGCTCGGTGCGGGCCTGTGGCGTACCACCCGCCTGGCCCAGCGCGTCGGTGAGCCTCCGCTGCGCCGTCTCACGTTCGGCGTCGAGTCTGCGGTAGAGCATGGACACGTAGTCCTGCTCCGCCTTCAGTTCGGTCGCGTTCTCTGGTTCGCGGTCCGGCGACAGGGACAACGGCAACCCACTTTCGCTCGCGCACATCGATCGGCCGGTGAACCAACGACTTTACCGGCGCGTGAATTCCCGCGCCGGGACTCAGAAGGGCAGGCCGATCGCGGGCAGGCCGATCGCCGAGTCGACGGCGAGCGCGCAGAACACGATCATGAGGTAGGTGTTGGACCGGTGGAACAGGGCCATCGGCTTGGCCGGCACCCCGCTTCGGACCTGGGCGTAGAGCCGGTGGGCGTAGAACAGGAACCAGGTGCCGGCCAGCACCGCGAAGGCCGCGTACAGCCAGCTCGTCGCGGGCAGGAGCAGCAGCGTCCAGCCGACCATGACCCACGAGTAGACGACGATCTGCCGGGCGACGTGCTCGGGGGTGGCCACCACGGGCAGCATCGGCACGCCCGCGCGCTCGTAGTCCTCGCGGTACTTCATGGCCAGCGCCCAGGTGTGCGGCGGCGTCCAGAAGAAGATCACCCCGAACATCACGAACGCGGGCCACTGCACCGTGCCGGTCACCGCGGCCCAGCCGATCACCACCGGCATGCAGCCGGCCGCGCCGCCCCACACGACGTTCTGCGCCGTGCGCCGCTTGAGCACCAGCGTGTAGACGAAGATGTAGAACAGGATCGTGGCGACCGCGAGCGCCGCGGCGAGCAGGTTGACCGTGAAGTACAGCATCACGAACGAACCCACGCCGAGGACGAGCCCGAACACCAGCGCGTTCCGCCGCGGCACCGAGTCGCGCACCAGCGGGCGGCGCCGCGTGCGTTTCATCACCTTGTCGATGTCCGCGTCGATCACGCAGTTGAGCGCGTTCGCGCTGCCCGCCGCCATCGCCCCGCCGACCAGCGTGGCCAGCATCAGCAGCGGCGACGGGATGCTCCGCCCGGCGAGGAACATCGCCGGGATGGTCGTGACCAGCAGCAGTTCGATGACCTGCGGTTTGGTCAGCGCGACATAGGCGCCGACGAGCTGGCGGACCCGCCGGGGTCCGCTGGGCCGCGCAGCGCTGGTGTGGTCACTGCGTCGGTGCGCAGCGTTCACCAACGACATTTCGCTCCCTGGGTTCGGGTTCGGCAGGCGCCCGCCGGAAAGCCGGCACCGCCACAGATCGTAATCGCGCCCGATTCCGGCGCTTGTCCTGGGGGTTGGAGGGTGTCGGTCACACCCTCATCGGGTAGCCGACCTACTAGGCTGGCCGCCGGGGGCGCCGGTTGTGGTTGGGCCCGCGCGCCCCGAGCAGGAATACCGCCTCTTCGGGATCGATTGAGATGAGTGGGGCCTGCGCGAGAAACAGCAACCGTCACTACGACTAGCACCGGGAGTTCGAGTTCAGTGTCCGAAACCGCCACCATCAGCGAGAACAACCCTCTGCTCCGGCGGAACGTGCCCGCCGACTGGACCGGCCTCGACACCCGGGCGGTGGACACCATCCGGGTGCTCGCCGCGGACGCCGTCGAGAACTGCGGCAGTGGTCACCCCGGCACCGCGATGAGCCTGGCGCCGCTGGCGTACACGCTCTTCCAGCGGGTCATGCGGCACGACCCCGCCGACCCCGAGTGGCCCGCCCGTGACCGGTTCATCCTCTCCGCCGGCCACAGCAGCCTGACTCTCTACATCCAGTTGTTCCTCGCCGGCTACGGGCTCGAACTCGAGGACCTGAGGCAACTGCGCAAGTGGGGCTCCAGGACCCCCGGCCACCCCGAGTACCAGCACACGCGCGGAGTGGAGACCACCACCGGCCCGCTGGGCCAGGGCCTGGCCAACGCGGTCGGGATGGCCATGGCCGCCCGCCGTGAGCGCGGCCTGCTCGACCCCGCGCCCGCTCCCGGCGAGAGCATCTTCGACCACCACATCTACGTGATCGCCTCCGACGGCGACATCGAGGAGGGCGTGACCTCCGAGGCGTCCTCCATCGCCGGGCGCCAGGAGCTGGGCAACCTGATCGTCTTCTACGACGACAACAAGATCTCCATCGAGGACGACACCACGATCGCCTTGAGCGAGGACACCGCCAAGCGGTACGAGGCCTACGGCTGGCACGTCCAGGTCGTCGAGGGCGGCGAGGACGTCGTCGCGATCGAAGAGGCCATCAAGGCGGCCAAGGCGGACCCACGGCCCTCGTTCATCCTGCTGCGCACGATCATCGGCTATCCCGCGCCGAACAAGATGAACACCGGCAAGGCGCACGGCGCCGCGCTGGGCGCCGAAGAGGTCGCCGCGGTGAAGGAAATCCTCGGCTTCGACCCGGAGAAGAGCTTCCAGATCTCCGACGAGGTGCTGGCCGCCACGCGCAAGGCGATCGACCGCGGCAAGCAGTGGCGGGCCGAGTGGCAGGAGCGCTTCGAGGCGTGGGCCGCGGCCAACCCGGAGCGCAAGGCCCTCGCCGACCGGCTGGCCACCCGCGGCCTGCCCGAGGGCTGGGCGGACAACCTGCCCAGCTGGGAACCGGGCGGCAAGGGCATCGCCACCCGCAAGGCCTCCGGTGAGGTGCTGTCCGCGCTCGCGGACGTGCTGCCCGAGTTGTGGGGCGGGTCGGCGGACCTGGCGGAGAGCAACAACACCACGATGAAGGGCGCCGACTCCTTCGGCCCCGAGAAGGCCTCCACCAAGATGTGGAACGCCAACCCGTACGGTCGCACGCTGCACTTCGGTGTCCGCGAGCACGCGATGGGCTCGATCCTCAACGGCATCGCGCTGCACGGCGGCACCCGCCCGTACGGCGCCACCTTCCTCATCTTCAGCGACTACATGCGCCCGCCGGTGCGGCTGGCCTCGATCATGAAGGCGCCGGTCATCTACGTGTGGACGCACGACTCGATCGGCCTCGGCGAGGACGGCCCGACGCACCAGCCGATCGAGCAACTGGCGTCGCTGCGCGCCATTCCGGGCCTGAACGTGGTCCGGCCCGCGGACGCGAACGAGACCGCGGCCGCCTGGAAGGCCGTGCTGGAGGACATCCACCACCCGTCCGGTATCGCGCTGACCAGGCAGAACGTGCCGATCCTCGAAGGCACCTCCGCGGAGGGCGTGGCCAGGGGTGGCTATGTGCTCGAGGACACCTCCAACGGCGACCCGCAGGTGGTGCTGATCGGCACCGGCTCCGAGGTGCAGATCGCCGTCGCCGCGCGGAAGGCCCTGGAAGCGGAGGGTATTCGAACCCGGGTCGTGTCGATGCCGTGTGTGGAGTGGTTCGACGCGCAGGACGAGGACTACCGGGAGTCGGTGCTGCCCTCCACCGTCAAGGCCCGGGTGGCGGTCGAGGCCGGGATAGCCCAGCCTTGGTACCGCTTCGTCGGCGACGCCGGTGAGATCGTGTCGATCGAGCACTTCGGTGCTTCGGCCGACTACCAGACCCTGTTCCGCGAGTTCGGGTTCACCGACGAGGCCGTCGCCGACGCCGCCCGCCGCTCGCTCGCCAATTCCACCAACTGAAAGGGGATGACCAGCCATGACCGACCGACTCGCGCAACTGGCCGGGGCCGGGGTGTCCATCTGGCTCGACGACCTGTCCCGGGAACGGCTCGACACCGGCAACCTGGCCGAGCTGATCCGCGACCGGCACGTCGTCGGGGTCACCACCAACCCGACCATCTTCGCCAACGCCCTGTCCAGGGGTGAGTCCTACGACGCGCAGGTCCGCGAGCTCGCCGCCCGCGGCGCCGACCTGTCCGCCACCGTCCGCGAACTGACCACGACCGACGTGCGCAACGCCGCAGACCTGTTCCGCGACGTGTACCGCGCCAGCGGGGGCGTCGACGGCCGGGTGTCCATCGAGGTGGACCCGCGCCTGGCCAAGGACGCCGAGAAGACGGTGGCCGAGGCGCAGGACCTGTGGAAGACCGTGGACCGGCCCAACATCTTCGTGAAGATCCCGGCCACCGAGGAGGGCCTGCCCGCGATCACCCGGACCCTGGCCGAAGGCATCAGCGTCAACGTCACGCTCATTTTCTCCGTGGAGCGGTACCGCAAGGTGATCGACGCCTTCTTCGCGGGGCTCGAGCAGGCCAAGGCCAACGGCCACGATCTGCGTGCCATCCAGTCGGTGGCGTCGTTCTTCGTGTCGCGTGTGGACACCGAGGTCGACAAGCGCCTCGACCAGATCGGCGGCGGCGAGGCGAAGGCGCTGCGCGGTGAGGCCGCCATCGCCAACGCGCGGCTGGCTTACGCCGCCTACGAGGAACTGTTCGCCACCGAGCGCTGGCAGGCGCTGAAGGCGCAGGGCGCGAGCCCGCAGCGGCCGCTGTGGGCGTCCACCGGCGTGAAGGACCCGTCCTACTCGGACACTCGCTACGTGGACGAACTGGTGGTCGCCGGCAGCGTGAACACCATGCCGGAGAAGACCCTGTTCGCGGTCGCCGACCACAGCCAGGTCGGTGGCGACAAGGTCACCGGCACCGGCCGCCAGGCACAGGAGGTGTTCGACCAGCTCTCGGCCGTGGGCATCGACATCCCGGACGTCTTCCGCACCCTGGAGGACGAGGGCGTGGAGAAGTTCGAAAAGTCCTGGCAGGAGCTGCTGGACACGGTTTCGGGCCAGCTCGAGAAGGCGAAGGACTGAGCCGATGCCGGGGGAAGACACCACTGTCCAGATCGTCGACGGGGAGCTCGCGGCCAAAGCCGCGCCGTTGGTGGACAAGCTCGCCGCCGACCAGGTGGCGAGCAAGCTCGCCGCGCAGGACCCGACGCTGTGGGGTGCCGGGGCCGAGCCCGAGGCCTCGATCCGGCTGTCCTGGACCACGCTGCACAAGACCTCGCGCCCCCTGATCGGCGAGATCGAGGCACTTCGGGAAGAGTTGCGGGGCGGGGGGGTGGACCGTGTCGTGCTCGCCGGGATGGGCGGATCGTCGCTGGCCCCCGAGGTGATCGCGGGCACCACCGGCGTCCCGCTGACCGTCCTCGACACCACCGACCCCGGCCAGGTCGCCGACGCGCTCGCGGGCGACCTGCAGCGCACGGTCGTGGTCGTGTCGTCGAAGTCCGGCGGCACCGTCGAGACCGACAGTCACCGCAGGATCTTCGCCAAGGCCTTCGCCGATGCCGGGATAGACGCGTCGAGCCGGATCGTCGTGGTCACCGACCCGGGCTCGCCGCTGTCCGAACTCGCCGGGACCGAGGGCTACCGCAAGGTGTTCCTGGCCGACCCGCACGTCGGCGGGCGCTACTCGGCGCTCACCGCGTTCGGGCTGGTTCCCGCCGGGCTGGCGGGTGCCGACGTGGCCCGGCTGCTCGACCAGGCCGCGGCCGTCGCGCCGCTGCTGGCCGCCGATGACGCGAGCAACCCGGCTCTGCAACTCGCGGCCGCGTGGGGCGCCGCCCACGACGACGGCGCCGAAAAGGTCGTACTGGCGGACAGCGGTTCAGGTATCAAGGGGTTCGCCGACTGGGCAGAGCAGCTGATCGCCGAGTCGACCGGCAAGCAGGGCACCGGCCTGCTGCCGGTGGCGGTCGCCAGCCCCGAGGCGCCCGGCTTCGCCGACGCCGGCCCGGACGCCACCCCGGTCGCCATCGGCCCCGCCGCGGGCCCGGCCAAGATCGCGACGGCGGGTCCGCTGGGCGCGCAGTTCCTGCTGTGGGAGTTCGCCACGGCGATCGCCGGACGGCTGCTGGAGATCAACCCGTTCGACCAGCCGGACGTGGAGGCCGCCAAGCAGGCCGCGCGCGACCTGCTGAACGACCCGGCCAAGCTGTCGGGCGGCGAGGCACCGTCCGCTGTGGACGGTCCGGTGCAGATCTTCGTTCCGGCGGGAGTTGATGCCGATACAGTGGCGCGGGGCGCCTCCGTTGAGGGCGGCGGTGGGCGACGGGTGGGCGGCACGCTCGTCGACGCGCTCCGCGAATTCCTCGGCACCGCGCCGGAGCACGGCTACCTCGCCATACAGGCGTACCTGGACCGGCTCGACGACGCCTCCGCCGCGGTGCTGCGGTCCGAACTGGCCAAGCGCACCGGGCTGCAGACCACCTTCGGCTGGGGCCCGCGGTTCCTGCACTCGACCGGCCAGTACCACAAGGGCGGTCACCAGAACGGCATCTTCCTCCAGCTCACCGGTGACGCCGAAACGGACCTCGAGGTGCCGGGCCGCCCCTACACGCTGGGCCGGCTGCAGCACGCGCAGGCGCTCGGCGACGCCCAGGTGCTCACCCAGCACGGGAGGCCGGTGCTGCGGCTGCACCTGACCGACCGGGCCGCTGGCCTGGCCGATGTGGTTCGCGCGGTACAGGAGGTCGGCACACGATGAGTCGCTCCGCGTCAATCGGCCGCGGCAACCACGCCGGCCACCGGGCGCGTCCCGCTCCGCTGTCAGGGCGGCGGGGCGCCCTGCCTCCCGGCGTTCGTCAGGAACCGCACGTGCGCCCTGCCGGCACGATCGCGGTCGCGCGCAAACTCGCGGAGGAGGAACAGTGAGCGACCGGTGGAGCAACCCGCTGCGCGATCCGCGGGACAAGCGGCTGCCGAGGATCGCCGGGCCGTCCAGCCTGGTGATCTTCGGGGTCACCGGTGACCTGTCCCGCAAGAAGCTGATGCCGGCGATCTACGACCTGGCCAACCGCGGCCTGCTCCCCGCCGGTTTCTCGCTGATCGGCTTCGCCCGACGGGACTGGGAGCACGAGGACTTCGGGCAGCTGGTGCACGACGCGGTGGCCGAGCACGCGCGCACCCCGTTCCGAGAGTCGGTGTGGCACCGGCTCGCGGAGGGGATCCGCTTCGTGCAGGGCTCCTTCGACGACGACAACGCGTTCGACCGGCTCGCCGACACGGTGCGCGAGCTCAACACCGAACGCGGCACCGGCGGCAACACGGCGTTCTACCTGTCGATCCCGCCGAGCGCGTTCCCGGTGGTGACCAAGCAACTCGCCCGCTCCGGCCTGGCCAACGGTGACGAAAACAGCTGGCGCCGGGTGGTCATCGAGAAGCCTTTCGGGCACGACCTGGCCAGCGCCCGGGAGCTCAACGCGATCGTCAACGACGTCTTCCCCGAGGAGTCGGTGTTCCGCATCGACCACTACCTCGGCAAGGAGACGGTGCAGAACATCCTGGCGCTGCGGTTCGCCAACCAGCTGTTCGAGCCGATCTGGAACGCCAACTACGTCGACCACGTGCAGATCACCATGGCCGAGGACATCGGCCTCGGTGGCCGCGCCGGCTACTACGACGGCATCGGCGCGGCCCGCGACGTGATCCAGAACCATCTGCTGCAACTGCTCGCCTTCACCGCGATGGAGGAGCCGGTCTCCTTCGAGCCGCGGGCGCTGCGCGCCGAGAAGATCAAGGTGCTGTCGGCGACCAAGCCGCTGCAGCCCCTCGACGAGACCACGGCGCGCGGGCAGTACGCGGGCGGCTGGCAGGGCGGCAAGAAGGTACCCGGGCTGCTGCAGGAGGCCGGGTTCGCCAAGGACTCGACCACGGAGACCTACGCCGCGGTCACCCTGGCGGTGGAGAACCGCCGGTGGGCGGGCGTGCCGTTCTACCTGCGCACCGGCAAGCGGCTGGGCAGGCGGGTCACCGAGATCGCGATCGTGTTCAAGCGGGCCCCGCACCTGCCCTTCGACCGCACCTCCACCGAGGAACTGGGGCAGAACGCGCTGGTCATCCGGGTACAGCCGGACGAGGGCGTGACGCTGCGGTTCGGCTCGAAGGTGCCGGGGACCACGATGGAGGTCCGGGACGTCACGATGGACTTCGGGTACGGGCATGCCTTCACCGAGTCCTCCCCCGAGGCGTACGAGCGGCTCATCCTGGATGTGCTGCTGGGCGAGCCTTCACTGTTCCCGGTGAACGACGAGGTCGAGCTGTCCTGGGAAATCCTCGACCCGGTCCTGGAACACTGGGCCAAGCACGGCACGCCCGAACCGTACGCGCCCGGCAGCTGGGGGCCGCCTTCGGCGGACGCGATGCTCGCCCGGTCCGGCCGGAACTGGAGAAGGCCATGAGCGTGCACCGAAGCAGGACCACGCGGAAAGGACTGGGGCGTCCATGATCATCGACCTGCCCTCCACCACGACTTCGCAGGTCAACCGCAAGCTGGTCGAGATCCGGGAACGCGGTGGCGCCGTGGCACTCGGCCGGGTGCTCACCCTGGTGATCGTCGACGACGACGGCGAGCACCTCGAGGAGCACATCGACGCGGCCAACGAAGCCAGCCGGGAGCACCCGTGCCGGGTGATCGTCGTCGCGCGCGGTTCGCGGACGGCCGCGGCCCGGATCGACGGCCAGATCCGGGTCGGCGGAGACGCCGGCGCCAGCGAAGTGATCGTCCTGCGGCTGTACGGGCCGCTGGCCAGCCAGGGCCAGAGCGCCGTCGTGCCGCTGCTGCTGTCGGACGCGCCGATCGTGACCTGGTGGCCCAGCGCGGGCCCGAAGGCGCCGGCCCAGGATCCGCTCGGTGAGCTGGCACAGCGCCGCATCACCGACTCCGCCGCGGAACGGAACCCGGTGCGCGCGCTGATCACCCGCCGCAAGGCCTACGAGGCCGGGGACACCGACCTGGCCTGGACGAGGCTGACCAACTGGCGGGCCCAGCTGGTGGCCGCGCTGGATCTGCCGCCGTACGAGAAGATCACCGGCGCGACGGTGACCGGCGAGGCCGACTCGCCGTCCACCGAACTGCTCGCCGGCTGGCTGACCGAGTACCTGCGGGTGCCGGTGAAGCGGGTGAAGTCAGCGACCGCGCAGGGCATCCAGTCGGTGTCGCTGGAGCGTGCGTCCGGCCCGGTGGAGCTGTTCCGGCCGGACGGCAAGGTCGGCACGCTGACGCAACCCGGCCAGCCCGCCCGGCGGATCGCGCTGCACCGCCGCAGCACCAAGGACTGCCTGATCGAGGAGCTGCGGCGGCTCGACCCGGACGAGGTCTACGAGGCCGCGCTGCACGGCCTGGACAAGCTCGCCAACGGGGCCGCCAAGCCCGCGGAGGGTGCCAAGCCCGCGAAGAAGTCCGGCAGCGGCAAGACGACTGTGAAGACCAACGCCAAATGAGCGAAACGATCGCGGTCGCGCGCGAAACCGCGGAGAAGGCATGACCGGCAATTCCGAGGTCGTGGTCTACGCCAATCCCGGGCTCCTCGCGGCCGCCGCGGCCGCGCGCCTGGTCACCAGGCTGGTCGACGTGCAGGCGGCGAAGGGGTCCGCGTCGCTGGTGCTCACCGGCGGCAGCACCGGGATCGCCGTGCTCGAACAGCTGCGCCGGTCCCCCGCGCGTGACGCGGTGGACTGGTCGCGGCTGGATCTGTACTGGGGTGACGAACGGTTCGTGCCCGCGGGCGACGGCGAGCGCAACGAGAAGCAGGCTCGCGAGGCCCTGCTCGACCATGTCCCGGTCGATCCGAACCGCGTGCACGCCATGGCGGCCTCCGACGGTGAGTTCGGCGACGACCCCGATGCGGCCGCCGAGGCCTACGCGCGGGTACTCGCCGAGAACGCTCAGCCCGAGGACCACGGGGACGTGCCCGGCTTCGACATCATGCTGCTCGGGCTGGGTGGCGAGGGTCACACCGCTTCGGTGTTCCCGGAATCCCCGGCGGTCTACGAGACCGAGCGGCCGGTGGTTGCGGTGCGCAACTGCCCGAAGCCGCCGCCCACCCGGGTCTCGCTGACCCTGCCCGCCATCCGCCGGGCGCACGACGTGTGGCTGATGACGACCGGGGAGGCCAAAGCCGACGCCGTCGCGTTGGCGCTGGCCGGAGCCGGTGAGGTGCAGGTACCGGTCGCCGGCGCGCGAGGCCGGCGCCGGACCCTCTGGCTCATCGACCGTCTCGCGGCCGCCAAACTCTCGCACGTCTACCTCCCCCCGATCGCGTGAATTCCGGCTGGGGCTTTCGGTGTGTTCGGCGCGCCGAATGCCCCAGTATCAAACCCCCATCCGGAGCAAGGCGAACGCCGGGAACGACGCCTTTTTCGTCACGGTAAGTGTGATTTACCGGCGCTGTACACGTTCGCGTTAGCATCCGCACATTTGTCGGTCACTACGCGTCCCATCGGATCTTTTCCGCAGTCTCATCGTCTGAGTCGACAAGGACGAGTGAGGTCCGAGCATGAGCACAGAGGGACTCTCCATCGGAATCACGGTCGGCGGCCCCGGCGCGGGGGCCGCCGACCGGAGACGGGAACAAATTCCCCCTCGCTGGGCAGCGTTGCTCAAACGGGAAACGTGGATGCCGCTGGCCATCGACGCGATGGCGGTCCTGCTCGCGGCACTGGATGTGTGGCTGGTCATCCCGGAGAAGGCGCAGACCTACTCGCTGATCTTCTCCGGACTCGCCTGCCTGGCGCTGGTTTTCCGGCGGTGGCTGCCGTTCATCGTCGTGCTGGCCACCGTGCCGGGATTCCTGACCGGCTGGTCGCAGTTGGCCGCGATGATCGCGCTCGGCATGCTGGCCACCCGCAAACAGACGCACTGGCAGGTATGGGTAGGCGCGGCACTGGTCTGGGCCTGCCGGTTCATCCAGTGGCCACTGTCCGACTTCGCCGCGCTGAGCTGGCGCGAACACGCCATCGACGCGATCTACGGGGTGCTGGTCGCCGGCATGCCGATCGCCATCGGGCTGCTGATCGGAGCGCGGGCCGAACTTTCGCAGAAACTCGGCGAACTCGCGGCCAGCCGGGACCGCGAGCGCAAGCTTCGTGACGACGCGGTCCGCGCCGAGGAACGCGCCCGGCTGGCCAGGGAGATGCACGACGTCGTTTCGCACGACATCACGCTGATCGCCATGCAGGCCGGGGTGCTGGCGGCGACACCGGACTCCGGAGAGGCCCAGCGCACCGCCCGGGTGATCCGGCAGCTGTCCACCCGCACCCTCGAAGAGCTCCGATCACTGGTCGGCGTGCTGCGCTCGGGTGCCGAGGACGACGGCCCGCAGCCCGGGATCGGTGAACTCGACCAGCTGCTCAAGGGAAGCGAGGTGGAGGTGGGGCTGACCGTGGAGAGGGTCCCCGAACAGCTGCCCACCAAGGTCTCCGCGGCCGCCTACCGCACGGTGCAGGAGTGCCTGACCAACGTCCGCAAGCACGCGCCGGGCGCGGCCGCGACGGTGCTGATCCTGGGCGAAGATGACACACTGAACGTGGAGGTACGCAACGACAAGCCCCGGAGGCCGGTCACCCCACTGCCCTCGGGTGGGCACGGGCTCACCGGGCTGGCCGAACGGGCCCGGTTGCTCGGTGGCAGCTTCGAGACCTCGCCGACCGAGGACGGCGGGTTCCGGGTCCGGGCCAGATATCCGCTCAAGAGCTGAGCGCACACGGACAGGCAGGGCACTCGGGTGGGTCAGTGCCCTGCCGTTCGCGTTCGTTTTGGGGATGGCAGATCTGTGGTGGTTTCAGATCTGGCGGCGCTGGCGGAGCCGTTCGAGCGCCTCGGCGAGAATGGCCTCGCCGTCCGCGTCACTGCGCCGCTCCTTCACATATGCCAGGTGGGTCTTGTACGGCTCGGTGCGGGGCGCGGCGGGCGGGTTCTCCTCGTCCTGACCGCCGGGCAGCCCGCAGCGGGGGCAGTCCCACTCCTCCGGAATCTCGGCGTCCAGGGCGAACGAAGGACGCGACTCGTGCCCGTTCGCACACCAGTAGGACACTCGGCGGCGCGGCGCGGACTCGCCGCGCTCGGACTCACCGGAAGGACCGGCACCGACCCTGGTACCGCGAATCGCATTACCGCCAACCATGAATCCTCACAGTGTTGTCTGGCGGCGCACCCCCCAATAGGCACGCCCGTGCTCACTCAAGGGCCCTCCGAGAACGCGAACGCCTTGCCGCGCCCAGAGGTTCCATCACACCTTCAGCAGCAGACCAAGACCCACGATGCTGATCAACCAGATCGCACCGAGCAACAGGGTGATGCGGTCGAGGTTCTTCTCGGCCACGCTCGACCCCGCCAGGCTCGACTGCATCCCGCCTCCGAACAGCGAGGACAACCCGCCACCACGCCCACGGTGCAGCAATACCGCGACCACCAGCAGCACACTGGACGCGATCAACAGGATCTGCAGGAACAGCTTCATTTCTTCCTCTGTTGTTCCGTATCGGACGAAGCAGGCTCTTACGGCGGTAGCCCGATCCTACGTCACCCGCAAAGGGGAGCCCGTACAGTGTGACGGTCTGAGGTTGACAGACTACTCGCCGCCCGCGTGGCTCAGGGCAGCGGTCCCCCGGCGGCCAGGGCGCACAGCTTGGTGAACTCGTCGGCCTGCAGGCTCGCGCCACCGACCAGGGCACCGTCGATGTTGTCGCAGGCCACCAGTTCGGCGATGTTGCCCGACTTGACCGAGCCGCCGTAGAGCACGCGGACCGCGTCGGCGACTTCGCCGCCGTACTTCCCGGCCAGCGTCTCCCGCAGCGCCTTGCAGACCTCTTCGGCGTCCGAAGCGGTGGCGACGCGGCCGGTGCCGATCGCCCAGACCGGCTCGTAGGCGACGACCACCTTCTCCTTGACCTGGTCGGCCTTGAGGCCCTTGAGCCCGGCGATCAGCTGCTCGCAGCTGTGCTCGACGTGCCTGCCCCCTTCGCGCACCTCCAGGCGTTCGCCGACGCACAGGATCGGGCTGATCCCGTGTTTGATCGCCGCCCGGACCTTCTTGTTGACCAGCTCGTCGTCCTCCTGGTGGTACTCGCGGCGCTCGGAGTGCCCCACCGTGACGAACGTGCAGCCGAGCTTGGCCAGCATCGGCCCCGACACGTCCCCGGTGTAGGCGCCGGAGTCATGCGGGGACAGGTCCTGGGCCCCGTGGGTCAGCAGCAGCTTGTCCCCGTCGACCAGGGTCTGGATGCTGCGGATGTCGGTGAACGGCGGGAGGACCGTGACGTCCACCTTGGCGTAGTACTTCTCCGGCAGGGAGAACGCGATCTTCTGGACGAGCGCGATGGCCTCGAGGTGGTTGAGGTTCATCTTCCAGTTGCCGGCGATCAGCGTCTTACGCGCCATCAGTTCTCTCCGCCCAACACCGCTACGCCCGGAAGGTCCTTGCCCTCCAGGAACTCCAGCGACGCGCCGCCACCGGTGGAGATGTGCGAGAACCCGTCCTCGGGCAGGCCGAGCAGGCGGACCGCGGCCGCCGAATCACCACCGCCGACCACGCTGAACGCGTCGCTGTCCACGATGGCCTGGGCCACGCCGCGGGTGCCCGCCGCGAACGGAGCCAGCTCGAACACGCCGGCCGGCCCGTTCCAGAACGCCGTCTTCGCCTGCGCGATCACCTTCGCGAACAACTCGACCGTGCGCGGACCGATGTCCAGCCCCTTCCACCCCGCCGGGATGGCGTCGGCCGGGACCGTGCGCACCTCGACGTCCGCGGCGAGTGCCTCGGCGATCACCACGTCCACCGGGAGCACGATCTGCTCACCGTGCTCGTCGAGCAGCTTGCGCGCGGTCTCGACGAAGTCGGTCTCCAGCAGGGAACCGCCGACGTCGTGGCCCTGCGCGGCGAGGAAGGTGAACGCCATGCCGCCGCCGATGAGCAGCTTGTCCACCTTGGGCAGCAGCGCCTCGATCACCGCCAGCTTGTCCGACACCTTCGACCCGCCGAGCACGACCACGTACGGCCGTACGGGGTCGCCGGTGAGCTTGCGCAGCACGTCGAGCTCCTTGAGCACGAGGTCGCCGGCATAGGCGGGCAGTATCCGCGCCACGTCGTAGACCGACGCCTGCTTGCGGTGCACCACGCCGAAACCGTCGGACACGAACGCCTCGGCCAGGGCCGCGAGCTCGGCGGCCAGCTCCGCGCGTTCGGTGTCGGACTTGCTGGTCTCGCGCGGGTCGAACCGCACGTTCTCCAGCAGGCCCACCGACCCGTCCGCGAGCGAGCCGGCCAGGGACTTCGCTTCCGGGCCCACCACGTCCCCGGCGAGCTTGACCTCGGCACCGAGCAGTTCGCCGAGCCGGCCGGCGACCGGGCGCAGCGAGTACCGGGGGTCGGGAGCGCCCTTGGGGCGGCCGAGGTGCGTCGCCACGATCACCTTGGCGCCGGCCTGGGCCAGCCGCCTGATGGTGGGCAGGGCGGCCCGCACCCGGCCGTCATCGGTGATCGTCGAGTCGTCGAGGGGGACGTTCAGGTCGGCGCGCACCAGGACGCACCTGCCGGAAACGCCCTCGTCCAGCAGATCTTCCAGCGTCTTGAGAGCCATGGGCGCAGTCTCAGGAGAGCTTCGAGCCGACGAGCTTGACCAGGTCGGCGAGGCGGTTGGAGTAGCCCCACTCGTTGTCGTACCAGCCGACGACCTTGACCTGGTTGCCGATGACCTTCGTCAGGCCGGCGTCGAAGATGCACGAGTACGACGAATGGACGATGTCCGTCGACACGAGCGGCTCGTCGGTGAACCGGAGGATGCCCTCGTAGTTGTCCTTGTCGGCGACCGAGCGATAGGTCTCGTTCACCTCTTCGGCGGTCG
>NZ_DATELF010000180.1:0-11464 GCF_035276945.1 Amycolatopsis sp. | reverse complement strand
TTTCCGCAGTGCCGCCCGCAGCGTGGGTGCCCGCGCGGCCAGCAGCTCGACGGTGTCGTTCACATGCCGCCACCAGGTCGTGGTCGACACCGCGAACCCGGCGCCGACCTCGGCGAACGGTTCGCCCTTGCGCAGGTACACCAGCACCAGCAGCGCCTGCCGACTGGTGATGGGCTTGCGCCACGGCGAGCCGATCTCCCGGCGGTGGGTGCGGAGCAGCCGCGACACGAAGGTCAGGGTCTGACGTGACAACGGCAGCGCGGCACGGTAGAACAGAATGCGAAGCCCTTGCGTAAGATGTGGATCTTGGTCGATTGCTGCCCTACCAAGGGCTTCGCCACGTTCCCGGCAGCGACACCCCGACGATCAGCCAGCCCGCGACCTACAACCCTTACCCACCAACACACCCAGACCAAGATTAAAACGGCTCGATACAACGTTTCCTTGGGCATCGGTGTTTTCACCGGACATCGGGCCGCCGGCAGCACATTCGTCCCGGACAGCGTTCCGGACAACGCGGTGGCTGTCCCCGGTTCCCCGCTCCGCCGAAAGTGGCGGGCACGGCCGGACAAAACCTGCGGACAGTCGCGTCCTCGCCACCTCACACCGTCCTCAGCGCCTCGGTCGGCGCCATCCGGGCCGCGCGGATGGCCGGGAGCAGACCCGCTGTCGCACCGATCGCCAGTGCGGCACCGAGCCCGCCTGCCCATGCCAGTGCCGGCACCACAATCAGCCAGCCCTTCACCGTGGCGAACACGGCGGTGGCGGCCACTCCGGTGACCACCCCGACCACCCCGCCGAGCATGGACAACAGCACAGCCTCGCCGAGGAACTGCGTCCGGATGTGTCCCTTGGTCGCGCCCAGCGCCCGCCGCAGGCCTATTTCCGGCCGCCGTTCCAGCACCGAGATGACCATGGTGTTGGCCACACCGACGCCGCCGACGAGCAGGGCGACCGCGCCGAGACCGAGGAACAGCCCGTTGAACGCCGAGTCCGCCGCGGCCCGCGCGACCAGGGTGGCCGACGGCCTGCTCACCGACACTTCGCTCGGACTGCGGGGATTGGCGGCGTAGGCGAGCAGCGCGTACACGTCGTTGACGCGCTCGGTGTCCGACCGCACATAGATGGTGGACGGCCGCCCGTTGAAGCCCAGCCACTTCTCCGCGGCCGGGTAACCGACCAGCACGGCGTTGTCCACTTCGGGCGCCAGATCGGCAGGGCGGAGAATCCCGGAGACGTAGAACCACTGGCCGCCGAGCCGGATGCGCAGGCCGGGGTCGATCTCGTCGATGCCGAGCCGCCGCGCCGCGACCGAGCCGAGCACCGCCGCCGGCTGGCTCGCGGTCGCCGCGTTCAGGAACGCGCCCCTGGCCACACTCGTGCTCACCGCGGCGGGCAGGCCGAGGCTGGCCGCGCTCACCTGCAACCCGTTGGTGTTGATCGCCGGGATCAGGTCGTTGCGGTACACGTCGGCGTTGGTGGTCCCGGTTGACTCCACCTCGTTCACCGACCCGATCCGCGAGATCATCCCCGGCGCCGTCGTGGGCAGTTCCGCAGCCTGGCCGAGCACATTGGTGCCCTTGGTCACTGTCAGCAGGTTGGTGCCGAGCCGGTCGATCTCGGACAGCAGCGCCGCCTGCGACGAGGTGGACAGCCCGAGCACCGCCACCATCGCCGCCACGCCAATGGCGATGCCGAGCGCGGACAGCGCCGCCCGCATACGCCGGGTGCGCAACCCGACGCTGAACACCCGCGCAAGGTCGGACAGCCGGAGCCGGTAGTCGAACCCTCTGTTCATCGCCCCTCCGTCGTTCTGGCCGGCCAGCCGACCGCGGGCGTCACACCGGCCAGGTTGTCGATGTCCTGGGCGACATCGGCGACGATCTGGCCGTCGAGGATCTCGATCCGCCTCGGCAGCCGCGCCGCCAGTTCCCGGTCGTGAGTGATCACCACGATGGTCGCGCCGTTCCGGTTCAGCTCCAGCAGCAGCGAGAAGATCGCCGCGGCCGAGTTGCTGTCCAGGTTCCCGGTCGGTTCGTCGGCCAGCACGATGCCCGGATTCCCGATCAGCGCCCTGGCGATCGCGACACGCTGCCGCTCGCCGCCGGACAGCTGCGACGGCCGGTGGCCGATCCGGTGCGCGAGGCCGACCATGCCCAGTGCCTCCGCGGCCTGGGTACGGCGCACCGCCCGGCTCACCCCGGAGTACAGCAGCCCGTCGGCGACGTTCTCCAGCGCCGAGTCGAACTCGGACAAGAAGAACTGCTGGAACACGAACCCGATCCGGGTGGCGCGCAGCCGCGCGAGCTCCCGGTCCGACAGGCGCGTGACGTCCTCGCCCATGACCCGTACAACACCCTCGCTCGGCCGGTCGAGGGTGCCCATGATGTGCAGCAACGTCGATTTCCCGGAGCCGGAGGGGCCGACGATGGCCGCCAACTCGCCGCGGCCGATCGTGAAGTCGACGCCGCGCAACGCCACCACCGGGTTCTCGCCCGGATAACTCTTGCGCACCGCGTCCAGTACCAGAACCGGTTCTGCCGCACCGGCGTCCGGCCGTTCCGTCGTGATCTCCTTCATGCCGAGGGCACCACGATCCGCTGACCGGCGCGCAGGCCCGCACCCTTGACCTCGACCATGCCCGCGCTGTCGTCGAACAGGCCCAGCGTCACCTCGTACAGCTTGCGCGCGTCCCCGTCCTGCACGACCTCGACCGCGTACCGGCCGCCGGACAGCGCGAGCAGCGCGTTCACCGGAACCGCCAGCACGTTGTCCGCCACCGCGGTGGTGATCGCCACCTGCACGGGAGCCTGGTCCAGTCCCGCGACTTCGTCAGGCTTGAGCGGCTCGACCAGTACGTCGACGGTGACCGAACCCGACTGGTTCCTCGTCGCCACCGCGCCGATCGACGTGACCTTGCCGGGAGTGCTCGTGCCCGCGGGTGGCGTCACGCTCACGTCATCGCCCACCTTGATCGACGCCGCCTGCGAGATCTCCACGGGCACGGTGACTATCCGCCGGGTGGCCGTCGTTTCCAGGATCACCGCCGTCGGCGCGGGCGATCCGAGCGTGGCGGCCGTCTTGCTGACCCTGATGGCGTCGGCGGGCACGAACACCACTTGGCCGAGCGCCAGCTTCCCGGTCGGGTCGAGGCCGAACTTCTTCTGGAGCTTCACCAGCGCGGTAGCGGTCGCGGCGCCGAAGACCTGGGAATTCGGATCGAGGACCCGATTGCCGGCGAAACCGAGGGCGACCAGTTCCGCGTTGAGCTGCTGTACGTCGGGGCCCCGGGCCTCACGGGCCAGTTCGCGGTAGACCGGCACCCTGCCGCGTAGCAGGATCACCGGCTTGTTGTCGATCCAGTACAGCGGCTTGCCGTGCTCGATCGTATCGCCGGCCGCGGGCAGTGCCGTCACGGTGCCTTCGATCCGGTTGGTCACGCCGAAGCTGTCGGCGTAGACCAGCGTTCCGTTCAGGGATGTCTGCGCGACGAGCCTGCGCTGTTCCACGATGGCCGTCGCCGTCGGAGCGTTGCTGGTGGCGGACGCGGACTCGGCCCCATTGCCGAACTTGACCACACCGGTGGTCATTCCTACGACCAATCCGGCCGACAGAAGCGCCACAAGGAAGGTCACCTGTAGCCATCTGCGCCGTAGCAGCGGCGCCGGCGGCACCGCACGGTCGTCCTGGTCCGACTGCGGCTCCGAGGTAATCGTGGACATCCTCATCTCCCTTTGGCTACGCGTCCCCCGAGGTGCGAACCGCGCGAACCGAAGCAGCCGCGAAACCGGTCAGTCGCCTGTCGTGGAACGGACCGGCAGTCCGCCGTCCCGGGCTCGCGTGCCTGCGTTCAGCGAGGGTGTCCGCCGGCTCGGTGAAAGTTCTACGGCGACAACGGTTTCAGTGCGGTATCGCGATCCCCGGCCCCAGCGCTGTTCACGCCAGCGAACCACCACCTGCCACCCCGGCCGGCGACCGAGGTTGCCCGGAGCGCGGGACGAGACTGCTCAGGGCCGTGTCGACGCGGATGCTTTCGGAGACAGGGACTGTCCGTGATCTTGTTCGCGTCGTGAGGCACTGTTTCGAGTGGAGGCGAGAGACCGCCGTCTGCGCCTGTCGTAGCAGGTGGAGCTGGGGGCAGTCGTGCGACGTGAGGTCGCAGTGATGAGTGATCACATTGATTGTGAGGTCGGTAGCCGAGGATGTGATCCGGTCCAGTGTCCGTGGGACCGTCCCCGTCCTGGCGTGCGTCATGGGCAACTGCGGGGTGCGATGTGCGTGATCAGAGTTTTCTCTGTGACAGTTCCAGTTTGAGGTCGTCACGCAGGAACTGGGTCAGGCGCTGGCGATCAACACCGCCTGGCTCACCGCGGCCATGACCGCCGCCATCCTGCTCACCTGGCTCAAACTCCTCGCCCTCGACGGCGACCTCACCACAGCCGAACCCGAAACACTGCGCTACCGCATCCTGCACACCGCAGCCCGCCTCGCCCACGGCCGCCGACGACTCACAGTCCCCCGCACCTGGCCCTGGGCCACCCACATCCAACACGCCTGGCAGCGCATCACCGCCCTGCCCCAAGCCCCCTGACCGCCAGCACGAACCCGCCCCTACGACCCAAGAAAGACCTTCGGGACCCGTGAAACCCCCGGCCACCCGGCCCGACAGCCGGACAACCATCATGCCCCCACCACGAAAACCGCGCCACCAGAACAATCCCAGGCCCTCCGCGCGCCGCTCACCGGCCCTCATGAAAAGTCAGGGTAAGGCCGGCCTTGGTGGCGGTAACGGTCTCCAATATCGGAACGACTTCGAAACGTGCTGCGGCAATATCTTCGCGAAGGGAGAGACATGAGTGCCGGCGGGAGTTGTTGCGTCGCCTGCTCAACCGCCTCGGGTCCGCACCTGCGAGATGTTGGCGGAACGCATCAACGGCGGGAAGAGCAACTGGGCGGTTCCTCTTCGATAGAGCGCGGCGGGCCGACCGATTTCCGGAACCGTACGCTTCCCCGTGGGTACGAGGAAGTTCTCGGCTCCGGTGACTTTTCGACGAAAGTTGCTCGGATCGAGCGAAAATCCCCACACCACCTCATACACCTGCCGGAGATCACTGATGGAGAACGGCTCTACGCAGAAAGCCGCAGCAACGGTCGTGTATTCCAACTGAGAACGCGCCAATTCGAGCGCCTCACGCAGGATCACGGCATGATCGAAGGCGAGCTCGCCGAAATCGACCGAATCCACCGGGATCCAACTCGCCGCCCTGGCGTCGGTGCCGGCCACCGGAGCAGACAGGTTCGGCACCAGCGCCAGGTACGCCACCGTGATCACCCGGCCACGCGGGTCACGGCCGGGATCACCGTAGGTCTTCAGCTGCTCCAGGTGCAGCCGCCGCCCGTCGAGCCCGGTCTCCTCACTCAGCTCACGCAGCGCTGTGTCGTTCAGCGTCTCCCCGTCGCGGACGTATCCGCCGGGCAGCGCGGGCCTGCCGAGAAACGGCTCCTTGCCTCTCTCCACCAGCAACACCTGCAGCCGGTCGGCCCTGATGGTGAAGATCACCAGGTCGACCGTCACGGCGACGCCGGTGGCGTGGCGCGTTCGGGGAACTTCGCTGATCACAGCCCTCACCATACCCTCTAATGGTCGGATTGACCCTAAGTCTGCAGACACTTATGGTCAGGGTGACCCATAACGCGGAGGTGGCGACATGGGCGAAGCTTCGACAGCGTCCGACGGTCAGTTGAACACGGCTACCCGGCGCCTGTGCGCCAGCGTCTACCTCGACCGCCGCTTTCGCGACCTGGTCATCCACGGGGTGCACAACGACTGCCGACATCGCGTGGCGCCGTCCTACGGGTTCGACCTCGTCCCGGTCCTGGAGCATGCCCGGCGGGCGTGGGTGCTCGGAACCGCGCACCAGATCTGCACGCTCGCGGTATTCACGGCCGGGCTTCTCACCGACATCACGGCGACCGTACTGGCCGGGTGCGCCATCGCGGCGATGCCACTGGGGGCGAACGTGCCACGCACGTTCCTGAAAGCGTTGCAGCTCAAGGGACGTTCGCTGAGTCAAAAGTGCCTCGGCAAGAAGGTGCCGTCCGAAGAGGAACAAGAACTGAAGGAACAGACCCACCGGTTCCTCCTGAATCTCGGCGGATGTGCGGTGCTCACGGCCGGAGTGGTATTCACCGCAGATCGCACACACGTCTCCCTGTCGGCTTCCCTCCCGCAGGGCATCATCCTGTTGTTGCTGACGGCAGTGCTCGCGGTCGCCGCAGGCGTGACCCGGCAACTAGCCGTGAACCGCTTGCACCTCGCCACGAATCTTCGGCCCGCCCGGCTGTCCAAGCGGTCGGAAGTGGTCGACACACAACAAACGAGCACGTTGGTGGTGTACGGCCACGATTATTCGACCTATGGCACTCCGAGCCCCTTTCTGGGCAGCGGAATCGTGCACCGATGGCCGCAATGGTCGATTCAGCTGGTGCGCGACGAAGCCAGGAACGCCGACTTCATCACGAGCGATGAACCACGTTTCGACGCCGCGGAACTGATGCGGTTCCTCCGGAAGAAGGCCACCGAGCTGAGCAGGTCGCGCGAAGGACCTGGACTGCCGGGCCTGCACGTGCGAGATCGGCTGTTCATCGCGCAGGAGAAGGTGTTGTCGGCCCGGCACCTGCTGGGCACCGAACCGACGTCCAACGAGATGGACGAGATCACCAACGATCCGAACGGGCATCTGCAGCATTACCTGGAAATCAGCGTCAGCAAGACAGGTGAAGTGGTGACCACGCTGTTCATGGGCCTGACGCTGCGAGCACGCACGCTGAACGTCGACATCGCGCTCGGCATGCTCACGAGTCTGCCGTACGAGTTCCTCTCCGTTGACGCCCATCGGGAGAACGGCGTGGGCGCGGTAGTGCGCTCGGCGTTCCGCGCACTGCGCGACCTTCCTCGCGAGGCCGGCGACGCGTGGCGCCTCAGCACCGCGCCCTGGGTGGTCGCCCGCGCGCTGTACGCACGGCAGGACCGCGCGGTGATGCCGAGACGGCGCAGGGGTATCGGCCCGTGCCTCAGCATTCGCCAGGAGGTCGAACAGGCCAACCGGAGCCGGCACGTCGCGTTCGACCGCCGGGAGATCGAGGAGAACAAGAACGTCATCCTCAACACCTTGCTCGACTCGATCACCGAGTTCCTCAGGTCGAAGGGAATGGACGTCTCCGCGGTCAAGGGACAGGTCACCACCATCATCAACGCCAACGTCTTCAGCGCGGGAGGCCTCAAGATCGACAACTCGGCGATCGGCCCGAACGCCCAGGTGAACCAGCCGAACCCGGACAACCCGGCGAGCAAACCAGGAGCAGAGCAATGAACACGAACATCAATGTTCACGGCGCGATGTTCAGCGGCACCACCTCGTTGCGCGACGTGGCCATCGGCCCGAACGCATCGGTCAACGCGGCACCCGGTCCGGCTGAGAGACCGGAGATCGCCCACGACGTCGGAGTGATCACCATGACCGCGGACGAGACCCGTGCCGTCCGCCGGGTGCTCGAACTGTCACCGCTCGACGACGCCTTCCACGCGGGCGAGCGGTTCACCCGCGTCGTGGCCGTGCAAACACACGGCCAAGGCCAGGGCGCGGCGATGGACGCGGCACGGAGGCTAATCCAGCGCTTCGCCCCGAAGGTGTTGGTGCTGGCTGGGATCGCCGGCGGCATCGATCCGTGCCTGCGTATCGCCGACGTCGTGGTCGCCACCAAGGTCGTGGGATACGACCTGCACAAAGAGACACCGGCGGGCACGCAGCGCCGCGGCCGGTACTGGGAAGCGCGGGCGACCGTCGGGCACGCCGTCTGCGAGTTCTTCTCCGCGCGAGGCGAGCCTACGAAATTCCCCGGCTTCGTGGCGCGGTCCGGCCTGATTGGCTCCGGGAACGGTGTCATCGCCCACGGGGACGCAGAGGTGCTGAGGTACCTGCGGAAATTCAGCGACAAGACGCTGGCCGTGGACATGGAGTCCGACGGGCTGGGCCAGTTCTGTTACGAGAACGGTCCCTGGCCCTGGGTCGTCGTCCGGGGAATCTCGGACCTCGCCGACGAGCAGAAGAACGACGACGCCCAGCCGCTGGCGGCGGAAAACGCCGCCAGCGTGGTCCGCGAGTTGATCCCGTACCTGGTCGGGTGAGACGACGTGGCCGACTTTGTCATGGGTGTCATCAGCTCGCTCGCCGCGACCTCGCTCACCGTCGCGAGCGGATGGGTGCTCTCCAAACGGCTCCGGCGGGTGCTGACAGCGATGTTCTCGCGATTCGCGGGCTTACCGGTGCAGCAGGTGTACGAGCGCCAGGAACTCGCCAGCCCGGATCTGGCCCACGATCTGGCCAACGCCCAGTGGATCCGCGTTCTGACGGGCCGCGGGAACGAGTTGACCCGCGACACGTTCACACCCGTGTGGACGGGCGGGATGCGGCGGCGACCCCAGTTCGTCGAGGTCCTGTTGCCCGATCTACGGCGCGGCCCGGACTCGTGGCTCGCCAGACGCGAAGAGGACATACGACGCGCGGACCCGACCTTCTCGGCCGGATTCCTGGCCGAACAGGTCCGCACGAACACACATTTCGTGACCGCCGCGGCCCGCCACCACGGCAACGTGTCGCTGCGCTTCTACAACCTCCCGCACACGCACCGGGTGATCATCACCAACGAGGTGGCCTACCTGACGCTGTACGGCGGATCGGTGCACGGCCGTCACTCGCCGTGCGTTGCGGCCCGGCGCTCCAGCCTGCTCTACGACCTCACCCTGTCGCTGTTCAGCACGGCGTGGGAGCAAAGTGAGCCGGAGAAACTCTCCTCGTAGGCTGATCCACCCGCCACGGACAGGAGGCTGAGGTGCCCGAAACAACCTTGGCCGAGGTGATGGCCGAACTCGCCGCGCTGCGCACGACACGGACGACTCCGCCGAATGATCATTCGCTCATCGACAGAAGCGGTGGGCTCGATGGCGAAGAAGCCCGAATCTTCCTGGTCCTGCTGTGCAGTGGAGGGCTCCCGTTACAGCGCTGCCGAGATGGCTCCGTTCGGGTATTGGTCGCGGTTTCACCGCTGATCCACTCGTTCGATGGCTCGGCCGTTCCGGCGGGGGTTCGGGTGGCTCGGCCGGGCGGGCTGCTGGCCGCGTACCCGCCGGTGGCACAGCGGAAGAGCCAGGTGCTGGCAAGAAGTCCGGCACGGCCGAGCCGGGCGCCAAGGCGGCGGCCGAAGCCGCCCGCAGCGGCGCGGCGGGCAAGACCGGCCAGCGGCATGCCCGGCGCCGCAGCAGGCAAGAAGGGCGAGGAAGATAAGGAATGGAAGCGACCGGCCTACATCGTGGACAGCGACCCGAACGCAACCTGCGGCCTCAATATCGAAACCGACGAGAACGGTAACAAGATCGCACCGCCGGTCATCGGCTGATCACGTCGCTCCACGAGTCGCGTGATCGACCTTGTTACGATGTGGCTCGTTATCCCGCGATACCTCGGCGAGGCGTCTGGAGGTTAGCCGCGAACTGCCCGAGCCTCCTTCCGCGTCTTCTCGTGCCTCGCCCGAACAGTGCCATCACTCGTTGCCGACCAGAACGTCGACGTCGACGATCCCTGCAATCTTCGCATAACCGATGGCATAGGCACGGATCTTCGCACGAAGGTCGTCCAGATCCTTTCTGCACGCCGCGTTCTCCGGCCATAGGCTATCATCCTGACCGTCGTGGTCGAGTTCCCATTTCCGGAGCCGCGGGTGCCAGTACGAAAGAAAGGGCCTAAGTTCCAGGTTGAGCATGGTGATCGCCAGTTCCTCGACGCTGGGGCCACGTCCCGCGGGTGCGCTAGGGTGCGACGCGGACAACTCCGCGCGAATGTTCTGAAACAACGCGTAGAGGGAGTTCATCGCCTCCCGAAGCAGGCCCTCAGACTCCTTCAATGGTTGCAAGGAAACCCGGGTCGACGTCTCAATGAATAGTTTCCAAGCTACGTTTCGAACGTCACGATCAACCGTGAAACGCAACTCGCTGAATCGGGGAATAATGAGCTTAACCTCGGTCAGATTCGCCAATCTGCCGTACTTGCGAAGAAGCAGAGCGGCCGCCGATCCGATGGCGGCTCCGACGATCAAAAACAACAATATATCACTGAGCCGAGCCGCACCGAACGCCACCAAGCCACCCATTGCACCTACGACGAATCCGGCGGCCACTCGGAAAGTCAGTTCCCTGCCGGCCGAACTAGTGAACCTACCCCAGAAGCCCGCCACTAGCACCACCAAATCGATCGGTTCAGGCGCCCGACACAGAGAACTTACCTTGCTATGCAGGCGGCCGCCATGGGTTCCTCCGTCGCGGCGCGAAATAGCGCATGTCGGGTACTGAACGTGTCGACTCACACTCACCGACGCCGTCCATACTGAGTACCTTCACCCGTTTGCGACAGCCGCAAACGCGGAGTGTGATCTGATACCAAGTGGGTCGACTGGGCTAGTACGCTAGCAGCCACTCCGACGGCGACTGGCGGCCCCGAGACGGAGATGTAACCCTGTTCAACCAGACCGACGCAGGTACTACCCGCTACCAGTATCGGGGACAACAGGTCCCCCTCCCCATGGCCAACGGCAGCATGAGCAAAACCAAGCCCAACCCGGGACTCGTCGAGAGCAGGATGCTAGCGACTGACGCGTTCACCACGGGGCCATTCTCACGACCGCCATTGAGCAATTTCCGGCTCTGCCTCACGTTCCGTGAAACCCACGTGCCGAGACAGGCTCTGCCCGGCTCTCCGCGCGTCGAATGTATCCAGCCGCGAGTCGAACTCAGTGAACACCCGCGAGCTGAACCCGCGGCGAATCTCCGGTTCACCGGCCGACGAGGGCCGAGGCAGGGGACGCTGGAGCCGGGCGCCGGGCGCGCGCTGGCTGAAGCGACACCACCGTGCCGGACGTTCAACTCGCACGCGCTCAGGTTCGACTCGCTCCACGGAAAGTGGGACAGAGCCAATTCCCCACGTCCCTTGACATTGGTCTCGGTGCAAGATCTTGCTGGCCGTCCGCTCGCTCGATGCCGAACCCTGCACCCAGCTCGTACACCGTTGCCCTTCCTGGTAACCGGCGATGGGTTCCTGGACCAGGTCGGCGTCAACTGTCGTGCCCGCCCCGTTTTGGCCGATTGACGGACGGAGGAGCGGGTATGGTGGGGTCGGGCAGCTTCCGAGCAGCGTCTCCAGCGCTTCCACCTGCGCGTTTGTTCCCGAGTAAGCTCTCCCGGGGTCCACAGATGAAGTTTTTAATTGAACCCTCTAGATGGTTGATTCCGTGAAGTTGGTGTTAGTGGTCGTAGGCGATGAGTGAGCGTTTGCTGGTCATGCCGGTCTCCCAGTTGTGCCAGATGGCGGCGGTCATGGCCAGGAGGCGCTGGGCGACGCGCGTGAACACTCCG
>NZ_DATELF010000179.1:0-5388 GCF_035276945.1 Amycolatopsis sp. | reverse complement strand
ACGGGGCAGCCGACCTCGTCGCCCGCCCGGATGGCCAGCTCCACGAACGCCGTCCCCGGAAGCAGCACCACACCCGAAACAGCGTGATCCGCCAGCCACGGATGCGATCGCACCGACAACCGGCTCGAGAACAACACGCCCTCGCCACCGGCCAGCCTCGTCGCCGCACCCAGCAACGGATGCCCCGGCGACCGCAGTCCGACGGCCGACACATCCCCCGAGGCCCCCAGCGGCACGTCCAGCCAGAACCGCTCACGCTGGAACGCATAAGTCGGCAACACCACCCGGCGGCCACCACGGCCGAAGCACTTGGACCAGTCCACGGCCACGCCTCGCACGAACAACGCCGCCGCGCTCGCCATGACCCGCCGGACCCCACCGTCGTCACGGCGCAGGGTCTCCGCTACCACGGACGGCACGTGCTCGTGGGTGTCGAGCACGTCCCGCACACTGGCGGTCAGCACCGGATGCGGGCTCACCTCGACGAAAACGCGGTGTCCCTGCTCGAACAGGGCGTCGATGGCCGGCGCGAACCCGACCTGGTGCCGCACGTTGCGGTACCAGTACTCCGCGTCCAGTTCGGTGCCGTCGAGCCATTCCTGGGTGACGGTGGACCACATCGGGACCTGCCCGGCGACGCCCCGGATCCCGGACAGTGCCTCCAGCAGCTCCTCCCGGATGGGCTCCACATGCGAGGTGTGGGAGGCGACGCCGGCCGGGACGAGGCGAGCGCGGACACCATTGGCGTCGCACCGCTCCCGCAGTTCCGCCAGCGCGTCCGAGTCGCCCCCGACCACGACCGAGGCCGGTCCGTTGATCGCGGCGATCTCGACGCGGCCTGCCCACGGCCGGATCCGCTCGCCGGCCTCCTCGGCCGACAGGCCCATCGACATGATCCCGCCCTGGCCGGTCATCGTCCGGGCCATGACGCGGCTGCGCAGCACGACGACACGCGCCGCGTCCTCGACCGGCAGCAGGCCCGCCACGCACGCCGCGACCACCTCGCCCTGGGAGTGCCCGACGACCGCGTCGGGCACGACACCCCACGACCGCCACACCTCCGCCAGTGCGAGGGAAACCGCGAAGAGCACCGGCTGCACCACCTCGAGCTGGTCCATTCCCGGTGCCCCCGGCGCGCCGCGCAGGACATCGGCCACCGACCAGCCCAGCAGCGGCTCCAGCGCGCGTTCGCACTCGGCGAAGCGTGCGGCGAACTCCGGTGAGGACTCCAGCAGTTCCAGGCCCATCCCCAGCCATTGCGCTCCCTGGCCGGGGAACACGAACACCCGCTTGCCCTCGACGTCGGCGGTGCCCGAGACCACGGCGGCGTCCGAGGCACCGTCGGCGAGCGCACGCAGCCCCGCCACGGTCTCGTCGCGGTCGCCGGCCACGACGACACCGCGGTCGGAGAGCATGGAACGCGTCGTCACCAGCGACCGGCCCACATCCGCCAGGTCGGCCGGGCCGTCGTCGACAAAGGACGCGATACGGGCAGCCTGACCACGCATACCCGCCGTGCCGCGGCCGGAGACGACCAGCGGCACCACACCGGACCGGGCGGCGAGTCCGGGCTCGGCGTCGGAACCGTCGTCGCCGGCCGCCTCGGGCTCGAACTCGGGAACCTGCTCGAGAATCAGGTGCGCGTTCGTCCCGCTCAACCCGAACGAGGACACCCCGGCGCGGCGGGGCCGGTCGGCCTCCGGCCACTCCCGGGGCTCGGTCAGCAGCCGCACCGCGCCGCTGGCCCAGTCCACCTTGGGAGTCGGCTCGTCCACGTGCAGAGTCTTCGGGAGCACCCCGTGGCGCATCGCCTCGACCATCTTGATCACGCCGGCGACGCCCGCGGCGGTCTGGGTGTGCCCGATGTTCGACTTCACCGAGCCCAGCCACAACGGCTGGTCCTGTTCCCGGCCCTGCCCGTACGTCGCGATGAGCGCGTCCGCCTCGATCGGGTCACCCAGCATCGTGCCGGTGCCGTGCGCTTCGACCACGTCGACGTCGGCCGCGGACACCCCCGCGGCCGACAGCGCCGCGCGGATCACCCGCTGCTGCGAGGGACCGTTCGGCGCGGTCAGCCCGTTGGACGCACCGTCCTGGTTGATCGCGGAACCCCGCACCACGCCGAGAACGCGGTGCCCCAGCGACCGCGCCACCGACAACCGCTCCAGCAGCACCAGGCCGACACCCTCGCTGAAGCTGGTGCCGTCGGCGGCGGCGGAGAAGGCCTTGCACCGGCCGTCGCGCGCCAGCCCGCGCTGCCGGCTGAAGTCGACGAACGCGCCCGGCAGCACCATCACCGCGACACCGCCCGCCAGCGCCATCGAGCACTCGCCACGGCGCAATGCTTGCACCGCAAGGTGAATCGCCACCAGCGACGACGAACACGCCGTGTCCACCGTCAGCGCCGGACCCTCGAAACCAAGCGAGTACGACACGCGCCCCGACGCCACGGCCCCGGCAGTGCCGGTCCCCATGTATCCGTGAGCCGCCTCAGGTACCTTGCCGAGGAATTCGGCGTACTCGTGGTAAAACAAGCCCGCGAAGACACCGACGTCGCTGCCCCGCAGCGAAACGGGGTCGATGTCCGCGTTCTCGAAGGTCTCCCACGAGGTCTCCAGCAACAACCGCTGCTGCGGGTCCATCGCCAGCGCCTCGCGCGGGCTGATCCCGAAGAAGGCCGCGTCGAAATCGGCCATGTCGTAGAGGAAGGCGCTTTCCCGCACGTACGACGTGCCAGCGCGATCCGGGTCGGGATCGCCCAGCGTGTCCAGGTCCCAGCCGCGGTTGTCCGGGAACTCGCCGACCGTGTCCACGCCGTCGGCCACGACTCGCCACAGATCGTCGGGGGACGCCACGCCACCCGGGTAGCGGCAGCCCATTCCCACGATCGCGATGGGCTCCGACTCGATCTCCCGCAGCCGCTTCTGGGTCCGGCGGGCATCCGCGACCACGCGCTTGAGGTAGTCGCGCAGCTTGTCGTCATTCGCCATGGCAGGAAAGCTCCTTAAGGAGTGGCTCGGTCGAGGCGGCGCGACTCGTCACGCGGTGCCGAACTCGTTGTCGATCAGCTCGAACATCTGGTCGTCGGTCGCCAGGTCGAAGTCGAGCTCTTCGTCGTTCTCGGTGGGCGCTTCGCCCGCGTTCTCCCACACCGCGGTGAGCGCGCGCATCCGCGCGACCACCTGCGTCCGCATCGCACGATCGGCGTCCGCGGCCCGATAGGCCGTCTCCAGCCGGGCGAGCTCCGCCAGGATCGACGGGTTCGCGCCGGCGCCGAGCGCGGGCAGCTCGGAGCGGAGGAACTCCGCCACCGCGGCCGGCGTGGGGTAGTCGAACACCAGTGCGGCGGGCAGGCGCAGCCCGGTGACCGCCTTCAGGCGGTTGCGCAACTCGACCGCCGTCAGCGAGTCGAACCCGACATCGCGGAAGGCCTGGCCGGAATCGATGCCGTCGGCAGGGGAAAGCCCGAGTACCACGCCCGCCTCGGTGCACACGAGGTCGACGAGCGCCCGCAGCTGGTCCTCTTCGGACAGTCCGGCCAGTCCGGCCAGCCGCTGAGCCAGCTGAGAAGCCGATCCGTCGTCCGTGCCGCCCACGCCGTCGTCATCGGTGCGCAGCGCCTTGCGCACCTCCGCCAGCTCACCGAGCAGCGGGCTGGGCCGCCGGGCGGTGAACCCTGGCGCGAAGCGCTCCCAGTCCATGTCGGTGACCACGACGTACGGCTCCTGCCGCGCGACGGCCTGCTCGAGCGCGAGCAGCGCGGGTTCGACGGGCATGGTGAGCAGACCGGTCCGGCGCAGCTGGTCCTCGACCTCCGCCGAATCGGACGACATGCCGCCGCCGCCCCAGGCGCCCCAGGCGATCGAAGTCGCCGTCAACCCGCGGGAACGTCGTTGCTCCGCAAGGGAATCGAGGTATGCGTTGGCGGCGGCGTACGCGCCCTGCCCGCCGCTACCCCACACCGCGGCGTTCGACGAGAACAACACGAACGCGTCCAGGGGACGGTCGGCGAGGAGCTCGTCCAGGTGCATCGCGCCCGCGACCTTGCCGGACAGCACCTCCTCGAACTCCGACAGCGTGGTGTCCTGCAGCGCTCCCGTGGTGGCCACCCCGGCGGCGTGCACGACGGCGGTCAGCGGCGCCTCCACCGGGACGCTGTCAAGCAGCTTCCGCAGGCTGTCGCGGTCCGCGACGTCGCATTCGGCGACGGTGACGCGGGCGCCCTTCGCCGTGAGTTCGTCGGCCAGCTCCCCGGCTCCGGGGGTGTTCATGCCGCGCCGGCCTGCCAGGAGCACGTGCTCGGCCCCCTTGCCCGCCAGCCACCGGGCGACCTGGGCGCCGACGCCGCTGACCCCGCCGGTCACCAGGACCGTGCCGCGGGGCTCCCACGTCTGCTCGGCGGGGGCGTCGGCCTGCGGGGCGGGCACGAGCCGCCGTGCCCGCACGCCGGAGGGCCGCAGCGCCAGCTGATCCTCGTCGCCGGCGCCGGCGAACACGCCCAGCACACGCCGGACCGCGTTCTCCTCCACGGCAGCGGGCAGGTCTACCAGCCCGGCCCAGCGCTCGGAGTGCTCCAGTGCCGCGACCCGGCCCAGTGCCCACAGCATCGCTTGCGCGGGATCGCTCGCCGGGTCGGCTTCGTCAGCCGACACTGCTCCGTGCGTGAGGAACCACAGCGGTGCTGCCAGCTCGGCGTCGCCCAGCGCCTGCACGAGCGTCACGGCAGCGGCGACACCGGCCGGCAGCAACGGGAGCTTCGGGTGCGCGTCCCGCGCCAGTGCGAGGAAGGACACCACCCCGCGCACGTCGCCGATCTCCGTGGCGATCTCCCGCAGGCGGTCCGCTACGAGGGCGCGGTCGGCGCCGGCCGGGTCCAGGGTCAGGCGGGTCACCCAGCAGCCCTGCGCGGTCAACCCGTCCGCGACCGCGGCGACGGATTCATCGTCCTGCGCGCTGTCGGGGACCACGACGATCCAGGTGCCCGCCAGTTCGCGCGGCTCGGGATCGGCGAGCGGTTTCCACTCGATACGATATCGCCATCGGTCCACATCGGACCGCAGGACGCGCTGCCGGTGCCAGGACGTCAAAGCCGGCGCCAGCACCCGCAGCGACGACTGCTGTTCGGACGACTCGAGGGACAGCAGCCCAACGAGTGCGTCGAAATCCTCGCGCTCCATCGCGGTCCAGAGTTCCGAGTCGGCACCGTTGCTGGCCCGTCCCGTGTCTTCGGCGTCCGTTTCCAGCTCTTCGAGCCAGTAGCGTTGGTGTTGGAAGGCGTAGGTGGGGAGTTTGGTGTGGTTGGTGGTGTGGTGGGTGGTCCAGGTGACGGGGATGCCGCGGACGTGTGCTTCGGCGAGGCTGGTCAGTAGCCGTCGGGTTCCGCCGTCG
>NZ_DATELF010000178.1:0-31040 GCF_035276945.1 Amycolatopsis sp. | reverse complement strand
CGACGCGAGCTTGTACGCGGCAGTATCGCTCATGGGGTCCCCCGTTCGGGGAAAAGGTCTGGTGGGTTGCCTTGCCCGTCCCAGCCGAGCAGGTTGAAGTGGGTGCGGCCGTCGTCCGCGCGGAACGTGTGCTCCTGGCCGGGTGAGCCGGCCGGCCGCCAGGCCTGGATGCCGTGCGGCCCGGTGTTGCCCGGGCCGTCGCCGCCCATGCCGGGCCCGCCTTCGGTGTCCAGGCTGCAGAACAGCTGCTCGTGCTGGCCCATCAGCCGTCCGGCTTCCTCCGCGTGCGCGGGCGGGATGACGTAACGCTGCTCGTACTTGGCGATCGCGAGCAGCCGGTACAGGTCGTCGAGCTCGTCCGGCGTGGACCCGACCGAGGCGGGCAGGTCGTCATCGAGCTCGAGGCCGAGCTGGCCGGCCCGCTGGATGGCACGTACGGCGGCGAGCTTGCGCAGCACCGCCCGCACCGGCCCGGGGTCCCCGGCGGTGAACAGGCTGGCCAGGTACTCCACCGGGATGCGCAGGGCGTCGATGGCGGCGAACACGCGGTCCGGCCGGTCCGGGTCATAGCCGGCCGCGTGGACGACGTCGGCCACCGGCGACAGCGGCGGGATGTACCAGACCATCGGCAGGGTGCGGTATTCCGGGTGCAGGGGCAGCGCGACCTGGTAGGTGTTGATCAGCGCGTGGACCGGGGAGCGTTGCGCAGCTTCGATCCAGTCGCGCGGGATCTCCGCGCGTTCGGCCGCGCGGATCACCTCCGGGTCATGCGGGTCAAGGAACACTTCGCGCTGCGCCTGGTAGAGGCCCCGGTCGTCCGGTGTGGACGCGGCTTCGAGCACCTTGTCGGCGTCGTAGAGCACCAGCCCGATGTAGCGGAGCCGTCCGACGCAGGTTTCGGCGCACACGGTCGGGATGCCGACCTCCACCCGGGGGAAGCAGAAGGTGCACTTTTCGGCCTTGCCGGTGCGGTGGTTGAAGTAGACCTTCTTGTAGGGACAGCCGGACACGCACATCCGCCAGCCGCGGCAGTGGTCCTGGTCGACCAGGACGATGCCGTCTTCCGTGCGCTTGTACAGCGCGCCTGAGGGACAGGAGGCCACGCACGAGGG
Organism: Amycolatopsis sp.; assembly: GCF_035276945.1. Taxonomy (GTDB): domain Bacteria; phylum Actinomycetota; class Actinomycetes; order Mycobacteriales; family Pseudonocardiaceae; genus Amycolatopsis_E. The sequence goes on along the minus strand of NZ_DATELF010000178.1, from coordinate 29,928 downwards.
GTTCAGGCAGTGTTCGCAGATTCGCGGGAGGTAGAACATGAAGGTCCGCTCGAACTCGAAGCGGACCTTGTCCGCGATGCCTTTCAGCAGCGGGTCGTTGTGGCCGTGCTCGGGTGCGCCGCCGAGGTTGTCGTCCCAGTTGGCCGACCAGGAGATCTTCATCTCCTCGCCGCTGATGAGTGAGCGGGGCTTGGCGACCGGGGTGTGCTCCTGGGCGGGTGCGCTGGTAAGGGTGTCGTAGTCGTAGGTCCAGGGCTCGTAGTAGTCGTCGATGCCGGGCAGCTTCGGGTTGGCGAAGATGGTCAGCAGCTTGCGCAGCCGGCCACCACCCTTGAGGGCGAGCCGGCCACGGCGGTTCAGCGTCCACCCACCTCGCCACCGCTCCTGATCCTCATAGGTGCGCGGATACCCCTGCCCCGGGCGGGTTTCGACGTTGTTGAACCAGACGTATTCGACGCCGCTGCGGTTGGTCCAGGCCTGTTTGCAGGTGACCGAGCAGGTGTGGCAGCCGATGCACTTGTCGAGGTTCATCACCATCGCCATCTGGGCCATCGGCTTCATCGGCTCACTCGCAAGCTTCGTTTCGGCACCATCAGTAGGCCACCTCCTGGCTCCGCCGCCGGATCACGGTCACCTCGTCCCGCTGGTTGCCCGTGGGGCCGAGGTAGTTGAAGGCGAAGGACAACTGGGCGTAACCGCCGATCAGGTGCGACGGTTTGATCAGCAGCCGGGTGAGCGAGTTGTGGATCCCGCCCCGGCGGCCGGTGATCTCGCTGCGCGGCACGTCGATCAACCGGTCCTGCGCGTGATGCATGTAGACGGTCCCCTCGGGCATCCGGTGGGACACGATCGCCCGGGCCACCACGACCCCGTTGCGATTGACGGCCTCGATCCAGTCGTTGTCCGCCACCCCGATCTTCGCGGCGTCCTCTTTGGACATCCAGATCGTGGGCCCGCCTCTGGAGAGGCTGAGCATGAACAGGTTGTCCTGGTACTCCGAGTGGATCGACCACTTCGAGTGCGGCGTCAGGTACCGCACCGTCACACCCAGCGCGCGGTCCCCGCTGTATCCAATGGTCGGCTCGCCGCTGTATCCCTTGGTCGGCTCGCCGACGTGTGGTTCACCGAACAGCGCGTCCATGTGCAACGGTGGCCGGAACACCGGCAGCCCCTCGCCCAGTTCGGCCATCCAGTCGTGGTCGAGGAAGAAATGCTGCCGCCCGGTCAGGGTGTGCCATGGCTTGCGCCGCTCGACGTTGATGGTGAACGGCGAGTACCGCCGCCCACCGGTCTCCGAGCCAGACCACTCCGGCGAGGTGATCACCGGCACCGGCGCGGCCTGGGTGTCGGCGAAGGTGATCTGCCTGCCTTCGTGCTCGGCGGCCAGGTCGGCCAGCGGCATGCCGGTGCGCCGTTCCAGCGCGTGGAACCCCTGGGTGGCCAGACGCCCGTTGGTCGTGCCGGACAGCGCGAGGATCGCCTCGCACGCGTGCACGTCCCGGGACAGCGCCGGCCTGCCCGCCGCGGGTCCACTTCGGACGGTTCCGTTCTTGTGCCGTAGGTAGTCCAGGCCCTGGCTCAGGTCGAAGGTGACGCCCTTGGTGGTCGCGCCGAGCGTGTCGGCGAGCGGGCCGAGTGCGGCCATCTTCGCCGCCAGCGAAGGGTAGTCGCGCTCGAGGACCACAAACTTGGGCATCGTCTTGCCGGGCACCGGCTCGCAGTCCCCGGTTTTCCAGTCCGCGGCCCGGCCGTGCGGCGTGGCCAGCTCGTCCGGGGTGTCGTGCAGCAACGGCACCGCGACGACGTCCCTGCGCACCCCCAGGTGCTTCTCGGCGAGCCTGCTGAACGCGTGCGCGATCGTCTGGAAGGAGTCCCAGTCGGTGCGGGTCTGCCAGGGCGGGCTGATCGCCGCGTTGAAGGCGTGCACGAAGGGGTGCATGTCCGTGCTGGACAGGTCGTGCTTCTCGTACCAGGTCGCCGCGGGCAGCACCACGTCGGAGAAAATCGTCGTGCTGGTCATCCGGAAGTCCAGCGTCAACAGGAGGTCCAGCTTCCCGGTGGGCGCTTTTTCGCGCCACACCACGTCCTTCGGCCGGACCTCCGGTGGCGCCTCGGCCGCCCGCACCGAGGCGTCGGTGCCGAGCAGGTGCTTGAGGAAGTACTCGTTGCCCTTGGCCGACGAGCCGAGCAGGTTGGCCCGCCACACGGTCAGCACGCGCGGGAAGTTCTCCGGCGCGTCCGGGTCCTCGGCGGCGAACCGCAGCTTCCCGGCCTTCAGTTCGGCCACGACGTGTTCGCCGATCGGTGTCTCGCCCGCGTCGTCGGCTAGGTCGAGGGGGTTGCGGTCGAAGGTCGGGTATGACGGCATCCAGCCCATGCGCGCCGAGGAGGCCAGCACGTCCGCGGTGGCCTTGCCCCCGAACCGGCCGCCGGCATTGGCCGCGACCAGGGTGTCGGCGCTGAACTGGTCGTAGCGGAACTGGTCGGTGTGCAGGTACCAGTAGGCCGTCTGGATCATCTGTCGTGCCGGGCGGTTCCAGTCCGCGGCCGTCGCGAGCAGCGAGTACCCGGTGACCGGGCGGACCTTCTCCTGGCCGACGTAGTGTGCCCAGCCACCGCCGTTGACACCCTGGCAGCCGGTGAGCGTGGTCAGGGCGAGAAACGCGCGGTAGATGGTGTCGGAGTGGAACCAGTGGTTGGTACCCGCGCCCATGATGATCATCGACCGGCCGCGGGTCTGTTCGGCGTTGGTGGCGAACTCGCGCGCGATGCGTTCCGCGGCCTTCGCCGGGACGCCGGTGATGCTCTCCTGCCAGGCCGGGGTGCAGGGCTCGGTCGCGTCGTCGTAGCCGGCCGGCCACTGGCCGGGCAACCCCTCGCGATGGACGCCGTACTGGGCGAGCAGGAGGTCGAACACGGTGGTGACCAGATGCTCGCCCACACGCCGGACCGGCACACCCCGCCGCGCCAGGGACGCGGAGCCGTCCGGGGTGTCGAACCGGGGCAGTTCCACCTCCACGGCCTCGCCACCCGCGAGCGACAGCAGCGGGTCGACGTCGCCGAGATCGAGGTTCCAGCGCCCGGCGCCCGCCTCGCCGTAACGGAAACCGAGCGATCCGTTGGGCACCACCGGCTCGCCGGTCGCCGAGTCCAGCAGGACGGTCTTGAACGCGGCGTGCTCGCCGTGCTGCCCGAGATCCTCGGCGGTGAGGAATTTACCCGGCACGTGAACGTTTCCGCGCACGTCGAGGCGCACCAGAAACGGCAGGTCGGTGTAGTGCTTGACGTAGTCGGTGAAGTACGGGACCTGGCGGCGAACGAAGAACTCGGTGAGGACGACGTGGCCCATCGCCATCGCCAGGGCGCCGTCCGTGCCGGGTTGGGCGGCCAGCCACTCGTCGGCGAACTTCACGTTGTCGGCGTAGTCCGGGGACACCGCGATGACCTTCTGCCCGCGGTAGCGGGCCTCAGCCATCCAGTGCGCGTCCGGGGTGCGGGTGACCGGCAGGTTCGAGCCCCACATGATGAGGTACCCGGCGTCCCACCAGTCGCCCGACTCGGGCACGTCGGTCTGGTCGCCGAACACCTGCGGCGAGGCCACCGGCAGGTCGGCATACCAGTCGTAGAAGGACAGCATCGCCCCGCCGAGCAGCGAATAGAATCGGGCGCCCGCGGCGTGCGACACCATCGACATCGCCGGGATCGGTGAGAACCCGGCCAGCCGGTCCGGACCATATCGGCGGATCGTGTGCACGTGGGCGGCGGCGACCAGCTCGACCGCCTCGTCCCAGCCGGCCCGCACCAGGCCGCCCTTGCCCCGCGCGGCCTTGTAGCGCCGGGCGCGCTCCGGGTCGTCGACGATCTCCGCCCAGGCCAGCACGGGATCACCGGTGCGGGCCTTGGCTTCCCGGTACATCTGCAGCAGCACGCCCCGCACGTAGGGGTAGCGCACCCGGGTCGGCGAGTAGGTGTACCAGGAGAAGGCCGCCCCACGCGGGCAGCCCCGCGGCTCGTACTCCGGCCGGTCCGGGCCCACCGACGGGTAGTCCGTCTGCTGCGCCTCCCAGGTGATGATCCCGTCCTTGACGTAGACCTTCCACGAACACGAACCCGTGCAGTTGACCCCGTGCGTGGACCGCACGACCTTGTCGTGACTCCACCGGTCCCGGTAGAACTCGTCGGCCTGGCGGCCACCGACCAGGTGCAGGGCACGCAAATCCGGTGACACCTCTCCGCGGGTGAAGAACCGCCGGGTGCGCACCAGCGCCTCGGTCAGCTCACCGTCCAGCCCCACGCGGACGGACTCGTCCGCAGCCATCGCGCCGCCCTTTCGTCATTGAAACGTCGGTTGATCACGAGCACCAAATCGAGGCTAACAGCCTCAACCGGACATCGCGGTGCCACGAATCACGCCACCGCCCACCCGAGCCCGCACCGCATCGACCACAGCCCAGTCCTCGACGGACAGGAAGCCCAGCGCGGCCGGGAAAACGCCGTCCTGCTCGGTCAGGATGTGTTCCCGCAGGACCCCGACGACGGTCAGCAGCCGGTCCGGCCATCCCGGCTCTCGGGGTACCCCGGTCGCGGCCTCACCCAGCACGGCCTCGATCTGGCGGTGCTCGGCCCGCAACGCGGTCACGTGCTCGGCGAACTCACCGGCCAGCGCCGGGAACAGCCCGTCTTCCTCGACCACGGTGTGCGGCCCCGGCACCACGGCGATCTCGCGGGCCAGCTCGGCCATCCGCGCCGCATCCCCGTCCCGGTGCGCCGTCCGCACCTGGCTGATCAACGCGACCACGTGGTCGTGCTCGGCGGTCAGCTCGGCGATCGCGGTCAGCGCCTGACAGCCGCAGTACTCACACATGGCGGGCCACCTCCGGCGCGCGGACCTGGGCGGCGTGCCGCACCCCGGTCGCGGTGAACACCAGCGCCGCGACAGCGACGAGCGCGAGCGCCACAAGCCCGAGAGCGTAGGACGACAGCGCGCCGTAGAGAGCACCCATCACCAGCGGCGGTACGAACCCGCCCAGCCCGCCGGCCGCGCCCACCACACCCGTCACCGACCCCACCTGCTGCGGCGGGGCCAGCAGCGCGACCAGCGCGAACACCGCACCGCTGCCGGCGCCCAGCGCGGCGGCCATGGCCAGGAACGCGATCGTGCCCAGCGGCATCAGCGGGGGCGTGAACGACTGCACCACGGCCCCGGCGGCGACCACGGCAAACGTCCACGCCAGCACCCGCACCGGCCCCAGCCGGTCGGACAGCCAGCCGCCCACCGGGCGCATCAGCACCGCCAGCAGCACGAACCCCGCCATCCGGTTCGCCGCGTCGGCCTGCGCCAGCCCGTACGCGGTCTTCAGATACGCGGGCAGGTACACCGAAAACGCCACAAAGCCACCGAACGCCACCGCATACAGCGCCGAAGCCTGCCAGGTCACCCTCAATTGCAGGACCGCGCCCAACCGGCGCCCCAGCGACTCACGGGGGCTCGTGCGGCCCGGCGCGTCCCGTAGCAGCAACGCCGCCACCACCGCGTACCCGCCCAGCACCCCAGCCGTCACCAGGAACGGCGCCGGAAAGCTCCACGCCTTGACCAGGTTCACCGTGGTCAGCGCGCTGATCGCGGTCCCACCCATGCCCGCGCCGAACACACCGAGCGCCAGGCCGCGCCGCCGGGGCGGGAACCAGGCCGACACGAACGGCACCCCGACCGCGAACGCCGTGCCACCGACGCCGAGCACGAACCCGCCGGCCAGCAGCGTCACCAGCGACGAGTGCCCCACCAGACCGAGAAACAGCACGGGAACGATCGTCACCGCCGAGATCAACGGGAACATCACCCGCCCGCCGTACCGGTCGGTCAGCGCGCCCACCGGGATCCGGCCCAGCGACCCCACCACCACCGGCACCGCCACCACCAGCGCCTGCGCGAACGAATCCAGCCGCAGCGTCTCCTTCATCAGCGGCGCCAACGGACTCAGCAACGCCCACGCCCAGAAATTCACCGCGAACCCGACCGTGGCCAGCGCAAGCATCATGGCCCGCCGCCCCGCCGACGGCCCGGTCGTCCGCGCCGGTTCCGACTCCCGCATGAATCGGCTCCTTCTCATCTCTGGCCCGACTCCCGCACCAGCATCACGTCGACCCCACACCTTGGGCGAGAGATCAAGGTCCTCCACCCCAGGGACTTACGGCCCCGTCCGAAGACCCGTACTTGCCCGTGGTTTCGGGGTTCGAGCCCCGACTTGATCGTTGCGCCAGAATCCGTCCTGGCCGCCACCGCACGCGAAGCCGAAGAAGAAATCGGCGTCCTCATCGACCCTGCCGACCTGGCACACGTCCACACCATCCACGTCAACAGCTCCGGACGCGAACCCCGTCTCGGCCTGTTCTTCCGCACCACTCGCCCGATCGGCGATCAAAGTGGTCGCCCTGCCGGTGGTCGTCGGCCGGACTGTCGATCGCTACCGGCACTGCCGGGTGCGACCGGCAACGGCGGCGCCCGCGGAAAGCGATCCCGGCGGGCGCCGTGTGCCGGCGTCAGAGCAGCCAGCGGTTGTGCCGGACCGTTTCGGCCCACCAGCGGCCGACGCCCCAGGTGTTACCGGCGTAGGTGGCGGCGAGGGCGATGAGCACGATCGCGTAGATGAGGTGATAGTCGACGATCGGGTTGGTGGAGCTGGTGGCCTTGCCGAGTTCGGTGGTCTTCGCGAGTGGCCATTCGGCGATCCACATCAGCAGCATCATGGCGGTCCCGGCCACGGCGGCGATGCGCAGGCCGGCACCGAAGAGGAGGGCGAGGCCGATCGCGGCCAGGCCGATCATGAACGACCAGTCGGCCCACGGCTGGCCTGCCCACGAGCGCAGGGTCGAGGCGAGCGGTCCGACGTGCACGTTGCCGAGGAAACCCTTGGTGGGCGAGCCGCCGTTGATCCAGGCCTTCGCCGACGGGGTGGCGTAGCCGAAGCCGAAGGTCTTGTCGAGGAACGCCCAAAGGAAGAGGAATCCGGTGGCGATCCGCAGCACCGCGGTGACCTTGGCGGCGGTCGGCGTCATGACGGCGCCGTGCTTCGGCGCGGTCCGCGCGGCCCGCTGTGCGGGGATCTGCATCGACGTGGTGAGCTTCGTTTCATCCTGGATGGTCATGGATCCTCCATTGTCTGATGCGTTGAGCCTGGTGTGTTGAGCCTGACGCGGCCGGGGCCGGGACGCTGGGGCCGGAGGTCTCTTCAGGCGAGGACGAATGTCGGGTGAATGTCCGAATGCCAATGAGGACAGAATTTCTCGACGGCGGACCGTGCCGACGACCTGGTCGCCGTCGACCAACGGCAGGGCACCGCTGGTGCGGCTCGACCATTGGGTGGGCGACTCCGGCACGCAGCGCCGCCCGGCCGGCTCGCGCATCGGGGAGCACGCCGATCACCGGGGCACCCACGGTGTCACGTACTGGGAACCTCGCGTTCGTGGCGGCGGAGGAGCCAGCGGCGGATCTCGTCGGCTCCCCAGACGATGAACGGGAACGGCAGGACCAGTGCGAGCATGTCCGGGCCGAGTGCCGCGGTGCCGAGCACGGCCTGGATCGGCGGAACATAGACGAGCAGCGCGGCCAGCGCGAGTTCGAACACGATTCCCCACAGCAGCAACGGGTTCGAGAACACGCCGATCGAACGCAGCGAGGCTCGTTCGGTGCGCGCGGCGAACGCGGTGCCGATCTGGCCCGCGATCATACCGACGAAGGTCATCGTGGTGGCCTGCTGATAGGCGTGGTGCAGCGGCGTACCGGCGCCGGTCTCCTCGCCGGGATGCCAGCCGGCCTTGATCAGTACGTAGAAGAAGCCGAGCATCTGCAGGGCCGCGCAGATCACGCCGAGGAACAGCCAGGCGCGCAACAACATCGGGGTGGTGATCACGCCTTGACCGCGTTTGCGCGGTGGTTTGTTCATCAGGCCGGGTTCGGCCGGTTCGCGGCCCAGCGCCAGCGCGGGCAGGGTTTCCGTGCCGACGTCGAAGGCCAGCAGCTGCAGGACGGTCAGTGGCAGGGGAATCGCACCGCCGGCGAGCGCGAAGACGAGGAACGGCGTGATCTCCGGGGTGGTGTGGGCGAAGATGTAGACGATGAACTTGCGGATGTTGTCGTAGACCTGACGCCCGGCGCGCACCGCGGTGGTGATGGTGGCGAAGTTGTCGTCGGTGAGTACCATCGTCGAGGCCTCGCGGGCGACATCGGTGCCGGAGCGCCCCATGGCGATGCCGATGTCCGCGCTGCGCAGGGCGGGTGCGTCGTTGACGCCGTCTCCGGTCATCGCGACGATGTGGCCGCCCGCGCGCAAGGCGTCGGCGATGCGCAGCTTGGCTTCGGGGGAACTGCGGGCGAAGATCAGTTCTTCGGCGTCGCGCAGGAGGTTTTCCAGCTCCGCGTCGGTCATCCGGTCGAGCTGCTCGCCGGTGATCACGGTCGGGTGGTCGGAGGTGATGCCGACCTGCGCCGCGATGGCGGTGGCGGTCAGGCCGTGGTCGCCGGTGATGACGATGATCCGGATGCCGGCGGCGCGACAGTCGGCCACGGCCTGGGCGACCTCGGGCCGTGGCGGGTCGATCATGGCGACCAGCCCGATCAGCGACAGGTCGCGCTCGGCTTCGTCGCGCCGCCGGGGAACCGAGTCCAGCCGCCGTTCGGCGACCGCGAGCACGCGCAGTCCTTGCCGCGCTTGCCGTTCCACGACCGATTCGAGCTCACGGCGTTTGTCGGCGGTCATCGGCAGCGGTGCGCCGTCGGTGACAACCGTGGTGCAGTGCGGGAGCACGGATTCGGGTGCCCCTTTGGTGTGCAACCACAACCCACCCCCGCGCTCATCCACGGTGGACATCAACTTGAGTGCGGGGTCGAAGTGGAACAGATGGTGCCGGCGGGCCGGCCGCCGTTCCGGATCGACGTGCTCGCCGAGTTCGGCGGCGGAGTCGAGTAACGCGATCTCGGTTGGATCGCCCGCACCCGGCTGGGCGTTGTTGCAGGCGGCCATGGCGATGGCGAGCCTGCGGCGCGGGTCTTCGCCCGGCTCGGTCTGGATCTCGGTGACCCGCATCCGGTTCTCGGTGAGTGTGCCGGTCTTGTCGGTGCAGATCACGTCCGTGGAGCCCAGCGTTTCCACCGCGGAGAGCCGTTTCACCACCGCACCCCGCCGGACGAGGCCGCGTACGCCCATGGCCAGCGCGAGCGTGATGACCGGCAACAAACCCTCGGGCACGTTGCCCACGAGCAGCCCGACCGCGAACACCACGGCGTTGGCCAGCGACAGCCCGGCGCCGGCGGTGGCGACCGGGATGAACGCGATGCCGAGCACGACCGAGACCAGCGCGATCAGCCAGGCGATGCGGCGGACCTGTTTCTCCAGCAGGCTCTCGTCGCGGCCGACGCGTTCGGACAGCGCGGCGATCCGGCCGAGTTCGGTGTGCATGCCGGTGGCGAACACGACCGCGCGTGCCTCGCCCTCGGTGCAGGTGGTGCCGCTGAACACGAGATCGCGCGCCCGCAACAGCGGCACGTGTACGTCGGCCAGCTCGGCCGCGCGGTAGACCGGCATCGACTCACCGGTGAGCGTCGACATGTCCACCTCGACACCGCCGTCGAGCAGCCGCGCGTCGGCGGAGATCCGGTCGCCTTCGGAAATGATCAGTACGTCGCCAGGCACCAGCTCACCGGCGTCGATCTCGCGCGGCTGGCCGTCGCGCAGGACCTTGGCCCGCGTGGGCAGGAACGCCGCGAGCGCCTCGACCGCGCGTTCGGCCTGGGACTCCTGCGCGAACGCGAAGGCGGCGTTGAGCGCGATGACCACCACGATCGCGATGGCGACCGGCACGATGCCGACCAGCCAGGCCAGCCCGGCAGCGGCCCACAGCAGCAGCGCGAGCGGATGGATCAGTTGCTTGGCCAGCTCCCGTGGCCAGCGCCGGCCGCCGCGTCGGCGCAGCTCGTTCGGACCGAGCTGGACCAGCCGCCGCCGCGCTTCGCGCTCGGACAGCCCGGATCGCGAGCTGCGCAGATCCCGCATCAGCTGCTCGATGCGCTCCTCGGGGTCGATCCTGGTCTCCTCGACCATGGTCATGGGGCACTCCTCGAATCGGTTGCCTTCCAGGAGATCGCGGCGGCCGAGGAGAAGGAGAGCGGCGAAAGTCCCCTTCCTTGGAAGCCGAAGGCCCTCCGTCACCCGAGCGGGTGGTGGAGTGAGGAACGGTGTCCGGAGACAGGATCGCGGCAGACCGGTCGGGTTGGTCCGTATCACCTGGATATGCGGGAGGGTCCTCGGTCACTGTTCGGCGGGGACCGTCGTCATCGAGATCGGGGCTGTCCTGCCATGCCCGCCATCCCCCTCGCGGGTGTGTGCTGATAGCGCAGACGAACCCGAACCGAAGGGCTGACAGTCGATGATCACCGATCACGCCGCGAACGCGGTGCTGGCCGATGGTGAGGTGGTGGGCATCCGTGCCTTGCGGCCCGCCGACGCCGACGCCGTATTGGCGTTACACGAGGGGCTCGACGAGCGCGACCGGTACCTGCGGTTCTTCGGCGGTGCAACGTCCGGACTGGACAAGCTGGCCCACCGGATCTCGGCGGAGACCAACGCCGGGCATGCGGCGGTGGGAGCCTTTCAAGGGGGTCTGGGGGCTTGCCCCCAGCGGGGGCGTGGGGGCTTTGCCCCCACAGGACACAGCGGTCTGGGGGCTTGCCCCCAGCGGGGGTGTGAGGGCCCGGCCCCCACAGGACACAGCGGTCTGGGGGCTTGCCCCCAGCGGGGGCGTGGGGGCTTTGCCCCCACAGGACACAGCGGTCTGGGAGCTAGCCCCCAGCCAGGGCGTGAGGGCCCGGCTTCCACAAGGCAGGGCGAGCGGCTGATCGGGGTCGCACATTACGAAGTGGACGGCGACCCGACCGAGGCCGAAGTGGCCCTGGCCGTCGATTCCCGGGCACAGGCGCACGGCGTGGGCACGCTGCTGCTGGAATACCTGGTGTCGACCGCGCGCCGGTATGGTCTGCGGCGGCTGGTCGGCGAGGTGCTGGCCGAGAACGTCCGGATGCTCCAGGTCTTCTCGGATCTGGGCCTGCCCTTTCGCACCGACGTGACCGGGCCCGAACTCGAGTTCGTGATCTCCCTGGATACCTGCGAGTCCTATTTGGACGCTCTCACCGCACGAGAGGGCGCCGCGGACGCGGTCAGCCTGCGCGCGGTGCTGAACCCGGCGTCGGTCGTCGTGGTCGGCGCTTCCCGCGGCTCCGGCTCGATCGGGCACGCGGTGTTGCGCAACATCATCGACGGCGGCTACCGCGGCCGGTTGTTCGCGGTGAACCCCCGAGCGGACAAGGTTCTCGGCGTCCCGTGCTCGGCCACGGTGACCGAGCTGCCGATCGCCCCGGAACTCGCGGTGATCTGCGTGCCGGCGGTGGCCGTGCCGGACGTGATCGTGCAATGTGGAGAGAAAGGTGTCCGGGCCGCGGTGGTGATCTCGGCCGGGCTGACCGGGAACGAGGCCGGAGGCCGGGTGGCCGACGCGGCCCGGAAGTACGGGATCCGGCTGGTCGGCCCGAACTGCGTCGGCGTCGCCAACTCCGGCATCGCGCTGAACGCGACGTTCGTGCCGGGCGGCGTGCCCGCGGGCCGGGTCGGCGTGGTCAGCCAGTCCGGCGGGTTCGGCATCGCGTTGCTGGAGTCGTTGCGGCAACTGGGCGTCGGTGTGTCGAGCATGGTCTCCACCGGCGACAAGTACGACGTCAGCGGCAACGACCTGCTGATGTGGTGGCAGCGCGACCCCGGCACCGAGATCGCCGTGCTGTACCTGGAATCCTTCGGCAACCCACGCAAGTTCGGCCGCCTCGCCTCGTCGCTCGCCCGCGAGAAGCCGGTGCTCGCCATCAGGACCGGAAGTACCGAGATCGCCCGTCGCGCGGCCGCCTCGCACACCGCCGCCGCGGCCACTCCGGCGGTGACCCGGGACGCGCTCTACGAGCAGGCGGGCGTGATCGCCGTCGATACGGTGACGGAACTGGTGGACGCGGTCGCGGCCCTGTCCTGGCAGCCGCTGCCCGCGGGCAACCGCGTCCTGGTGATCAGTAACGCCGGTGGCGCGGGGGTGCTCGCCGCGGACGCGTGTGCCCGTAACGGCCTCGCGCTGCCCGAACTGAGCGAGACGACCACCGAACGCCTGCGTGACCTGCTGCCCGATCAGGCGTCCGTGCGGAACCCGATCGACACCACCGCCGCGGTCGGCGCCGAGAAGTTCCGGGCCTGCCTGGACGTGGTGCTGGCCGACGAAAGGGTGGACGCGGTGATCGCGGCCACGGTGGCCACCGCGCTCGGCGATCCGATCACCACCGTCACGGACCTCGCCTCGGACAAGCCGGTGCTGGCCGTCCGATTCGGGCAGCTCAGCCACGTCGCTCCGCTCACGGATTCGGCCGGCGAGACGAAGACCGCCGCCTACGCCGACCCCGCTGGTGCGGCCGCCGCACTCGGCCACCTGGCCCGCTACGCCGCCTGGCGCGCCGAGCCCAGCGGTGTCATGCCCGATCTGCCGGGCATCGACGCGGTCCGCGCGCAAGGGCTCCTCCGCGGCCGGCCGGCGGGCTGGCTGCCACCGGCGGAGACCGTGGAGTTGTTGCGGTGCTTCGGCATTCCCGTGGTCGACACCCGCTTCGTATCCAATGAGGATGATGCGGTCCAGGCTTTCGGCGAACTGCCCGGACCGGTCGCGATCAAGGCGTCCGTCGACGGCGTGGTGCACAAGAGCGCCGCCGGCGGTGTCGTGCTCGGCGTGGGCGACGAACACCAGGTGCGGAAGGTCATCCGCGAGTGGCGGCAGCGGTTCGGCACAGCTTGGCGGGGCGCGGTACTGCAGCCGATGGTCCCGCCCGGGCGGGAGCTGCTCGCCGGGATCTCCGGCGACGAGGTGTTCGGCCCGCTGGTCGTGTTCGGTCTCGGCGGGGTGGACACCGACCTGATCTCCGACCGCGCCGCCCGGCTGGCCCCGCTCACCGACACCGCCGCCGACCGGTTGCTGGGCGGACTGCGGTGCTCGGTGGAGCTGTTCGGCGAAGGGAAGCTGCCCACCGCCGCGATCCGGGACGTCCTGCTGCGCGTGAGCCGGCTGGCCGAATTGCTGCCGGAGGTCGCTGAACTGGACCTCAACCCGCTGGTCACGACGGACACCGGATGCGTCGTGCTCGACGCGCGAGTGCGGATCGAACCACGCACACCGGCCGACGCCTTCCTACGGCGGCTGCGGATCTGACCGACCAAGGAGTGAGGACATGAAAGAGCCCACGGTCGCCGACCTGATGACACACCCGGTCGTCACGGTCTCCGCGGCGACTCCGTTCAAGAACCTCGTCATGGTGCTGACGCACTACCGGATCGGTTCGGTGCCCGTGCTGGACTCCCATCAGCGCCCGATCGGCGTGGTGTCGGAGGCCGATCTGATGTCCAAAGAGGATCAGCGCGGCCGCGGTGAGCCGAAGTCCTGGTGGTCCGGACCAAAGCGCTGGACCCGGTTCAACAAGGCGCGTGGCACCACGGCGGCCGATCTGATGACCACGCCGGTGGTAACGATCCGTGCCGATGAGCCGGTCGGCGCGGCGGCCCGGCTGTTGACGTCGCGGAAGCTGCGGCGGGTGTATGTCGTGGAATCCTCGGGACAGCTGGTCGGCGTGCTGTCCAGACGGGATGTCCTGCACGTTTTCCTGCGCCAGGACGACGAGCTGCGGGCCGACATCGAGCGTGAGGTGCTGGCGCGGTGCCTGTGGGCGGACCCGGCGTTGACCGGCGTACTTGTCCAGGACGGCGAGGTCACGCTCAGGGGCAAGGTCGAGCTGCACAGCGAGGCCCGCCGAGCCGTCACCCTGACCGAGGCGATTCCCGGTGTCGTGGCCGTCTACAACGAACTCGAGTTCACCATCGACGACCTCGCCCCCGCCTGAAGCCGATGGTTCCAGAATCGCTTACGCCGCGCGGGGATACCTCCACCTCGAAGAACGAGTCTATTATGGACGAATCGTCTCGGCCGCACGCTCCGCGATCGCGTCCGCCCAGCGGCGGCGGCGCCCACCTCGGGACTTTGTCTCGCCGCTCGATGACCAACAGCCCTAAGGCCGTGCGCCACCGAAGACCAGGCTGAAAGCAACCGAGGAGTTCCCGAACGAGGAGAGGTCGTGGTGGCCGTGTCGATGTTTTCCCTACGGTGGTGGCGGTTGCGGTGCCTCGGCCGTTCTCCGCTGGTGCGCACCTGGGATCGGATGGAAACGGCGACGCTGGTCGTCATCGCGCTGGTGGTGTTGGTTTCCACGCCGTTCATCGGGCTGCTCGGCTCGACGGTATACGACCAGCAGCGGGCGCAGGCGGCGGAGCAGAGCGCGACCCGGCACGAGACCACCGCGACCCTGATCGCCGGCGCGATCCCGGAGACCTCCAGCCCACGGGCCATATCCATCGGTGGCACCTCGCCGGTGCCTGCCGTGTGGACGCTGCCCGACGGTTCGGAGAAGACCGGACCCGTGCCCGCGGACAGGGGCGCGACGGCGGGCACGAAGGTGACGGTCTGGCTGGACCAGACCGGGTCCGTGGTGGGCGCGCCGATCACCAGCGGCGACGCGGCCATGAACGCGATCACCGTGGCGATGCTGGCCTGGCTGGGGCTGCTGGCCATCGGCTCCGGCGCGTTCTCGCTCGCGCGGTGGGCACTGGATCGGCGGCGCTTCGCCAACTGGGACGGCGAATGGGAACGCATCGACACCAACCGAAGTCACTTCTGAAGGAGAAAGTTATGCGAGCACGCGACATCATGAGCACACCGGCCGTGACGGTGGCGCCGGAAACCCCGGTCAAGACCGCCGAGGCGATGTTGGCCCGCGAGGGGTTCACCGCGCTGCCTGTGCTGGACTCCGACGAGCAACTGGTCGGCATCGTGACCGAATCCGATTTCGTGGCCGACCGGTTCACCGGTGACAGCGCGATTGCCCGGCTGGTCGGCGACGTGATGACCACCTCGGTGCAGACCGCCGACGTCAACACCGACGTCGCGGCACTGGCCAGGACGATGCAGGACAACGGGATTCGCAGCGTTCCGGTGCTCGACCGGGGTCGCGTCATCGGCGTCGTGACGCGGCGCGACTTCCTGCGCGTGCTGGCCCGCCCAGACCAATTGCTTGCCAACGACGTGCGGGAACGGTTGGCGTTGTTCGGCGGCAAGGACCGGTGGAGGGTCGATGTGCACGACGGCGAGGCGATGATCCTCGACCAATTCGACAGCGAAGCCGACCGCCAGGTCGCGACCGTGCTCGCCGAGGGAGTGCCCGGCATCATCCGCGCCCGCTGCCACGTCGGCGAACTCGAGCACCAGGAAGATCCGGCCTGATCTCGTGCCGGGCATGCTCGGCGTGAAGAACCGGCTCGACCACGTATGGAACGACGAGTGACGTGGGCGCGATTACGCCTGGCTCGTCGATGCCACCTCATGATTCAGGTTGCGTCCGGGATGAGCACGGCCGCGCCCGTGACCCGGTCGGCGGCGAGATCGTCGAGCGCGCGATCGGCCTTGCCCAGCGGGTACGGACTGGTGACGATTCGCAGCCGGTGCTCGCCGGCGAAGGCGAGGAAGTCGCGGGCGTCTTCCCTGGTGTTCGCGGTGACGCTGCGCACCTGGCGTTCCTGGAAGAGGTGCCGCTGGTAGTTCAGGGTGGGGATGTCGGTCAGGTGGATCCCGGCGATGGCCAGGGTGCCGCCGCGATCCAGCGCCTCCAGCGCGGGCGGCACGAGGTCGCCGGCCGGGGCGAACAGGATCGTCGAGTCCAGCGGCTCGGGTGGCGGGTCCGCGGCCGCGCCCGCCGAGGCCGCGCCCAGCTCCAGCGCCAGCGCGCGGGCCTCGGCACTGCGTGTCATGACGTGCACGGTGGCGCCCTGTGCGAGGGCGACCTGAGCGGCGAGATGCGCGCTGGCACCGAAGCCGTAGATACCCAGGCGCCCACCGGAAGGCAGCCCGGCCCGCCGCAGCGCGCGGTAGCCGATGATGCCCGCGCACAGCAGCGGGGCCAGCTCCGAGTCGGAATAGCCGGACGGCAGGTGGTGGGCGTAGGCGGCCGGAACGGTAGCGAAGTCGGCGTAGCCGCCGTCGGCGTCCCAGCCGGTGTAGGTGGACCGGGGGCACAGGTTCTCCTCGCCGCGACGGCAGTATCGGCAGGTGCCGCAGGTGCCGCGCAACCACGCGATACCGACCCGATCGCCTGGCCCGAACCCGGTGACCCCGGCACCCAGCCCGGCCACCACGCCGACCACTTCGTGACCGGGCACCACGCCCGCCTTGTGCACGGGCAGGTCGCCCTCGACCACGTGCAGGTCGGTCCGGCACACCCCGCAGGCCAGCACGCGCACGAGCAGTTCACCCGCGCCCGGCTCGGGGCGGGCTTGTTCGCGGAGTTCGAACTCGCGAGTCCCGGGATCGCCGGGCTGAACCACTCGCCACGCATACATGTCGCCATTTTCCGGCCAGCCGGTCCCGCCCCGAAAGGGGCTAAGGGCCTCGCTCCCGGTGACCGCCGACCATGCGGGCGGGCCCTGGCTCGGTAAGGATGGAACCATGACGATTCTCGTGGGTGTCGATGGCTCGCCCTCGTCGCTGCACGCGGTCCGCTGGGCCGCCACCGAGGCCGTGCGCAGGCGGGTGCCGGTGCGGCTGTTGTCCGTCTGCCCGGCCGATGCGCAGGTAGAGCAGGGACATCAGGTGTTGCGGGCGGCCGAATCCCTGGCGCGCGAGGCCGCGCCCGGTGCCGAGGTCCGGCAGGAGCTGCGGGTCGGTCTCGCGGCCGCGCTGCTGATCGAGGAATCCGCGGCGGCCGGTTTGGTCGTGCTGGGGTCGCGGGGGCTGGGCGGGTTCGCCGGGATGCTGGTGGGATCGGTGTCCTCCGGGGTGGCCGCGCACGGGCGGTGTCCAGTGGTCGTGGTGCGTGGCCGGACGCTCGAGGATCCGCCCCCGGCCGGTGGTCCGATCGTCGTCGGCGTGGATGGGTCGGCGGTGTCGGACGCCGCCGTGGAGTTCGCGTTCGACGAGGCGCGGCTGCGTGGCGTGCCGCTGGTGGCGGTGCACACCTGGACCGACATGTCCGCGGGCGAGACGTGGTCGGTGCTGCCGCTGGACATCGACTACGAGGCGGTCGCCAAGGACGAGGAGCGCCTGCTGGCCGAGCGGATGACCAGCTGGCGGCAGAAGTATCCCGATGTCGAGGTGAGCGCACAGGTCGTGCGAGACCGGCCGGTGCGCGGGTTGCTGGCGGCGGCCGAGCAGGCCCAGCTGATCGTGGTGGGCTCGCGCGGCCGCACCGCACTCACCGGCATCGGCCTCGGCTCCACCAGCCAAGCCCTCCTCCACCACAGCACCTGCCCCGTCGCCGTCGCCCGCTCGATCAGCTCGTGAGGACATGACGCGTTCTGAGCGCCGGGTAGTTCGGGCTCGGTCTCCAGCGCTCCTTCATGTGCTACTTCCGCTTCGGGTCCGCTCCTCTCGGCGCCGCACCACGGATGGCGGCGGCCGCGGCCCAGACGGTGACGCCGACGCTGATCAGGGCGGCAAGGGAGGATCGCACCTCCCTCACGAGCAACTGCTCGCGCGTGCCGACGGTGACCGCCGCGACTGGCACCCCAAGCTGAGCGCGTCCATCGACTGGGCGCACGGCAACTGGCGGGGCAACCGGTCCAGGCTCACCGCGGCCACGCCACGCTCCACCCACTGCCGTAGGCACTCAGCACGCTCGCCCGGCCGTAAGAGGCCGACCAGCACCAGCCCTGCTCTGTCTGTTCGGACTCCGGCGGCGAGAGGCGGACCACGATGTCCGCGCGGTGGACCACGTCCTACCGCGGCACAACGGTAGCGCCGACCTCCCCCTACGCGCCGTCCGGGAACCGAGCGCCTTCCCCGGCGCCGGCTTCCACGAGCGCCTCTGTGTCGTCTGTGTCGTCTGTGGCGTCTCGGCCGGCCGCGCACAACGAGGCCACGACCTCGGGAACCAGCGCGACACGACGTTCGCCCGGTTCGTTCTCCTTGATCACTCCGGTTTTCATGACTTTCCCCCTGTGGTGACGAACCGCAGCCCGTCACCGGCGGAAAGTGAGAAACCCTCGGCGTGCCCGGGCGCGACGTCGAGCACCAGGCTCATCCCACCCCAGGCTTTGTGCAGTGCCGCGTCGATGTAGAACGGGCACCCTTCGATCTCGCCGAGCAGCAGGTCGTTCGAGCCGACCGGGAACTCGCCCTCGTCGAAGCACATGGGTACGCTCCCCGCACAGCACCCGGCGGACTGCACGAACATCACGGGACCGCCCCGGGCGGCGCGCAGACGTCGGACCGCGTCACGCGCCGCCCGGGTCGCGGTAAGGACCTCACCCATCAGTATTCTCCGCGGCCCCTGGGTTCTTGAGTTCCATCAGAACAGTCCGAGCGGCTTTTCGCTGCGGCTGACCAGCAGGTTCTTGGTCTGCGTGTAGTGGTCCAGCATCATCTTGTGGTTCTCCCGTCCGATACCGGAGATCTTGTAACCACCGAAGGCCGCGCCCGCCGGGTACTGGTGGTAGCAGTTCGTCCACACGCGACCGGCCTTGATCGCCCGGCCCATCCGGAAGGCACGGTTGCCGTCGCGGGTCCACACCCCGGCGCCAAGGCCGTAGAGCGTGTCGTTGGCGATGGTCAGCGCGTCATCCTCGTCTTTGAAGGTGGTGACGGCGAGCACCGGTCCGAAGATCTCCTCCTGGAACACGCGCATCCTGTTGTGTCCCTTGAGGATGGTCGGGGCGTAGTAGTAGCCGTCGGAGAACTCGCCGCCGGGGTTGACGCGATGGCCGCCGACGAGCACCTCGGCACCCTCCGCCCGGCCGACGTCCACATAGGACTCTATCTTGTCCCGCTGCTGGGCGGAGACCTGCGGGCCGATCATGGTCTCGGTGTCCAGCGGGTTGCCCTGCTTGATCTGCTCGATCCGGGCCAGCGCGCGGGCGATGAACTCGTCGTAGATCGACTCCTGGATCAGGGCGCGCGACGGGCAGGTACAGACCTCGCCCTTGTTGAACGCGTAGAGCACCAGACCTTCGACGGCCTTGTCCAGGAAGCTGTCGTCCTTGGCGGCGACGTCTTCGAAGAAGATGTTCGGCGACTTCCCGCCCAGCTCCAGCGTGACCGGGATGAGGTTCTGCGCGGCATAGGTCATGATCAGCCGGCCGGTCACGGTCTCCCCGGTGAAGGCGACCTTGGCGATCCGCGGGTTGGCCGCCAACGCCTTGCCGATCGCCCCGCCCGGGCCGGTGACGATGTTGAGCACACCGGGAGGCAGCGCGTCGCCGATCACCTCGGCCAGCTTGAGAATCGACCACGGCGTCGGCGACGCCGGCTTGAGCACCGAGCAGTTGCCCGCGGCCAGCGCCGGTGCGAGCTTCCAGGCGGCCATCAGCAGCGGGAAGTTGAACGGGATGATCTGGCCGACCACGCCAAGCGGCTCGCGGAAGTGGTAGGCGGTCAGGTCGGAGTCGATCTCGGTGATCGAGCCCTCCTCGGCGCGAATCGCCGAGGCGAAGTAGCGGAAGTGTTCGGCGGCCAGCGGAATGTCCGCGGCCAGCGTCTCGCGCACCGGCTTGCCGTTCTCCCAGCTCTCGGTGACCGCCAGCATCTCGGCGTTCGCCTCGATGGCGTCCGCGACGGCGTTCAGCACCTTCGCCCGGTTGGCGTGCGAGGTCTGGCCCCAGGCGTCCTTCGCGGCGTGCGCGGCGTCCAGCGCGAGTTCGATGTCCGCCGGGGTCGAGTCGGCGACCTCGCAGATGGGCTGCGCGGTGGCCGGGCTCAGGTTGAGCTTGTACTTGCCCTCGGTCGGCGTCAGCCACTTGCCGCCGATGAAGTTGTCGTAACGTGATTCGACGGCCACGATGCTGTCTTTTCGGCCCGGTGCAACAAATTTCACGGCGAGACTCCTTCTGATCAGCCAACGGTCCTGATCCACTCAAGCCGTGTCCACAGTGGCGCTACAGAGTCTCGGGTCGCCGCCTTCAGGGTCTTCGGTCCCTATCCGGACGGGTGGCTCCGACGTAGCACAGTGACATGAGCAGTGGCATGACGCAAGACACCCGCCAAGAAGCCCTCGACGTCGAAGTCACCACCCACGGCCGGCTGCCCGGCGCGGACGAATACGCCCGGGCCAAGATCGCCGCGCTGCCACGTCTCGCGCACCGCCCGGTGCTCTCCGCCCGGGTGACGCTGACCAGGCACGGCGATCCCGCGGTGGCCCGCCCGGTGGTCGCACAGGCCAACCTGGACGTCACCGGCCGGGTAATCCGCGCCCATGCCGAGGCCGGCACGGCGCGAGAAGCGATCGACCTGCTCGACGCCCGGCTGCGCAGGCAACTGGCACACATCGGAAAGCATTGGGAGACCTGGCACAAGACCCGCAATAAGCCGCGCGGCAGGGAAAACGAAGTAAAGCCCGAAATCGTGGCGCACAAGTCCTTCAGCGCCCACCGGTGCACCGTCGACGAGGCCGAGCGCGAGCTGGGCCTGCTCGACTACGACTTCCACCTGTTCACCGAGTCGGGCAGCGGCCAGGACGCCGTCCTCTACCGGGCCGAGCCTGCCGGCTTCCGGCTGGCCCTGCTGGCACCGCCCGGCGAACTCGCCGCGCACGAGCTACCGGTCACCACCAGCGACCAGCCCGCGCCGCTGCTCACCGCCGTCGAGGCGACCGAGCGGCTCGACCTGCTCGGCCTGCCGTTCCTGTTCTACCTCGACGCCGATCGTGGCCGTGGTGCGGTGGTCTACCACCGCACCGACGGTGACCACGGCCTCATCACCCCGGCCGACGAAACTTGAGGGAGCGAAGTCCCGGGTCCGGGGGACCTTCGGCCCTGTGGTCCCGGTCCACGATCGCGCGAGAGTCGGAGCTCCGGCAACCGGCGTCAAGGAGACACGCATGAAAGCGGCAGTAGTGCCCGAACTCGGGGCCAAACCTGAGATCCAGGATCTTCCAGTGCCCGAACCCGGGCCGGGTCAGGTGCTCGTGCGAATGGTGGCCAGTGGTATCTGCCACACCGACATTCATGCCGCGCACGGCGACTGGCCGGTCAAGCCGAACCCGCCGTTCGTGCCCGGTCACGAAGGTGTTGGCATTGTGGAGAAACTCGGTCCCGGTGCGGGTCTGCACGCGGTGGGTGACCGGGTCGCGATCGCGTGGCTGGGCTCGGCGTGCGGGAATTGCTCGTACTGCGTTTCCGGCTGGGAAACGCTCTGCGAGTCACAGCAGAACAGCGGTTACTCGATCGACGGCGCCTACGCCGAGTACGCGGTGGCCGACGACCGGTTCGTCGTCGCTGTTCCCGGCGAAGTGTCCTCTTTGGACGCCGCGCCGCTGACCTGCGCCGGGGTGACGACCTTCAAGTCCATCAAGGTTTCCCGCCTGCAGCCGGGCGAGACCGCGGTCGTGTTCGGCATCGGCGGGCTCGGGCACCTGGCCCTGCAGTACGCGCGGATCTTCGGCGCGCGGGTGATCGCCGTCGACCTCGAGGACGAGAAGCTGGAGCTGGCCACCAGCCTGGGCGCGGACCACGTGATCAACGCCCGCGACACCGATCCGGTCGAGGCGATTCAAGACCTCGGCGGCGCGGACGTGGCCGTCGCGCTCGCGTCCGCACCGAAGCCGTTCGAACAGGCCTTCTCGTCGTTGCGCCGCGGCGGGCGGCTGGTCTGCGTGGCGCTGCCCGCGAGCGGCACGATGAGCGTGCCGATCTTCGACACGGTGCTCGGCGGCAAGTCGATCATCGGCTCGATCGTCGGCACCCGGGCCGATCTCGCCGACGTGTTCAAGCTGCACGCCGCCGGCCGCACGAAGATCATCGCCGAGAGCCGTCGACTGGAGGACGTCAACGCCTGCTTCGACGACGTGCTCGCCGGCCGCGTGCCCGCCCGGCTGGTTTTCGAATTCTGAAGTGCCTCCTGACGTGGCCCTGCGTTCCCTGGGCTGGGAGACGACAACCGCGGTGCTGCCGGACACCGGCCGTCCCGAGCTCATCACCCGGGGTCACCAGCCCCGACCTGACGCGCGAGTCCACCTCTCAGTTCGGGCGAGTCCGGCCCTCGCGACACCCGAGTCGGTCTTTCGCGACACCCGAGTCCGGCTTTCGCGACACCGGTCCTCGCGACACCTGAGTTCCCTCTTCGTGGGCGAGGGAGCCTCAGCGTGCGCCAAAGCCGGACTCGCCCGTCATGGGAGCCCGACTCGCCCGTCACCAAAGCCGGACTCGCCCGTCACCAAAGCCCGACTCGCCGGCTGTGACCACCGACGAAATGGTGGCCTGACCTCGTCACCAGCCCGAGCAGTGGCCGACAGCTGGTTTCGGCTTTACGCTCACGCAACGGGGTGACATCGGCGATGTCAAGCGACTCGAGCCCGGGACCGGTAAGCAGTTGAGGGCGCGCCGGGGGATGTGGGTCGTACTCACCGTGTTCCTTTCCGGCTGTGGCGAGGGGCGGTGGATGAGACTGGACGCGCTGTGGCTGTCCCCTCACGCCGATGATTGACGAACAAGCCACCGGTTGCCACACATTCACCATATTGGTCGCTTATCCGGATGGACGGACGAAATTCGTATGTCGTCCTTGATCTGACCATCAATTGTCAACGCAACCGTTTCCGTGACCGTTGCGATGGGTGGAGTTGGCCAGGCAGGTCGATGTGACAGCGGTCGGTGGAGATCACCGTGGAGATCACGGTGTGGTTCCTGCGCCGACCTCTGGCCGACGGTACGCAATCTCGCGCGCCGTGCTGGTGAGCATGCGGACCACTTGATACGTTATGTGTGACCTGCACTGTCCAACGAAACTGGCGATCCAGAACTGTAGTGGAGGGATCTGGATGATCATCGGCGGCGACCCAGGAGGCAACCGTAGCCAGGTCGATCGAGCACCGAGGGTATTCGTGTCCTATGCACATGACACCGAACACCATAAAGCGCAGGTCCTGCAGTTCTGCCAACTGCTCCGCGATAACGGAATTGCGGCCACTCTGGATCGGTATGAAAGCAACGATCGCCAGGACTGGTACGAGTGGATGATCAGCCAGGTCAAGGAGGCCCATTACGTCGTGGTGATCGCGTCGCCGCGCTATCGAGCCGTCGGTGACGGCAACGCCCCCGCCGACCGCAACCGCGGTGTTCAGGCCGAAGTCGCGCTCCTGCGCGACCTGCTCTACGCGGATCGCCCCACCTGGACCCGCAGACTGCTTCCGGTCGTCCTGCCCGGCGCCTCGATCGACCACATTCCTTATTTTCTCCAGCCCTACTGCGCCAGCCGTTATGTGATTGCCGAGCTTTCTGTCCAAGGCATCGAGGATCTGCTCCGCGTGCTCACCGGCCAGCCCGCGTACCCCAGGACTGACCTCGGCAGCATTCCCGAGCTCCCTCCCGAATCTGGGCGCGACGACACCGACGCGTCGGATCAGACCCAGCCAGGACAGACTCGGCCGGGTCGGACCGATCATCACCCGATGGGGCCGGTCACGATGACCGCGACCACCGCAGACAGCAGCCGGGTGTACCAAGCAGGCCGAGACCAGCACATCACTGAGGGATGACCGATGCGCCCCGACGAAGCACCCGACGCGGATCCGGATCCGCAGGGAACTTCAGGCCAGGCAACTGCGGGCGAGGGAATACACCTGGAGGCACATGCTTCGGGGGAGGCCAGTATCCACCAAGCCGGCCGAGACCAGCACATCCACTATGTTGACGACACACATCACCGACTCCGGACGGCGTCGGGCTCGCTGGTGCGTGCCTGCCCCTATCCAGGGTTGGTGGCGTTCGGTCCGGAACAGGCCAAATGGTTTTTCGGGCGGGACGGACTGATCGCGGAGTTGACCGCCCGCCTGGACCAGCGCCTGCGTACCGGTGGCATGCAGGTGGTGGTGGCCCCGTCCGGGGCGGGGAAATCCTCGCTGCTGCGAGCTGGTCTGCTACCCAAACTCGAACAGGCCGCCCTGCCCGGGTCGGACCGGTGGCCGAAGCTGGCGTTGACCCCAGGCGCTGAGCCGGTATCGACGCTGGCCGTCCACATCGCGGCCCGGACCGGCGCCGAGCCGGGCGTGGTGACCGAGCAACTCATCGCCGACCCGCGAGAGTGCCTGTCGACACTGCGTCCATCACTCGGCGGCCCTCTTCCGGCGGTGCTGGTGGTGGATCAGTTCGAGGAACTGTTCACCCTGTGCACCGACGATCACCAGCGGCGCACGTTCATCGACCTGCTGACCCGCATCGCGGGCAGCCCACCAGACGTCGGTGCGAGCGCTGAGCCGGCGGGGTTGGTCATTCTGGGGCTACGCGCGGATTTCTATGCGACCTGCGTCGGCGACTCGCGATTGCGGGCCGCGTTACAGGACACTCCGCTGGTGGTCGGACCAATGTCCGAGGCTGAGTTGCGCGAGGCAATCGTCTTCCCCGCGCAGGACGTCGGCCTGGACATCGAGCCCGGTCTGGTCGAACTACTGCTTCGTGATCTGGGAGCCACGGCCCGGGTCGGCGCGGACGAGACAGGCGCCTACGAGGCGGGCCGGCTACCTCTGCTGGCGCATGCGCTCCGGGTCAGCTGGCAGAACCGGCACGGTGCCACCCTCACCGTGCTGGGCTACCAGGACACCGGCGGCATCCAGCATGCCGTCGCCACCACCGCCGACCAAGTATACGACGGTTTGGACGAGACCGGGCGTCGGTTGGCGCAGTCGTTGTTCCTGCGCCTGATCAAGGTCGGGGACGTAGCCGAGGACACGCGCCGACGGGTTCCCCGCGCCGAACTGGTGTGCGCCACCGCCGATCCGCCGAGGGCGGCGCTCGTCCTGGACGCGTTCACCCAGGCACGACTGCTCACCCTGCAACTCGACACCGCCGAGATCACCCACGAAGCCCTGCTGCACAGTTGGCCACGGCTGCGCCGTTGGATCGACGCCGACCGTGCCAGCCGACTGACCCACCAAAACCTGGAAGAATCTGCAGCGGCCTGGGAACGCGCCCACCGCGACCCTGCCCTGCTGTACCGGGGCAGCCAACTGGACACCGCGCACACCTGGGCCACCACCGCCGCACCCGGCGAACCGAGCCCCATCGCGCGGACATTCCTGGCCGCCGCCAGCCAGGCGCGACGCCGCGCCACCCGATGGAAGACCGGAATCACCGTCGCCCTCGCCGTGCTCCTGGTCGCAGCGGTGACCGCCGCCGTAGTTGCCTTCCAGCAACGCGGCGCAGCGCTGCAACAGCGCGACCTCGTCCTCTACAACCAGATCCTCGCCAACTCCGACCGGCTGCGTACCACCGATGTGTCCCTGTCGGCTCAACTCGCCCTGGTCGCACATCGGATCCGGCCCAGCGACGAAACGTACACACGACTGGTCACCGCCGCCGACTCCCCGCTGTCCACGCCCCTGACCGGTCACGCCAATGTTGTCGGCTCGGTGGCATTCAGCCCGGACGGGCACACCATGGCCACCGGCAGCAACGACTACACCATCCGGCTGTGGAACGTCGCCGACCCCACCAGGCCCACCGCCATCGGCCAACTGGCCGGCCACACCGATGGCGTCGCCGCGGTGGCGTTCAGCCCGGACGGGCGCACCCTGGCCACCGGCAGCGTCGACCGAACCGTCCGGCTGTGGAACGTCGCCGACCCCACCCGACCCATCGCCTTGGGCCAGCCCGACCCTGCCCGGCCGGCGGAGCAGGGCCGTCCCCTGACCGGCAATGTCGGTCGCATCACATCAGTGGCGTTCAGCCCCGACGGACATACGCTGGCTGCCGGGAATCTTGCGGCCAGCGGCGTGGGTGACCCGTTACCGGTGCTGCGGTTGTGGAACGTCTCGGACCCGGCCCGGCCCGTGCTGCTGAGCCAGCCCTTCATCAGCCACATTGAGGTCGACTCGGTGGCGTTCAGCCCGGACGGACACACCCTGGCCGCCAGCTGCGCCGACGGCGTGACTCGGTTGTGGAACATCGCCGACCCGACGCAGCCCATAGTTCTCGGCGAGCCGCTGACCGGCCACACCGACTACGCCTTCTCGGTGGCGTTCAGCCCGGACGGGCGCACCCTGGCCGTCGGCAGCCGGGACCAGTCGGTACAGCTGTGGAACGTCGCCGACCCCACCAGGCCCGCGCCCCTGGGCCGGCCACTGACCGGCCACACCGGTGGCGTCTACGCACTGGCGTTCAGCCCGGACGGGCGCACACTGACCGTCGGCTCCGGTGATTTCACGGTACGGTTGTGGAACTTCTCGGACCCGACCAGTCCCGCACCCCTAGGCCAGCCCCTAACCGGCCATACCGGCACCGTCAATTCGGTGGCGTTCAGCCCGGACGGACACACGTTGGCCACCGGCAGCGACGACCACACGGCCCGGCTGTGGCACCTGCCGTCCCCCTTGCTGACCGGCCACACCACCGTCTACTCGCTGGCCAACGCCGTCCACTCGGTGGCATTCAGCCCCAACGGTCGCACCCTGGCCGCCGGCACCATGGACAAGCTGGTACGACTGTCCAACGTCGCCGACCCGAGCCGACCCGCGTTTGTCGGCCAGCCGCTGCAAGGCCACACCCTTACCGTCTGCTCGGTGGCGTTCAGCCCGGACGGACACACATTGGCCACCGGCAGTTTCGACGGCACGGCCCGGTTGTGGAACGTCGCGGACCCGACCCGGCCAGCTGCCCTGGGCCAGCCTCTGACCGGCCACACCGACAACGTGTGCGCGCTGGCGTTCAGCCCCGACGGACATACACTCGCCACCGGCAGCCTGGACGACTCCGTGCAGTTGTGGAACGTGTCCGACCCGACGCGGCCCACGGCCCTGGGACCGCCCCTGACCATCTACGGCAGCTCCGTCAATTCGGTGGCGTTCAGTCCGAATGGCCGCATCCTGGCCGCCGGCACCCGGGATTCCACCGTACGGTTGTGGAACGTCGCCGACCCACGTCAGCCCACGCCCCTCGGGGCTCCCCTGACCGGCCACACCGACGCGGTTTATTCGGTGGCGTTCAGCCCCGACGGACATACCCTGGCCACCGGCAGCGCCGACGACACCGTCCGACTGTGGAACGTCGCCAACCCCAACCAGCCCACGGCACTGGGGGTGCCCCTGACCGGCCACACGAGCTACGTCGGCTCGGTGGCGTTCAGCCCCGACGGACATACCCTGGCCACCGGCAGCGCCGACCACACGGTCCGACTGTGGAATACCGCCGACCCCACCCGGCCCGCACCCCTCGGCCAACCCCTGACCGGCCACACCAGCGGCGTCAGTTCGGTGGCGTTCAGCCCGGACGGGCGCACACTGGCCACCGGCAGCGGCGATCAATCGATCCGCCTGTGGGACATGAATGTCGACCAGAACATCGAGCAGATCTGCGCCGCCACCAGAAACACCCTCACCACCGAGCAGTGGCAGCGCTACGTCAGCGACATCATTCCCTACCACCCCCCTTGCTGAGCGCGTGACCCATGCGGCCGCAACGGAAGCAGAACTTCGAGAGATTCTTGCAGTCAGTCGGCGAATGTTGGGTGATGGACACAAGCAAACCCTGACCACCCGTTTGGCCCAGATCGGGTCGTGCTTGTGGACGTCAACCCCTCATCGAAGCCTGTGTACGCGCGCACGAACAAACGACGAAGTCTTTTTCGTGCGCGCCAACAACACAACCAGGCAGTTGGGCATTGCCGAGGCACATGAGTACATCAGTTCAGGCTGGCCATCAGGGTAGACGCTGCCGAGGTGTGGGGGTGGCCACGACGGTACGTTGATCTCCAGTCGATGCCTCCCCCGAGCTGCGCACACCAACACGGGCACGCCGAACTCAGCGAAAGCGAGCAACTTACGAGGTTCGTCGGTCCGGCGTGATGGCATCCCGCCTTACTCGGCACCTTCGGCCCTCTCGAGGTCGCTCATGCCAGCTGTCGACATCAGTCCAGGACTCGGGCGGCACCCTGTGGAGAGACCGGCCAGCCTGTTGCGGTGCTGTCTCAGGGCAATCGAGGTCACAAGACCGGATCTCGACCTGCGCTGGTTGAGCGGCCCGACACGACGGCAAGCACTTCACACAGCACGTGCTTTGCATGCAATAGGCAGTGACGATGGCTGCGCGCTCGCCGCTGGGCACCGCTGCCGGGCGGGTTGCGCAGCAATCGCGCCTCGAAGCGCCTGACCACCCGGTATGGTCGCTGACGCACCGTGGTTGGAAGGATGGCGAGGTGGACTCGAACCGCTGGGTAGAGGTGAGCCCGTCCCAGTTCACCCACGAAGCTGAGGGACTGCGCCTGGTCAAGGAGCTCCTGCCGAACGTGGAACCCTTCCGCGCCTGGTCGAACTTCGAGTTCCGCGACACTCATGGCCGCTGGCACGAAGTCGACCTCGCAGTCCTAGGGCGCGACACGCTGCACCTCGTCGAGCTGAAGTACTACTCCGGTCGCCTGCGCGGTGACGACCACCGCTGGCTGCGGGACGGCCACCGCGCCGAGGACTCCCCGCTGAAGCTCGCCCACCGCAAGGCTCAGTACTTCGCCAGTCTCCTCAAAGAGCGGTTCCGTGAGCACCTGCGCTCGAAGGGGCAGCACAACGTCGACCTGCGCGACTACATCCCGTTTGTGCAGGAAGCGGTCTTTCTGCACCACCCGAACATGCGATGCGAGCTGCCGGGACACGCCAGGCGAGGGGTCTACGGGCTGGAGGGACAGGAGCATGTGTCCGGCCTGAAATCACTCTCGGAGCTTCTTCTCGCCCCAGCCCGTCATAGGCCGATCAGCGCGATCCAGTCAGCGATGTTCGCCCAGCTCATGGAGCAGATCGGGCTGGTGCCGAGGCGCCAGCGGGAGGTTGGCTCCTGGGTAATCGACGACGAGCCGCTCGGTGATGGGGCCGGATGGCAGGACTGGCCCGCCTTCCACCGGGTGACCACGACAGACCGATGCCGCATCCGCTTCTACATCCCCTCGCCGGGCAGCAGCTCGGCCGAAGAACGGAAGCTGGAACGCCAGGTCGAGCATGAGTACCGGCTGCTGTCGCGGTTGCGTCACGACGGCGTGCTGACCCCGCGGGACGTCGTGAAAGCCGAGCTGGGAACCGGTCTCGTCTACCCCGACGACAAGCGGCTGAACCGACTGGATCTGTGGTTCGCCGAGCAGGAGGACGGGCTGCCGCTCAAGCAGCAGCTCGACATCATCAGGCAGGTCGCCGAGGCCTTGCACTACGCGCATCGGCACCGCGTCGTGCACAGGGGGCTAGTGCCATCTGCGGTTGCGGTGCGTAAGCGGAGCGGCGACGGCTTGGCCGTCGTGGTCAGCGACTGGGAAGCGGCTGGCTCCGTGCCAGCCGCGAACAGCTCTCAGGTCACCAGCTCGGTCGTCGGCGACGGGTCAACCCCGAGCCCCATCGGTCGGGACTTCACCTACGAGGACGAGCTGTTCGAGGCCCCCGAAGGCAGGTGGGTGGCAGGCGCCGACCGCATACGCCTCGATGTGTTCGCGCTCGGGGTTCTGGCCTTCTACGTCCTTACCAACCAAGGACTCCCTGCCCAGGACCGGGGAGCGCTGGTCGATCGGCTTCGGCGAGACGGCGGGCTCGATGTGGCCGTGGAACTTCCGCAGGTGCCGTCCAAGGTCCGTAAGCTCGTGCTGGACGCGACGAACCCTCGCCCATCAGAGCGGACGGCCAGCGTCGCGGAGTTTCTCGAACAACTCGATGCAGCTGAGGAGGCGCTGTACGCACCGACGCTCGTCGAGGACGTGGATCCCCTCGATGCTGGCCCAGGTGCGCTGCTCGGCGGGCGCTACAAGTTCCTCCGCCGGCTCGGATCGGGGTCGACGGCGGTCGGACTGCTGGTGTCCGACGAAGCCGCC
>NZ_DATELF010000177.1:0-153853 GCF_035276945.1 Amycolatopsis sp. | reverse complement strand
GAAGTCCTTGTCGGTACGCCGGGCGGCAGCGAGGCGGGCCGCCTGGAATTCCAGGCCTCCTCGAACCTCGTAGACCTCCAGCACCGCCGCCTTGCGCACCAGCGATTCCCACCCCTCGGTGGACAGCGTGCGCACGAATGTGCCCGTGCCCTGCCGGGCTTCGAGCAGGCCGATGTGTACCAACGCGCGTATCGCCTCGCGCACGGTGGACCTTCCGACCCCCAGCATCTCGGCCAGTTCGGTTTCCGCCGGGATCCGGCTACCCACCGGCCAGGTGCCGCTGGTGATCTGGTCGTGAAGCTGGCTGGTGGTGAGTTCCACCAGCGACTCCCGCCGAAGCGGCGACAATCCCATTCAAACTCCTCAGACGTCTGAGGAGTGAGCCTATGCACTGCACCAGCACCTCGGCAACCTCGAAGTTCAGCAGGCGAGCGTGACCGCGACCAACTCGCGCCAGCTCGCCTGCGCCCCCTCCTGCGTCGCCTCGGTGAACCGCGGGTCACCGAGGCGACGCCGCACGACCTGTTCGATCCGGGCCACGTCCGGTTGGGAACGATCCGGCAGGCCGCGCACGCCGGTGCTCGCCGCGAGCAGCCGCGCGGCCTGCTCGTACTGTTCGTCACGCAGCGCCAGATCCGCGATCCCGACGAGCACCTGGGCGATCAGGGGCGCATGCCCCGCCTCGGACGCCGCCCGGAAGGCCGCGACGCGGTGTTCGCGGGCCTCGGCGAGATCCTCGGCAAGGTAGCCGAGCAGGTCTTGTAGCACCGCGCGGACGTTTGCCCGCTCGGCGTCATCGCCCAGCATCGCTGTCGCGACGCCGAGTTGCCGGTGTGCCTGCTCGGCGTCGCCGCTCCAGCGCGCGAGCTCTGCCTTCGACAGGGCCAGCTCGGCCAGCGCATTCGGCCAGGCGACTTGTTCCGCGCAGCGCCGCGCCTCGGCCATGGCAGCCGCGCTCGACTCCGCATCGCCCAACAGCCAGTGCAACTGGGCCTGCCGCGCCCGCATCCGCACGACATCCTCGATGGCACCGACCGCGGTGACGACCGCGATCGCCTGTTCGTAGTGCTCGCACGCACCGGCGAACTCGCCGCGCATGGCGATTCGGTCCGCGAGCTCGGTCAGGGCGAACGAAATCCCGAACCGCTCGCCGAGTGCCCGGAATTCGGCGAGCGACATCTCGAGGTAGGCGTCCGCATCCCGCCCGCCCTGGCCGAGCATGATCCGCATCTTGCCGAGGTGCAGCCGGGCCAGTGCGCCTACCCAGGGGTCATCGTTGTCCAGCAATGGTTCCCACGCGGGCAGGAACGCATCCGGCGCCTGCAACATGCGTTCCAGCGGGACGACCAACTCCAGCGCTGGGTGATGGTGCTGACCGCGCCGGCTGAACCGGTATGCCTGGTGGATCCACTCCGCCGCCGCGTGTTCGTCGCCCGGCCCGGAGTTCACGAACATCGAGACGAGGGCGTACACGACGGCCCGGATGTCATCGGTCACCTCGCCCGGAGTTTCCGTGGCCGCGGTGATCAGCTCCATGCCTTCGGACTTGTGCCCGCTGAGCCACCAGTACCAGCCGGCGGCCGCCGCGAGCCGCATCGCCGCGTGCGCCTCGCCGGCCGCAAGCGCACCACGCATCGCGGCGCCGATGTTGTCGTGCTCGACACCGAGCGTGGCGAGCCATTCCAATTGCTCGGCGCGGCGAAGACGCGGCTCCGCGGTTTCGGCGAGTTCGGTGAAGTAGGCAAGATGCGCATGGCGCGCCAGGTCCGATTCCCCTGCCTCCGCGAGCCGGTGGGCGGCGTATTCCTTGATCGTGCCGAGCATCCGGTAGCGCGGTGCGCTGTCGCCCTCGGCGAGCAGCAGTGATTTCTCGGTCAGCGCGGTCAGCAACTCGAGCACCTGCCCCGCATTGACCGCGTCGCCGACGCAGACCCGCTCGGCCGCTTCCAGGCTCGTTCCGCCCGAGAACACCGAGAGCCTGCGCAGGACCATCCGTTCGGCGTCGGTCAGCAGCTCCCAGCTCCAGTCGACCACCGCGCGCAGCGTTCTGTGCCGCGGCAGCGCGGTACGGCTACCGCTGGTCAGCAGGCGGAACCGGTCGTCGAGCCGGTGGGCGAGCTGATCGAGGGACATGGTGCGCAACCTGGCCGCGGCCAGTTCGATCGCCAGCGGCATCCCGTCCAGTGCCCGGCAGACGCGCACCATCGTCGACAACGTGTGGGCGTCGACCGCGAGATCCTTGCGCACCGCGCTCGCCCGGTCTCGCAGCAACTGGACGGCTGGAGAGCACTCGATCTCGCCGGGGCCGGCGTCCCCCTCCGGCAAGGCCAGTGGCTCGACCGGCCACAGCGCCTCACCGGTGATGCCGAGCGGTTCCCTGCTCGTCGCCAGGATCCGCAGCCGCGGGCACTCCCCGAGCGCTCGATGGGCGAACGCCGCCGCCGACTCGATCACGTGCTCACAGTTGTCCAGGATCAGCAGCGCCTCACGCTCGCGGATCGCGGCGATGAGCCGGTCCGTCGGCTCCACGTTCGGTGCCTCGCCGAGCAGAGCGTCCCGGAGGCCGAGCCCGGCGAGTGTCGCCTGCGCGACGTTCTTCCCGCCCCCCTGCCCTTCGGGCCCGCCCCCCTTGTCACCGTCCGCGCCGATGGAGGCGAGCTCCACCAGCCAGGCCCCGTCCGGCAGGTCGCCGAGCAGTGTGCGCGCGGTTTCCGTGGCCAGCCTGGTCTTCCCCGAGCCGCCCGGCCCGATCAGGGTGGCGAGCCGATGTTCGGCGATGAGTTCGCCGACCGCGGCGACATCGGCGTCCTTGCCGACGAAGCTGGTCAGCTCGGCACGCAGGTTGGTCTTCCGGTTTTCCTCCCGCCGTCCCAACTCGCCCCGCAGCAGCGCGACGTGCAATGCGGTCAGCTCCGGTGAGGGGTCGACGCCCAGCGCGTCGGCCAGGGCTTCTCTCGTGCGCTGGTACACGAGCAGCGCCTCGGTGTCGCGACCGGTCGCGACGAGGGCACGCATCAGCGCGGCGACAAGCCGTTCTCGCACCGGGTGCGCGGCCACCAAGTCGGTCAGTTCCGTGACCAGCTCCGCACCGTGGCCGAGGCTGATCTCCGCATCGAACCGGTCCTCCATGGCGGTCAGGCGTAGCCCCTCGAGCCCGGTGACCGCCGCGTCAAACGCCGCGCTGTCCGGCAAACCGACGTCCTGCATGGCCGCACCGCGCCACAGCGCGAGTGCCTCGCGCAGCCGCCGTACCCGCCGTGGATCCTCGTCATCGCTGGCCTGGCCGACGAGGCGTTCGAACCGAACGGCGTCGACAGCGTCGGGTTCCACCGTCAGCCGGTAGCCGTTCGTCCGCCCCTCGACCAACCCGTCCCCAAGCGCCTTCCGCAGCCGGGAAACCAAGCGCTGCAAGGCGTTCGCCGCGTCGGAGGGCGGGCGCTCCCCCCAAATCCAGTCGACGAGCCTTGCCTTCGGGACTACGTGACCCGGTTCGAGCGCGAGGGCGATCAACAGCCCGCGCAACCGGGCACCCGGTACGTCGGCGAAGATGCCGCCGTCCGTGCGAACCTCGAATGGTCCAAGCATCCCGATCTGCACCTGGCTGATTCTGCCATGGGCGATCGGCAGGTCTCGGGGAGCGTCGTCGCAGGCCAAGTGGTGATCAGAGAGTGGAAGCAGGAGCACACCAACCACCGCGGGTACTCAGCCCTGGGCTACCGAGTGGATCACGGCACTCGGCGTTGGTCCAATTCGGCGAGCAGGCCGGTTGCCGCCGGGTGATCCGGAGCCCAGTTGAGCGTCGCCCGCAGGACGCGCCTCGCCTCGGTTCTGTTGCCGGAGCGGAGCAGGTCCCTGCCCTGAAGGTAGTTCCGTTCGGCCAGCAGGTTGCGGATACGCGCATTGGTGGGGTCGTGGTGCAAGGCGCATCGCAACCAGTGTTCGTCCGTCTCGAAACTCGTCATGGCCGGGTTGGCCATGGCGGCGGCACAGTGCAGATCGAGCATTTCCTCGAACAGGTCGACGTCGTGCGGGTCCTTCCGCCATGCCATGTGCGCGACGGCGATCGCGTTTCGGTGGTCTCCATCCTGGAAGCATTTTCGTGCGGTGGCGATCAGTTCGGTCGCACTTGCCGCGCCGCCCGGTTCCTGCGCGGCAGCGTCAAGTTCGTCCAGCATGCCCTGGGCCTCGGCGATCAGTTCGCGCAGTTCGTCTCTCGCGGCGTCCAGCCTACCGGCGCTGATCAGCTGTCGCGCACTGTCGAAAATGGACCTTCGAGTCCGTTCGACGTCCGCGAGATGTCCAGGGGCGGTCAGCACGGTCGCGGCCAGCGGGGAGACTTGGGGCACCTGGTCGGTCTTCCGGGGCTCGGTTGCCGGCAACGGCTCGTCGTACGCCGGAGTCGGGCGGCGGCCAAGCTGGTGCGCGTGCCGCAGTGCGCCGCGTGCGATGTGGTCGTCGTCGGTGCCGGCCGCCGGCCGGCCGAGCCCGCCGACGACTTCACGGAGCGCCGGCATGCCTGTGCTGCCGCCGACGAGCGTCACGAGATCGACCGCGTCCATGCCCAGCTCCGCCCGAGCGAGCAACGTGGTTATCCGGTCGAGCGTGCCGGTGACCGTGGCTTGAGCCTGCCGGTGGAACGAGGATTGGTCGAACTGAACATGCAGTTCGCCCCCAGGAGCCGGCACGGCACGGGGGAACAACACCGACTCTCCGGCGGCGAGCCGCAACTTGACCTGCTCCGCGAGCCGCTGTAGTTGCGGCCAGCCGGCACCGGTGTGGTACGTCTCGTCGGGTACGACGCCGTGCCGCCTGAGCGCGGTCAGCCAACTGCCCAGGACGAGTGCGTCGAGGGTGGCACCACCTGTGGCGGCCCCCTCGTACCCGAGCACGCGGTAGGTGCCGCGCACGGCCCGGACCAAGCCGAGTTCGCAACCGCCGTAGCCCATGCCGTACACGAGATAGGTGCCGGTGTGCACGCCGGCGGTTTGCTGGATGACCGCGGCGACGGAGTCGGTTATCAGGCTGACGTCGGCAAAGCCGGCGTCAGCGGCGACGGCCAGCAACGCGCTTCGCTGAGTGGTGAAGAACTGAGCGGGCACGCTGATCACGGTATGGCCGATGCTCGTGCCAGGTTCACGGAGGATCTCGGTGCGCACCACGTTCAGCGCCCTGGCCACCACGTCCGCCGGGACGACGCTTGCCCCCCTTGACTCGACACGGGCGGCGATACCAAGCCTGCTCTTCAGACTGGGAAAGGACACCGGAATGGCGCCCCCGGCAGCTCGCTCACAGAGCAACCAAGGCCAGTCGGCGCCCGCTAGGGTGACGATTGTCGCCGCATCGCCATACGCCGAATACGCGGCCCGTAAACTGGTGCTGCCCAGGTCGATCCCGACGTGGATGACTGCCACACCCCGCTCCTGACTGTGTTTTACCAGCGCGCGGTCACCTCGGGCGGAAACATCGACTTCCGCCTGAGGTGACCTAGGACTCGAGCAGCTTGAGCAGCCCGGCGTAATCCTCCGCGTCGTGGATCTCGACGACCTCCTGCCGGTTCAGGCTGTTGGCCACCAGCACCTTGAGCACCCGTGCCTGCTCGTGCACCACGCCCCGCTTGCCGTCGCGGAAGGCATCCCGGACGCTCCGGACCGTCTGGTTGATCTGCTGTGCGTCGGCCATACTCGTCGCCCGATCGGCGGCGCGTTCGGCGAGATACAACGCGGACGCGAGTCCGGAATTGAAGAGGTCCGACTCCAGTATCGCGAGCATCCGCCGGCACTCCTCCGGTTCGGCGAAAATCAGCACCTGCGCGGCGCGGTCGAAGTCGCCGCGGATCTTCATCGCCTGCGGGGGGTCAAGATATTCCCCATAGTTCCGCAGGAAATTCGCGATCGCCTGTTGGGCGAGGGTCAGGTCAGTGCGGTAGGTCGTGTCCTCGTTCTCGGCAGGCGAAGTGTCCGGACTTGTTTTCGTGCGTGGGGCGTCGATACGCAGCTTCTTACGGTACTCAAGACCGGTGCCCGGGACCGTGATCGTGACATGCAGTTCGCGGTTACGGTCGAACATGAAGGCCACGTCCACCCGGGAATGAACGTCGATCTCCTCCGGCAGTTCGTACTCGATCACCCCCTGTTCCCGGTTCTGGCTGGCGAGCGGATGGTCGCCCTCGTAGACCGGTACCCGGATGAGCCGGCCGTCGGTCACCCCGAAGCCCCCGTGCCGCATCGGTTCGCTCATCGGGTAGGGCGTGCCTCGGGGAATGATCGGCACGAAGGCGTCGGAGTGCGATCCTTTCACCGCGTTGACGCCGAGTGCCATGCCGGTGACATCGTGGACGTTCGTGTCGCCCGCGGACCTGGCATTGATCAAGGATTGCCGGCACTCGGCGCACTTGTCCGCCGACTCGTCGTTCACCTTCTTACAGTTCTGGCATTCCACCCCGTGCAGTGTGTTCGCCAGAACCCCGGCGCCGATCGCGACGCACTCCATCGGGTCGATGTGCCGGCGAACCTTTCCCTTGCCAAAAAGCTCCTCGACGGTCTCGTACACCTTTGGCGTCAGCGTCGCGCCGCCGACGAGCAGCACGTCGGAGATGTCGGTTGTGGTCACTGTCTGGTCATCGAGGACGGCCTTCACCAGGCTGATGGTCTTCTCGACGAGCGGCTCGATGAGTTCGTTGAACTCGTTCCTGGTCAAGGTCATCGTGACATCGATGAGGTCGCCCGCCACCTTGTATGCGTACGGTATGACTATATCTGCCGAGTTGTTGGCGCTGAGGAACCGCTTGGCCTCTTCCGCGGCCTTTTTGGCGCGAAACATGAACTCGGCGTCGCCGGACGGATCGACGTCGGCGCGGCGCTTCACCCAGTCGACGATCCGGTCGACGATGAGGGCGTCGAAATCGTCACCGCCGAGCCAGTTGTCGCCGTTGAACACCATGACCTGGAAGTGCAAGTGACCCCGTTTGTCCCTGGTGACGTTGAGGACGGAGATATCGAACGTGCCGCCGCCGAGGTCATAGACGAGTACCCGCCGCCGGTCCCGATCACCGAGCTCGAGGCCGAACGCTATGGCGGCCGCGGTCGGCTCGTCGATGATCCGCTTGACCACCAGCCCCGCCTGCTCACCGGCCTCCCGGGTGGCCGCGCGCTGTGCCTCCTCGAAATAGGCGGGCACGGTGATCACCGCGTGGGTGACGTCCGTGTTGAGCGTCTCCGACGCGCCCTTCTTCAACCGTTCAAGAATGAACGTGGACACCTCGGCCGGGCTGTAGACCGCACCGCGGATGACGACGTGCGCACGCGGATCGTCGTTGGGGCCTGGCACGATCCGGTAGCTGCGCCTGGACCGCGCCTCCTCGACCGCCGGGTCGGCGAAATCTCGGCCCATCAGTCGCTTCACCGAAAGGATCGTGTTCTCCGGGTCGACATTCGCCCAGTTCACCGCGTTCTGGCCGACTTGGAGTTCTTCCGCGCCGTCCTGCTGCTTGATGCTCACCACGGATGGTGTCGACCGGGCGCCGTCGATGGTCACCACCCGCGCGCGTGCGCGCTCCGGGTCGTATGTCGCCACCACCGAATTCGTGGTGCCGAGGTCGATGCCGATGGCGGTCACGACTGGGTCCCCTTTCCCGATGAGATGATGACCGATGCCGGGCGGAGCAGATTCCCACGGTAGCGAATGCCACGTTCGATGACCTTCACCACCGTGTTGGCCGGCATGTCCGTCGTTTCGTTCGTTTCGACTACGTGGTGCGTTTCCGGCGCGGCGAGCTCGCCACGCCTGCCGATCAGCTCGACGGCGCTGTGCGCGGACAGCACGGTTTCCAGTTGGGCCGCGGTCTTGCGCAGGACGGTGTGGTCGGCGGTGTCGACGCCGTCGTCAAGCGGTCGGCCCAGCGTGTCGAGAAGGTCGGTGATCCCCTCGACCAGTGCTTCGGTATCCAGATCGAGCCGGATCAGTTCATGGAGCAGGAGCCGTTCGGGGCCGGCCGCGGGTGTTTCCATCGACATTTTCCTCGGGATCAGCGGGGATCAGTGGGAATCAGCGATCGAACTGGATGAGGCTGTCGGTGAACGACGGGGTCGGGAACGCACACAGATCGGCCGGTGCCTTTGGCGGTTCCGGACGCCTGATGTGCAGGTCGGTGAGTTCGTCGGCGAGGCAGGCCATGACTTCGACCGGGATCGTGGTGAGCACCTCGGTTACCTCGGGCGGCTCGCCGGGGTTCGCCAGCTCCTGAGTGACGTGGTCCGCCATCCGGCCGATGTCGGCTTCCTGGTCGATGTCGTACAGCAGTAGGTCCACGAGCAGGCGCCTGGTCACGTCACGCAGCTGGTGCCATGCCTGCTGGGTGGTGGGATTCATCATGCCCTCGGCCATCAGCGTGAACGCGACGTCGTTGACCTCGGCCTGCGTGGATTGCGGCGTGATGCCGACGCCGGCGAGCACCCGGTAGGGGAACTGGCCCGGCCATGTGGTGAGTGGGTCCTCAATCACGTGCTGGTCCTCCTTCACGTAGTTCGGTCAGCAAGTCCTCCAGCGTGGCCAGCAGGTCGATGCGGTACCGCTCGTCCCGTGGGTCGGCACACACGGCCCTGACCAGGTGGTGCGCGCATCCGGCCAGGTCGCCGTCCGCCCGCCTCCGTTCGGCTTCTTCGGCGAGCGCTCGGGCCTTCGCCGCCCCGGTCAGGCCCGAGGGCAGGCCCACGGCGAACGACTGGATGAGGATGTGCAGGTCGGCTACGGACAGGTTGGCGAGCAGCACGCCCTCCACCGATTCGAGCGCCTTGTCCAGCGCCTTTTCCAGCCGGCCGGCCATTCCGGCCTGCTCAAGCCCGCCGTTGATGCCGTGCAGGGCCTCGATCAGCAGGGCGAGCCGGTCGGCGTAGGCGGGCATTTCGCCGGAATAATGAATCAACCCCTGGGCGAGGTTGTACCGCACCCACGTGGACTCGGGTTCGAGCATGAAAGCCCGGCGTAGTTCGCTGACCGCGCGTGCGAGATCGGTTGGCAGGCCGAAGTCGTAGCAGGCGGAGCCGTACCACACGCCGCGGTCGACCAACAGGTTCGCCAGTTTCGCGGTGAGTGCCTGCCTGATCGGGCCGCCGAACATCGGAACAGCCTTTTCCACCAGCTCGATCGCCTCATCGAGGCCGCTGATGTTCCCTTCGTCCGACTCGGCGAGCGCGTCCACCCTGCCGACGATCATCCGGAACGCCGCATCCCTGGCGCGGGCCCCGATCAGCGCGTTGGTCGCGACGTCGATCGCGCTGGTCAGTTCGGCCATGGCCGGGCCGAGTTGACGGCCGGTCAGCAGTTCGCGGGCGATCGACAAACGAGCGCGCACCGCAAGCCCGACCGCGTCTCGCAACAACCGGAACCGGCGGTCCGTCAAATACGTGTATGCCGGGTCGTTTTCCAGGAATTCCCGGCAGCGCTCGCAGCCGTCGACGACGCCGTGCCGTGCTGGTCCCGCGCAGTCGTGGGGTAGCTCGGATCGTCGCATTCGGTGGTATTCCGGTAACGCGCGCAGGGCCGATTCGAATCGGTGGTGGTCAAGCAACGACGATGCCGTCGACAGGGCGGAGAAAGCGCAGCGCAGCCGGCCCAGCAATCCCTGCCCGGTGTCGGTGTCGGCCAACGGCTGGTGTTTCTCGGCGATGAACTCGCCGAACTCCCTGGCAAGGCCGACCAGCCTGAGATATTCGGGACCGCAGCTGATCCGGCCTTCGCCGCCGCGCAGCGGCAGCCCGCCGGCCTCCTTCAGGCACTGTGCCGCGTCGAGTTCCGCTTCGAACGAGAACACCAGCTCCCGATACCGGTCCGCTTCTCGCCCTCGCCCCGCGTTGGCATGGCGTTCCGCATGATCAGTCAGCACGCCGATCAGGTACCGGCCGAGCTCGACACGCAACAGCCTGGTGTCGGCCGGGGTGACGGCATGGCCATAGCACGTCGCCCGGCCCTGCCGCCAGCCAGTCCAGAACTCGTCATTGGCGAGCAGCGTCGCCAGGCAGGCCAACGCGGTTCGCCACACCTGCGCGGTCTGCTCCCACGCGCCGGTTTCCTCGAGGTCCTGGGCATGCCAGAACGACGTCACACCAAGGCAATGCACGTCGTCCTGGTCATCCGGGCGGTCGGCAAGCCGTTGCCGCCACAGCGCCGTCGCCTTCACCCGGTCCCCGGCGAGCAGGATCAGCAGTGGGGCATCGGCGGGCAGCCGCGCACACAGCCAGGCCAGGGCGGACTGTTCGATCCCCGGGGCCAGCACGGCCAGCGCCTGACCGAGCGCCTCCGGCTCGCGCAGCCGGTACATCCGCGCGTCCACCAGTAACCGCTTCGCCGGTGTGCGCAACTGGTCCCAGGCCACCCGTTCCTGCCAGCTGATGGCGCCCCGCTCCATCAGTGTGAACGCGGCGTCGGTGACCACTTCGGTCGGCGAGGCCGGGGTGACCCCGGCCGGGCTCAGCGCGAGATAGGGAAAAGTGGGTTCGCGCAGTGCCACCGCGTCCGCGACCAGCGTTGCCTCGGCGATACCCTCCGCGAACGGCAGCTCGGCAAGCAGGAAGTCGAGCCGCTTTCGGCGGCGCTGGGCGTCCTGATCGATCGCGGCCGCCTGATCGTAGGCGGTTTTGGCCATCGACCAATGGCCGGCCGCGTCCAGTCGCCGACCCCTCGTGTAGACGGCGCGGCTTGCCGCGTCGGCGTATTCGCCGCAGGACTCGTACGCGGCATGCGCTCCTGCCCAGTCCGCGCGCTCTTCCGCCAAGCGGCCGTGCACGTAGGCGGCCATGGTCGCGGTGTCCAGATAGTCGCCGAGCGCGTCGGCCGCATCCCCGGCTACCGCCCACCGCTGCTCCGCGACCGCCGCGCGCAGTCTGGCATAGCGCAATCGCGTCGGCACATCCGCGAAATCGTTTGGCAGCGCGGCATAAAGGTCGGCCGCGCGCGCCCAGTCCAGCGCCAGTTCCGCGACGCGTGCCGTGGCGTAGTGGATCCGCTGCTGGACATCACGGTGGTCGCGTGGCAGCGTGACGTACTTCTCGAGCGCGGTGGACCAGTCATCTTCGCACTCGCACTGGCGGCCGGCCGCGTACCGTTGTGCCAGGTCGAGTTCTTCGGCACCGGTTACCGAGGCATAGCATTCCGCCGCCCGTGCCCAGTCGTCGGCTTCGGCCAGCCGGCCTCGTGCCT
The DNA here is from genome assembly GCF_035276945.1 of Amycolatopsis sp. Classification (GTDB taxonomy): domain Bacteria; phylum Actinomycetota; class Actinomycetes; order Mycobacteriales; family Pseudonocardiaceae; genus Amycolatopsis_E. The sequence goes on along the minus strand of NZ_DATELF010000177.1, from coordinate 142,660 downwards.
TCCAGCAGAGTACGCCGACCGACCCACCGCGGTATGAATCGTGCGTAGCGCCGAGCAGGTTGAGTACGGCACGCCAATCCGCACGTTCCTCGGCCAGCTTCGCCCTGGCGAACTGCCGCCGCCGACCGACTTCACCGCCCGCGAAACCGTCCGGCAGTTCTCCGAAACCGGCGATCACGCCGTGCCAGTCGCCCCGAACGTCCGCGAGCATGCCGTCCGCATAGCGCCTGCGCGCGCCGACGTCGAGCACCGTGTCCGGCAGGTCGGCGTAGCGCAGCAGCGCCGCATTCCAGGCGTCGGCGTCCTCGGCGGCCCGGCCGGCCGCGTAGCCGACCAAGTAGTCTTCGCCGACTCCGAGTTCCGTCGCGGCACGGAAGTGGTTTTCCGCCCCCGGCCAGTCGCCGAGGCCGGCGGCGACGTGGCCGTGCGCGTACGCCAGGCGGGCCGGTGCGTCGGCGAAGCCGTGGCACGCTGCATATCCGCTGGTGGCGTCCGCCCAGCGGGCCTCCGCTTCTGCCACCCTGGCGGTGAGGTAGCCGACCCAGGTGGCGGTGTCCCGGTAGCGCTCGCGGGCCGCGAGTATCGCGGAGCCTTCGGCAAGCGCGGCCTCCCACCTGCCCGCCTTCTGGTATGTGTGCAGGCAGGTGTAGTGCTCGGCCAGTGCGACTTCCTGGCGTGCGTTGGCCAGGTCCGCCGTGACGTCGCGGGCTCCAGGCGGCTGGTCACGTTCGATTCGCTCGTAGCGGTCCACCGCGGTCCGCCAGTCGTCCGCCGCCGCTGCCTTCCGTGCCTGGCCGAGCTGGCCGTTGACCGCCCGTGCCGCGGTGATCTCAGTGGTCAGCAGGCGGAGGACGGTGGCGGGCAGCTGATCGCGAACTTCGTCGAGGTGTTCTCGAGCCAGGACATGGTCGGCATCGGCCAGCCCGGTGCAGACGTCTTCGACGGACTTCCAGGCCAGCTCCAACCGGGCTTCCGTGATCAACTGTGTCCGTCCGGCGGCGGGTAGGGCCTTCGCGATGGACTCCACCTGGCGCCAGTCGCGGCGGAGCCGGAGGAATCGCGCGGCGGCGAAGGCGGTGGCCGGCTTGATGTTGCCGACGGCCCTCAGCTGGTCGTGCGCCTCTTCGCCGGCCCACAAGGGGTCGGTCCACTCGTCGTCCTCACGCACTTCCCGAGCCTTGAACAGCCAGCCGTGGCCGCATGCCTCGTGCAGGAACAGCATGGGGGTCGCCCATTCGATCGCCGTGTGCCCCGCCATGTTGGCGATGTGGTGCCGGGCCGATGTCATCGCCTCGTCCACCGGGCTGTTCGCGCAGATACCGGCGAGCAGCTTCGGTCCGAAGACGCCGGCCACGCGGTCGGTCACCAACCCGGGCATGGCGACAACGGCCGGAATGCCCCGGCCGACCATTGCCTGGGCGAGCCCGGCGAACGGTTCTCGTGCGGAGTTCCACGCGCTGAAACACAGGTTCAGTACGACAAGGCGCAGGCGCTGCGCGCCCACGAGCATCCCGCTGAGCAGATGTCCCGGTACCGGATCGGCGGTGCCGTCCTTTGCTTCCAGGAGGATGACGCCATCGCCGCTGTCCTTCGTGTAGCTGCCGTGCGCGATCAGCAGCACCGCGGCCGGCCGGTCGGCATGGGCACTCAACCACTTCTTGATGTTCCCGCGCCCGGCGTTGCGGAGGATGTCGATGTGCACGACGAAATCGGGCAGCTCGCGTAGCTCTGCCAGTTCTGCCTCGGCGTCGATGCGCGGCAGGTGCTGGTCGGTGGGGGTGGCGATGGCGACGAGCAGGCGCAGGACCTCCGGTGGGTCGTCGCCGGTGGGCAGGCGGCGATCGGAGAGGCCACCGGACAGCGACCTGGCGATCGACAGGTTGCCGTCGAGTGCGAATGTTTGTTCCGGATGCTCCGACGGCGAGCACAACGCCTCCACCGGCAGTGTGTGCAGGGCGGCCGGCAGATCGAAGCGCAGCCGCAGTCCGCGACCTTGCCGGTCGGCTTCTTCCCGCGCCCGCCGGACACACGCGGTGAGCTCGTCGTCGAACAGCAGGTCGTACACCGACCGGCCGAGCCGGCGCAGACCGGCCGAGGTATCCGTGGAGCCGGTCGGTGCGTTGCCGGTCTCGATTTCCATGAGCCGGTTGAACTCATCCCGGAGCGCGGTCGCGTCGGCGCCGATCCTGGCCGCGCGGACGCACTGCGTCACACCGTTGGCCAGTATGAGGTACCGTTCCGCGCCGATCTGGCGAACGCGGATACGCAGTTCCTCGAAATCCCGCACGGTCGTCACGACTCCGTATCCGGTGGCTGGTCGTCATAATCGTCGAGCAGGCGCTCCAGTTCCTCCCTTGCCTGCCGGAGTTCTTGGCGGAAATTTTCGGTGTCATGCATCCTGACACCGGTTTCCAGCTGGTTGACGCATTCACTCATCAAACGAATACTTTCCGCGAGGTGGAGGTTGCGGAAGGCGTGGTGGGACATTTCCCGGAGCAGCACGCCGAGGTTGAACCGCGGGCGAGGCCGATCCGGGCGCAACGACACCGCCCTGAGCAGATCGGCGTGTGCCTGTCCGGCCTTCGCGGTGTCTTCGTTGAACATGCCGACGCCCCTGCCGTTGAGCAGCAAGCTGAGTTCGGTGGCCACCCGGTCGTGTTCCGTCGTGTCCTTGGTCGGGACAGCGGTCAGCACCGCGTCGAGCACGGCGATCGCACCAGTCAGGTCGTCGCGTTTGGACAGTACGCGCGCCCGGCCGAGCGCGTCGTCGGCTATCTCGCGGAGGACGGCGTTGCGCTGGTTGAACCGCTTGGCCAGGGTGAGGGCCCCACGCCAGCATGTTCTGGCGTCGGCGAGGTCCATTGTGGCCTTCGTGATATCGTCGCGCGCGATGCCGAGCAAGGTCTGCGCCGCCAGCGCCGCGCTCGCCTTGGCGAGTTCGTCATGTTTGTCGGTGAAGGTGCAGAACGCGGGATTGCGCCTGTCGAATTCCGGGCACTCGGGTTCGCACAGGAGTGGTTCCGAGATCATCGCCGGATGGGTTCGGCCGCCGGTCCGTGCGCAGGATGCGCAGCGCAGGTCCAACGCGGCCGTCGCGGCCGCCCTCGGCCGGCCGGCGGCGAGTCGCGCCACGGCCAGGCCGATTTCGGAGAACTGCCGGAACAGGTGCACTGTGTCGTCATCGGTCGCGGGCAGGCTGCGGAGAAACTCGCTGAGCCGTTGATGCAGGCCGAGTTCCGCGATGCGCAGTGGCCCGCAGACCAGTGGCGGGCCGGCCGGGTCGGCGTCGGGGAGCCCGCCGAGTCGCGCGAGCAGTGCCGCTGCGGCGCGTTCCCGGCGCAGCAGCAGCGCGAGGTCATCGGATGGGAGCCGCTGTTCGATGAACTCGTCCAGTGCCGTCCGCGCGGCGCGGATGGTGTCTTCGGATACCGGGCAGCCGTACCGCCGCTGTGCTTGCTTTCGCCACCGCAGCCAGAAAGCCTCGTCGTACAGCACCGACACCCAGGCGCCGATACAGCCGCGCCAGCTGAGAAGGTCCGGTGACCGACCCTCCGCCGCGCTGAGCGTGTGCAGGTGCAGCACCGCCTGAGCATGGCTGATCCGGTGGTCGGCCGGTGCCCGCGCGGCGGCACGTGCCAAGTAAGCCGTCGCGTCGGCTCGCCTGCTGCTCAGCCCGCAGGCCACCGCCCTGAGCAGCACCAGATCACCGGCCAGACCGTCGACCTGATCAGGCAGCGCGGCGGCCGCCGCCGGCCAGTCACCACGGCGCGCGGCGGCGATGCCATCGGCGCGGCGTAGGAGCATGCCTTCCCGGCCGGCTCGGCTGTCAGGGGCGCCAGGTCCTTCCGCCTGCCCGGTGTTCACGAGGGCCTGCCATGGGTTGTCCGGCAACGCGTCAAGCGCGTCGTATCGGCTGGTTCGATACCTGCCTTCGGCGAGCACCGCCGGCCAGCCCTCGTCGTCGAACGCATCGAGCGTGTCCATGGCGGCGGACCAGTCGCCGCTTCGAATGTGTAGCGCTGCCAGGACGCGGCCGGCCGCCCGCCGGATCGGGCCCGGTGTCTCCGGGTCGGTGCACAGACCGCGCAACTCGGTGTCGGCAGGCTGGGCTTTGCGTACCGCGCTGATGGCGAGTCCAAAGCGGACGACGGGGTCAGCTGGTGCCATGAGCCGTGCCTGTTGCCAGAGTTGCTCCGCTACCGCATGCCGCCCGTCGCGGAATTCGAGCACGGCGAGATAGCGCAGGCCGCGCGGACCGCCGGCGCGCAGCCGGGTCCTGGCCAGTTGCCAGTCGCCCCGCGCGATCGCCGGCCCCGCGCCGTGCAAGTGTGTTTCCTCGATAACGGTAGCCAGGTCGCCGCGTGCGGAGTTGGCGTCGTGCAGGTCGTCGATCGCGCCGGAGAAGTCGTCGTCGGCAAGCCGTTCCACCGCCCGTGCGTACTGTGCCGTCGCGACCAGCATGTGGAGCGCATCGTGGTGCGGATGGGAGTCGCGAAGCCACCGCCAGACGGCAATGCTCCTGGCATGGTCGTTGCGCTGAAAACAGGCCAGGCCGTGGTGCAGCAGCACGGCGTCGTCGCGGCAGCCGGCTGCGATGGCGCGTTCGAATTCGGCCACCGCGGCATCGATCCTGCCCTGGCGGTACCGCGTCATGCCAAGGATCGCCGCGGCGGCAGCGCTGTGGGAAATATCGGTCGCGATGGCCGCCGCCCGCTCGGCGTCCCCGTGCCGCACCAGCAGCGCGGCGGTCAGCAGCCGGGCGTTGTCGTCGGTGACCTGGTGGCCGGCCGCGGCGAGCAGATCGGGCAGGGCCAGATCCGCCAGCCGCTGCCGCAGCCGGACGTAGGCGCGTTGCAGGTATGCCCTGCCGTGCTGGCTGTCCCGGGCGAGCGCGGCGCTCAGCAGCCACTCCGCACGCGGGTGGTTGGCCTGGTGCGCGGCGGTGCACCCGGCCCAGTAGAAGCCGTCCGGGCTGGTCGGTCGCAGTCGCTGCACCCGGTCGAACCGCAGGTCCGCGGCCCGGATGTCGTTGACGGCGAGGTAGACGCGGCCGAGCCCGGTGTGTGCGGCCGCGGCGAGGTCGCTGGTCGCCTGATCGGCGCCGTCCAGATCGCCGAGGTGATCGAGGGCGGTGGTGAAGGCGCGGTCGGCGGCCGGCAGGTCATGGTCGGCCAAGGCCCGTTCGCCATCGGCGTTGGCCGATCGAACCAGGTCGGAGACAGCGTCGTGGCTCACCGCTTCGCTCATGAATCCGGCTCAGCCCCGGCTTCGTCGAGTTCGGACCGCCACTTCTTCTGGTGCTGGTCATAGTGCAGTGGACCGGTCCGGTACGCGCGGAGATCGAGGCCGATCAGTTGCCGGATCGCCTCGGCCGGCAAACCGGGCTCCAGGATGATCTCCAGTCCGGTCGCCGTGTCGTGCAGTACCAGCGGTACCTGGTTGCCGCCGTCCTTGGCCGTTTTTCTGGACGATCGAGTCAACCGCTTGGCTTTGGCGTACAAGTCCTTGACCGCTTCGGCGCCAATGCCGGAAAGAAAAGCCTGCAGCGGCAGCGAGGCGAGCATCAGCCAGGTGAGCTCGTTCGGACCACGGTGGGGCAGTCGCCTGCGCGTGCTGGTGACGAAGCCGAGCTGCCGGAACGTAGCCTCGAGATCCGTGGCCGGCTCCACGCTGACGTCATGATCGAACAACAACTCCACGCGCGGTGACGGATGTCCCATCGCGACGATCCCCTCCCTGCGGATCCGTGGTCACCTATTCAGGCCGTGCTCTCCCGCGCGGCGGCTTCGTGCCCGACCAAACGCTCCGCCGGCGTCTGGCGGCCATTCTGCAACCTAACCACGGGTGTGCCTTCGCCGGCCTGTAAGCTTAGCCATGGCGCCGCTGGTATGTTGCCAATACCGCAAAGCGATCGCCAGGGAAACGTTTCTTCTTGGATTCCCGGGGGGTGGCAGCTTGTACGCGAACCGACGTTCGCTACTACATTCCGGTGGTGACCGTTGACAAGCACGACCGAGGACTCGACCGAGGACTCGACCGAGGACTCGACCGAGGAAGGCCCAAGCGACTTTCCGCACGTCTTGGAACTGGGCGGCGAGGCCGCGGCAACCGCTGCGGAGAAGCTGTCCGTCCTCTCCACGGAGCTGACGAAATCCGGCGTCGACACCGCCGCGCGGCGGATGCGGGACGTCGATGCGGTCGTCGGCACACTGTCGTTTCCAGTGATCGAGCGGCTGGTGGCGCCGGAGCGGGTGCTCGCGGAGTTGGACGACGTGCAGAACCAGCCGGTGCGGCGGCTGCACTCCCATCGCAATCAGGCGGCGCTCCTGCCGCTTTTCCTGACGTGGCTGTCGATCGGGCTGGCAGTGCTGGTCGGGGACAGCGCGGCGCTGGTGCCGGTCTATGGCACGGTCGCGGTGGTGGACGCGGTCCTCATCGGCTGGGTCGTCTTGCTGACCCGGCAGGCGCACGCCAAGGAACAAGCCGCCGTGCGCGAATACGACCGGGTCGCGGAGCATGTCGACGTGGCGGTCAGGTCGCTCGCGGTCGCCATGCAGAGTCATGCGTCGCAGGCGCCGGTCAACGCGGAGGAATGGGCCACCGCGGCTCGTGAGGTGCTCGAGGAGGCGCGACGGCAGACCTCCGAGCTTTTCCAGGCCACCATGGCGGCCGTCGACAAGGCGAACGACAACCTGACGTCGGTACACACCGAAACCGAAAAGCTGATCGGCTTGCTGGCCGAGCAGATCGGAAAGACCCTGGAATCGCTGCAGCAGGCGAACGAGCAGATAATTACGCGGGTGGTCAAGGAGGCGGTGACGGTGTTGAACTCCGCGGTCACCGAGGACCGGGCGCTGGTCAGCGAACAGTTGGCGCCACTGATTGAGCAGTTCCAAGCCAACGTGGAGTCGTTTGCCCGCAGCTCCGACACATACCAGGAGAACACCGCCGCGTTCGTCGCGGTCACCTCGGATGTCGGGGTGGCGGCCAAAGTGCTCGGCGAGAGCGCCAAGTCCTACACCGACATCGCCGGATCGATCGACACGCACCTGCAGAATATCGACGGGTCGCAGCAGCATTTCATTCAGCAGGTGACGGAAAGCGCGCGCAACATGGGCACCGCCGCCAGTGCCATGGAGACCGTGAGCACGCTGCTCAGTGACCGGCTGCGCGCCGACCTGGAAGCGATCACCGTGCAGTTGAACTCGTCGAGCGCGCGACTGGCCGCCGTGGATACGAACCTGGTCGGGACAACTGAGGCGCTCGGTCGTGCGGCCAGGGAAATGCAGGACGCCGTTGCCGCTATTGGCGGCGTGGCACAGCGTCGCAGTTGGTTTAGGCGGCGTTGAGTCCATGCGCGGCATGCGGGGGCGCAGCAGCGATCTACTGTTCGGCAGCGCGGGGTGGCTGTTCGCCGATCTCATGCTGGCTCTTGTGGTGATGGTGTTCCTGGCGGCCGCGACCAGTGCGCGGAAGGAACCGACGAGCCAGCCTCCGCCGAGCGCGGTAACCACCACCACGACAACGACAACGCCAGTGACCACGACGAGCACGCGGCCACCCGGACTGCTGCCCGACCCGGTGAAGGTGGATGTGTATGTGGACACGGAGGCGCTACTGCGCAACGATCGTGGCGCCATCGACGGCATGCTGCAGAACGTGCGCGGAACGCTAGCCGGGCCACTCGCCGGGCGGCGGGTCGGCGTGGTGTTGACCTTTGGCTCCGCGTCCGGCGCCGACATCCAGCGCGGCATCAGGGTGGCCGGTCAGTTCAACGACCAGGTGCTGCGGGCATACGGCGACCAATTTGCCGGTGCGGCATATCGCAGCTACTTCCAGGGCGGCGGTGACCTGAGCAAGATCACCCTCGAGATATTCGTGTTCGACCACTGATTCGCCCGTTTCAGCGCGGCCTCCGTTTTCGTGGCCGGTGCCGTAGGCCGGGCTTCTCGGGAGTGAGCTGGGCGGTGCACCGTGATCCGGTGGCGACGAAGATTTCGTCGTCGCGGATATCCGCCGACGCGACGACGAAGTAGAACTTCTGCTGGCTCGCCGGTGTGGTGCCGGCGACATCGTAGCAGCCGGTGCGGTCGTTGCCGACCCGTTCGACCAGCGCGTGGTGCGGCGCGACCGTCGGATCGGGCGGCCAGTCGTCGTGGTCGTAGGCGACCAGCGCAGCGGTACATCCATCCGGCCACTTCCAGGTGAGCCGGATGGTGTCGCCAAGGTTCCGCGCGGCGAGTTCGCCGACTTCGTCGAGTGCCGCGTAGCGGCGGATGTCGCCGAAATAGCCGACGCCGTGCTCGATCATGACCTGTGCGAAGTAGTACAGGCCGGGCCGCGGCAGGGCAAAGCTCTGTGCGGCGGTCTCGGTGAGCAACGAGCCGTGTTTGACCAGGTCGGTGACGGGATACTGCTCGCCCGGTCGGACCGGTGGCCGTTGCTGTGTCCACAGCACCTTGGCCGTGCCCGGCGCCGCGCCCTGGGGCAGCAGGTCGACAAGCCGGTAGCAGAGGCCGAGGTTCCGGGTGACCGTCCGGACGTGGACGGGCCCGGGTTGCCCGGGAGGCCGGCCGGGGACAAGCGAGACCGAGACGCCGTCGGAGAGGTGGCTGGAACCGCTTGGGCCCGGATAGCCGGCTCGCAGGGTGTAGGTGCAGGACATGCCGTTGGCGAGTCCCTCGTCGCGTAGCCGGGTCGGTTCGAGTGGCGTGATGTCCGTCGTCCTTCCGGCGGCGGTGCGTTGGACGACCGCCCCGGTGGCATGGATCGGGAGCTGCCACTCGAGTTCCACCACGCCGTCGCCGACGCGTTGCGAGGTGATGGTGATCCGGCCGGTCACGAATACCGGCTCGGTCGTCGCCGCGCCGCTTTCCGACGCGGTTCCGGTTCCGCGCTGGGCGAATACCGCGTAATGCAGCGGTAACCCCATTTCCGGTGCCCTGTCGTCATAGGTGGTCCGGCGCACGGTGGTGAGCCGGGTACCGTCGGCAACCGAAGCGGGCGGCAGGGTGCCACGTTTGCGGACGACCACGTACCGGATGTTGTCCGTGTTCGATGGCGCCCAGGTCAGGCGGACGACATTGCCGGTAAATTCGACCCGTAGATCGTGCGGTGGCTCCGGAGGCAATGCGTTGAGTGCCAGCTGCGCGGGTTTGTGGTCCGCGCAGTACCTCAGCGCCTGGGTGTGGTAATCCACTTGCTGCCGCGTCGTTCCCGCTTGCTTGGCGATGTCACAGAGGCGGTCGGCCTGACGGATGTGTTCCGTCGATTCCCGGATGATGCGTTCGCGGTCCGGCACGGTCGCGGGCGCGTTGGTAGCCTTGTTGAGAGCCGCCTGGTAGTTCCGCTGCTCGGTCAGTATGCGCAACTGTCGTGCCGTGTTCTCGTCCTGGGCAGCGCGCTGCTCGCGGAGTTGTGCCACCTGCGCCCCGCACTGTTTCAGTCGCACCGCCAATTCGTCCTCGCCGTCAGAGGGCCAGGCCCGTGTCGCCGAGACGAGCTTCTCCTCGGCGCCGCCAAGGTCCTGCTGGTCCACCAACTCCGCACACTCCCGCGCGAGAAGAGCGGCCCAGTCATAGTCGCCGACGGGGAAGCCGCACTTGCCACACGCACCGTGCCCGGACACCGTGCGGCTACACGACGGGCAGGTGATTCGCAGCCGGGTGCCGCACACCACGCAGAACTGGTGTTCCGTTTCGTTCCACGACTGGCACGCTCCGCACTGCACCTGGTCGTGTCGTGCCTGCTCGGTAACGTTCGCCGGGAGTTGCACCGCCCATTTCAGTGCCCCGAAATGCTTGAGCATCATGCCGAGAGCGACATCGGTGTCCGCGCCGGCCGCCGACGCTTCGGTGAGGAATCGTTCAACCTGCCCGGCCTCGAACCGTTTGATCGCGGCGAGTGCCGACTGGTATTTCCCGATCAGCTCGACCACCGGCGCCAAGGTGACAGTGCTGTCGTAGCGAGACCGCTCGTGTTCCGTTCGGAAGACCTGCATCGCGTGACCCGCGAGCTCCTGTTTCGCCCCCAGCCTCGGGTCCTTGTTCATATCCAGCTGGGTTTGCTGGTACAACTTGTTCGCGGCGCGGGTGAGCTGTTCGAGCGGCGCGTGCTCGCTGACTCCCGCATCGACCGTGGCGAGCAAGGTATAGAGCGATTTCTCGCCAAGCAGATCGAGCAGGCTACGGATCGTCTTCGCCTTGGACGGGTCGAGTTGGTCGGGAACAGCGTGCTGTTCCGCGATGGCACGCGTCGGCAGGCGGTCGAGCCGGTCCGCCAGTTCCGGCTCGCCTGCAAGCTCCGGGTAGTTCCTGCGCAGTGCGTTGACCTCGGCGTCCCACAGAAACCCCTTGCTCAGCATTATTCGCAGGTCGCGGTCGAGTTCGGCGCGCCGCCGCACGCGCTCGTCCGTCAGCCGCTCGTGCGCGTCCGCGCGCTCCCGCTCGCGCAGGACCCGATCGGCCATGACCCGCTTGATGTCGTTGTGGCGATCAATCCCCAGTTGTGCGTCCAGCACCGCCTTACTGGTCTTCACGCCGTTGAGGACGGCCCTGGACCACTCGCCGCGCTTGGCTACCAGCAGCGTTTCGAACGCGGCCCCGTCCCAGGAGCGATCGGGGTCGATGCCAAGCAGCAGGAAGTAGTTCGGACGGTTGTCGTTGGCCATGCGCCGATCTCACCTCACGCTTGCCGCGGCGTCAGTTCGCTGAGGTGACCGCCGCGCCCCTCGGTCAATTCCCGGGCGATGGTGCTGAATGACTCGGTCAACCGGTTCAGTTCGGTGAACAGGCTCTGTCCGGACGACGAGGCGATCCGGCGCAGAAATTCCTGGTCGGCCGAGCCGAAGCCGATCGAGATGGACTCGATGCCGGCCGCATGGCATCGAGTGGCGCGCGGAATCACCTGTTCCTGTCGTGCCCACCTGCCGTCGGCGAGCACGACCGCACACCGGGCGCCTGGCACGTCGACGAGCCGGTCGTGGAGTTCGTCGAACGGATGCCCTCGGTTTCCATATCCGGTCGCACACGCGTCGAGGCTGTCGATCGCCCGACCGATGTCCTTCGCGTTCTGGGTCGCCGTCTGCCAGACCTTCACCCGGTCGGAGAACCCGATCAATCCGATCGAGGTGGTGCTCAGATCGCACTGGCCGACGAAGGCGTGCGCGGCGCGTTTCGCCTCGGTCAGCGGATTTCCGGCCATGCTGCCGGACAGGTCGAATGCCAGGTACACCGTGATGTGGCCGCGCCGGCTGGTGTTGTTCGGCCGGCCGGCGAACCGCTCTGGCACATCCGGCGGTACCGCGTCGATGGTGACCAGCAGTGGCCGGGTCGTCGTTCGATCGGTCGCCGAAACGTGTACGACTCCGCTGTGGTCGTAGGCGTATTCGATATCCACGACCGTGCCCCCGGTGCCGGGGCCGAACCCGGTGACCACGTAGCGGCCGAGATAGGCGCAGTCTTTCGGGTCGTCCGTTTCGCCTTGGGTCAGGAATATTTCGAGCAGGTTCTCCCCGGTGTCGTGCAGACGGAACTGGTATGGCCTGCTTTCCCGTGCGGGGATCGGCAGGTTCTTCCTGATCAGAACGCTGTTGACATACCGGGATCGGTCGGCGTTTTCGGCGATCATGCCGAGGCTGTGCGCGACCACGTCCTGGGTGAGCCGGAGGCCGTACCGTTTCGGTGTGGTGTCGCCGGCGCCGATCCGCCGGACCAGCGCGCTGTGCGCTTCGGTCGCCGCGTCGATCGCGGCGCCGATCGCGACCGCCTGATCCGGATGCACCCCGGACAGCGGCTGGCGGCCGGACATCCGGGCGATGCGCTCCCGCACCATCGGCATGCGCGTCGAGCCGCCGATCGGGATGACGCCGTCGATCTGGTTCCAGTCGAGTCCGGCGTCCGCGACCACCCCTCCGGTGAGCTGTTCGGTCCGGTCGAGCAGATCTCGGGTCAGGTCTTCGAATGTTTCCCTGGATACCTGGTAGCGCGCGGTCTTTCCGGCGAAATCGAGCAGAATGTCCCCGCGCCCTCTGGCGGAGAGGGTGTGTTTGAGCTGTTCCGCGCGTGCCAGCAGGGTGAGCGCGTCGTCCGGGCCGATGTCGACACCGAATTCCGTCGCGAACCTGTGGTGCACGTGCGAGACGATGCGGTCGTCCCAGTCCCGGCCGCCGAGCCGATGGTCGCCATCGGTGCCGAGCACTCGCATCTCGTCTCCCGCTATCCGCACGAGAGAAACGTCGAATGTGCCGCCACCGAGGTCGTACACCAGTGCGATGCGTTCCCGCGGCTCCGCGCGCAGGCCGTAGGCGATGGCCGCGGCCGTCGGTTCGCTGATGACCCGCAACACATCGAGCCCGGCACGCCGGCCCGCGGCTATCGTGTCGGTGCGCTGCAAGTGGGTGAAGTATGCGGGCACCGTGATCACCGCTTGCGTGACCGGTTCGCCGATGAACGCCTCGGCCTGTGCCTTGAGTTTGGCCAACACCAGAGCCGAGAGATCGGTCGCGTCGAAGTCGTTGCCGGCGAACGAGAGGAGGAAGCGCCGGTCACCCATGTGCCGTTTGAACGTGGCCGCTACTTCGGTTTCACCATCGGCCTGCGCCGACTTCGCCAGTGCGCCGACCACCGGTGGGTCACTCGCGAAGCTGATCACCGACGGCACGAGCAGACCGCCAATTTCGTCCGGGATGATTTCGGGGTTGCCGCCGGGGCCGAGGTGTGCGACTACGGAGTAGGTCGTGCCAAGGTCGATCCCCACCACCTCGGTCACCGCCACCTCCCCCGATTCGTCTGTGTCCTGGACCACGGTAACCTACCGGACACGAATAGTTGAGGTCAGTGGTTCGTTCAAGGTTCGTCCAAGCTACTGGGGAGGTAAGTGTGCCGACCGAGGACGAGCAATGCCCGGCGGAACCGGATGCCGCTGAAGTCGATGACGCGGGGGAGTCGTCGCAAACCGGGAGCGGGTGTGCCCCAGCAGAAGAAGCCCCCGAAACCCCCGAAGTCCTCGCCGAAAGCCGGGACCTTGTCCCGCTGGTCGAGCGACTCGTGGACGAACTGGCCGGTCTCCGCGCGGACTTCGCCGCCAAGATCCGTTACGACGAGGTCAAGGAACGGCAGATCACGAGCATGCACGAGGAACTGCAGGTTTTTCGCGTCGGCCTACATCTTCGGCTGCTCCAACCACTGTTCACCGATCTCATCGCGATGCACGACGACCTGGCCGACGCGTTGGGTCTGGACAATGCGGCGGTCGAACTCGAATCATTCAAGGAATCGGTACTCGAGACGTTGTCACGAAACGGCGTGTCCAGTTACTCTGTTGACTCGGACAAGGTCGACAGGGCTCGGCAACGGGTCATCCGCGCCGTCGCCACCGGCGATGAGACGCTCGACGGGCACGTGCAGCGCAGGGTCCGCGTCGGCTTCGAATACGACAGTGGCAAAGTGCTCCGTCCGGAGTGGGTCGTAGCGTATCGCTACACGCGGAGTGTGGAAGAAGCGGCAGCGGGAGGGGAATAAGGTGGAAAAAAACACGGTATTCGGTATCGATCTCGGTACCACGCACTCCTGTATCGCCTATATCGACGAGGCATCCGGCCGGCCTGCCGTCGTGTCGAACGCGGAAGGGGATCAGACAACGCCGTCGGTCGTGCTCTTCGAAGGCGCGGACCGCGTTGTCGGCAAGGAAGCGAAGAACGCCGCCGTCATGTACGCCGACCGGGTCGTGGCGATGGTCAAGCGGCAGATGGGTGTCCATGGTTGGCGGTTTCCCTTCGAGGGGCAGGACTACACGGCCGAGGAAATCTCGTCCTACGTTCTCCGCAAACTCGCCGCGGACACCGAGGCATTGCTCGGTACCCAGGTGGGGGATGTCGTGATCACCTGCCCCGCCTACTTCGGCATCTCCGAACGCGAGGCGACCGCGAAGGCCGGCGAGATCGCCGGGCTGAACGTACTCGAAGTGATCAACGAGCCGACCGCGGCGGCGATTTCCTATGGCGTGCATGCCGAAGGCGATCAGACGGTGCTGGTCTACGACCTCGGCGGCGGCACGTTCGACGTGACGTTGATCGAGATCAAGGATGGATCGGTGCGTGTCGTCGCGACCGACGGTGATCACCGGCTCGGTGGACGCGACTGGGACGAGGCGGTCGTCGGCCACCTCGCCGAGACGTGGCAGCAGGAGACCGGTTCGACGGATGACCCCAGGGACTCCGAGGAGACCCTGCAGGACCTGTGGCAGCGCGCGGAAGACGGGAAACGGGCGCTGAGCGCGCGGTCGGAGGCCAGGGTCATGGTCAGCCACGCTGGTCAGCGCATCGCGGTGTCCCTGACCAGGGAGAAGTTCGACGAACTCACCGCGCACCTGCTCGAGCGCACGGTGGAGTTCACCAGGGCGGTGCTGGACACCGGACGGGAACTTGGCACGAGCGGGTTCGACCGGTTGCTGCTGGTCGGCGGTTCGACCAAGATGCCGCAGGTCGCCGCGCGGCTCACCGATGACTTCACGGTGACGCCGGTGGTGCACGACCCCGACCAGTCCGTCGCCAAGGGCGCGGCGATCTACGGGCAGAAGCTCTCGATCGAAGGTGGGATCAAGATCGAGATCGCCGACATCATGGGGACACAGGGCACGCCGGTTGGCCAGGACAGTGTGCCCGCGGACGTGTATGACAAGGCCGTCGAGAACGTGGCCACGCGGGCAGGCCTGCGCAAGGAGGTCGTGGCGAAGATCGACCAGATGCAGGTGACCAACGTGGCCAGCCACAGTTTCGGCATCGTCGTGCTCGACGACAGCGACGGCGAGGAAAGGGAGCACATCTCCAACCTGGTACTGGCCCAGGAAACAGTTCCGGCGAACAAGACTCGGACATTCGGCACGGTAGAGCCGAACCAGTCGCGGGTGGACATCCGCGTCATGGAAAACACCCAGCGCGGCAGGGACGTGCCGCTCGAACAGGGCCGCCCGATCGGCCTCGCTGTGCTGAAGCTGACCGAGGGGCTGCCGAGCGGTTCGCCGATCGACATCACCTTCGAACTGACGCCGGACGGCCGGCTCAAGGTCACCGGACGGGACCTGGCCGAGGCGGGAGACGAGACCGTCGCGGTGGTCGAGACCGACCGGGGCCTGTCCGAGGAGGAATTGCAGCAGGCCAAGACCCGCGCGCGGGGGATCAAGGTAAGCGGATAGTCCCCCCGGCGTAGCGGGCGATATGTGAACCGCGGATTGCGCCTCGATGCCCGGTGTGCCGCCGACGCACGCGAACCTCAGTCAGGTCCAGAGGGGCGCTGGCCGGCTTGCCGGCGTCGATCGAGCCGACCCGGGCCGTCCACTCTTGACATGAGCACCTTCGGCTCGGGTACGGCTTGATGGCGCTCGCCGGTCCGATGCTCGCCACGCCTGGCACCGGGCCATGGCCGGGGTTTTGGGCGGGCCGCGCCTCCCTCCCGGCCAGGAGGGAGGTCCGGCGGAACCCAGCGGGGACGTGAGCTACCAGCACGCCCGGAAGAGCCTCGAACGGGGGATGCCGATGGCTACCACTTGCGCCCGGCGAAGGAGGGGTACCCGGTGAGTGGGCTGGAAACGGCGGCTATCGCCCTGACCGCCGCGGTGGTGAAGGCCGCCGCCAAGGTGTGGCTCGGTGATCGCACGGTCGCCGCCGACGCCGCCGCCAGTGCGCTCACCATGCTCGAGAAGCAGGTCCCGGGGCTCAACGAGCGTCGCAGGATCCGGCTCCTGTTCACCAATCTGGAGGCGCGGGTGGCCGACCGGATGCTGCGTTTCCTCGACGTGGAGTACCGGGACCTGACGGAGAACGAACGCGCTGCCACCGCCGAAGCGGTCAGGGAGACTTTCGAACGCACGGCGCTGACCGACGACGATCTGTTCACCGCGGACCTCGATCCGGCCTACCTGCACCGGTACCTGCTCCGCGCCGCGCCGGGCCTCCCCGAAGAATGGCTGCTCTCCGGCAACGCGATCGAGCTCTACCACGCAATTCTCCGGGAATGTTGCGCGTATCTGGTGCAGATCACCAGCACCCTGCCGCGATTCCAGCCCGGTGCGCTGATCACCATTCTCCGCCGCGAAACGGAGATAATCGAAGCGGTGCGGTCGGCGCTGGCGGTGCTCCCGGCCCGCCGGTCGAAGGACGACTTCGCCGCGGACTTCCACCGGCAGGTGATCGCGACCCTCGACCGGATGTCCCTGTTCGGTGCGGGACTGGCGGCGGCGACCCGGCTCTACCCGCTTTCCGTCGCCTACCTGAGCCTGAGCGTTACCACCGACAAGGCAAGTGACCAGCGGAACGAACTCGCTTCGGCCGACCGGATCGAGTACGTCCTCCCACACTCCTCCCGGATTCTGCTGCGCGGTGAAGCCGGCTCGGGCAAGACAACCCTGCTGCAGTGGCTCGCGGTTCGCTCGGCACGGCGGCAGTTGCAGAAAATCGACGGCTGGGCCGATCTCGAACCCTTTCTGATCCGCCTTCGCCGTTACGGCCGCACGCGGCTGCCGGAGCCCCGTAAATTCCTCGACGAGGTTGGCCGCCACATCGCCGACGAGATGCCGCCGAGCTGGGTGCAGCAGCAACTCCGGAGCGGTCTCGCCGTGCTGCTGGTGGACGGCCTGGACGAGGTCGCGGAACATCGGCGCGAAGAAGTACGTGAATGGTTGCGCGAGCTCATCGTCGCCTTTCCGCATGCCCGTTACGTGGTGACCACCCGGCCGGCCGCGGTCGAGCACGGCTGGCTGGCCGACGAGCGATTCACCGAGGTACGCCTCCAGCCGATGACGCCCCAGGACATCCGCACGTTCATCGCCCGCTGGCATGCCGCGGTGCGCGCGGACGAGGACGTGTCGCGAGCCGAACTCGATCGATATGCCGAGGCGCTCGCCGCCGCCATCGCGCAGCGAAGCGCCCTTCGCCGGATCGCCCAGAATCCCTTGCTGTGCGCGTTGCTGTGTTCGCTGCATCGCGAAAGCCACGCGCGACTGCCGGACAGCCGCATCGAGCTCTACGACGTGGCGCTTCGGATGCTACTGGGTCGCCGCGACGCGGAACGGCGCGTCAAGGTCGACCCGGAACTGTCCTTTCAGGAGAAGGCGGTCCTGCTACGCCACCTGGCTTACTGGATGGTCCGCAACGGGCACACCGACGCCGCGAAGACCGATGTCGTGGCAAGGATCAAGGCCAAGCTCAATTCGATGGGCCAGATCGAGGCGACGCCTGAAGCCGTGTACCGCCACCTGCTGGACCGGGGCGGGGTGCTGCGTGAACCGGTGCCCAAGCGAGTGGACTTCGTCCACCGCACCTTTCAGGAGTATCTGGCCGCCGAAGCCGCGGTCGAGGACGACGACATCGGTGTTCTGATTTCGAATGCGCATCTCGACGAGTGGCGTGAGGTCGTGGTGATGTCGGCGGGGCACGCCCGCCCAGGTCAGCGGGAAAAGCTGCTCAAAGGGCTTCTCGGTGGCAACACCGACAGCGGTCGACGGATCAAGCTGGACCTGCTCGCTCTCGCCTGCCTGGAGACATCACCCGAACTCAAAAACCAGTTGCGCCAAGAGATCCACCGTCGCACGGCAGACCTGTTGCCGCCCGCGGAACTGTCGCTGGCGCCGCAGCTCGCTTGCGCGGGGGAAATCGTGCTGGACCTGCTCGCCGCCCGTCCGCCGACAGACGAGCGGAGCACCCAGGCCGTCGTGCGCACCGTTTCCCTGATCGGCGGCCCGGACGCGCTCGAAGCCCTCACTCGCTATCGCCATTCCGGCGAACCCACCGTGGTTTCCGAACTCATCGCCGCGTGGCCGAGGTTCGATCCGCAGGAGTACGCCGAGCGGGTGCTGGCCCGGTTGCCGCTGCCGGACGGGCAGCTGATGGTCCGGGATCCGGCCGTGCTGCCGGCGTTGGCCCACTTCGCCAACCTGACCTCGCTCGACTGTACCTTCGAAGACGGATTCGGGCGGCTCGACTTCGTCCGGCCACTGACCGTCCTGAGGTCGCTCGTGATCGCCGACCGCATCGGCTATCAGCTCGACCCACTCGCCGGGACTCACCTGGAACGGTTGTCCCTCAGCGATGCATTCACAACCGGCCCGGTGGATGTCGCCCCGCTCGCGGAGGTGCCGAGCCTGACCGAATTCACCTCCGGCGTCGCGAGTTTCGGCTGGCGGTCGCTCGCCCGCCTGCCAGCGCTCACCAAGCTCGGCCTTGGGTGGGTCGATCGCGCCACGCGGCTGCGCGAGTTGTCCGGGCTCGGCCACCTGCATTCGCTCTGGCTGAGCCAGGTTGCCGACCTCCACGATCTCGACCCGTTGTCGTTCCTGACCCGGCCGGTGGAGCTGGGCCTGCACAAGTGCGTCAACCTGCGGGATCTGCACGGGTTGCGCGCCTGGCCAAGCCTGGAGCGGTTGTCGCTGAGCAGGTGCGGCACCATCGGTCCCGGTCCTTTGTCGGCGCTGACCGCGCTCACCCGACTCGACGTCGTGGACACGCGGCTGTCCAGCCTGGTATCGCTCAGCGGGCTGCCCCGGCTCGAGCGGATCCGGCTCAAAGTTCCGGAGATCCCCGATCTGGCACCGCTGTCGGGGCTCACCTCGCTGCGAACGCTGTGGCTGGAAGGCCCGGCCACGGTCAGCCTGCGCCCGCTGGCCGGGATGACGAACCTCACGATCCACGCGACAAGAGGCCTGCAAGTGCGTGACGCCGAATCACTGGGCGAGGGCAGCTTCGTCATAGCGGACACCTAGCCTGGATCCGCCGAAAAAGCGGTGGTTGTGTTCGGCGTGTCGACGGAGAAAGTGCCTTCTGACTCTCGTATCGCGTTGGTTGGGCCGCGCCCAGTCTCACCGGCCCGACCAGGGTGCGGACGACCTTCTCTAAGCCGAATATGGGATCGGCTTCCTCGATGGCTCCGCGTGATGCAGTGCCGATGGGTGGGCTCAGGGTTTGCGGGCGAGCCCGGCGTAGACCTCGGTGAGTTCGGGGTTGCGGTCGATGATGTCGCCTTCGTCGGGGCGCCAGAGTTGCACGGGCACGATGCCGGGTTCGACCAGTTCGAGTCCGGTGAAGAAGTCGGCCTGCCGTTCGGGCGAGCGCAGGGTCACCGGTGGGTGTGTGGGGCCGAACATGCGGGCTTCGCGCGCGAACGCTTCCCGGAGTGCCTGGCCTTCCTTGAACTGGGAGATGCCCAGGTAGCTGCCGGGCGTTGTGGCCTCGACATACTTGGAGACCATCGCGTCGGGGTTGTCGGAGTCGGGGATGTGCAGCAACGTCTCGATCAGCAGCACGGCGACGGGCTGGTCGAAGTCGATAAGCCGCCGCGTCTCCGTGGTGGCGAGGACGTGCTTCGGTTGCCGGATGTCCGCGCACAGATAGGCCACTCGATCGTTTCCGGCTACGAGAGCCGTGCCGTCGGCGGCGATGGTGGGTTCGTTGTCGACGTACACCACGCGGCACTCGGGGTCGGTTGCCTGGGCGATGTCATGGATATGGTTGGACGTGAGAAGGCCTGAGCCGAGGTCGAGGAACTGCCTGATTCCCTGACCGGCCAGGTATCGCACCACGCGGCCGAGCATGGCGTGTTGCTCGCGCACGAGATGCGGGATATGCGGCGCGACCAGGAGAACGACGTCTTCGAAGGCGCGTTCGGTCTCCGTGAGCTGGACGGATCCGTCCAACCAGAGGGTTCGAACCCGGGCGAGGGTGCCCAGATCCGCACGCCGGGGAGCTGGAAACGATTCCACTACTGGCCCCTTGTCGTCATGCTGTTCTCGTCGCCCGTGCCTCAGCGGCGAATCGTAACCCGCGTGCCTCGGTGAGCGGCAGTACCCCAGTCCCCCCACGTTCGATCCGGGGGCGGACAACACCCTCGTACGGGGACTATTTGCCCGTCACTGCCTACAACCAGGTGAACCTCGTCAGGGCCTCGAGATCTGAACGGGTGACGCGAAGCGTCAGTAACGGTCAAGCCGTCACTGACGGTGAGAGGCTCGCCCGGCGCCACGGTACAACCGGATCGGCGGTAAGGAGCCACCCCAAAGGCCCAGTCCAGATCACCGATCGTGATCAGTGCCAGCCGGGCTTCGCTGTTTCTCGGCCGGCCTTGCCGGCGGAACGGGCTTTCGAGCGTGTTGTGAGCAGTGTGGTGAGGGCGAGGTGAAGGGAGTCCAGGAGGTGTTCGTGGGTCTTCGATCCCGGGCGGGCGTGGAGCAGCGGATGCCTGGAGCGTCACTTCGCGATCGCCCTGCAGCACGGCGCCCACTGCCCCCGGGCAAGACTTTCTTCGACCGCTAACCGCTGCCCGGTATCTTGATTGTCGGCGAACACTTTGCCGGCCACTCTCGAGGGTTCACACGCCTGCTCGGTCAAGGCGGTCGATGAGAGTGTGGTCAGTTCGCGTCGTGCGTCGTCCGGTCCCGGTCGCACTCAGACGATGCGGACCATTTCCTCTCCGTGCTGGGTCGGCAACTTCTCGATGTTGATCGCATCGCCCTCTCGGATCGCGGCCACCAGGTCGGCGTGCCGCTCGATATGGCCGCGGCGACGGTCCTCCATCCCCGGGACGAATCGCGCCTTGGTCATGGCCGCGGTCAGCATGGTCGTGACCGACTGGTAGAGACCGACCAGAACCTCGATGCGGGAGGCTCGAGCGATGGCGAGATGCAGCCGCATGGTGGCGCCCAGGCAAAGCCTGCGCATCCTGCTGGGCAGCGCGTATCTCCTCCAGCGCCCACTCCATCGCCCGGATGTCGTCCACGACAGCGCGTTGCAGGGCAACCGTGGCGAACAGGGTGTCGAGATAGCGGTGTGCCTCGAACAGGTGCTCCGGATCGACACTCAATCCCTGGTACCACACGTCGATGCCGCCGAGGCGCACCTGCGGCGGCGGGTTCGGCACGAAGACCCCGCCGTTCGGGCCCGGCTTGACTTCGACAAGGCCGCGTTCACGAAGAATGCCGAGCGCTTCGTTGATCACCGACGGGCTCACGCCGAATCGGGTGATGAGTTCGGTGCGCAGCCCGAGCCGTGTCCCCGCGGTCAGGCGGTTCTCCAGGATCTGGGTTTCGATCGCACCGGCAACCTGCTGCGCGCGTGACGTGCGCGACGCCGATTCCCCACCTGATGCGTTCTGTCGTCCCATCGGTGCCCCTTCGGTGGGAATCGTTTCCCGGGTCTTCAATCCTACCTGCAGGATATGGCTCGAAGTAGGTCGCCGACCAGGCAGAATCCGTTTTGATCATGAATTCTTCCGAAATATCTTGAAACCTGTCGACAAAATTACTATGATATGGGTCGCAGATCGGCAGTGGAGTCGGGCGGAGGTCGATGACGTTGGCGGTGCGGCCGGGCCTCTGGTCGGCACCCCCGTCGGCGCTCGAAAGGATCGGGGTGCCGTTGGGCTCCTCCACCAGGGAGACAACAGAATGAAACTCACCGCTCCATCGGTCTCGCGACAGTATCTCGTCCAAACCGATGATCTCGACCGCGTCCGGGAAGCAGTGTCGAGTGTCTTGACAACTCATCGAGTCGGCTTGCTCGAAGCGTCAGGCCTGGCCGCGAAATTCAGCGCGACCAGCATCGACAAGATCATTTTGATGCGGCTCGAATACGGCGCCGCCGTCAGGATCGACGTGGATCCGCCGGAGCGGCCGTTTCACCTCATCCAGTGGCCCCTGCGGGGAAGCGCGATTGTCGTATCCGGCCGGGAGCGGACTGTGGCGACACCCGACGTTGCCTCGTTGCCGGACCCTCGCCGGGGTTGCGTGATGCGGCTGGCGCCGGACTGCGTGAAGGTCGCCCTCCGAGTCGATGCGGATCACCTGCGGCGCCATCTCCAGTCGCTCATCGGCCGACCGGTGCGCGAGCCGGTGACATTCGAGCTCGGGATGGACCTGCGGACGAGCCGGAGCCGAAGCTGGCGCGCCGCGCTCGACCTGTTGCTCGCCGAAACGCGGCGCACCGGAGGCCTGCTCGAGCATCCACTCGTGTCCGCGCAGGTCGAGAGTGCCATTCTCACCGGTCTGTTGCTCGCGCAGCGTCATAACTACACCGCGGCCTTGCAGGCAGAACAGACGCCCGCGGCCCCGCGCTCGGTGAAGCGTGTCCTGGAACGAATCGAAGCCAACCCCGAATTTCCGCTGACCGTCGAGGAACTGGCGGCCGGCGCCGGGGTGAGCGTGCGGGCTCTGCAGAAGAGCTTTCACGACGCGATCGGCTGCTCGCCGATGACCTACCTGCGCGAAATACGCCTGAACCGGGCCCGCGATGCGCTGGCAAGTGCGGATCCCGCGGCCGGGGCGAGCGTGACAGACATCGCCCTGAACTGGGGCTTCAGGCATCTCGGGCGATTCTCGGTGGAGTACCGCCGACGGTTCGGTGAGTCGCCGTCGCAGACGCTGAGGCGGTAGCCGAAAGCCGGATTCGGGTACCGCGGATCATCATTCGTTCGACGATGAAGCAGCTGGCGAGATTCTGGTCAAGGTGCTGGCCTGCGAAAATAGAATCAAGCTTTCCGCCGAAAAATCATGAATACCCGGGCCGGTATCCTGCCGTGCGACACTCGGCCCGGTCCTGTTTTATGGAAACCCGCATTTCCCGGTGTTGTTCGTATTCTGGACATCCTTGACGTTATCGGGATATCGCAAACACGGGCAAAGCTGTAAGGTGGCCTCCTGAAGGAAAATACGAGCGGTCGTCTGCTCTGACGTGCGAGGAGTTTCTCATGGCGGATAATCAGGGATCGGTGGTCGTGGTCACCGCCAGTGAGCGGGATACGGTGTGGTTCGCGCGGAATCTGGTCGATATCATCGCCGGGGGAGAGCAGACCAACGGCGCATATGCGATTTTCGAGATGCTCGGGCCGCCCGGTGACGAGGTTCCGCTGCATCTGCACACGGATGAGGACGAGGCGTTCTTGCTCTCCGAAGGGCAGATGACCGTGTGGGTGGGTGACCAGAAGCGGGTCCTCGAGCAGGGCGACTACGCCTTGATGCCCCGAAATGTCCCGCACTGCTATCGGGTGAGTTCCGATCACCAGGCCCACTGGCTGGCGATCACCTCGCCGGCGGGATTCGAAGGGTACGTGCGCGAAATCGCGGCGCCCGCCACCGAGCGTCGACTGCCCGATCAGGTCGAACTCGGTCCGGAGATGCTGGCAAAGCTGGGGGAGATCGCCATGAAATACGGGGTCAGGTTTCTCGGTGCCCCCGGCACGCGTCCGTCCGACCTCGCGGAATAGGTGAGCACCATGAACGGACTGCATGTCGGACTGGATGCCGATGCGTTACGGCTGGTCAATGCCGCGGAGGCGTTGGTGCCGGCGCTGGCCGAACATGCCGAGGACGTCGATCGCGGCGGTCATGTGCCAGTTGAGGTCTTCAAGCAGGTCGTTGGTGCCGGGTTGCTGCGGGTGTGTGTTCCCAAGCGGTTCGGTGGGGAGCAGCAGAAGCTCCAGACATTGCTGGCAATCAGCGAGGCACTGGGGCGAGGGTGCGGATCTACGGCGTGGGTCGCCCAGAACATCAGTGCCACGGCGGTATTGGTGGGCATGTTCTGCGAACAGGCTCAGCGCGATGTCTGGGAGACCAACCCCGACATCGGCGTCTGCGCTTCGCAATCCCCGCCGAGCGCAGTGGCTCGGGTCGACGGTGGATATCGCATCTCGGGCCAGTGGGGTTACCTGTCCGGTGTGGAACAGGCGGGCTGGGCGTTGCTGACGATGCCGATCGGCGGGGACCCGGCCGCCCCGGAGATCGCGTTCGCTCTTGCCCCGGTCACGGCCGGCACCGTCGTGCAGACGTGGAACGTCGTCGGAATGCGCGGCACTGCCAGCAACACCCTGGTGCTCGAGGACTACGTCGTGCCTGACCACCGCATCCTCTCGGTCACCAAAGCGATGACCGGTACCTACGCCACCGAGTATCCGAACGAGACGCTCTACCGTACTCCGCTCGCCCCCAGCCTGGTGCTCGGCCTGTTGGGCACGCCGATCGGAGTGGCCCAAGGAGCACTGGAACACGTACTGAAGTTCGCCCACAAACGCGGCATCGCCTACAGCACGTTCCCGTCGCAGAGTGCGTCCACCGGATTCCAGATCCAGGTCGCCGAGGCGGCGCTCAAGATCGACACAGCGCGGCTGTTCGCCGCGCAGCTGGCCCGTGAACTCGACGACGCCGCCACCCGGGGTGTGCTGCTGGAATACGTCGATCACACCCGCATCCGCGCCGCGGTCGGATTTGCCTGCCAGCAGCTGCGCGAGGCCGTGCAGATCCTGGTCAACGCGCACGGGACCGCCACGTTCGCCGAAGTCAACCCCCTGCAACGGATGTGGCGGGACGTCAACACCGGCACCCGGCACGGCATGCTCACCCCCATGCTGGGCTACGAGTTATACGGAAAATCGCTTTCCGGCAATAAGGAAACTGTTGCCACGCTTGTTTAGGCCGAAAGCGCACCGGGTCAACCGATCCAATAGGTGTCACGAATTTCTAGGTGGGTGAAAATTGACGAAGACGAATGTTCGACCCGCTCCCGAAAAAATTTTGCTGTTCGGCGCCAGTGGCCACGTCGGTGGTCCCGCGGCGGCGACGATCACAGCAGCGGAGCCCGCACCTGAATTGCGGCTCGCCACGAGCTCTGCCGAGAAGGCCGCCGAACTGAAGGCCAGTTTTCCGTCGGCAGAAGTGGTTCAGGCCGACTACACGGACCTGCAGAGTCTGGTTTCCGCATTCGACGGTGTCGACGCGGCGTTCATCATCACACCGGACTTCAGGATCGACGAGCGACAGGCGGTGATCAACGTCAGTGCCGCCGCCCACGCGGCCGGGACGCAACCACACCTGGTGAAGCTCACCGGCGTGACGATCGGAATCAACAGCATCAACGACCTACGCCCCGCTCTGCGCGACTTTCCGGGGCCGTCGTTGCAGTACCAGCAGGCGCGGGCGGTCCTGAACGCTTCGGGTCTGCCGGTCACCTTTCTGAACTGTTTCGCCAACTACATGGACGATTTTCTCACGGTGTGGGGGTTTTCGCTGCTGACCCGCGGGGTGTTGGCGGCTCCCTATGACCGGAGCTCACTGTTCGTCGACCCTCGCGATGTGGGCGAGGCGGCGGCCCGGTTGCTGCTTCAGCCGCACAGCCGCGAGCACGACGGTTACGTGCGTCACATCACCGGCACCGAGCGGATCCGGTTCTCGGAGGTCGCCGCGCTCATGACGGAGGTTCTGGGCGTCGACATCGCCTACGAGGACGATCCGCAGACGTTCAAAGCGGAACTCGGGGAGGTCTTCAAGGCGCAGTTCGGTCCCAGCGCACTCGACTGGCTGCTGGCCTTCTCCGAGAACGAGCAGAAGGAGGAAGTGCTGTTCATCGTGACCGATGAGTTGCGGCACCTGCTGGGCCGGGAGCCTCGCACCCTGCGCGAATGGATCGAGGAGAACAGGCACTTCTATCTCGCGGAGGGGTCGGCGTTGCGGCGGTGAGCTCGGGCTGAGCGTGGCTTGACCTGTGGCCTGCCGTCGGAAATCGATATTCGTTTCCCGTCGACAGGCCACCCCGCCCGCCGCAATGCCTGTCGTCGCCGGACGTTCGAGCACGGTCCGTACCTCCACGACAACCAGCTGAAAGAGAGGTGCGATGGTGTTGAAAACCACCACCGGAGCGGTCGTCGGCGAACAATCCGATGGGCGCACTGCTTTCCGCGGAATCCGTTATGGAAACCTGGCGAACGGACGACGCTTCGATCCTGTCGCGCCGGCGGCGCATGATTCCGTACAAGATCTCCGTAACTTCCCAGCGATGTTTCCACAACTTCCCAGCCGGCTCGACACGCTGCTGGGTACCGCCTGCCGCAAGCACCCGCAAGAGGAAGACGCGTTTCTGCTCAACGTGTGGATGCCGTCCGGTGCGGCCAACCTGCCGGTACTCTTCTTCATTCACGGCGGCGGCTTCGTTTCGGGTGGCGGCGTGATACCGTGGTACTCGGGTGGCCGGCTCGCCCGTGAGGGCGACATGGTGGTCGTGACGACGAACTACCGGCTGGGGCCGCTGGCCCATCTGGTGACCGGGCCGGATGGTGACGACGCGAATCGCGCTGTCGACGATCTGCTCCAGGCATTGATCTGGGTGCGGGAGAACATCGGCCTGTTCGGCGGTGATCCCGGAAATCTGACCGTCGCGGGTCAGTCGGCGGGGGCTTTCTACGCACAGATCCTGGCGGTGCTGCCCGAATCCCGGGGCCTGATCCGACGGTTGCTTCTCATGAGCACCCCCGGAATTCCGGCCTCGAGCCGGAGCCGCACCGAATCCCTCAGCGGTGAGGTCATTGAGAATCTGCAGGGCGCGGACCCGAGCACCGTGCCCGTCGACAGCCTGCTGAGAAGCCACCAGCAGGTCATGAAGAAACACGTCCGGTTCGGATCGGTCGGCCCGACCTGCCTGCTGCCGACGGTGGACGCACGGGTCCCGGACTGGTTGGACAATCCGGGCAGTGTCGCCAAAGCGTTGGATGTGGCGGACCTGCTGGTCACCTTCACTCACGACGAGACCGGCGCATACTTCTTCAACTCGCGCGAGCGCGACATCACCACCGAGCAGGTACGTCAGCTCGGGTTCGGGCGCACTACCACCACCTACGAAACGCCTTACGCGGAACTCGTCGCGCGCACGACCGCATCCCTCTTCGGTGATTACGCGAAGGGACTCGTCGCGGCGGCGCGCGAGCACGGCATCCGGGCGGAGTTGCGCGAGTTCGACGTGCCCAGTCCACTGGATGGGCTCGGTAGCTGCCACGGCTTCGACATGCCGTTCCTCTTCGGGAACCGCGCCGCCTGGGTGGGGGCGCACTTGCTCGACGGCATCGATGACGATCTCTTCGAAGCGGAGGGCGGCAAACTACGTGCCGCCGTCGCCGATTTAGTGCACCTTCCGTGAAATTCCAGGACCGGTCACCGATCAGGGCGGCTGTCTCGCGCCCCGATCGGTGACCGGATTCTCTTACGCAGCGGCTTGCTCGATCAGCGCATTCCACCCTGGGCGAGTTCGACCATCCGCTGGATGCTCGTCTGCTTGACGCGCGGTCGTCCGGCGACCTTCCCGGCGTCGCGTTCGTGTCTGTCGATTGCCTTCCAGCCCGCGAACGTGACGACCGCGGGTTGGCGCGCTCGTACCAGGTCGGCGACGACGTTGGCCGAGAGCGTGGACGCGGTGGGCAGCCGACCTGCGTCGGCGTCGGCGATGAGCGACCGGACGGTGTCACGCGCGCACTTCTTGTTGGTGCCGATGATGCCGCTGGGGCCCCGCTTGATCCAGCCGGCGACGTAGGTTCCGGCGAGAACCTCGTCGCGCTGGATGACGCGCCCGTCGGAGTTGGGCATGACACCACGCCCTTCATCGAACGGGAGGCCTGGAATCGCGGCACCGGAGTAGCCGACCGCACGGAAGGCGAGGCCCGCGTGAATGACCGTTTTGTCGTCGGTGGCACGGACCACCAAGCGGCCGTCGGGGCCGCGGTCCAGCTCCGTGCGCGCGACCAGAACCGACTCGATGCGATTGCTTCCGACCAGCCCGATCGGCGACGTGAAAAAGCGCAGCACGATTCTCCTGGACCTCCCGACGGGGGTTCGTCCCGCGATTCGGCCCAGCGTTTGGATTTTGCGTAGTGCCGTCCAATCGGCAGCGGCGAGCGCGAGTTGGTGTTCACCTGGCAGGTCTGCCGGATCGACGATCACGTCCGCGGTGGGGAGATCGGCGAGTTCGTCGAGCTCCGGGTTGTTGAAAGCCGCGTGCGAAGGGTCCCGGCGACCCAGGATGACGATCTCCCGGATCGCGCTGGCGCCCAGTGCCTCCAGTGCGTGGTCGGCGACATCGGTGGTTCGGAGCGCGTCGACGTCGAGCGCGAGGACGCGGGCCACGTCGAGCGCGACATTGCCGTTGCCGACGATCACGGCCCGCTCGCACGACAGGTCGAAGGGCAGGTGGCTGAAGTCGGGATGCCCGTTGTACCAGGCGACGAACTCTCGCGCGGACCAGCAGCCGCGCAGGTCCTCGCCCGGGATCCCCAGGCGCCGGTCGCCGGCGGCGCCCACCGCGTAGATCACCGCGTCATACCACTCGGTGAGGTCGCCGTGCCGGATTTCGCGGCCCACCTCGACGTTGCCGAAGAAGCGAAAACCGGGACGGGCCGCGGTCGCTTCGAAGATCTTGGCGACGAGCTTCTTGTCCGGGTGATCAGGTGCCACCCCGCCGCGCACCAGGCCCCAGGGAGTCGGCAGGCGGTCGAACACGTCCACTTCGACCGGCCTGTCGACGAGGTCGACCAGGCGTCCGTCGGCGTACGTTCCGGCGGGGCCTTCCAGGAGGTGCCCGGCGGCGTACATGCCCGCGGGTCCGCTGCCGACGAGGGCGACGCGCAGCGGGCGCCCCTCAACGCCGGCCATGGGCCTGGAAATAGTCGGCGTTGATTTTCCGGTATCGCGCGTATCGGTCCGGTATCCGATCGATGGCGAAGATCGCGTCGACCGGGCAGGCTTCCACGCACGCGCGGCAGCCGATGCATTCCGCCGGGTTGATGTACAGTTGCTCGGCATTGTCGAAACCCGGCTCGTCGGGGCCCGGGCTGATGCAGTCGACCGGACACACCTCGACACACGAGTAGTCGGCCACACATGGCGCCGCGATCACATAGGACATCGGTTCAGTACCTCTGGATTCTCTCGACAGGTCGCACACGGACGGCCACCCCGTTCAGGACGGCGTTGCCCGTGGGAACGTCGACCTCTGCCGGCGCGTTCGTGGTCAGCAGGTTGTAGATCGAGCCGCCGGCGGCCACCGCCCGGCGCCAGCCGCCGCGGTGACCCCATCCGTGCGGCAAACCGACCGAGCCGCGCATCACCTCGTCCGTCACCCGAGCCGGCGCGGTGATCCGTCCGTGCCGGGAGGCGATCTCGACCTCGTCGCCGTCGTCGATGCCGAGTTCCTGGGCATCATCGGGGTGGATGAGCAGTCGCTGCACGCGGTCACCGGCCATCAACTTGGGTACGTTCTGCAACCACGAGTTGTGCGAGCGTAGCTCGCGCACGCTGAACAAGCGCAGTGGATACTCGGGGTCGTCGCGTTCCGGACCGGCGATCAGCCGCCGCATCTCCGACGCGATCACCGGATGGTCGAGGTGGACCCGGTGATCCTTGTGGTGCACCGCCTTGTGCCGTACGCCGGTGGGAAGGCCGTCGGCAAGCTTGACCCCGCCGGTGTTCGCCATGAGTTTCCTGCGGCTGAGTCCGCCCCGTCGCAGGCCGAACAGATCACCCTCGGGACCAAGCCGCAGCATGAGGTCGAAGACGAGCGGCGGCTTGAACCGGATCCCCAACCGGCCCAGCAACTGGGCGCCGGGAGCCGGTGACGGCACAATTCCGATGCGCTTGCATATTTCGTCGAGAATCCACCAGTCGTCGCGCACGTCGCCCGGCGCCGGGACGGTCGCGGGAACCCACTGGGCATAGGGCACCGCGGCCCATGCCTGCGTGTAAATCGGGAGTCCATCTCGCTCGAGCCACAGCGTCGGGGGTAGCACGTAGTGTGCGTGGCGGCTGGTGTCGTTGATATAGGGATCGATCGAGACGAGGAGATCGAGCTCCTGGATCGCGCTCTCGATCTCGCCGGACGCGGGGCTTGCGAGCACCGGATTGCCGGACACGACGAGCAGTGCCCGGAGCTGCCCCTTGCCGGGGGTGCGGATCTCTCGTGGCAGGCTGATCAGGGGCGAGGTGCCGAGGAGCTCGGGGATGCCGTCCACCCGCGTGCGCCAACGGTCATACCCGTTGACCTTGAGTAGCGCCGTGATCTTCTCGAGAGGCAACCAGGGTCGCCCGAAGCACCACCCGCCCGGCCGGTCCAGGTTGCCGGTGGCGATGTTCAACACGTCGATCAGGTATTTGGTCAGCGTGGCGAACGGACCCAGCGAGGCGCCGCACCGCCCATACACGACCGCGGAGGGTGCCGCCGCGAAGTCGCGGGCCAGGTCGATGATGCGCTCAATCGCGATACCGGTTTCGCGCGCCGCCCGCTCGAGATCGACCCCGCTCACGAGCGCCGTCAGCGTCTCGTGTCCGCGGGTCATCTCCACCAGTGCCGCGCGGTCATACCGGCCTTCGTCAAGAATCACCTTCAGCATCGCCGCGAGCAACCACACGTCCCCACTCGGGTAAATCGGCACGTGCTCGAACAGCTCGGCGGTCTCCGTGCGGCGCGGGTCGACCACGACCACACGCCCGTCTCGCTGGGTGATCTCGAGCATCGTTTCGCGCACCCGGCCGACGTTCATCATGCTCCCGTGCGACACCACCGGGTTCGCGCCCAGGCACAGGAAGAAGTCGGTGCGCGCGAGATCCGGCACCGGGTTGGACATGTTGTGGCCGTACAGGAGCTCGCCAACCGCGAAGTAATTGTTGACGTCCGTCGAGCTGGAGCTGAAGAAGTGCTTCGTGCCAAGCGCGGCAGCCATCCCGAAGGCCGTCAGAAATGCCGCGTAGTTCCAAACGAGGGGGTTTCCCCCGTATACGCCGAACGATTCCCGGCCGTGCCCGTCGATCACGCCCCGCAAGCGCGAACCGATGTCGTCCAGCGCTTCCTGCCATGAGACCGGCGTGAACGAGCCGTCCGGCTGGCGGCGCAACGGGTGCAGGATCCGGTCGGGGTCCCTGCGCACGTCCGGGAAAGAAATTCCCTTCGAACACGCGAAACCGCGCGAGTTCGGGTGATCGGGGTCCGGGCGCAGCTTGACCACCTCGTCCCCCGCCACGGTGGCCACCAATCCACACGACGCCTCGCAGATTCCGCAGAACAACCTCTTCTCGACCGGCTCGATCGCGGCCGACGGCTGGTCCATTACCACGTGCCACCTCCACACGCCTGCTCCACGGCGAGAGATCACGGACGATCTCGACCGCGATGGGCCCCAACGCCGGCACCTGGTTCCTGCGGCTTACCGCCTGGCGGTCCTATTATCATCACCGTACTTCGTGTTATCGGCATGCGTCAATATGACGTCGGCGCGGGTCGAGCCGCGCCGAGTGCCGCTGAAAAAGTCGCCCGCGCCCGCCGTGTCTTTTATGGATAATCCGTGCGTTATCTGGATTGCCGGATCGCGGAAGCGGCCCGTACGGTGTTTTCGTGGGGACAAAAATCCAGTTGTCACCACGGCGTGACGGACCTGGGTTACGCGGAGGAGGACCTGGCTGGTGCAGACAAACCCGAAGATCACCCAGACGGAAGTTGATCGACGTGTTTTCGCTGATGAAGAGATCTACCGGTTGGAAATGCGGCGCCTGTTCCGCGACGGCTGGACCTTCGTCGGACTGGAGGCCGAGGTCCCCGAGCCGGGCGACTTCCGGCGCTCGTGGATGGGTGACCTGCCGGTGATCATGACCAGGTCGCGGGCCGGTTCGGTGAACGTGCTGGAAAACGTCTGCAGCCACCGTGGCTCCTTGGTCGCGTTGGATCGGCGGGGAAATTGCTCGACCTTCACGTGTCCCTATCACCAGTGGGTCTTCGCAGACGACGGCCGGCAGCTCGGCGTTCCGATGCGTAAGAAATACACGGACGCGCGGCACAAGGACCGGGGAGGGTTGCGGGCAGCGCGGGTCGAGACGTTCGCCGGCCTGGTGTGGGCGACCTTCGCGGACGACGTGGAACCGCTCGCCGAGTATCTCGCCGATGCCGGGCCGCACATCGACGAAATCTTGCGCGGCGGCGATGTGACCGTGCTCGGCTACCACCGGTTTCAGGTCCGCGCCAACTGGAAGCTCTTCTGGGAGAACACCGAGGACGCCTACCACGCGTCACTACTGCACAATTTCTCCCAGGCGTTGAAAATTTACCAGGTCGGCGAGAACATCGCTTTCGAAAACGGGCACGGGGCAATCAGGTGGGAAATGGTTTCGCTCTCCGACGACGCGATGCGAGATCACCTGGCCAACGCCAAATTTCAGCTCCGGGACTTCACCCTTTTTCAGAGCCACGATCGACCCGCGGGCAGTTGGAACCGGGTCGTCGGACTTTTCCCGAACGCGTTGGTCCTGGAAGAATGGGACATGCTCAACGTTCGGCACATCGTGCCGAAAGGCACGGACTGCGTCGAGTTGCATACCGTAGCTCTCGGCCTCGACGGTGAGTCCCCGGAGAAACGCGCGAAGCGAGCCCACGACTATGGCAACTTCTTCGGTCCCGCCGGCTTCGCCGGCCGCGATGACGTCGTCGCCATCGGAGCGGTGCAGGCGACTGAGGGCGTTTCCAGTGTGCGCACCAGCTTCATGGCGCTGGGTGACCTCAGCGAACGCAGCGGCGACCTGGACGGTGAGTACACCGTCCGAGCCTTCTACGACGAGTACCGCACTCGGATGGGGTGGTGATCGTGGTCGGAACAGCGAACAGCCGGGCGACCCGGACCGAGGGTCCTACCGGGGTAGCACAGCTGCGTGAACAGGTACTGCATCTGCTCTATCGGGCGTGTACGGCACTGGACGAGCGGCGTTATCGCGACTGGATCGAGTTGTTCGCTCCCGACGGCCGTTACGTCGCGACCTCGGCGGAGAATTTCGAAAACGGCTGGCCACTCGCGGTCATCGACGACAACCGGTCGAGCATGCTCGACCGCGCCGAGATGATCGAGAAGTACTGGACGGTCGAACCGGCCCGCACCCGGCGGATGGTCGGGAACGTCGATATCGCGGTGGTGAGCCCGGAGCGGCTCAACGTGCGCTCGGCGTTCGTGGTGTACCTGACCAACCCGGAAGGCCGGGTGGAAATCCAGGCGACCGGCTCCTACCGCGACGAGCTCGTCCATCTCGACGATTGGCGTTTCCAGCGCCGCACGGCCGTGCACGACAACGATCTGCTGACCCACACGGTCACCTACCCGTTGTGAGGTTGGTGCCGTGAACTCCGCCCGAAACACCGGGACGGCGGGCCGCGTTCTCCCCGATGAATTCGCCCGGTGTCTCCGCGAAAAGGTCTCGCGATGATCCCCCAAGGCTCTTCGCCCGGAGACCGGCGCGTAATCATCGCCGCACCCGGCGAGCTGGTGTCCGGCGAGCGAAATGTCCTGATCCGACGCCACGACGAGGTCGTCCTCGACACGTTGCTCAGGCTCGGCTGGACGGCGCCGTACGTCTGCCGACGAGGTGGCTGCGGGGTCTGTCTGATCCGGTTGCATCGGGGCGAGGTCCGGCACGGGCCGCACACAGAGCGGGCACTTTCCCGGCGTGCCGAGACCGAGGAGCGGCTGGGGCTCGCGTGTCGCGCGATACCGGTGACCTCCGTGGTCGAGATCGGCTTCTGCCGCGGGGATGCCGAGCGACAGACACCTGTTTCCGATTTCACCAGAAGTAAGGCAAGGGAGTAGTCACGATGACTGTATTGCGATTGGGTTACGTGCACCTGGCCGTGACCGAATTGGCAAGCGCGCACGACCATTACACCGATGTGGTCGGTCTGGCCAAGAGCGCGGAGACACCGGACCAGCTGTATCTGAAGGGCTGGGACGAATGGGACCATCACTCGCTGGTGCTCGAGCGCGGCGACGGCGGACTGCTCGCGATGGGCTGGAAGGTCCGGGACGACGACACGTTGGCCAAGGTGGAGAAGGCGGCTCAGCAATTCGGGGCCACGGTGCAACGCCTGTCCGACGGTGAGCGCACCGCGGTCGGGGATGGTTTCCGGTGTGTACTGCCGAGCGGCCACGTCGCCGAGTTCTACTCCGAGATCGAGACGGTCGGGACCGCGGTCGGCAATCTCAACCCCGACCCGTGGCCGCGCACAGGCTTGCGCGGTGTCGGCGCTCCCAGGCTGGCGCACCTCGCGCTGGCCGCCGACGACGTCGCCGGCCTGGAGCGGTTCATGGTCGAAGTGTGCGGATTCCATGTCACCGAGCGAGTCGTGGCCGACCCCGACAATCCTGATCCGATCGTCTCGTTCATGAGCTGCGGTGAGCAGGCACATGACATCGCGGTCCAGAAGGGGGAGAACGGCCGGCTGCATCACATCGCGTATCAGGTGGAGAGCTGGAACGACGTGCTGCATGCCGCGGACGTGCTGTCCATGAACGACGTGCCGATCGACATCGGTCCCACCCGTCACGGCATGACGCGCGGCGAAACCGTCTACTTCTTCGACCCCACCGGAAACCGGAACGAAGTGTTCGCCGGTGGCTACCGATCGGCGCCGGACATGCCCTGCATCACGTGGACGGTCGACCAGCTGGGCCGGGCGATTTTCTACCACGACCGCAAGATTTCCCAGAATTTCCTGACGGCGATGACCTGAGCGCCGCAACAGACCTACGAAAGCGACGAATTGATGACCCCTACAGCCGACAGTTCCGTTGTCGCCGACCAAGCCGGCAGCACTTCACCGAAGCTGATCGAATCGACCGTCGAGCACGACGGCTATCGCACCCACTACCTTCGGGCTGGGTCCGGCCCGGTGATCGTGCTGCTGCACGGCTCGGGTCCCGGCGTGTCCGGACGTGCGAACTGGGCACTCACCATGACGTCGGACCTCGCTCGCCAGTTCACGCTGATCGCGCCGGACATCGTGGGCTACGGCGCGACCGGACAGCAGCCCGAAGTGGGGCTGAGTCACGACAACCGGGTGGAGCACATCGCGTCGTTCCTGCGTGCGCTCGATCTCGCGCCGGTGCGTCTCGTCGGCAATTCGATGGGTGGCGGTATCTCCCTCGGGATCGCCGCCCGGTACCCCGGACTCGTGGCGCGAATGGTGTTGATGGGTTCGGCGGGAGTGTCGTTCCCGTTGACCCGCGAGGTCGACCAGCTCTACGGCTACACGCCGACCGAAGCGAACATGCGCGCGATCTTCGAGTTGATGGCGTTCGACAGCTCGCGCGTCACGCCTGAACTGGTACGAGCGCGCTACGAGGCGACAACGGCGCCCGAGGTTGCCGACCGGTGGGCGAGAATGTTCCCGCCGCCGCGGCAACGGCATATCGACGAGGCCGCACTGCCGTACACGACCCTGGAAAAGATCTCGACGCCGACCTTGCTGATTCATGGCGCGCAGGACCGAGTGGTCCCGGTCCGGGCAACTTCGTTGCAACTGGTGGAAGTCATGCCGAATGCCGACCTGGTCGTGCTCGGCCGGTGCGGGCACTGGGCGCAGGTTGAGCGTGGCGAGAAGTTCCGCGGGGAAGTCGCACGGTTCTTCTCCGAGGCGGAGTGACCACATGATGGATGTGGTGGGACGTGAGGCCGTCTTGGCGGCCGTCGTCGTACCCCATGAGCGCGGCGTCGAACGACCGCGACGAACGGGCAGCTCGGTATGACCGCACCGCTCCAGTCGTTGCTGGTGACCAGGATCGCGGCCGAAGCGGAGGGTGTGGTGTCGGTCGAACTGCGCCACCCACAAGGGGCCGAGCTTCCGGCGTGGGAGCCGGGTGCGCACGTCGACCTGTATCTGCCGTCGGGGCTCGTCCGCCAATACTCGCTGTGTTCGGACCCCGAAGACAGGACGCGGTACCGGGTCGCGGTGCTCCGGGTGGCCGATGGCCGGGGCGGCTCGATCGAGGTGCACGACACCGGGCTCGCGGGCCGCGAACTCAAGGTCGTCGGCCCGCGTAACCATTTCCCGCTCGGCACTGCGGAGAACTACCTGCTGATCGCCGGCGGGATCGGCGTGACCCCGCTACTTGCGATGGCCCGGCAGCTGACCAAGCGGCGGCGGCGATGGTCGATGATCTACGGCGGCCGGACTCGGGCGAGCATGGCGTTCACCGCCGAACTGGCCGAGCTCGGTGGTCCGGTCGACATCGTCCCGGAGGACGAGCATGGACTGCCCGATCTGGCAGCGGCAATCCGCGGTTGCCCACGGGGCACGGCGGTTTATTGCTGTGGTCCCGAACCGATGCTGCAGGCGGCGCAGTCGTTGTGCACCGAGCACCTCCCGGCTGGTGCCCTGCATATCGAGCGGTTCGGCGCAGCGGCCGCCGACAGCGTCGGGCCGGCCGGCGGGGATCAAGAGATCGAGGTCGAGCTGGCTCGTTCGGGCCATGTGCTGACGGTGACGGCGAACCGCTCGGTGCTGGACGCCGTTCTGGATGTCCTGCCCGGCACACCGTACTCCTGCCGGGAGGGCTACTGCGGCACTTGCGAGGTGACCGTGCTGGACGGCGCGCCCGAACATCGCGACGACGTGCTGACCGACGGCGAGCGAGCAAGTGGCGAGACCATGATGATCTGTGTGAGCCGCGCGAAGTCGGTTCGGCTGGTGCTGGATCTGTGACGAACTTCGCCGAGGAGGTGGCTGCCGCGCTGGACCAGTCACCCGGAGACTCCCTCACACGCACGGGAAAGTGCTGGACAACGACAAGCGTCGTGCTCGGTTCCGCAGTGCCGTACTGAATCGTCAGACCTTCGTATCGGTTTTTCAAAGGGATCGGCCTGATCCAGATCTGTCTGCACCCCAATGTCGACTTCGCACGGCTTCGGCCGCCCGGGCCAGCTGTTCACCGAGCACATCGTCACTTCAAGCACGTCATGGGCGTGTGGATCGGGCCGACCGAGGGCGAGCCGGAAGGCCTACCAGCTGACCGTGCTGACCGAGGTGAAAGGCCGGGGAGTGGAGGGCATCCTCATTGTGTGCCGCGACGGGGCTCCAAGGCCTGCCCGAGGCGATCCGCACCGTGTGGCCCAAAGCGGAAGTTGTCCGGCCTGCTCGATTTGACGGCGGACCTCAATAAGACCAACATTGATTAGTCAAATAGCGTGCCGCTGGGAGGTGGCTGTGAGCGCTGGGGCGGAGCAGGCGAAACGGCCGGTCAGCCCCGCGCTCGCGGGGCCGTACGGGCATCCGTTCCACCCGATCCTGGTCACGGTCCCCATCGGTGCGTGGGTGTGCAGCCTCGTGTTCGACATCGCCTCACGGATCGTCGGCGCGCCCGCCGCCCTGGCCCAGGGCTCGCTGTGGCTGATCGCGATCGGCGTCGTGGGTGCGCTCGCCGCCGCGACGATCGGTTTCCTGGACCTGATCGCGATCCCGGCCGGCACGGTCGCGTTCCGTACCGGCCTGGTCCACATGGGACTCAACCTGGCGGTCACCGCCGCCTACGCCGGCAACTTCTTCTGGCGCCGGGCCGGCTACGGCGGCCCCGCCCCGGTCGGGCTGGGCCCGCTGGTGCTTTCGGCGGTTTCGATCGCCGTGCTGGGCGTGTCGGGATTCCTGGGCGGCAAGCTCGCCTACCGCTACGGCGTGCGGGTGGCCGGCGAGGCCGTGCAGGCCGAGGGTTTCCGGTCCTGACCCCCTTGCCGAGGAGGACATCATGGGTATCGCCGCACTCATCGCCTGGGTGCTGACCGCACTCGGCGGCTTCGTCATGCTGGGCATTTGGGTCGCCCGGGGCGGGACCCGGCGGCCGCGCCGCAGCGCCTTCCCGCCCGGCCTGATCTTCGGGCACTTCGGCCTGGCCGCCGCCGGCTTGGTGTTGTGGATCGTCTACCTGGTCACCGACAGCGCCGTGCTGGGCTGGGTGGCGCTGATCCTGCTGGTGCCGGTCGCGGTCCTGGGATTCACCATGCTCGTCAGGTGGATCCCGGCCTACCAAGCCGGCCGCACGCCGGTGACTGCGGGGGCGAAGAGGACGGCACGCACGGGCGGGACGGGCCTGCCCGAGCGTGCCTTCCCGGTGCCGGTCGTCGGCGCGCACGGCCTGCTCGCCGTCGCCACCGTCGTGCTGGTGTTGCTGGCGGACCTCGGCATCGGAGGCAGCTGAGGAACCAGACGGACCAGCCCGCCGATCCACCGGGCTGGGGTGGGCCTTACCGTGGAGGGGTGATCTGCTCGACGCGGCCGGCCGCCCTGCGGTGGGTGTTGCTGGTCGCGCTCGCCTTCGCGGTGATCGGGATGCACAACCTGGTCGCCATCAGCCCCATGCACGACGCGATGGCGCCGGAGCCGGTAACGAGCGCTTCCGCCATGGTCGCTGACGCATGCTGTGCGGACCATGCGGGGCAGCCGGGGCACGCCCCTGGTGCGGGTCACGACTGGCTACATCTGTGCCTGGCGGTGCTCGGCCAGCTCGCCGCCGCTGCGGCCCTGCTGCTGGTGCTGGTGATCGCCCTTGCCCGCGGGGCCGGCGACCGTGCATCGGCTTGGTCACGCGCGCTGGCGCGCGCCCCCGACCCGCCTCCGGGAAACGGGCGGACGATTCTGACTTCGGTGTGTGTGTTGCGGCTGTGACCGGCCTCGGCGCGCGGCTTTCGCGCGCCTGAAATCCGGTTGGAGACCACGAACACACGACATCGAAGGAAATTCATGCTGAACAGGACAATTCTGGGTACCGGCACGGCTCTCGCCGTCGCGGCGCTGGTGCTGGCCGGATGCGGTGGCGACACCGACAGCGGGCGTGACATGAGCGCGATGACCGGCAACGCCGCGCCCTCCGTTTCGCACGACGAAGCCGACGTGGCATTCGCGCAGGGCATGGTCCCGCACCACCGGCAGGCCCTGGACATGGCCGAACTGGCGTCCACGCGTGCGTCCAACGCGCAGGTGAAGGACCTGGCGAGCCGGATCGAAAAGGCGCAGGACCCGGAGATCCAGAAGATGAACGGCTGGCTGAGCCAGTGGAACGCCGCCATGCCGGGCATGTCCGGGATGCCGGGTATGCCGGTGTCCACCATGCCGGGCATGATGGGCGACGCCGACCTGGCCAAGCTGCGGCAGGCAACGGGTGCCGAGTTCGACAAGATGTTTCTGCAGATGATGATCGGCCATCACCAGGGCGCGGTCGAGATGGCCAGGACCGAACTGGCCGGCGGCACGAACAGCGACGCCAAGGCGCTGGCGCAGAGCATCGTCGAGACCCAGACCGCCGAGATCAACGAAATGCGGCAGCTGCTGACGTCCATGTGACGGAGCGACGAGGGTGAGGGGCGACCGAAACCGCCTCTCACCCTCGTTCGCGGTACGGGGTTTTCGCCATTCCCTACCCCCGTGGGGTATAAAGGCAGGGTCGACTTCGGGCTCGCCCGGGAAGGAGAAGCCGATGGCGGGATCCGGCCACCCCGTCCAGGGCATGACCTGCGGCCACCCCGGCAAGATCTTTCTGGAGGCACCGATGAGTTCCGTGGCCCGGGACACAGCGACCCAAGACACAGCGACCCAAGACGCGGCGACCCAAGACGCGGCGACCCGAGACAGAGTGCCGGACCCCTTCCGGTGGGTGGAGTTGTCGATCGGGGGCATGACCTGCGCTTCCTGTGCGGCGCGGATCGAGCGGAAGCTCAACAAGGTCGACGGGGTGTCCGCGACGGTCAACTTCGCCACGGAGAAGGCGAAGGTCACCTATCCGGCCGGCACCTCGCCCGAGGAACTGGTGAAGGTGGTCGAGGCCGCCGGATACTCCGCGGAACTGCCCGAGCCGCCGGACACGCGGGAGCGGGTGGACGAGGATCCGGTCGCCTCGTTGCGGCAGCGGTTGCTGGTTTCGGCGGGGTTGGCGGTGCCGGTGATCCTGCTGGCGATGGTGCCGGCCTTGCAGTTCGACAACTGGCAGTGGCTTTCGCTGACGCTGGCGGCGCCGGTGGTGGTGTGGGGTGCGTGGCCGTTCCACCGGGCGGCGTGGACTAATCTGCGGCACGGCGCCGCCACCATGGACACCCTGATTTCGCTGGGGACGCTGGCCGCGTTCGGGTGGTCGGTTTACGCGCTGTTCTTCGGGATGGCCGGGATGCCGGGCATGCGGCACGGCTTCGAGCTGATCGCGACCGGTGACACCGGCACGAGCGCGATCTACCTCGAGGTCGCGTCCGGGGTGACCGCGGCGATCCTGGCCGGGCGGTATTTCGAGGCCCGGTCGAAACGGCGGGCCGGAGCGGCGCTGCGGGCGTTGCTGGAGCTGGGCGCGAAGGACGTCGCGGTGCTGCGGGACGGTCGCGAGGAGCGGGTCCCGGTCGAAGCGCTGCGGGTGGGGGACGAGTTCGTGGTGCGGCCGGGGGAGAAGATCGCCACCGACGGCGTGGTGGCCGAGGGTGGCTCGGCGGTCGACGCGAGCATGCTCACCGGTGAATCCGTCCCGGTCGAGGTGCGGGCCGGGGACACCGTGGCCGGCGCGACGGTCAACGCCGGGGGCCGGCTCGTGGTGCGGGCCACCCGGGTCGGGGCGGACACCCAGCTGGCGCAGATGGCGAAGCTGGTCGAAGACGCGCAGAACGGGAAGGCCAACGTGCAGCGGCTGGCCGACCGGGTGTCTGCGGTGTTCGTGCCGATCGTGCTCGTTCTCGCGCTGGGCACGCTGGTGGCCTGGCTGGCCACCGGCCACGATGTCACGGCGGCCTTCACCGCGGCGGTCGCGGTGCTGATCATCGCCTGCCCCTGCGCCCTGGGCCTGGCCACGCCGACCGCGTTGCTGGTCGGCACCGGACGCGGCGCCCAACTGGGCATCCTGATCAAGGGGCCGGAGGTGTTGGAGTCGACCCGCGCGGTGGACACCGTGGTGCTGGACAAGACCGGCACGGTCACCACCGGCAGGATGAGCCTGATCGCCGTGCACACCGCCGGTGAGGACGAGGCGGAGGTACTGCGCTTGGCGGGCGCGCTGGAGCACGCGTCCGAACACCCGATCGCGAGGGCCGTGGTGACCGGCGCGACCGAGCGGGTGGGCGCGCTGCCCGCGGTCGAGGATTTCCGCAACGTCGAGGGGCTCGGCGTGCAGGGCATCGTCGAGGGCAAGGCGGTGCTGGTGGGGCGGGCCGCGCTGCTCGAACAGCGGAGCGTTCACCTCGGCGAAACCCTGACCGCGACCAGGAAGGACGCCGAGCGGCAGGGCCGCACCGCGGTGTTCGTCGCCTGGGACGGCCGGGCGCGAGCGGCGATCGTGGTCGGCGACACCGTCAAGCCGACCTCGGCCCAGGCTGTGCGCGAACTGTGCGAACTTGGGCTGACCCCGGTGCTGCTCACCGGCGACAACCAAGCCGCGGCGCGGGCGGTGGCCGTCGAGGTCGGGATCGAGGAGGTCATCGCCGAGGTCCTGCCCAAGGACAAAGTGGACGAAGTCCGGCGCCTGCGGAAGGAGGGCCGCGTGGTGGCGATGGTCGGCGACGGAGTCAACGACGCCGCCGCGCTGGCGCAGGCCGATCTCGGCCTGGCCATGGGGACCGGCACCGACGTCGCGATCGAGGCGAGCGATCTCACCCTGGTCCGTGGCGACCTGAGCGCGGCCGTCGACGCGATCCGGCTCTCCCGGCGCACGCTCGCCACGATCAGGGGCAACCTGTTCTGGGCTTTCGCCTACAACGTCGCCGCGCTCCCACTGGCCGCGTTCGGCCTGCTCAACCCGATGATCGCCGGTATCGCCATGGCGTTCTCGTCGGTGTTCGTGGTGTCCAACAGCCTGCGACTCCGCCGGTTCCGCAGCGTCGGTTTCGACCGAAAGCGAGCGCTACCGCGATCGTCGTAGGCACCGGCCGCCGGGGTGCGGTGATCGCGGAGCGCGGTCCCCGGTGGCCGCACGCGGTCGTGACGGGTCAGCAGTCGCGCAGCTCCGGGCTCTGGTTGAGCAGCTGTCCATGCGGGGAGACGAAGTCACGGTAGCTCGCACTGTCCACTGCGGACGGCCGGAACGCCGCGACCCGGTGACAGTTCTGGAAGGCCAGTTTCACGCCGAAATGCCGCTCCAGCCCGCCACGAATCGCGTCCGAGGCCAGGGCGCGCAGCAACTGTCCGCGTCTGGTCTCACTCGGCGGCGGGGTGGCGTTGTCCGCGAAATCTTGCGTGTCGCCGTCCAGGTCGGCCACGACCGAGCTGATCACGTTCCACGCATACGGCAGCGACTCACGCACGCACGCGACGAACTCGTCGTCGCGCACTTCGCCGTGCTCCGCGCGTTCCAGCAACTCGGTGGGAACGTCCAGGGACATGATGCGACCTCCAGCGCCAAGTGATCCGGCAGCGACGAGTAACACGCCCACTTTAGTGCAAGTGGTTATCATTATCAATAGAAATTCCGGCCGATGAAGTCACGCGCCGGTCAGCGCGGGTGGGCCGGGGATGAACTCAGGGTCGATCTGGGCGGCGAGGTCCTGGCCGGTGCGGTTGTCGCCCCAGGACCGGGCGTTGCGGAGGTGGAACTCGACCGCCTGGCGATGGAAGCGGTCCCAGTCGCGCGGTGTCGAGTCCACAGTAGACAGAATGGTGGCGAGCGCGGCGACATTGTCCGGTTCCAGCGCGGTGATCGGGCGAGTCCGGCCGCGCTCGGCCGCGCGCACGTGGCCCGAGCCGGTCAGCCAGCATGACAGGTCTTCGCCGATCTGCTCCCGCAGGAATTCGACGTCCTCGTCGTCGGTGACCTTGTTTCCGACGACGGCGAGTCGTACGCCGAAGTCGCGTGAGTAGTCGGCGTATTGGCGGTAGACGCCGACGCTGCGCAGTGTCGGCTCGCACACGAGGAAGGTGACGTCGAAGCGAGTGAACAGTCCGGAGGCGAACGCGTCGGCGCCCGCGGTCATGTCCAGCACGACGTATTCGCCGGCGTCGTCGACGAGATGGTTCAGCAGCAACTCGGCCGCGCCGACCTTCGAGTGGTAGCAGGCGACGCCGAGATCCTCCTCGTCGAACCGGCCCGTGACACCGAGCCGGACGCCGCCGATCTCGCGGAAGCAGGCGTCGCTGATCGGGTTGTCCTCGAAGGGGCGCACCAGCCGGGATCCCCGGCCGGGCGGGGTCGTCTTGATCATCGCGTCGGCATCGGTGATGCGTGGGTTGTCGCCGCGCAGGTAGTCCTTGATCAGCCTCAGGTGCTCGCCGAGCGTGGGCAGGGTGGTCGCTTCCTTCTCGCCCGCGCCCAGCCCGACCGCCAGGTGCTGGTTGATGTCGGCGTCGATGGCCAGCACGGGATGTCCCGTGTGGACCAGGTAGGTGGTGAACAGCGAGGTCAGCGTCGTCTTCCCGCTTCCTCCCTTACCCACGAACGCGATCTTCACGCCTCTTGTCCCTTCTACTGAAAACGATATCGATTTTCATTTGCTGGTCGCAACATACACCGGCGCCGCCCGGCCACGAACGGGCGATCACGGGAGCCGCGGCGAAAGCCCGACTCGCCCGTCGCGAGAGCTGGACTCGCCCGTCATGGAGGCTGGACTCGCCTGTCGCGAAGGACTGACCTGTCACGCGCGCATGCCGGTGAGACGTTCCACGGCCAGAGCGTCATCCCGTCTCAGTGCCAGAGGGGCGGCTCGCCGGCGTCGTAGACGAGCACCCGGTGCTCGGGCAGCAGCCGCGCTTCCGGGCTCGGACGGTGTGGCTGAAGCGTGCCGTCGTGCATGAGGTGACGGACGTCCACCTCGCGTGCCAGGACGAGGAAGTCGGCGATCATCTTGCGGTGGCAGCGCCACCACACGGACTCGGCGCACATCACCGCGGTCCGTCCCCGGGCCGCCTCGGCGAGCAGTTCGTCGATCGCGGCGCGGAATTCGGGCGAGCGCATATGGCCGGCGTACCCGCCGAAGGACCGGTTGCGTAGCGCGATATCGGGGGAATCCGGCCGTGGCCTGCGCCAGCCGCCGAGGCGTTTCTCCCAGCGGTAGCCGATGCCCGCCTCCGGCAGCCACCGCGCCAGGGCTTCGCGGGTGGCGTCGGGATTGCGCCTGCTGCCCGGGGCCGTCCGCACGTCGACCAGGCGCCGCACCGCGGCGCCCCGCAGGAGCCGCGTCATCTGGCCGGCGTCCGCCGTGCCGTGGCCGAAGGTCAGGAGCATGTGGTGCCCGGTCTCGGGTGCGACAGCCACCGTAGCGGGAGGCCCGGCGCCGCGGGCCTCCGGGGCGCTCGGTCGGCGTTGTGCTACCGGACGTGGACGCCGGAAGTCGCGAGACGCGGAAACCGCTTTCAAGACGCTCGCGAACGCGGAACTCGGGTGCGGCGAAGGGGACTTGGGTGCGGCGAAGGGTCGGGCGTCGCGAAAGTCCGACTCGCGTGTCGTGAAGGGGGGACTCGCGTGTCGCGAAAGCTCGACTCGCGTGTCGCGCGGCTCGCAGGGCGTGGAACTACACCGCTGTCGTACTACCCGATGACGTGCCGGACGCTCGGGCGTGCGGTGACCACGACCGAGCCGCCGCAGTTCCAGCATTCGACGCTCGCGCCCGGCGGGGTCCGCCCGGCGACGTCGCAACTCGCGCACTCCCACGCGGTGAAGACGACATATCTCACGGCCTCGCCATCGTTGGTGTTGACTTCCACCACGTCCCACTGAATTCTTGATCACGTGCCGTCCAAGTCGGACCGGCCGGACACGTTGAGGGTTTGTAACGGTGCCGCATATCTTCGGTCAACTTGCGCTCGCGTGTCCAGTTGCCCTTGACAGCGGCTCCTGCCGGGGTTTCTGCTGTGGTAAGGCCGAGAACGAGCAGGTCAGAGGCTCTGGAACCA
Organism: Amycolatopsis sp.; assembly: GCF_035276945.1. GTDB lineage: Bacteria > Actinomycetota > Actinomycetes > Mycobacteriales > Pseudonocardiaceae > Amycolatopsis_E. The sequence goes on along the minus strand of NZ_DATELF010000177.1, from coordinate 98,229 downwards.
GGCGGCCGAAGATCCAAACAGTAGTCACCCGAAACATGTGAGATGGCTCATGTGTGGAGGTGTTGATGGCGACCTACGAATACAGCTGCGCGCAGTGCGGTCGGTTCGAGACGCGGCATCCCATCGGCACGGCTCCGTCCCGTGTGGACTGTCCCGAGTGTGGTGCACCGTCACGCCGGGTGTTCACCATGCCCCATCTGTCGCTGATGTCCAAGGAGTTGGGAGCCGCGCACGAGCGCGCGGAGAGCACTCGCGACGAACCCGAAGTCGTTTCGGAAGTACCTCGCACGCGGACGGTGCGACGACCACCACACCCCGCGCTTGCCCACCTCCCACGACCACGAGCGTGAGCCGGTGGGCTCAGGCCGGAGGGATCCGGCCTGCCACGCATCTGCCGCGCACGGTGTAGGCCGCCGGACGGAAGTGCCGGGTCGTCACCTCGGCGACCTGCCTGATGCGAGGAGGTAACCGGTCATGGGGGCCGTGGGTCTGCTGTACGTCGGCGCGGTACTTTTTCTCAACGGCGTGATGCTCTTGGGAAAGGTCAATCCGCAGGCCGCCGCCGTTTTCAACCTGTTCGTCGGCGCACTCCAGGTGATCACGCCGACCTATCTGATCTTCGCCTCGGGTGGGGATCCCCAGGCGATCCTGTCCGCGTCGGGAATCTATCTGTTCGGCTTCACCTACCTGTATGTCGGGATCGGACTGCTGGCCGGGCTGGACACCACCGGTGTCGGCTGGTTCTCGTTGTTCGTCGCCGTCATGGCCATCGGCTATTCCGTGGCGAACTTCCAACTGCTCGGGGACTACGGGTTCGGCGTGATCTGGTTGTACTGGTCGTTCCTCTGGTTCCTGTTCTTCCTGTTGCTCGGGCTCAAGATCGAGCGCCTGCAAACGTATACCGGCTGGGTGACCGCGATCCAGGGCTGGGTGACCGGAGCGATCCCCGCGTTCCTGCTCCTGACCGGGTACTGGCAGAACAGGCCACTGACCGCGGTGGTGCTGGCGATCTTCGGGGCCGTGGTCTTCCTGGGGCTGGTCCCGCTGACCGGTCGCCGCATCCCCAGTTTCCCTCCGTCGGCCAGGCGGCCGGCGACACCGATGTGAGGAGGCGGTTCGCGGATACGCCAAACAGGAACAGCGACGGCACTGGTGAGTGGATCACGAAGCAAGGAGGAAAGATCACATGCCGGAAACTGTCTTCACGGTAGACCAGACGAAGTCCATGTTCGACCAGGAGGTGCCGGGGCACAACCGGTGGCATCCGGACGTTCCGGTGGCCGCGATGGTCCGCCCTGGACAGGAATTCAGAGTCGAGTGCCGGGAATGGACCGACGCTCAGCTCGGCAACAACGATTCGGCCAACGACGTGCGGGATGTCGACCTGACGCGTGCCCACATGCTCAGCGGCCCCATCGGCATCGAGGGCGCCGAGCCCGGGGACCTGCTCGTCGTGGACATCCTCGACCTCGGCCCGGTTCCCCAGCAGGTCGGCGAGGCGCCGGGGCAGGGCTGGGGCTACACCGGGGTGTTCGCCAAGGTCAACGGTGGTGGCTTCCTCACCGACTACTTCCCGGACGCCTACAAGGCGATCTGGGACTTCCACGGTCAGCAGGCCACCTCGCGCCACCTGCCAGGGATCCGGTACACCGGCATCACCCACCCTGGCCTGTTCGGCGTCGCACCGTCGGCTGAGCTGCTCCAGCGTTGGAACCGCAGGGAGCAGGCGCTCATCGACCGCGAGCCCGACCGGATACCCCCGCTGGGCCTGCCACCCACGCCCGAAAACGCGCTAGGCGGAACGGCCACCGGGGACACCGCGGACAGAATCGCCGGTGAGGGTGCCCGGACCGTGCCGGCCCGCGAGAACGGAGGAAACCACGACATCAAGAACTTCACCCGCGGATCGCGGGTCTTCTACCCGGTCTACGTCAACGACGCGAAGCTCTCGGGCGGGGACCTGCACTTCAGCCAGGGTGACGGCGAGATCACCTTCTGTGGCGCCATCGAAATGGGCGGGTTCATCGATTTCCACGTCGATCTGATCAAGGGCGGCATGGAACAGTACGGCATCACCACCAATCCGGTGTTCATGCCGGGAAACGTCGAGCCACGGTATTCCGAGTTCATGTCGTTCGTGGGCGTCTCGGTGGACCGGGAGACGGACGAGAACCACTACATGGACGCGACCGTCGCCTACCGCAGGGCCTGCCTGAACGCGGTCGAATACTTCAAGAAGTGGGGTTTCAGTGGGGAGCAGGCGTACCTGCTGCTCGGTTCGGCACCCGTCGAGGGTCGCATCAGCGGCATCGTGGACATCCCGAACGCCTGCTGCACGATCTACGTGCCCACGGCGATCTTCGACTTCGACGTGCGCCCGACGGCCGAAGGACCGATGAAGGCCGATCGCGGACAGTGCGCGGTCACTTCCTGACTGGTACGTCAGCGGGGAACGGAGGTGCGCGAAGAACTCGCTGAAGCCTGAAAGACTGTGAGGAGGTCGAACGAGACGGCCTCCTCACACGCGTCAGTCAGAACTTCCGTGCCGAGCGGTCACCAGGCGGTGTCCATGAGAGCCTCCCCGCGCTCCACGGCACGCCGTTCGTTCGAGGGTGCGGCCGGCTACCGAGCGGGACCCGCATGTCGCGAACGTGTTCCAGAAGCTGGGCCGCCACCGAGCGACAGCGAGCACCAGTGGGTGCTGGCCTACCTGAACAACGCGCGGGCATGATCTCCAGGTATGCGAGCGGAACGGCTGGTTGCGTTGTTGTTCACCCTGCAAAGCCGGCGCAGTGCGACGATCGCCGAACTGGCCGAGGCGCTCGGCGTGTCGCAGCGCACGATGCATCGGGACATCGCCGCGCTGCGGTCGGCCGGTGTTCCGTTGTGGACAGAACCAGGCCGGTACGGTGGCGTGCGGCTTGTCGAGGGCTGGCGCTCCAGGCTCGACGGGCTCACATCGCGAGAAGCCGTCGCGATCTTCGCGATGGGCACTCCAAGAGCACTCGCCGAACTCGGGCTCGGCACGGCGGTGTCGGCAGCCCATGCGAAGGTCCTGGCGACCCTCCCCGCCCCGCTGCGCGAGCAGGCGCGACACATCGCGCGGCGGTTCCACCTCGACGCGCCCGGGTGGTTCCGCCGGGAGGACGACGCCGGGCAGTTGGCCGCCGTCGCCCGGGCGGTGTGGGAGCAGCGGCGAGTGCGCGTGCGCTACCGCCGTGACGATCGCACGGTCGAGCGAGTGCTGGATCCGCTCGGGCTCGTGCTCAAGGCGGCGGTCTGGTACCTGGTCGCGAGGATCGGCGACAGCGTCCGCACCTACCGCGTCGCCCGCATCGACGCCACCGAAGAACTCGGCGAGCACTTCGAGCGACCGGCCCGCTTCGACCTGGCAGGCTGGTGGCAGCAGTCATCGGCGCGGTTCGAGCGGTCACTGGGTCGTGTGCCGGTTCGCTGCCGCCTCAGCCCTACCGGGGTTCGTGCCCTGCCTTCGGTCATCGACGTCGACCTCGCGGTGTCGGCGATCGAGGAGGCCGGTCCGCCAGGGCCCGACGGCTGGACCGAAGTCGAACTGGCCTTCGAGGAGCCCGAGATCGCGGCCGGGCAACTGCTCGCGCTCGGCGTCCACGTGGAAATCGTCGAACCTTCCGCCGTGCGGGCCGCCTTCGCGGACACCGCACGGCGGATGGCCGAGCGTCACCGGTAACCGGTGGGGTCGGCGGGCTTACCCGCGTCCGCCACCTCCCTGATGTAGCGCCAGGCGTCGGGCCTGCTGCCGTCCACGTCGGTGAATCCGTAGATCTTCGCGAGCTGCCCGCTGTCCAGGGTCTGCCCCGAAAAGCGCGACCGGCCGGGGTCGGCGGCCAGCGCGGCAACCGCGCGTCCCACGAAGACCGGCGACTCCGAAACGCAGAAATGTGGCTGTTTCTCCAGGGCCTCGCGCCAGTTCTCCTCGGTGACGCCGAACTCGTCGAGCATGGCTTCCGAACGCAGCCAGCCCGGTGTCATCGCCACCGCGGTGCACTCGTGTGCCCGCAGCTCGTATGCCTCCGCGAGAGCGAGCTGGTGCGCGGCGGCCTTGGCGACGTAGAACGGCAGCGAGGTGCCCGCGCGGAACTTCCGGTTGTATTCGGCGGTCCCGTCGGTCATCTCCACTACGAGCCCGCCCGGCTCGCGGATGACCAGGGGAAGGAGGTAGTGACTGGTGATGATGTGGGCGTCGATGCCGAGCCGGATCATGCGCAGACCTGCCGCCAGCGAGTGCTCCCACACCGGCTTTCCCCATCCCATGTGGCGATCGCCACCCCAGAGGCCGTCGACCAGGATGTCGAGCCGTCCCTGCTCCCGATCGATCCGCTCGGCCAGCGCGCGCACTTGGCCGGGCTCGAGATGGTCGACCCGCATCGCGATGCCCGTGCCCGAAGCGGCCGCGATCAGCTCGACGGTGCCCTCGATGGTCTCGGGACGGTCTACTTCGGACCGTTGCTGCCCCGACGTGCGTCCGGTGACGTAGACGATCGCGCCGCTTCTGGCGAGTTCGACGGCGATCGCCCTGCTCGCACCCCGGGTTCCCCCGGCCACCAACGCAACCTTGCCGTTGAGATCTTTGCTCATGCCTGCCACGGTGGCGCGAAACCCTGTCAGATGGTGGCAACGTTTCGGAGAGGTCAGACGGGTCGCTGCTCGGACATGGCGAAGTAGGCGACCGTCCCGGCGAGCGCGTGCAGGTAGTGGTCGAGCACCACGAGGTTGACGTTGTCGAGGCGGTCGCAGGCCTTGTGGTAGCAGGGGTCGAACTTCTCGCCCGCCTGGCCGCCCCAAGCCGCGGCCTGTTCCGGGCTCTTCGGCTGGCGGTCACCGTTTTCCGCTCCGCCGGAGGGAATGTTCGCGTCGACGAACGGCGCCTCGTCATCTCCCACGAACTCGATGAACTCCGCGGTCACGCCTGTTTTTCCCAGTTGGTCGGCGAGCACATGGGCGACAGTGGCCGAACCGGGCGGTCCGGAGGCGGACTTGTCGTGGCCTTTCCCGCCCTGTGCGAAGTAGCCGCCGTTGGGGGAGGCCACCATGTCCACGTTCAGGTAGAGGATGATTTTGCCGCGATCCTCGGCGGACAGGTTCTTGACGTAGCCCGTCGAGCCCTCGGCGCCGGTCTCCTCGGAGCCGAAGAACGCGAATCTGACCGCGTTCCGCACGGTGGGTGAAGCACCGAGGTGACCGGCGATTTCCAGCAGCGTCGCCACGCCGGAACCGTTGTCGACGATGCCCGGACCCTTCGTCACGGAATCCAGGTGAGCACCGATCGTCACCACCTGCCCCGGGTCGCCGGTGCGTGTCTGCGCGATGACGTTCCGCAGCGTCACGCGCTCACGGCCGCCGTCCTCCCGGGACCCTTCGTAGGTAGGGGTGCTGACGTAGTAACCGGCGCCACGCAGGACACCGGCAACGTAGTCGACGCTCGCGTCGTATCCCGGACCGGGGGAGGCCCGGTTGCCGCCGTTCTCGTCGGCGATCTTCTGCAAGGCCCGAAGGTGGGTGAGCGCGCCCGTCTCGCTCACGTTGTTCTTCAGCTCCTGCCCCAGTCGCCCGTCGGCGAGGGGAAAGCTTGGGGTCTGGGGGCTTTCGGGCCCACAGCCCAGGACGAGCATCGCGGTGACGAGCGCCAGTGACAGTGACAGCGACGATGCCAGCCGGGCTCGCACTGGCGCGAAACGCGGCATGGCTACCTCTCCATCCGTCTCTTTGCGACATTCATCGTCGCGCACGGCGGAGGTCGTGGCAGCGCACGATCGAGGTGATACCTGCCGTGGTCGCGAAAAGCGCCCCATCGCCGGGGGAAACGGTGGGGCGCTTTTCGCGTCAGCGGCTCACTTGATGGCGAGCTTCTGGCCGACCAGGATCAGATCGGGGTTGCTGACGCGGTTCAGCTTCTGGAGCTGGACCCAGCCGCCCGCCACGTGAAATTTCCACGCGATGCCCGAGAGGGTGTCGCCCGCGACGACGGTGTAGCTACCGCCCGGGCTCGGCGCCGCGGCCGGACCGGCGGCCCTGGCCGGTGCCGGAGCCACCGGAGTGGCGGCCCGGGCCGGTGCCGGAGCTGCCGGAGCCACCGGAGCGGTGGCGCCCCCGAAGTTGGCGAACTGCGCCGGGCCGGAACCGGGCTTGCATTCCCAGGGTGCGGCGCCCTGCTTGGCGTAGATCCGGTCCGCGACGATCTGCTGCTGCGCCGCGGTCGCCCGGTCGGCGGTCGGGGCGAACTGACCGCCGCCGTTGGCGAGCCACGTTCCGGTGACGATCTGGAACAGGCCGGCCGGGCGGCCCGCGCGCTGCCCCGCCGGCGTGTTGTTCACGATGGCCGGGTTGCCGCCGCTCTCACACCTCACGAGTCCGGCCTGCCCGGGGAAGGCGTCGGCGGTGCCGGCCCCGATGATGCCGATACCCCCCACGGCCGCGCCGGCGAGCGCGGCGGTCGCGCCGGTCCGCTTGAGGATGGTTTTCGTCTTGCTGGGCTTGCTGTGACGTCCCACTTGCTCGCGGGTTCCTTTCGGTCACACCGCATCCCGGCAGCGCAGGGCCCATCTCGGTAGTCGGCGCGAAAGCCGTCCGACTGCCAAGATCGAAAATGCGCGCCTGGGGATGTCCGGCGGTGGCTCGCGGCCGCTGATCCTCGGGGTGGATCGCAGGTCACCGCGAAAGCGCGAGAAGATTACGAAAACGCAACAGCGAATGTCACCACTCCGTGTTCATGGACACAGATCATCAATTTCGGTAAGTGATCGTGTGCGCATTGTCGCGCCTTGTCCGCGAACCGCCGGTAATAAATCACCGCGCAACACTGGGAAAATATCGGTGCCCTGGCGGGTGGTCGGGGTCCGGAGAGCCGCGTTGAACACTTTCGCACCGGCTCGTGGACTACAAATGTCAATCACGACCGAGACCCGGTCCGCCGGGCGAGGGCGAGCCGGAAGGGGCCGACCGTGCCGGCGAGCGGATCCGGGTTCTTAACCATTTCTTATTCCCGGGTGCCACCATCGGGACAGGAGGAGACCGGAGGTGCCTCGTGCTCATCGTGATCGCCGACGACGAGCCCGCGGTGCGCGATTCGTTGTCCCGGACGTTGCGGTTCGAGGGCTACACCGTGGAGATCGCGGGCGATGGCGCGCGGGCGCTGGAGCTCATCCGGGCCGCCCGGCCGGACGGTGTCATCCTCGACTTGACGATGCCGGTGTTGGACGGCCTGGAAACCTGCCGCAGGCTGCGGGCCGAGGGAAACCTCGTGCCGGTGCTGATGCTGACCGCGCGGGGCGGCGTGACCGACCGGGTGGCGGGCCTGGACGCCGGGGCGGACGACTACCTGGCCAAGCCGTTCGCTTCGCAGGAACTGCTGGCCCGCGTGCGGGCGTTGCTGCGCCGCACCATGTATCTGGCGGGGCGGGTCGGGGCCGAGCTGCTGCGGTTCGAGGATCTCACGCTGAACCCGCTGACCCGTGAAGTGCGCCGCGGCGCCCGCGATGTCCGGCTGACCAGGACGGAGTTCTCGATCCTGGAAGTGTTCCTGCGGCACCCGTGGCGGGTGCTGACTCGCTCGGTGCTGTTCGACCAGGTCTGGGGTTACGACTTCGGCACCACGTCCAATGGCGTGGACGTCTACATCGGATACCTGCGCAAGAAGCTGGAGGCCGGTGGCGAGCGCCGCCTGCTGCACACCGTGCGCGGCGTGGGATACGCGTTGCGCGAGGAACCGCTCTGACGCTGCCGCCGGCCGAGGCGTTCAACGGGTTGCTCACACTCGACATGTCCGAGACCGCCCAGCAGCGACTCGTCCAAGTAGCCGGGCACGAACGTTCGACGGACACCCGGCCGCGGTCGGGGAGGCTGACGGGACGGCAGGGGTAGAGCGCGATCGACAACCGGGCGGGCATGATGGCCTGTCGGGCTGCCTCCAACGGCGCCTCGTGCTCAGATCACGCCCGCGCGGTCACCCTGGCGTCGAGGGCGTGGTTTGCATCGGGGCGGTGGGGTGTCCGTCCGGGTGCCGGGGCGTGTTGTTATGCGGCGGTTCGGGTGGGTGGGTCGTGGGCGTGGTCGCGCATGGGTCTTTGCCGGGGGTCGAGCCATCGGGGCGGGATGAATTCGGGGATGTGCCCGTTCATCCGGGCCAGCCGTTGTGTGATCTCGCGGTCGGAGACCCGCAACACCTGGGTCGGAAACGCCGGGCAGTCCTGGTGGCCTCGCGCCTGCGCCAGTCCTCGTTGGTTGACTTCGCCCACGATGGCCGGCACCTCGGCGTAGTCCCGGTCCAGTCGCGCCTCGCACGCCAGCAGGCGTGTGGTCAGCTCATCATCGGAGAGCCGCCACAGCGCGAGGGCGGCGGTTGACTGGTCCATGCCATGGCTTTTACCGAAACTCGAACGTGTGTTCACCATGCGATCAAGTAGAACTCAGCCGCCACCCAGGCAGAACTCGCTTGTACGGCGACATTTTCGCGCCAAACCGTCCACTTGCGATCGACCGGAGGCCCGACCGCCCAACAGGTCCAGGAATCTGAAGATCCTGTCGCGGCCGGTGTGGACGGGGCCTTCGGCGCGGCACCGGGCCGTGGCCCGGTGCCGCACCGGCCACCATCACCGGCCGAAGAAGTTGAACTGGCCCGGTCCCGGACCAGCCTTGCACTCCCACGGACGGGCACCCTGGCGGGCGTAGATCCGGTCCGCGACGATCTGCTGCTGCCACGGGGCGGCACGGTCCGCGGTGGGGGCGAACTGCCCGCCACCGTTGGCCAGCCAGGTGCGGGTGACGATCTGGAAGAGACCGGCCGGCCGGCCCGCGCGCTGTCCGGCGGGGGTGTTGTTGACGGCGTGCGGGTTGCCGCCGCTCTCACACCGGACCAGCCCGGCCTGGCCGGGGAAGGCGTCGGCGGTCCCGGCGCCGGCCAGGGCGGCGCCGCCCAGGATCGTGCCTGCGATGGCGGCGGCCGCGCCGGCCTTCTTGAAAACGGTCTTCAGTTTGCCCGGCTCGCTACGACGTTCCACGTCTCGCGGATTCCTTTCGTTCGCACCGCGAGTTCCCCTGGCCGCGCACAACCGGTCCGGGCAGTCGGGGCTGCCATGAGCGGAAATGTGCACCAGAGGTGTTCTGCGGTGGCCCGCGGCCGCTGATCCACGTCCGGATCGCAGGTCACCGCAAAAGCGCGAGAAGATTACGAAGCCGCAACGCGGAAAGTCGATACTCCGTGGTCATGGACACAGATCGGCGAGGTTTGGTAATCGGTCGTAAGCATATTGTCGCACCGCTGTTCGGGGAGAACGGGAATAGATCACGGCGCAACCAAGGGAATAACGCGGACCGTCAACGCCTCGAACCGGCTGGTGGAAGAACGGCCGATAATTGCGCACAATCCGGTGGACTACAAATGTCGATCACGGGCCGCGAACCGCAAGCGGTTGCGGTGCGCGTCCCCGGGGTGGAACCGGCGCAAGCCCGGTAGTCGTCGTTTCCGGACGACCGGGTAGCCGGCGGAGAGCCGGTCCGTGGCAGGCTGGAGCGGAAGCCGTCCTCCACGTTCAGTGGTGCGGCTCGATACCGCCGGTGAACCAGCAACCCCCTCGGAAGCGTGCGCGGGCCAACCGTACGTACGGTTTCAGGCGCGGTTGTACGTTGTTCGCGCATCGCACCCTCGGGTAGCCGGGCCAGGAGACCCCGAAGAGGAGGGACGATAGCCGGACGGCGAAACGACGCGAAGCAGGAACAACTCGAGCGATCGAGGGTCGGCTCCCGGGACGGCTTCCTCACCACTCGGCAGGGCGTCCGGGTGGGTCACACCGACGACTGCCTCACCGTGGGTGAGCGAGGCCCGACGCTGCTGGAGGACTTCCACGCGCGGGAGAAGATCACCCATTTCGATTTCCGGAACGAGTCGTGTACGCGCGGGGCGCGGGCGCGCCAAACCGGTCGGCGCGTTCGGGGCCGGGCTCGACCTGCTGCGGAAGGTGGGCGTGACCGAGGCACTGGCCGGGCACGAGGACGTGATCCTCGAGCGGGGTGTGGTCACGCGCGGCCGGGCGTTCCCCGCCCGGTGAGTTCTTCGACACGCTGGCGGCCGAAATGGCCAGGCGTCGCGCGTGGGACCACCGAACCGGCCGGGTTCCGGCGTAGCTACTCGCCGGCGCTCAGGCGGGCGGCCCACTTTTCCTCGATGCGCCCGAACTTCCACACGGCCAGCGCGACGGCCCAGGTGGCGAAGAACAGGCCCACGATGAGGAATCCGATGAGGTTCAGGTCGAGGTCGCCGATCCAGTCCCAGAAGCCGCCGTGCAGGCCGAGCTTTCCGGCCAGGAGGCTCAGCAACTCGACGGTGCCGATGATCAGCGCCACGGCGACCGACAGGCCGGTGATGGTGAGGTTGTAGTAGACCTTGCGGACGGGCTTGGAGAACGCCCAGCCGTAGGCGAAGTTCATGAACGACCCGTCGATGGTGTCCAGCAGGGACATGCCGGCGGCGAACAGCACCGGCAGGCACAGGATCGCGTACCACGGCAGGCCGGAAGCGGCGCCCGACCCGGCCAGCACCAGCAGCGCGATCTCGGTCGCGGTGTCGAAGCCGAGGCCGAACAGCAGCCCGGCCGGATACATCTGCCAGGGCCGCGTGATCGACCGCATCACGCGGCCCAGCAGGCGGTTCATCAACCCGCGGTTGTTCAGCTGTTCCTCCAGCGCGGCCTCGTCGAACCGGCCGGCCCGCATTTGGCGGAACACTCGCCAGATCCCGGCGAGGATGACCACGTTGATGATCGCGATGACGTACAGGAAGGTGCCCGACACACCCGCGCCGATCAGGCCGGTCACGGTGTGCAGTGCCGAGCTGTCGTCCTCGACCGGCCCGGCCAGTGTCTTCAGGCCGAGGGCGAGCAGGAAGGCCAGGCCGAACACGACCGTCGAATGCCCGAGGGAGAACCAGAACCCGACCGAGAGCGGGCGCCGGCCCTCGTCCATCAGCTTGCGGGTGGTGTTGTCGATCGCGGCGATGTGATCGGCGTCGAACGCGTGCCGCATGCCGAGGGTGTAGGCGGTCACTCCGATCCCGATGCCGAACGTCTTGGCGCCCAGGCTGTAGTGCTCCGGGACGACGAGGGCGACCAGGGTGAACCAGCCGATCACGTGCAGCGCGGCGATGAAGCCGGTCATGCCCGCGACGCGGCCCCATTCGGCGCGGCTCATCGAACCGGTGAAGCGCCGCCAGCGGGACCTCGGGGCCGTCGTGGCATCGGAGACGTTCATCGGCTGTTTTCCTCCCGCGCCGCTGGACTGCGAATGGTTCGCAGTTGCAAGATAGGTGCACCAACGGCCGGTTGTCACGGTCGAGGAGGAGTTCGTCATGCATCCCGACCACATACGCGCTCGCTGTCGTGAGGAGTTGCGGGCACGACGGATGCGGTTCACCAGCGCGCGGCTGTCGATCATGGACACGCTCGGCGCCAGCACCGGCCACCTCAGCGCCGCCGAGATCCACCACCGGATCTCCACGGCCGGCGGGCACCTCAACCTGTCGACCGTCTACCGGACCCTCGACCGGCTCACCGAGTCCGGCCTGGTGCACCGGCTGCCCGGCCAGGCCCAGGTCACCTACGGCCTCGCCGTCGAGCCGCACCATCATGCGGTCTGCAACCGCTGTGGCACCATCCAGGAGATCCCCGCCCCCGCGTTGGCGGACGCCCTGCGCGCCACGGCGAAAGCGATCGCCTTTCGCCCCGAAAGCGTCGTGGTGACCGGATTGTGCCCCGCCTGCCAGGCCTGACGTTCAGCGGACTGTCCCCTGTTCCGCCGTGAGCCGGTAGCCGCGGTGCCCACCCCCGTGTCTACTCGATGCCGAACACCGGGTCCCGAATGATTCCCTTCCTCGTCATAAATGGCGAAAGCGGGTCTTGGCGATTCATGGAAATGACGAAGACATGGTCCTCGGCTTACTGCCAAGCTATCCTCGTTATCAGGTCGGATGCCGGACAGGGATGGGGAATCACCGTGACACGTCGTCGATCTCGTGCGGTCACCTTCGGTGTGGCCGTGGCGATCCCGCTGATCGCCGGTTTCCTGGCGGCGAGCCCCGCCGGCGCGGCGGTGTCCCCGGGCAGCAGCATCGGCACGAACAGCATTGCCGGGACCAACAGCATTGCCGGCACGAACGGAATCCAGGGGTCCGGCTAGCGGTTTCCGACGCTCCTTCTTGGCTTCGGACGGCGTAGCTTTCGCGCGCTCGCCGTCCCGCGGCGGGGGCGCCTAATTAGTCTCCCGAGCCGAGCCGGCGGTGCCCCCGGTGCCGATGGTCGCGCTGGTGCCGGTCGTCACCCCAGATGGAGCCGACGATGACGCCGGCCGCCGCCGGTAGCAGGAACACGTACCAGACGTGGAACACGCCGAAGAACAGCACCACCGCGAGCAACGCGGACAGCGGGACCATCGCGCCGCCGATCCGTTGCGCCAGTGACTTCTCGCCCGGGCGGGCAGGCTGCCGCGCCTGCCTGGGCGCGGGTTTCGCCGGAGGCGGGGCGCCCACCGTGCCGAAGGCCGGGTGTGGTTCCGGCAGATCGGTGAACAACGCGAGCAGATCCCGCCGGGTCTTCGCCGCGGCCACCCTGGCGGTGCGCTCGCCGTACTCGTCGACACCCAGCCGGCCGGCGGTCATGTGCTCACCGAGCTTGCCAATGGCATCCTCACGCTCGGTGTCACCGATCCGGATATCCGGCGAGTCGCTCTCCACATTCGGATACTACGCGATTGACGCATTGAATCAGGAGACATCACGAGTTCGGTTATCGCGGCGAAGCGCCACTACGACGAGGTCGACCTTGATCACACCGCTTCCAGGCCGGGGTCGGCGCGTTCCGAGACGAAGGAGGCGCGGGTCGACACCGGCGCGCCCCGGCGCGTGACGTACGGGAGGATGCGGAAGTCGGCCCGCACCCGGTCGCGGTCGAGTCGGCAGGTGACGTAGCCGCGCTGGAAGTTGGTGAACTTCATGTGCGGGTTGGCGCGCAACTCGACCTGGAACGCATTGGTGGTGTCGGAGCCGTCGCCGTTGCTGGTGATCGAAGTGCCGACGAATTCGACACCAAGGGTCGGCGAGCTCTGGTCGGCGAAGTCGCGTTTGAGGTCGCAGGCGTAGTTGGCGTGCGTATCGCCTGTGATCACCAGGATTCCCTGGGCCTTGCGCTCGGAGATGCCGTCGAACAGGCGTTTCCGGTCGGCGGTGTAGCCGTCCCAGGCATCCATCGACAGGTAGGGCGGGTCGGTGAGGGTGGTCCGGCGCTCGGCCATCATCACCTGGTTCGCGATCAGGTTCCACCGCGCCTGGGACGAGCTCAACCCGTCGAGCAGCCAGTCCATCTGCCCGGCACCCGTGATGGTGCGGGCAGGGCTGCCCGCGTCTGAGCAACCTGCCTTCGCACCGTCGCCGCAGGCCTGGTCGGACCGGTACTGCCGGGTGTCGAGCACGCTGACCCGCATCAGGTCGCCGAAGTCGAACCGGCGGTACAGCCGGGCATCCGGGCCCTTCGGTTCCTGAAGTGGCCGCAGCGGCTGGTGTTCCCAGTAGGCCCGGTACGCGTTGGCGCGCCGCACCAGGAAATCGTCGGTCGGGAGGTTGCCCTTGGAGACGGCGCCGGCGTAGTTGTTCTCGACCTCGTGGTCGTCCCACGTGACGATCCACGGGAAGGCCGCGTGCGCGGCCTGGAGGTCAGGATCCGACTTGTAGAGCGCGTACCGCAGCCGGTAGAGATCGAGCGTGTCGGGCGCGGTTTCGAAGATCGGCGGGACGCTGAGCGAGGTGTCGGCGCGGTGGCCGCCGTGGGCGTTGATCGCGCCCTCGTAGATGTAGTCGCCGAGGAAGAACAGGACGTCCAGATCCTCGTTCACCATGTGCTGGTAGGCCGTGTAGTAGCCGCTGGGGAACGACTGGCAGGACGCGACGCCGAAGTTCAGGCCGTTGACGCGGCCGGCCGGCGCGGTCTTCGTGCGCCCGGCCGGACTGAGGTAGCGGCCCGCGCGGAACCGGTAGAAGTACTCCCGCGACGGCTCCAAGCCGCGTACGTCGACGTGCACCGCGTGCCGGTACTCGGGCCGGGCGGTCGCGATTCCGGCGCGCACCACCTGCCGGAACCCCTCGTCCTTCGCCACCTGCCATTCGACCGGGTAGTTCGCGTAGGGCATGCCGCCCAGCGGATCGAACAGCTCCGGGACCAGCCGGGTCCACAGCACCACGGCCGTGGACAGCGGATCACCGGAGGCGATGCCCAGCCGGAACGGGTCGGACCGCAGGTCGCCGGGTATCGCCGTCGCGGTGCCCCGTTCGGTCAGGTTCGTGCCGAACGCCAGCGCCACCGCCGCACCGGTGCAGGTGAGCACCCGGCGCCGGGTGAACGAGACAGCCTGGCGCGGTTCGTCCTGATCGTCGTGCACGGGCGACCTCCCCACGGTGGATGTCGGTGGATGTCGTGCTTTCCGGGGGCTCGCCCCAGACCCTGGACCCGGCAAAAAGTTGACCACCGCCGAGTAAAGCAGGATCTCGCCCTGGGCGACCACCTGATGGCCGCAAGAAGTCACGCGAGCGCGGATCCCACGTGTCGTGACTCGGAACTTACGCGTCGTGAAAGCTGGACTCGGGCGTCGCGAACCCGGAACTCGCGCGTTGTGAAGGCTGGACTCGGGCGTCGTGGGGGCTGGACTCGCGGGTTGGCGTGACAGGATGGCGGCATGGCCACCGGTCCCTTGTCCTCGAGCAACGCCCGCCGTCCCTGGCGCGGTGTCGAAGCCGGTGAGCGGCAGGCCCGGCGCCGCGAGCAGCTCGTCGGCGCGGCGTTCGCGATCATGGGCGCCGAGGGAGCCGCCGCGGTGACCATGCGGGGCGTCTGCCGTGCGGCCAAGCTGACCGAGCGGTACTTCTACGAAAGCTTCGGCCGCCGCGAGGACGTGCTGGTCGCGGTGTTGGAGACGGTGGCGGGGCAGGCGGGCGCGGTGCTGGAGCAGGCGCTCGACGAGGCTCCGCCGGATACCCCCGAGCTGGTCCGCCATGCGGTGAAGGCGTTCACGGAGTTCGTCACGGCCGATCCTCGCCGCGGACGGGTGCTGTTCGTCGAGTCGCTGGCCGCGCCCGAACTGGCGAACCGGGGCGCCGAACTCGTCGAGAGGTTCACCGCGACGATCGCCCGGGCGCTGCGCGGCCCGGCGTTGGGCGGGCCGGACGCGGACGCCGACGACGTCGAACTCAACGCCCAGGCGGTTTTCGGCGCCCTCGCCTACCTTTACCAGTCTTGGCTCGCGGGCCGGGCGAAGGTCGGTCGCGAGCGCTTCGCCGAGCACGTCGCCCAGGTGATCGAGCAGGTCGCGAAGGCGACATCGCAGCCCTCCCGCAGTGGTTGAGCGTCGTGGTGGTGCGGGTCCCCGCGGTTGACGCGTCCACCGTCACAGTCCTGCTCTCGTAGTTTCTGGAGGCGTTTTCCGCGGCCGGTACCGAGCCCGTCACGTCCCCCGTGAGGACGGGTCGGTGTTTCGGTCTGGAAGGGAGCGGGTAGGAAGAGACTCGCGTTTCGTGCGGGGAGTGCGCGATGCGCTGACTTTTGGAGAAATCATGATTGATCGACGCTTTACTTCCTCGCGCAGCGTGCGAACCCCCACCGAGCCACAGCATCTCCTGGCCGGCTTCCCCGACTACCTGAGCGCCCAGCGCCTGGTCGACCGGATGTCGGACGAGGGCTTCCCCGTCGAGCACGTCCGCATCGTCGGCGAGGGCATCCGGACGGTGGAACAGGTCACGGGCCGGATGACCCGCGGGAAGGCGGCGGCCATGGGCGCGAGCAGTGGCGCGTGGTTCGGCCTGTTCATCGGCCTGCTGTTCGGCGTGTTCGCCGTCGGCCCCGGCTGGCTGTGGGTCCTGGTGATCAGCTTGGTGATCGGCGCGGTCTGGGGCGCCGTCTTCGGGTTCCTCGCGCACTGGAGCACCCGCGGGGAGCGCGACTTCGCGAGCATCACGGGCTTGCAAGCTGACCGCTACAACGTCTACGTCGATGCCTCGTTCGAGGCCCGGGCCACCCGTTACCAGGTCCACCATGCGTAGCGCGTTGAGTGGCCAGGCGCGGGAACGGCTCGAGCAGGAACTGGCCGCGCTGCGAGACCGCCGTGACCGCCTCGCCGGGCAGGTGCGTGCCCGCGACCGCGTGGGCGACCAGGCCGACGAGGCATTCTCGCTCCGGCTCGACGACGACATCGCCGCCATGGACGACCGTATCGGCGAACTGTCCGAACTGCTCGCGTCGGGCCGCAACGTGGAGACCGGCACGCACGGTGTGCTCGACGGCACCAGGGTGACGTTGCGGTTCGCCGACGGCGAGGTACAGACGCTCCAGGTGGTGGCCGTTCCGGAGGAGATCCCGGCCGGCCAGGAGGACGCCATGGTCACCTTCGACAGCCCGCTCGGGCTGGCGTTGTCCGGGCGCGCGGCCGGGGACACCATCGCCTATTCGGCTCCCGCCGGCGTCGTGCGGGCCGAAATCGTGTCGCTGGAGCCGCCCGACTAGCGCCGCCGGCCCGCCCTTGCCCAACGCGCGCCCGCGCGCGTGCCCCACACTCGTGTCGCACGGTCGCCGCGCGCGTGTCCCACGTTCGCGTCGCGTGAGTTCGACATTCGGCGCCCTCGAGTTCCACACATGCCGAGTCGCGGCACCCGACGTCTGGCCTTTCGCGAACGGGTGCGCATCATCGGGCCATGTCCGGTGCGGTCGTGGTCAGCGAGGGACGTCGTGCGGCGAGCGTGGCTGCCGTGCCGCGCGCCGTCCTCCAGCACGAGCCGGTCGCCCGCCGGACGATCGCGCGGCTGACCGGGCTCAGCACCGCGGCGGTCACCCGGCACTGCCGTGAACTCGCCGAACTCGGCCTGATCCGCGAGATCGCCGAACCCACCGTGCGCGGCAGGGGCCGGCCGCACGTGCCGGTGGACATCGACGTGGACCGGCATCTCGTCGGCGGAGTGCACACCGCGCACGATTACCGCACGCTGGCCGCGGTCGACCTGCGCGGCCGGGTGCGGGCCCAGGAACAGGCCCCGCGCGAGGGCGGCCCGCCGGACACGGTGTTGTCGGCGATCGCGAACGGGTTTCCGGCCTTCGTCACCGCCCGGCTGCCGGGTGCGGTTCCGGTAGCCGTGGGAGTCGCCGCCGGCGGCCGGGTGGATTCCGACGACGGCATCCTGGTCGAGCACCCCTCGCTGGGCTGGCGCGATGTTCCGGTGCGTGAAGCGCTTTCCCGGGATATTCGAGGACGGGGTCCTCCATTTCCCCGAATGTGTCGACGTGCTGCGCGAAGAACTCGCCGCCAGGCGATCGTCCCGTTCTGCAGCTGTCACGAGAAGGGCTGCTCGGGATTTCCGTCATCGTCGACACCGTCAAGGCGCCCGACGCCGACATCGACGCCCTGCCGCTCAAGGACGAGGACAGGGCGAAGCTGCGCGGCGAGATGTTCTTCTTCGTCCGCGAGAAGCTGGTCAACATCGACGGAGCGAACTTCGCCGATATCTTGTCGCCGACTCTGTCGGCGATCACGCGCAGTGGGGTCTCCCGGCAGTACTGCTCGGTCCCGCGGACACCTCGGTGGCCGGATGCGACTCGCTTTCCAGCGCGCCGAAGGACTTCTCGGGCAAAGCGCGGTGTTCGAGCAGTGCCAGCTCTACTTCGGCGTTGCGTCGGATCCGATCGCCTCGCTCGCCCATACCGAGCAGCCCTACGAAAGAGTTGCCACGCGGGCGGTGACCTGGCGCAGGTAGGTCTCGGGCTAACGTGTGCGGCTATGGCCCGCACTCGCCTCTACCGCAACGGCGTGCTGGAAGCCGAAAACTTCCCGGCAGTGGACATTTCGGACTATTTGCGCGATCCGACCGCCACAGTGTGGCTGGACATGTGCTTTCCCACCGAGGAAGACCTGGCCACCATCAGTGAAGAACTCAGCCTGCACCGGCTCGCGGTCGAGGACGCGGTCCAGGAACACCAGCGTCCCAAACTGGACCGCTACGACACCCACTGGTTCTTGACCGCGTATACGGTCCGGCTGGACACCGAAACGGGCATGCTCGCCACCTCCGAACTGGCCGCGTTCATCACCGAGGGGGCGCTGGTCACCGTCCGCAAGGACGACCACATCGACATCGACGACATCGTGGAGCGCTGGGACTCGGCGGCCGAACTGGCCAAGGGTGGGGTCGGTTTTCTGCTCCACGGTGTGCTCGATCACATCGTCGACGGGCACTTCGATGTCGTGCAGTCGCTCGACGAGCAGATCGAAGGGCTGGAAGACCTGGTGTTCGCCGACCGGGTCGATCACCGGGACATGCAGCGCCGTTCCCTGCGCCTGCGCAAGAGCCTGGTTTCGTTACGCCGGGTGGTGCTGCCGATGCGGGAGGTGGTGAACTCTCTGCTGCGCCATGACCACCGCGGTCTGGTGGACGACGAACTGGTGCCCTACTACCAGGACGTCTACGACCACGTCCTGCGTGCCTCGGAATGGACCGAATCCCTGCGGGACCTGATCACGACCATTCGCGAAACACAGCTGAACCTGCAGGGCAACCGACTGAACATGATCATGAAGAAGGTCACCAGCTGGGCCGCCATCATCGCCGTGCCCACCGCGATCACCGGGTTCTACGGCCAGAACGTGCCCTATCCCGGGTACGGCCAGCCCTGGGGTTTCTGGTTCTCCACGGTGGTGATCATCGTGCTCTCCGCTGGCCTTTATCTCCTGTTCAAACGCCGCGACTGGCTCTGACCCCGGGCCGGCGCGGGAGGAAATAACGGAACGGTCGAAGGATCGGTTTTTTGCCGGCATTCCGGCAATTCTGGCCGTGGCGTGGCCAATGCTCGGGTGGTGCCGGCCCGGGTTAGGATTCGCGCGGGAACGGTATTCGGTTCTGTGTTCTGGTCTTTTGGTGGAATGGAAGGTGTCCGGTGTTCGTGCGGCGATCCTTGGTTTTCGGTGTGGTGCTCGCCACGGGGCTGGGTTGTGTGGCGTGCGGTAAGTCGCCCGTACGGCAGGCGCCTGCGATGTCGGCGGCCGGCGCGCCCGCGGTCGCGGAGCTGACGGCGGACCGGGTGGGTGCGGAGATCACGGCGGCGTATCAGGGAACCTCGGCGGTGCACGTCCGCGCCACGACGACCGAAGGGTCGACGACGTCCAAGGTCGATGTGCAGTTGAACAAGGACAGCGCGGGGGGCACGATCACCCAGGGAGACGCCACGGTGCCGGTGCGGCGGGTCGGCGGCGTGTATTACGTGCAGATGACCGACAGTGTCCTCAAAATGGCAGGGTTGTCGCCGACCGCCTCCCCGGGCCGGCTGATGCGGAACAAGTGGGTTTCGTCCGAATCGAAGCTCGGCGCGGAAGTGACCAACAACACGAAGGAAGCCCTCAGCTATGAGGAATTCATTTCGCACACGGCCGGGGAAATCACGAAGGGCACCTTCACCGCGGCCGGAAAGGACTCGGTGGACGGTGTACCGGTACTGGTGTTCAAGGATGGCGACGGTTCGACCTCGGCCGTCACGGAGGCAAGCCCGCACTACCTGATCCGCGCGACCAACGGCACCGACACCTTGGACTTCAGTGGTTGGGACGAACCAGTCGCGGTGACCGCACCGGCCGCCGCGGACCTGTATTCGGGACCGGGGGCCTGAAACTGCATCCGGTACCCAGGTGCGGGTTTGCGGTCGTGCCATGAGTGCGCGTGAACTCCCTGGGTACCGCAGGTGTGTACGTTGCCGGTGGCGGATCTTTCGTCGCGGAGTTCGACAAGCTGTTCGCGATTTCGCCGCGAGGCCTGGATCGCCGGGCGCTGGACGCGTCAGAGTCGCGGGCCGCGGGGGCTATCGTCGCGATCGTGACTGTGGCTCGTTCACTGGTGTTGTTCGCGCTCGCCGCGCTGGCTGAGATCGGTGGCGCGTGGTTGGTTTGGCAGGGCGTGCGGGAGCACCGCGGGCTCTGGTGGGTCGCGGCCGGCGTGATCGCGCTCGGTGTGTACGGGTTCGTCGCGACGTTCCAGCCGGAGGTGCACTTCGGGCGGATCCTCGCCGCGTACGGTGGGGTGTTCGTGGCCGGTTCCCTGGTCTGGGGCGTGCTCGTGGACAAGTTCCGGCCCGGCCGGTGGGACTACCTCGGCGCCGTGATCTGCCTGGTCGGCGTCGCGGTGATCATGTACGCCCCGCGTCGCTGACCCTGGCCCGTGAACCTGGGCAGCTGCGAGGATTCGCTTCCCCGTCCGCCCTTGTCTCATGTGGACTTGCACTTGGAAGAGGTTGTCGTACAAGAAAGTTCTGGCTTGGTGGCCGTGAGTTTCACTCCATCGTGTGGTGAACACGTGTTCGAGTTTCGGTAGGATCTATGGCATGGACCAGTCGACCGCCGCCCTCGCGCTGTGGCAGCTCTCCGATGATGAGCTGACCGCACGGTTTTGTTGGCGTGCGAGGCACGACTGGGCCGGGACTACGGCTGGGGCCCAGTTGGGCTGGTCGTACTCATTCGTGGCGGCACTGGAACCAGGGCGCGCGTCGAGGACGGCGATCCTGGATGCCAGGCGGCCGGGACCCGATGACGAGGACATCGGTAGCGCCGCTGTTCAACTGCGTACAGTGGTCGAAGGGCGGCGACCCCGAGATCTGGATCATCGGGGAAATCGGATGCGACTGCCAAGAAGACGAAACAACAAGCAGCGCAAAACTCAAGCTGAGACGTACTCACTCGGCGAGCTGATGCAGAACGATGAGACCGCCGTGCGCGGGTTGGTCGAGCCGCTGGTCGTCGGTAGTGACGTACTCATCGACAAGTTCGAGGATTCGGCGATCCAGCTCGGCCGCGTCTTCGGGTGACAGGTGCAGGGCGAAGCGGAGAAACGTCCGGACCGATGCACGGCCTGCCTCGTGCAGTTCGTCTTGGACGGCTTCGATCGGGGCGAACGCGGCGTCGGCTTCGGTGTCCGGCGGGTCGTCCAACCACCATGATCGGGCTTTCGCCCGGTAAGGCTTTTCCAGAGCGCCGCTTTCGCCGGTTCGCACTGGTGCTTGTTTCAAAAGCCCCGCGTCGACCAGTTGGCGGACGTGGTAGAGGACGGTTCCGGGGTCGCGCTCGAGCCGGTCGGCAAGTTGCTTGTTGGTCAACTCCTGCTGCCAGCACAGCCGCACGATGCGCAGGCGCAGTGGATGTGCCAGCGCCTTCGCCTCGCGGACAGTGGCCTCACGTCGTCGTACCCGATGCCCCTCGCCGACCCGATCCTCCATGCCCACAGCGTAAACCGTCGATTCCGTGAAAGCACATCGATGGAGATTTATCCATCGATGTGTGATTCTCCATGGGTGGGAAACCGGGCGGTGTCCTGGCACCAGTGCTCGGACTTCGTGCGGTGTTCGTCATCATGGGTCTTTTGGCGCTCGCCGGACTCGCCAAAATGACGAGAGTGACCGACAGTGCCATTGACAGCGCCATGGCCGCGCCGGCTGATCGATCCGGGCCGGGCGGGCGGTACCGGGGGAATGAATTGATTGGCATTCGCGGGCGGCGGCACGTGGAAACTTGACCATCGGCGGTGTGTCGCAGAAAGATGACCCCGTGGCGAAACAGCGGCGAAGACCGGTGGATCCGACCGCCCCACCGGTTCTGCGGGATCTGATCACCGATTTACGCGCCTTGGCCGACCGCCGGTTCGCATCCCTGCGCGAGCTTGAGCGGGCCGCGCACGTCAGCAGGTCCACCTTGTCCGAGGCGTTCTCCGGACGCCGGTTGCCCAGCCTCGACGTGGTACTCGCGATCGCGCGCACCTGCGAGGCCGACGAGAAGACCTGGCGGGACAACTGGAACGACACCCGCGTCGCGCTCGAAGAGTCCGACGAGCCCATGGTCGAGAACACCCCGGTCCGCCAGCCGCTCGCCGACAGCGATCCCCGGCGCGTCGGGCCCTTCCGCATCCGCGGCGTGCTCGCGTCGGGGTCGGTCGGCCAGGTCTACCTGGCGTACACCCCGGGCGGGCGGCCGGTCGCGGTCAAGGTGGTGCACGCCGAGTTCGCCGCGGATGCCGAGTTCCGGCGCCGGTTCCGACGGGAGATCGAGGCGGCGCGCCGGGTGCACGACCTGTTCACCGCCCCCGTGCTCGAGGCGGATGCGGACGCGCCGAGGCCGTGGCTGGCGACCGCCTACGTGCCGGGTCCGTCGTTGAAGCAGGCCGTCAGTGAGCACGGCCCGCTGCCCATGGAGAGCGTCGAAACGCTGGCCGGCGGGATTTGCGAGGCGCTGCGCGCCGTTCACGCGGCGGGCATCGTGCACCGGGATCTCAACGCGGGCAACGTCCTGCTGGCCGACGACGGCCCGAAGGTGATCGACTTCGGGATCGCCTACGCCGCCGAGACCAGCCACCAGCTGACGCGGACCGGTGCCCGGCTCGGTACGGCCGCGTTCATGTCGCCGGAGCAGGCCACCGGGGACCCGGTCGGCCCGCCCGCGGACGTGTTCGCGCTGGGTGCGCTGCTGACGTATGCCGCGACCGGCCGTCCCCCGTTCGGCGAGGGGCCTGCCGAAGCGATCCTGTACCGGATCGTGCACGAATCCCCGGACCTGGACTCGATCCCGGATGACCGGTTGCGCGAGCTGGTGGCGGCTTGCCTGGCCAAGGATCCCGCCGAGCGGCCGACGCCCGACGAACTGCTGCGACGGCTCAACGGTGCCACCGAGGTGCTGCCGGAGGTGTGGCTGCCGCCCGCGGTGCTCGCCGACGTCGTCGCGCGTAAGGCGCCGCCCCGGTCCTCGCGGTCCTTCCGGCGGCTGCCGACTCGCCTCGCGCTCGCCGGGGTCGGCGTGGCCGCGGCGGCGGTCCTGACCGCGAGCGTGGTCACCGACATCGGCGTGCCGCGCGAGTCGGCGAGTGGCATCACGCCGCCGGTCGAGACGCACCAGCCCGTGCCCTCGACGTCCCTGGCCAGTACGGCTCCCGTCGACCCGGGGCCACCCAGCCCCTCGCCGGCACCGCCGCAGAGCCCGGGCCAGGGGGTTTCGCCTGGGCAACCCCGGACCTCGAACCCCGCGGCCGGCGGGTCCGCGGGGACTGGTGGTGGCGGTGGAGGGGGGCAGGTTCCCGCTCCGGGCGCCGGAGCCCCCGCCCAGAAGCCGCTGGCCAGGATGAACTTCGAGAACGGCAACGACGACTGGGTCGCCTACTATGGCGGCAGCCAGCTCTCCCTTTACCGGACCACCCAGGTCGCCTACGACGGTGCGTACTCGCTGCACGTGACCGCGAGCCCGGGCTCCGAGGGGAAGGCGATCGGCGCCGACGAGCTTTCCGGGGTGCACGCGGGAACCGTGGTGACCATGCACATCTGGTACGGCGGCGAAGGGCAGGGCACGATCAAGCCGTTCGTGCAGGACACGTCGTACGACAACCATTTCGCGGGCGGGAACCTGACGTTGCGCAACACCGGGTGGAACACCGTCGCCTTCACGGTTCCCAGCGTCTCCGTGAAGGCGATCGGCTTCCAGCTCGACGTGAGCGGCGGCTCCGACCTCGTGGTCGACCTGGACGCCGTGAACTGGTAAAGGCCAGACGAGTCGTCCCTGCGTGCGGACTGTCTCGGCCGGCGATGCGAGAAGGGACCGCCTCCCGCTCGTGCGCGCCATCGAGCGCGGGTAACCACCTCCTGGCACCGATGTCGATTTCGCGTTCGAAATACTCAGCTGAGTGAGTGCGGCTCGTCGCGCACGATCAGCTCGACGGGACGCGAAAGTTCCGCGTCGCGTGAGCGCGCGAATCCGCGCAGGCCCTCGACGAGCCGTCCGAGTTCGTGCTCCGGCCGCACGCCGAACCGGACGAACTGGCTGGTCATGCCGATCTTGTTGCCGCGGTCGCGGATCAGCGGGTGACGTTCGTTGAGCAGGTAGTCGCCCCAGCAGCGCGCCGTCCACCTCGGGCGGGAGCTTGACCAGCATGAAGTTGGCTTGCGACGAGCAGACCGTGAGCTCGTGAAACGGCCCAACTCCGAGGACATCGCGAAGCGGTCGCGAGCCAGCAGCTTGAGGCCTTCTTCATAGGAGTCCCAGTGTTCGGCGAGCCTGAAGACGATGGTCAGACGATGGTCTCGGCCAGGGAGTTGAGGTTCCACTTCGGCAGCGCCCCGCCGATCCTCATACGAGTTGCTCTCCCAACGCGCTCCGGCCGGATGCCGTTTCTTCGCGGCACCCGCACGGACGAACCGGACGCCAGGTTCAGCCTCGCCGGTCTCGCCGTGATTGAAGTTTGTAGTCCTTTCGTCGTTCGTGAATCTCGACCGACCTGGCTCGTGCCGGAATGAAAGCGCTTCCTTTTACCGGAAGCAAAGCCCTGGGCCTGTGATCTATTACCGGCAAACCGGTCTGGGGACACGACAATACGTACACGATCAATCACGGAAATTGTCGGATTGTGTCCATCGACACTGATTGGTGACTTTCTCCGTGTCCACTTCGTAATCTTCTCGCGTTTTTCGGTGACCTGTGGAAAGGATCGGACGTGGCACGTGATCGACTCGAGAACCCGCCCGGGCGCCGCTGCCGTCAGGCGAAGGCCAAGCGCGGTGTCGTACGGGCCGCGGTGTCGGCAGCCATCATGGGTGCGGCGCTCGCGGCGACCGCGGGCCCGGCGATGGCGGCCCCGGTCACCCTCCCGGCCAGCGCGCCTTCGAACGTCGGCGCCGCGGCTTTGCGCGTCGCGATGACCCAACTGGGCAAGCCGTATGTCTGGGGCGCCGCCGGGCCGAACGCCTACGACTGCTCCGGTCTGGTGCGGTGGGCGTTCCGGCAGGCCGGCGTCAACCTGCCCCGGACGTCGAGCACGCAGTCCACAGTGGGCAAACCGGTGTCCCGTGACCAGTTGCGGCCCGGAGACCTCGTCTTCTTCTACAGCCCGGTTCACCACGTCGGGATCTACGTCGGCGACGGCAGGATCCTCCACGCCTCGACGGCGGGCCAGCCCGTCAAGATCTCCTCGATGGCCGGGTTCCCGTTCCACAACGCCCGGCGGCTTTGAGCCGTCCCACCCGGACGCGGAGGGACACCCTTTCTCCGAAGTGCCCCGCCGCGCCCGGGAATGGCAGCCGGCGAATCAGTAGCCGCCACTGGTGTTGATGTCGCCGTTGACACCGTCCGGGTAGAACCCGCCCGACTTGACCTTCTTCGGGTTGAGGTAGGCGATGTTGAGCACCCGGTCCGCGCCGCGGCCGAAGGCGATGCCGTTGCCGTCGGCGAGGACGAGGTTGGCCTTGCCGTCGAGCAGCACCCCTTGGTCGTCGTGTTTGTTGCCGGCCAACGCGTTTCGCGCGTCCGAGATCTTGTTCGTGACGTCGCCAAGGCCGCGGTCGAACAGCTTGGTGCGGATGATCCCGGCGTGGTAGGCCTCCACGGCGAGAATGCCCGCCGCGGCGTCCAGAAAAGTCTTGTTGTTGACCAGCGGGGCCGCTCCCTTGTAGGCGCTGACCCCGACGTCCTCGAAGAGGTACGCCGCGACCAGGAGGTTGGGCTCGCTGGCGAACGGGTCGAAGGTCTGTCCTTTTTGGATCAGGCCGGCCGCCTGCGCCGCCGCGGTGAAGCTGTCCTTGAAGTCGATCTTCGGCTGGGCCACCGCCGCCTTGCCCAGCGCCCCGCGCAGGAACTTGACGTGGGCGAGTTCGTCGTCCGCGATCTCCTTGACGATCTGCTTCACGGCATCGCTTTCGAACTTCACCGCGTGGCCGCCGGAGACCCCGCCCTTCTTCCCGACCCCGTCGGTCAGGTAACCCGGCACGCCGTACCCGTTGATCGCGAAGGAATACAGGTTCGCTTCCAGGAATTCCAGGTTGAGCGCGAAGTTGAGCACCGCGGCGTCGCTGGCGGCGGCGTCGTCCTTGTTGTAGCCGTACTGGTTCTTGTCCTTGTCCTTGGAGTTCGACGTGTTCTCCAGTGCCACTTCGGGAGTCGAGTTGCCTGCGGACTCCGTCATCAACGTGGCGCCGGTTACCCCGGCCCCGACCAGCCCCAGCCCCGCCGCTCCCGCAGTCCTCAGGAAGCGACGGCGGTCAGTGGGGTTTTCCGCACTGCGCGAGACCAAATGCCGCACGTAGCGTTTTCCGAACACGCGATGTCCTTTCGTCACAAGTGCTGTCCCCAAACACCCGCACGGAGCGGGAGCCCGGATGGTTCGGTTTGACCGGAGAAAACTTGGCCCGGCGCTGGTCGAAACCATTTGCGCGAAGCGGCGGATACACTCCGTGAGCGGCTGGGGTGGCCCGTGTGTGGTCAGCGTGAAACAAAAGATCACCACGAGGCGATGCTGGTGATGGGTGCCGGCGCCGCCACTGCCGGAACGAAAGGAGCCTCGATGACCAACCCGTCGTTGTCGCCCTGGCCGTCTCCGGGACCGGTCCGGTCCTCGACCGGCCTGAGCGTCGCCGCGGTGGTGTGCCTCGCGCTGTCGGTGGCCTCGGACGTGGCGGTCACCTGGACCCACTGGAACGCCTACCGGGTGCTTTCCGACTTCTGGCAGGGGCATGCGAAGTGGGCCGACGTGGACGCGGTCGACCAGTTCAGCCGCACGCTTCGGTTGACCTCGGCGGGCGTGACGGTTGTCGCCGCCGTTGTCTTCTTCTGCTGGTTGTGGCGGGCGCGGCTGAACGCCGAATCACTGTCGTTGTCCGAGCACCGGCTCAGCCGCGGCTGGGTGATCGGGGCGTGGTTCTGCCCGCTCCTGAATCTGTGGTACCCGCACCGGGTGGTCTCCGACATCTGGAAGACTAGCCGTCCGAAGCAGGCGGAAACCCTCGACCTCAGCCGGGTGCGGGGGAGCGCGCTGGTCACCGCGTGGTGGGTGCTCTACCTCGCGGCGGTCTTGATCGACCTCTACGCGACCGCGTTCAAGTTCCTCATCCCGCTGGGCCTCGACGACCTTTACAGCGGTTCACGGGACAACACCATCGCCACCGTGCTGCGTGCCGTCGCCGGCGTGCTGCTGGTGCTCGTCATCGCGCGCGTGACCACCTGGCAGAACCGCAGGGTCGCGGTGCCGGCCTGACTCCGTCTCTCCACGCAGTCTCTCCAAACAGTCTCTCCACACGAAAACCCTGGATGGCCGACGCTACCGGAATGAGCCGCTCTGTTCGCCGATCGCGAATTCAGCTACGAGCGATTGTCGCGAGCCCCGCGAGCCCCGCGAGCCCCGCGAGCGGCGCGGCGATGACGGCGTCGTCGAGTGCGGTCTTGACGTCGGCGGTCAGCGCCCGCCGGACCGCCCATTGTTTCCCGGGCTTGGTGGTGACGGTGAGCCGGATGGTGATGGCGGCCTGGGTGAGGTTCTGGGTGCCGAGGATGTCGACCTCGCCGAGGATGTCGTCGGCCAGCGGCGGCTCGGCGACCGCCTGGCGCGCGGCTTCGCCCGCGATTTCGAGGGCGTGCTCGACGTCCGCCGAATAGCCGATCGGGATGTCGACGACCGCGACCCCGTAGTGCTGGGTGGAGTTGCCGACCGCGGTGATCGTGCCGTTGCGCACGTACCACGCGGTGCCGTCGATGTCCCGCACGGTGGTGACCCGGAGCCCGACCATTTCCACCGTGCCGGAGGCCGCCCCCAGATCCACCACGTCGCCGACGCCGTACTGGTCCTCGAGCATCATGAAGATCCCGGACAGGAAGTCCTTGACGAGATTCTGTGCCCCGAACCCGACGGCGACCCCGACGACGCCCGCGGAGGCCAGGATCGGGGCGACGTCGATGCCCAGCTTGCCGAGCACGAGGACGAACGCGGTGCCGTGGACGACGAAGGTCGACACCGACCGCAGCAGCGACCCGACCGTGCGGGCGCGCTGGGCGCGTCGTTCGAAGGAGGTCGGGCCGAGTCGCCGGGGGTGCGGGATCTTCGGCATGCCACCCGCGGCCACCCCCGTGGTCAACCGGCTGATCAACCGGTGCGCGAGCCATCGCAGGAGCACCGCGACGGTCAGGATGGCCACGATGGCGATCAGCGGCGCGAGCACGTTCTGGCCCAGCCGGGACAGCCAGTCGGTGTGGGTCAGGTGGTAGATGCGCTGGCACCGGAAACCGGTGCACGACGGTCTACTCGCCACTCGTCGTTACCTCCACTCGATCACTCTGGGTCGGTCAATTGACGCGCTGGTGGTCGTGGTACGCGCGCTCCCGCACGTAGGCGTGACAGGCCCGGTCGGCTGCGGTCTCGGGGGCTTCGGTCAGCGCGCGGGGATACAGCCGCTCCTTGAGCACGACGTTGAGCTGGGCGCCGAGCAGGGTGACCAGACTTTGCAGGTAGAACCACCACAGCAGGGTGATCACGGTGGCGAACTGGCCGTAGGTGCGCTGGGCGTGCTGCAGGTAGGTGGTGATGACCAGCGATGACGCCGACTGCAGGACCCAGAACAGCACCCCGGCCAGCAGCGCGCCGGGCAGCACGTCCCGCGTGGTGACGGACCGGTCGGTGAGGATGCGGAACGCCACCACGAACAGCCCGACGTCCAGCGCGATCGGGATCAGATAGCCGAACAGGTGCGCCACCCAGCCGAGGTGGACGACCCCGGCGGCGCCCGCGATGAAACCGTTGATCAGGGTGGACAGCACCAGGCCGAGCCCGACGGTACCCAGCACGCCGAGGCCGCGCCTGATCTGTTCGGTGAACTTCGGCCGCGCGGCGTAGGGGAGTTCCCAGACCGCGTTGAACGCCTGCTGCACGATCCGGACCACTCGCAAACCGCTCCACAGGGCGGTCACCAGCCCGAAGATCAGCGCGAACCAGGAACCGCTCAACCCCTGCACGGCCGAGGCGTCGACCAGCGGGAACATCGTGCCGACCTTGCTCAGCACGCCGCCCCGGAGCGATTCGGGAACGAAGAAGCCCAGCAGTGTGACGAGCACCAGCAGCAGCGGGAAGATCGAGAACAAGGCCCAGAACGCGATCATCGCGGCCAGGTGCGTGGACTGGTCCTCGACGAACTTGCGCACCACCGCGACCGGCAGTGCCAGCGACTTGTGCCGCTTCTGGTACTCGTCCAGCCGATCGAGTTTCGCGTGGACGGCGTCACTGCTCATGATTCGCTCCTTGCTCGGCGCCCAGGGTCACGCGTACCCGGCATGGCCGGGCGTCAACCAGGGGAGCAGGCGCGGATGATCAGATGACGTTGCGGTGCTGCAGGTAGCGGAACACCGCGATGCCCGGCAGTACCGGGAGCCAGTAGGTGAGCAACCGCGACGTGAGCACGGCGGCGACCGCGGTGGCCGGGGCGATGCCCAGCGCGGCGAGCCCGCCGACCATCAGCGACTCGACCGCGCCGAGCCCGCCCGGGGTGGGGATGATGTGCCCGAACGTCTGGCCGATGACGAACACGGTGAGCACCGCGAACAGCGGCACCGCGACGCCGAACGCGGCCAGGCTGGTGGCCAGGCCGAGCCCGGAGACGAGCAGGTACGCGGCCGCGCCACCGAACAGTTCGACCGCGCGCCGCGGGTGTCGCAAGGTCGCCGCCAGTTCCCGGACGACCTGCACCGCGGGCCGGATGATCCGCCGGCGCCCGAACGGCGAAGCGAACAGGACGGCCGCGGCCACGACCGCCGCGGCGGTCACCGCCAGCACCGGCAGGCTGTGCGGGATGGAGATGCCGTGCAGCAGGCCCGCGGTGCCGAGGGCGAACGCGCCCAGTACCGACCAGATCCCGCCCAGCACCCCGGTGGCGGTGATGTTGAGCACGCTCACGCCCACCGCCCGCGAACGGCGGATGTCGAGCCGCTCCATGAACGCGATGTTGATGCCGAAGAAGCCCACCCCGCCCGGCGTGGTGCGCCCGGTGAACGCGGCGGCGAGCTGCACGGCGCTGGTGCGCCAGAACGGCAGGCGCGTCAGGCTCGCCCCCATCATCGACACCGCGGCGAACACGATCGCCACCAGCCCGGTCGCCACGGTGATCACCAGCCAGACCCAGTCGGCCCGCCACAGCGAGTCGAGGACCGCTCGCAGGCTCGACAGCTGCGGCAGCAGGGTGTAAACGGCAACGCCGAACAGCAGTAGCCCGGCGACCCGGCTGGGCCGGACCGGTGAGCGGAAGGTGGGAATCGGCCGCCGGATCTGCTCGGCGAGGGTCTCGCGAAGGTCGGTGAGCACGTAGCGTTCGTTCTTGAGTTGCTTGCGGATGCGGCGCGGCAGGGCGAGCGGCTGGAGGTAGGCGAGCGCGGGCTCCAGCCGGCCGGGCGGCAACGCGGCGGCCGCGGTGCGGACCGTGCGTTCGACGCCGGCCAGCGACGCGACGGAGACCAGCGCTTCGGCGATGTCCTGCGCGGTCCGGGCCGGCGTAGCACCGGCCTTGCCGAGGGTGAGGTCGAGCAGCCAGAGGTTGCCGTCGTCGTCGACGAGGACGTTCTTGGCGCGCAGGTCGTGGTGGGCGATCCCGGCGTCGCCGAGCTTGGCCACGTGTTTCCAGAACGCCTCGAGCAGGGGCTCGGTGATCTCGCCGGGGTCCAGCTCGGTCAGCGGCCGGCCGTCGATCAGGCGGCGGACCAGCAGGGCGGACCCGTCGGGCGCCTGGCACGCCAGCACGACCGGCGGGGTGGGTACGCCGCCGCGTTCGGCGAGCAGGGCCACGAGTGCCTCGTGTTCGGCTTCGTGGTAAGTGCTCGACAGGGCCGGTTCGTCCTCCACCTCCAGCGACGCCAGCAGGCGCCGCAGCCGGTACCACGGCCCGGCCCTCCGGTGCAGCCGCCGCACGACCTCCACCTGGAGCTTTTCCGCCGACGCGGTGGTGACCACGAATTCCTGCGGGCCGAGCCGGTGCACGCGGACCGGCGTCACCGCGGCGGGCGCCAGCCCCGCCTCGCCGAGCGCCACGCGCACCGCTTCGATGGAGGTCCGGCGGCCGGGCGCGCCCCAGAGCAGGTGGAACAGCGCCCCGATGCCCAGGCCGAGGAACACGCCCGCGAACGCGTCGACCGGCAGGTTGCGCCCGAGGTACACGCTCGCGGTGGCGATCAGGGCCACCAGCGCCCACGCCATCCGCCGCCAGCCGGTCTTGAGGTAGGGTGCGGCGACCGCCACCACGGCGGCGGCCATCGCGGCATTCGCCGCGGGGAAGGCGAAACCGTCCGGGCCGGGCAGCCGGATGCCGGGCAGTTGGGCCAGCGACGGGGGCACCGGCCGCGGGCCGACGAGCCGGCCGGCGGTCTGTGCGAGTGCCCAGGCGATCGCACCGGCGGCGACGCACTGGACGCCGAGCCTGATCCGCTTGACGTAGAGCGCCAGCGTCGTGGCCGCGGCGATCCCGGCCCAGCCGCCCACGATCTCCAGCGTCCGCCACACCGCGGTCGAAGCCGGCGGGATCCGTTCGAGCTGCTCGTAGATGGCCAGTTCGACGGGGTTGACCACGACCGGCCGGGCGGCCAGCGAGCAGGCCGCCACCACCACCATGGCGACCACGAGCACGACCAGGTCGCGTGGATGCCGTCCCAGTGGCACCGGGGTGGCTCCGGCGGTCGCCGGCTTCTCGTCCGCGGAGAGCTTGCCGCCCACTTCCCGTTCCAGCCTTCGGTGGTCGCGTCAGTTCTTTCAGTGTGCCGCCAACGGGCCGCGGCGGCTGATCTTGACCGTCGTGAAAGGACCGAATTTGACGGCGCGCCGCTGCCGCCCTACGGTCTTTCGCAGGGCAGGAATTCGCTTTCCCGCCTGATGGAAAGCCGTCCAACGGAGGGCGTGCGATGACGAGCGACGAGATCGCGGTGCTGGCCGATCATCTCCGCGCGGTACTCGGTGCCGACGCCGTGATCGACGACCATCAGCGGCTGCGTACCTACGAGTGCGACGGCCTCGCACACTACAAGGCCGTGCCCGCGCTGGCGGTGCTGCCGGACGACACCGCCGGGATCGTGGAGACCGTGCGAGCCTGCGCCCGGGCCGGAGTTCCGTTCGTGGCAAGGGGTTCCGGCACCGGGCTGTCCGGCGGAGCACTGCCGCGGACGGACGGCGTCCTGATCGTCACCTCGCGGTTGTGGAATATCCTCGAGATCGACCCGGCGAACCAGCGCGCCGTGCTGCAGCCCGGCGTGATCAATCTCGACGTGACCCGGGCCGCGAAGGCCTACGGTTACTACTACGCGCCGGATCCCTCCAGCCAGCAGATCTGCTCGATCGGTGGCAACGTCGCGGAGAACTCGGGTGGGGCACACTGCCTGAAGTACGGGTTCACCACCAACCACGTGACCGGGCTCGAGTTCGTCGCGCCGGACGGCGAGATCGTGCGGCTTGGCGGCAAGGCGCCGGACGCGACCGGCTACGACCTGGTGGGCGCGATCGTCGGCTCCGAGGGCACGCTCGGCATCGCCACCGAGGTGACCGTCCGCCTGGTCCGGCTGCCCGAAGCCGTTCGCACGTTGCTCGCGGGCTTCGCGGGCACGGACGACGCCGGCGAAGCGACTTCGGCGATCATCGGCGGGGGCGTGGTCCCCGCGGCGATGGAGATGATGGACGCCCTCGCGATCGAGGCGGCCGAAGCGGCCACGCACTGCGACTACCCGCAGGGCGCGGGCGCGGTGCTGATCGTGGAGCTGGACGGGCCAGAGGGTGAGGTCGAGCGGCAGTTCGCCGAGGTCGAGCGGCACTGCCGCGCGGCGGGCGCGTTCGAAATCCGCATCGCGAAGGACGACGCCGAGCGGGCGCTGTTCTGGAAGGGCCGGAAATCGGCGTTCGCCGCCGTCGGCCGGATCAGCCCGGACTACATCGTGCAGGACGGGGTCATCCCGCGCACCGCGCTGTCCGAGGTGCTCGGCCGGATCGCCGAGCTGTCGGAGGCCACCGGGGTCCGGGTCGCCAACGTGTTCCACGCCGGGGACGGCAACCTGCACCCGCTCGTGCTCTTCGACGACGGCGTGCCGGGCGAAGCCGAGCGTGCGGAAGAGGTTTCCGCCGCGATTCTGGACCTCTGCATCACCCATGGCGGCTCGATCACCGGCGAGCACGGCGTCGGCTCGGACAAGGCGAAGTACATGCCGCGCATGTTCAGCGAGTCCGACCTCGACACGATGCAGCTCGTCCGCTGCGCCTTCGATCCGGCGGGGCTGGCCAATCCCGGCAAGGTGTTTCCCACCCCGCGCCTGTGCGGGGAGGTGCCCGGCCGCCATCGGGGCGCGCATCCGTTGCAGGAAGCCGGAATCGCCGAGGTCTTCTGATGGCACTCGCCTCGGCGCTGGTGCTCGGCGCCCTCCGCGAGGTCACCTCGGACCGGTCGCGGCCGGCCGGGCCCGGCGACGAGGTCGACGGGGTCGCGCCGCTGTTCGTCGCGGCCCCCGCCGGCACCCGGCAGGCTTCGGAGGTCATGCGGATCGCCGCGGAGAACGATCTCGCCGTGGTCGCGCGGGGCGCCGGGACGAAACTGACGTGGGGGCAGCGGCCGTCACGGGCCGGCCTGGTCGTGGAAACCGGGTGCAGGGCGCACCTCGTCGAACACCACGCCGGTGACCTCGTCGCGCATGCGGAGGCCGGCTTTCCGTTGGCCAGGCTGCAGGCCCGGCTCGCCACGAGGGGGCAGCGGCTCGCGGTCGATCCCGTGGTTCCCGGCGGCACCCTCGGCGGGATTGTCGCGACGGGTGTTTCGGGGCCGTTGCGGCTGTCCTACGGCGGGGTGCGCGATCTGCTCATCGGCGTCACCATGGTGCGGGCCGACGGCGTGGTGGCCAAGGCCGGGGGAAAAGTCGTCAAGAACGTCGCCGGCTACGACCTGGGCAAGCTGCTCACCGGGTCCTTCGGCACCCTCGGCCTGATCACCGAGACGATCTTCCGGCTCCACCCGCTGCCCGCCCGGTCTCGCTGGGTGGTCGCGCCCGCCGGTTCGGCCCGCGCCGCGCACGAGGTGGTGCAGGAGGTGATCCACGCCCAGGTCGTTCCGGCCGCGCTCGAACTCGACCGCCCTTCCGGCACGGTCGCCGTGCTCGTCGAGGGCACCCCCGAAGGCGTGTCCGATCGCGTCAGGACGGTGCGCGACCTGATGGGCGGGGACGCCGAGGTGCGCGAAACCCCACCGGAGTGGTGGGGGAAAGTGCCCTGGGGGAGTGGCGAGGTGGCGCTGCGGCTGACCCACGAGATCGCCGGGTTGCCGAAACTGCTGGACGCGCTCGACGAGGCGGCCGAGCGGACCGGCTCGCGTGCGGCGGTACGCGGCTCGCCCGGGGCCGGCCTGTTGTACGCGGGACTGGCCCCGCCCACCGCCGCCACCACCGTAGCCGCTTTCGTCGGGCGACTGCGTGACCAGTCGGCCGCGTGGAGTGGGGACGTCGTCGTCCTCGACGGGCCACCGCCGGTGAAGGCGGCCGTGGAGGTGTGGGGACCGGTGCGCGGCCTGAATCTGATGCGCCGCGTCAAAAATGAGTTCGATCCGGGGCACCGGCTCGCGCCGGGCCGTTTCGTCGGAGGGATCTAAATGTCGGAGCCCGCGTTCGATACCCACAACCCGCCGTCCCCCGACCTCGTCGCCGACTGCGTGCACTGCGGGTTCTGCCTGCCGACCTGCCCCACCTACGCCTTGTGGGGCGAGGAGATGGACTCGCCGCGCGGGCGGATCTACCTGATGGGCATCGGCATCGAAGGCGAGCCGATGACCGACGAGATGGTGCAGCATTTCGACGCCTGCCTCGGCTGCATGGCCTGCGTGACCGCGTGCCCGTCCGGTGTCCAGTACGACCGGCTCATCGAGGCCACCCGCGCGCAGGTCGAGCGGCGGTTCCCGCGCCGCCCGCGGGAACGGTTGCTGCGCAAGGGGATCTTCAGCCTCTTCCCTTATCCGAGGCGCTTGCACGCGGTGCGCGGGCTGCTGCGGGCGTACCAGTCGAGCGGCCTGAGCCGGCGGCTTCGCGGCAGCCGGCTGCTGCGGCGGTTCCCGGCGATGGCCGCGCTGGAATCGCTGGTGCCGCCCCTCGAACGGTATGAGCCGGTGCCCGAGCGGGTACCGGCGCGGGGCACGAAACGCGGCACCGTCGGGATGCTGCTGGGTTGCGTGCAGCGCGAATTCTTCCCAGAGGTCAACGCGGCAACCGCGCGCGTGCTCAGTGCCGAGGGTTTCGACGTTGTCGCGCCCGCCGGCCAGGGCTGCTGCGGGGCGTTGAGTGTCCACAACGGCCGCGACGAGGAGGCACGGTCGTTCGCCCGCAAGCTGATCGACACCTTCGAGGAGGCGGGCGCCGGCTGGGTGGTCGTCAACTCCGCGGGCTGCGGTTCGGCGATCAAGGAGTACGGCGACCTGCTCGCCGAAGATCGGGTTTATGCCCAGCGGGCCAAGGATTTCTCGGTGCGGGTACGCGACGTGTCGGAATTTTTGGTCGAGTACCCGTGCGTGGCCGAGCGGCATCCCCTGCCGGTCACCGTCGCCTATCACGACGCGTGCCACCTCGCACACGCGCAGGGAATCCGCGTGCAGCCACGCGCGTTGTTGCGCGACATCCCGGAACTCACCCTGCGCGAGATCCCGGAAAGCGAACTGTGCTGTGGTTCCGCGGGTGTCTACAACATCCTGCAGCCGGAGGCGGGGCGGGAACTGGGGGATCGCAAGGCGCGCAACATCCTCTCGACGGGAGCGTCCCTGCTGGTCAGCTCGAACCCGGGGTGCCTCATGCAGGTCGCGGCCGCGGTCGAGCGGGTCGGCGGGGAGATCCGCCTCGCCCACACGATCGAGCTCCTGGACGCGTCGATCCGTGGCCTGCCGGCGGCAGGCGTCGGGCGCCCTGCCGGAAAAGGTGACTGATGTACCGGCAGATCCTGGACCCCGTCGCCGGCTCGCTCGCGTGGTCTTCGCTCGTCGCGGCCGTGCCGCTGATCGTGCTGTTCGTGTTGCTGGGCATCGTGCGGACGACGGCGTGGCTGGCCGCGGTGATCTCGCTGGCGGTCGCGCTCCTGGTGGCGATCTTCGTCTACCCGATGCCCGCCGGCCCGGCGTTCCTGGCGGCGTCCGAGGGTGCCGCGTTCGGTTTCTTCCCGATCCTGTGGATCGTGATCAACGCGATCTGGATCTACAACATGACCGTCCGCACCGGGCACTTCGACGTGCTGCGCCGCTCGTTCGCCAGGGTCAGCGACGACCAGCGGATCCAGGGCGTGATCGTGGCCTTCTCGTTCGGGGCGCTGCTGGAGGCGCTCGCCGGGTTCGGCACGCCCGTGGCGATCACCAGCGTCATGCTCATCGCGCTGGGCTTCCGGCCGCTGAAGGCCGCGGTGGTGGCGCTGGTCGCGAACACCGCGCCGGTCGCGTTCGGTGCGCTCGCCGTGCCGATCACCACCCTGGCCACGGTCACCGGGCTCCCGCTGCACAGCCTGTCGTCGATGGTGGGACGGCAGACCCCGATCCTGGGCGTGTTCGTGCCGCTCGCGCTGGTGTTCATCATCGACGGCAAGCGCGGCGTGCGGCAGACCTGGCCCGCCGCACTGGTCTGTGGCGTGGTGTTCGCGGTCGCGCAGTTCGCCGTCTCGAACTACGTGAGCGCGCCGCTCACCGACATCGTGGCCTCGCTGCTCAGCGCCGGGGCCGTGGTGCTGTTCCTTCGGGTCTGGCACCCCGCCCATGCCGAGGCGAGCGTTTCCGGGGGCGGTGGTTCGACGACCACTCTCCCGCGTGCCGGGCGGACCGGCGGCTCGGCCGGTGATGCCGGTGATGCCGGCACCCGCGACAGCGGTGCCGAGGTGTTCCGCGCCTACGCGCCCTACCTGATCATCATCGCGGTGTTCGCGCTCGCCCAGATCCCGGCGATCAAGAACGTGCTGAACAGTGTCACCAGGTCGTTCAACTGGCCGAGGCTGCACATCCTGTCCGCGAGCGGCAAGCCGTCGACCCTCACGACCTTCCGCTTCGACTGGCTCAGTTCGGCGGGCACGCTGCTGATCATCGCGGGACTGATCACCATTCCGGTGATCGGCATCCGGGCCGGCGAGGCGCTGCGGACCTATGGGGACACCTACCGGCAACTGGCCCCCGCGATCGTGACGGTCATGGCCGTGCTCGCGCTGGCGTACGTGATGAACGCGAGCGGGCAGACCGCGACACTCGGTACCTGGATGGCCGGCGCGGGCGGCATCTTCGCGCTCATCTCGCCGATCCTGGGCTGGCTCGGCGTCGCGGTCACCGGCTCCGACACCTCGTCGAACTCCCTGTTCGGCGCGCTCCAGGTGGTCGCCGCGCAGAAGGCCGGGCTGAGCGCGACCCTGCTGGCCGCGGCCAACTCCTCCGGTGGCGTGCTCGGCAAGATGATCAGCCCCCAGAACCTGGCCATCGCCGCGGCGGCCGTGGGCCTGTCCGGACGCGAGGGCGATCTGTTCCGCCGGGTCTTCGCGTGGAGCATCTTGTTCCTGGCGGTGATGTGCGTGCTGGTCTACTTCCAGTCCACCCCGGTGCTCTCCTGGATGGTGCCCTGACCCGGAGCTACGGGAGGCGGTTCGCGAGTTCGGTGAGGGCGCGGCCCAGGGGGAGGTCGACACGGACGGCCGCGTGCGGGTCGCCGCGTGTTTCGCCCTGGTTGACGATCAGGACCGGCTTGCCCGCCCTGGCCGCGGACCGCACGAACCGCAGGCCCGACATGACGGCCAGCGACGAGCCGAGCACGAGCATCGCGCTCGCGGCTTCGACCAGCCGGTAGCAGCGGCGCACGCGCGGTGGAGGCACATTCTCGCCGAAGAACACCACGTCCGGTTTGAGGCGGCCCGAGCACCCGGCGCAGGCGACCAACTGGAACTCGCGCACGACCTCGTCGGCGAGTTCGACGTCGCCGTCCGGGTTGACCCGGGCCGCTACGCCCGCGAATCCGGGGTTCGCCGCGCGCAGCTGATCGTCGAGGGCTTCGCGCGAAGTCGTCCGCCCACAGTCCAGGCACACGACGCGATCCAAGCTGCCGTGCAGTTCCACCACGCCGGGCGTACCGGCCGCCTGGTGCAACCCGTCGACGTTTTGCGTGATCACGCCGGACAAGTAGCCACGCGCGCGCAACTCGGTGACCGCCCGGTGCCCGTCGTTCGGCTCGGCTCGCGCGACGGTGCGCCAGCCGAGGTGGCTGCGGGCCCAGTACCGGCGGCGAGCCGCTTCGCTGCCGGCGAACTCCTGGTAGGTCATCGGCGTGTGCCTGCGGAGCGTGCCCGACGCGCCGCGATAGTCGGGAATCCCGGACTCGGTCGACAGCCCGGCCCCGCTCAGGACCACCACCCCACGCCCGGTGACCGCGCGCGCGAGTTCGTCCAGGCTGGTCGTCGCCGGTACGGGCGCAGCCGTGACCGTCCAGGTCAGGGTCGGTCGCGTCCGCACACCCGCAGGGTACCGATCAATCGGGCAGCAGTGGCACCGTTGGGCCGTCGTCGCGCCCGAGCAACGTGGCGCGGGTGACGGCGCAGGAGCCGAACCTCTCCCGCGGGCTGTCGAGCGTGGTTCGCTCTCCCGTTGCTCGACCGACGCGTAGAACGCGTAGAACGCGTCGAGATCGGCGTGCGGGATCGGTCTTTCGGTCGTCACGAACACGGGTTCGCACCGGTCACCGACATTCTCGGTAACGGGGTGTGACACGAACGGCCGTGCCGGCGCTGACCTAGGTGAGCGGGTGGCGGTCCCACTGCCCTCCCCCCAGCGAGGGACCGCCGCCCGCGCCTGCCGAGGTGGTGTGACGCCGAAAGACAAGGTGGCGCTGAAACAAGCGAGCGGACGGCGATCCCCGCCGACAGGGGAGTGTCGCCCGTGCCCACCCCGGCGGGGGCCGGGTGGGCAGGCCGTGGGTGGAAAGTGTTGTCGGGGCAACACTTTCCACCCACAGCTCGCTCTCCTCAGGCGGCCCGAACCCAGTTCGGCGGCCCGCACTGCGCGCGCAAGGTACCCAGGTGCACCCATTGCCTGCCCCCGTTCAACCCGGCGAGCACGACCGGACGGTGGCACCGGTGACACGGCTGCGGTGGCGAGTCGACCTTCAGCATGGCTGCCCCTCGTGTGGCTGGAACCTTGGCCCTTCCAGACTGATCCAGCACGCGGGCGGTGGCACCCGTAGCCATACCCATCCCGCTACGTATCCCGGCACGGGACGGCGACCTGCGGCAACGGTGATCTCTTGACATCGTTGTCGCGCGATTTCTAAAGTCCACCACGAACTTTCACAAGAGCGACTCATATTCACATATGTGAACGAATCTGGGCAAGGACAAGTACGAAGTCGTGCCGACCCCGCGCGGGCCGGTCGACGACACCGTGCTCGCCGAAGGCACCACCACCTACCTGATGGCAGGCTCGGCGCGCCAGGACGCCCAGAAGAAGCTGGCCGAGTTCCTGATCACGGCGGACGCGCAGGCGCTCGGCACCAAGGCGACCGGCACCGCGACACCGGCGGTCCGGCTGCCGGTCAACAAGACCGTGAACGTCTCGACGACCTACGACGACCCGCGCTGGCAGACGTTCGCCGACAACTACGCCGACAGCTCCAGGCCGTTCCCGAACGTGCCCGACTTCCAGCCCTTCCGGCAGGACACCGCCGCGGGGCTCAACAAGCTGTTCTCCAGCTGCGGCACCGACGTGCAGGGCTCGCTCGACACCCTGGCCGGCACCTTGAAGAACGATCTGGCCAAGGAAGGAATCGCCCAGTGACCTGGGTGTCCGCACCGGTCGCGGAACCGGGTGGTCCCGGCGGCCCCGAGCCGCCGGAACCACCCGGCGGCGCGGGCCCCGGCCGCTTCCGGCTCGGCCTGCTCCGCCTGAACCGGCGCCTGCTGCTGTTCCTGATGTCCAAGTTCGTCCCGATGGTCGACGGGATCGAGCTGAGCCTGTTCCAGGTCCGGCCGTTCCTCGGCAACCTCTGGGTCGGCCTGGACAACTACCGGACCGTGCTGAGCGATCCGCTGTTCTCCTCGGCGCTGCAGCACACCGTGGTGCTGGCGGCCGGCCAGACGCTGGGCTCGATGCTGGTCGGTTTCCTGCTCGCGCTGCTGCTGGAAGGCCACGCGCGGTCGCTGTGGTTCGTGCGCTCGGCGGTCTTCCTCCCCGTGGTCACCGCGACCGCGGTGGTCGGGCAGATCTGGCGGCTGCTGATGTTCTCGGGCAGGCAGGGGTTCCTCAACACGATCCTCGGCTATGCCGGGCTCGGCCCGTTCCCCTTCCTCGACGATTCGGGGACCGCCCTCTGGTCGGTCATGCTCGTGGACATCTGGAAGGGCGCCCCCTACGACATGGTGATCATCCTGGCCGGGCTGGCCGGGGTCGACCGGCAGCTGTACGAGGCGGCCGCGATCGACGGCGCGTCGACCGGGCAGCGGCTGCGGCCGATCACGCTGCCCGCGCTGCGCCCGGTGATCACGATCCTGCTGACGCTCGCCGCCATCCGCGGGCTGCGGACGTTCACCGAGGTCTTCGTGCTGACCGGCGGCGGTCCGGCGGGCGCGACCGAGGTGTGGATGACCCGGGTGTTCACGGTGGGCTTCGAAAGCGGCAACGACATCGGCGTGGCCAGTGCCGCGTCGGTGCTGCTGTTCCTGGCCACGCTGGCGCTGACGGTCGCCATCCGGATCTATCGGCGAAGAAAGGATCTGGCATGAAACCCCGCGGGGCAAGCGGCGGCTGTCAAGCCGGCACGATCGCGATCGAGCGCGAACTGGCGGAGGAGCAAGCGTGACCGCGGCTGTTTCCCGCAGGCGGCGGGCCACGAGCGGCCAGCGTTTCGACACCGCACTCGGCTGGCGGACCGGTGGCGGCGCCTTGGCCGGCCAGACCGCGCGCATCGTGCTCTGCGTCGTGGTGT
The DNA here is from genome assembly GCF_035276945.1 of Amycolatopsis sp. Taxonomy (GTDB): domain Bacteria; phylum Actinomycetota; class Actinomycetes; order Mycobacteriales; family Pseudonocardiaceae; genus Amycolatopsis_E. The sequence continues at coordinate 57,435 of NZ_DATELF010000177.1, read as the reverse complement.
GCTGGTCTTCACCGGCCCGTTGATCACGATCCTCTCCGGCGCCTTCGACATGAGCACCGACCCGACCCAGCTGTCGATGCTCCCGCGCCGCCCGACCGCCGGCAACTTCGAGGTCGCCGGTCAGCGCGGTATCTGGCGGTATCTCGCGACCTCGCTGATCGTCGCCGGTGGCGCGCTGCTGCTGCAGGTGACGGTCAGCGTGTTCGCCGCCTACGCGCTGGCACGCAAGAGGTTCCGCGGCCAGGCCGTGGTCCTGGTGGTGATCCTGGCGACGATGATGCTGCCCGAGGAGGTCATCGCCATCCCGCTGTCGCTGGTGATGGGCGACCTGCCGGTGCTGAACATCAGTCTCAAGGGCACCATGCTCGGCATGATCCTGCCGCTGGGCGCGTGGGGCTTCTCGATCTTCGTGCTGAGCGAGTTCTGCGCTGCGGCCTCCGCCGCCGCGGCGACGACACCGGCTACATGCGCCGCTTCGACCCGGCCTACGAATCCCGCCGTCCCCGCTGGTAACCCGCGAGTCCCACCTTCGCGCCCGCGAGTTCCACGGCCGCGCGCGTGTCCGCTTTCGCTGTGTGCGAGTTCCGCGCCACCTCCGACGGCTGGCGTCCACGCGATTCAGGGGGTGCGGTCGCGTGGGGGCGTGGTCGTGGAGGCGGAAGCGGCCGGCTGTTGGGCGCGCTGTTCCTGTTGGCGCAGCGCGTCCTCGCGGCCACGTTCGTAGGCCTCGTCGCGAGCCCGCGCGCCGGGGAGCTCGCGTTCGGCACGAGACAGCCAGCGGTCCCAGCGATCCTGCATGGGACGCAGCAGGCCGCCGCCCACCCCGATCACGATCACCCCGGCCACCGAGGCCAGCAAGGCGATCAGCACCGGGCCCGTCACCGCCGTGGCGACCCCGATCTGGTCCAGCGCGGCGACCACGCCGAATCCGATGACGACCACCTGGACCAGCCGCGCCACCAGCGGGCCGAAGCTCGTTCCCCGCATGCCGCCGTTGACCAGGTCGTACAACGCGTTCGCCACCGCAGCCGCGATCACCACGATGACGACGGCGACGATCGCCCTCGGCAGCCAGGCGACGATCGCGGCGAGGACCGTGCTGATCGGGTTGGGGCCGAACACGCCGAAGGCCATCTGCAGGGTGATCAGCAGCACCGCGTAGTAAACCAGCGCCGCCACCAGCCCGCTGGCGTCGTACTTGGACGGTTCGAGTGCCCGCTTGATTCCGCCGCGTTCCACCGCGCGGTCGAAGTGGAGCCGTTGCAGAACGACCTTGACCAGCTTGCGCAGCGCGAAGGCGACCAGCCAGCCGATGGCCAGGATCAGCAGGAACACGGCGAGCTTCGGCAGGAAGGTGATCACCATCCGGAGCGCGTCGTTCAATGATTGGGTGATATTCACCGGTCTCACATCCCTTCAGGCGACCAGGGCCGCGATGTCACCCGGCTGCGTACCCGCCGCCCTCCGGGCCGAAACGGACTATTCGCTTAGGACAGTCCAAAGAAGATTTTTCATTTTTCGGTGAATCTTTCCTTGCTGTGACAGGGTTTTCGGGATCACTTTTCGTCGCGCCAGCCGGTTTCGCCGTTTCGCTCCACGGGTACGACCTGCACACCGGAGTTGGCCGGAAGTTCCTGCGTCAGGAGGAAAAAAGCCATGAAGGGTGGAGGGCGGATCGCGCTCGGAGTCGGGATCGGTTACCTGCTGGGACGGACCCGCAAGATGCGGCTGGCGTTGTCGATCGCCGCCGCGGGCGCCACCAGGGCCATTTCGCCGCGGGATCTGCTGCAGCGGGGTTTGAAACAGCTTGGCGGGGCCGGAGAACTGGGCAAGCTCACCGATACGGCGCGCGGCGAGCTGCTGAACGCGGCCAAGGCCGCGGCGGCGACGGCGGCCAGCAGCCGCATCGACGCGTTGAACGACCGGCTTCAGGCCGGTGGCGGCCTGAAGCCGGGCGAGGGCAAGAAGCCGCCCGAGGAAGCCGAAAGCGGCCGAGCGGAGGCGGGGGAGGAAGAAGAGCCCCAGGAGAAAGAAGAGTCCCGGGAGAAAGCCTCCGGTGAGCAAGAAGAGCCCGAGGCCGAAGCGACTCGCGGCGAGGCCGATGAGGAAGAACAGCCGGAGAAAACCGAAGAACCGCGGGGTCCCGCCACCCATCGGCGCACCCCCGCCCGGACGGCGGCCCGGCGCAGGAGTCCGGAGGAATCCGATGAGGAGTCGCCGACGCGGCGAACGGCCGCGCGGGCGCGTGCGGGTGCCGCCCGGATGCCGGTGCGGCGCACCAGGAGGTGAACCCGATGGTCGCCAAGCAGGCACAGAAGGTGGCCGGGGCGGTGCAGCAGAAGGCCGAAGAGGTGGCGCCCGACCTGGCCGGGAAGGTCACCGAGAAGTTGCCGGACCTGACCCCGTCGAACCAGTTGAACGAGTCCCTGCGCAAGCTCGCCGGAACGCTCACGACCAGGGCGGCCACTTCGCTGGCCGGAAAACTCACCTCGGCCACCGGACGGCTGACCGAGTACGCCGAATCCGGCGGTGTGGGTGGCCTGGTCAAGGCCATCACCGGAGACGAAGGCGGATCGAAGATCAAACGGAAGGCGATCCTCGGCGCGCTGAAAGGCGGTTTCTCCGGTGCCACCGAGGGGATCACGGAAGGGCTGAAGGGCCTCTTCGGCGGAAAGGGTGGCGGCAAGGGCAAGGTCAAGATGACCAACATAGTCGAGACCGTCGACATCGGCCTGCCCATCGATCTGGTTTACGACCAGTGGACCCGGTTCACCGACTTCCCCAGCTTCATGAAGAAGGTCGAGGACGTCGGCCAGATCAGCGACGAGACGGTGCGCTGGACGGCGAAGATCTTCTGGTCGCGCCGGACCTGGGAGGCGACGATTCTGGACCAGGTTCCGGATGACCACATCGTGTGGCGGTCCAAAGCGGACAAGGGCCATGTCGACGGTTCGGTCACCTTCCATGAGATGTCGCCGAACATGACCCGCGTCGCCGTCGTGCTCGAGTACTACCCCAAGGGCTTCTTCGAGCACACCGGAAACCTCTGGCGGGCGCAGGGCCGCCGGGCCCGCCTGGAACTCAAGCATTTCCGGCGGCACATGATGGTGCACGCGATCCTGCAGCCGGACGAGATCGAAGGCTGGCGCGGCGAGATCCACGACGCAAAGGTCGTCTCCCGCGGCGAGGAAGAGCCCGAAGAGGAATTCGAAGGCGAGTACGAGGAAGAAGTGCCCGAACCGCGGCGTGAGCGCGAACCCGCCCAAGCCGGGGCCAGGGAAGGAGAAAGCCGATGACCACCGCGATCCAGCCGGCCGGCGGTGGCGCGCTGGGCAGGCCGAGCGCGAGCGGCCTGGCCGACGTGATCGACACCATCCTGGACAAGGGCCTCGTGATCGACGCCTATGTCCGCGTTTCACTGGTCGGCATCGAGTTGCTGACGATCGACGCCCGCGTGGTGGTCGCCAGCGTCGACACCTACCTGCGGTTCGCCGAGGCCGCGAACCGGCTCGAAATCTCGCAGACCGAGCCCAAGGGGCTGCCCGGCCTGATCGAGGACGTGCAGCGGGGTGGCGCCCGGCACAAGGCCAAGGGCGCGCTGGAGGCCGCCGGCGACAAGCTGCGCGACTTCCTCGGCGAGACCCTGACCGAGGGCGAGCAGGCCCGGCGCCGGCGACAGGGAGGCGACTGAAGATGCCGGAGACCGCTGTCTACGTGTACGGCATTGTGCCCGCCGACGTGGAAACCGACCCCGATGCGCGTGGCGTACGGGACGCCGGGGTGCACGTCGTCCGGCAGGGCGAGATCGCCGCGCTCGTCAGCCCCCTCACGGGCGAGGGGCCGCTGGGCAGGCCCGAGGACCTCACCGCGCACGCGGCACTGCTGGACGGGGCCGCGGCCGAGGTACCGGTGCTGCCCCTGCGATTCGGCGCGGCGCTGGCCGACGAGCAGGCCGTGGTCGACGAACTGCTGTCCGCGCACCACGACGAGTTCGCCGCCGCGATCGCCGAACTGGAGGGCAAGGCGCAATACGTGATCAAAGGCCGGTATGACGAAGCCGCGATCCTGAGCGAAATCCTCGCCGAGAACGAGCAGGTGGTCCAACTGCGGCAGGCGATCCAGGGCAAGCCCGATGACGCCACCCGCAACGAGCGGATCGCGCTGGGCGAGCAGATCAACAACGCGATCGAGGCGAAACGGCAGGCCGACACCCAGGCCGTGGCCGACGTGCTCACCCGCCACGGCGTGCTGCTGAATGTGCGGGAACCCACGCACGAGGAGGACGCCGTGCACATCGCGTGCCTGTCCGAGACCGCGAAGCAGGCCGACCTCGAGAGCTCGGTCGGTGAGCTGGCGCGGGCCTGGGAAGGCCGGGTGAAGCTGCGGCTGCTCGGCCCGCTGGCGCCCTACGACTTCGTCGTCGGTCAGAGCGGGGAGCAATGAAATGGGACTGGTCACCGCCGTACTCGGGCTTCCGTTCGCGCCCGTGAAGCTGGTCGTCTCGCTCGGCGAACTGATCCAGCGGCGGGTGGAGGAGGAACTGCACGACCCGGCCTCCGCCCGGCGCCGGCTGGAGGCGATCGAGCGGGCACGGGAGGCCGGGGAGATCACCGCCGAGGAGGAAGCCGAAGCACAGCAACAGGTTCTTGACCGCATGATCGGGTCCACGGCGGGCCTGTGAGCACCAAGGAAGGATGATCGCCTGTGGCCGCGGCCAAATCCCGGCGCGACGTCGAGCCGTCGGCACCGGACGGCGAGGAGGAGCTTTCGGCGGTCTCCATCGCGTCCAAGGCGCTGGACGTCCTGTCCGGGCTGACCACGAAGCCGCTCAACGGTGTCACCTCGGTGGAACCGATCGAGGACGGCTGGCTGGTCGAAATCGAAGTGCTCGAAGAACGGCGGATCCCGTCCTCATCGGACATGCTGGCGCTGTACGAGGTGGAGTTGGGTTTCGACGGCACCTTGCTCGCCTATCGCCGGACACGACGGTACGGACGTGGAGCGCGGTGAGATGACCAGCTCTTCACGCCCCGTCGTGGTCGGGCAGGGCAGCTCGTTGAACACCGGCGGCGACCACCAGCCGGCCAACCTCGGCGACATCCTCGAGCGCGTGCTGGACAAGGGCATCGTGATCGCCGGGGACATCAGGGTGAATCTGCTCGACATCGAACTGCTGACCATCAAGCTGCGTCTGGTCATCGCCTCGCTGGAGACCGCGCGGGAGGTCGGGATCGACTGGTGGACCCGCGATCCCTGGCTGACCGGCCGCGATATCGAGGGCGACAACCAGTTGGAGATCGAGAACCGGGAGCTGCGGGCTCGCGTCGCCGAGCTGGAAGGGCGCGGCGCGGCGCAGCGCGAACTCGGGGAAGGCCCCCATGACTGAGCACTACGGCAGCTGGCTCTACGCCGTCACCCGCCAAGCGGGTGCGACCTTTTCCGAGCGCCTGACGGGAGTCGCCGGCGAGCCACTGCATGCGATCGAGGAGTCCGGGCTGGTCGCCGTCGCCGGTTCGGTGCCGCTGAGCTCGTTCGGCGACGAGGCGCTGCGCCGGAATTTCGAAGACCTCGACTGGCTCGGCGCGGTGGCGCGGGCCCACGACGCGGTGGTGGACGCCGTGTCACGGGCAGGACCCGCCGTGCCGCTGCGCCTGGCCACGGTCTACCTCGACGACGAGCGCGTCCGGCTCGTCCTCCAACACCGGAAAGACGACTTCGCGCGGGTGCTGGACCGGGTGGCCGGGCGGACGGAGTGGGGGGTCAAGGTGGTTTTCGATCCCGCGCGCCTGCGCGAACCGGAAGTCGCCGCGGCCGGCGGTGGCACCCGGCCGGGTGCGGCCTACCTGCAACGGCGGCGGACCGAACTCGCCGCCCGCGACCGGGAAGAACGGTTCGCCGTCGAACAGGCCGAAAAGATCCACTCGGCGCTGTCCGCGCTCGCCGTCGAGGCGCGGCGGCACCGGCCGCAGAGCCCGCGGCTGTCCGGGAACGCCAAGCCGATGATCCTCAACGCCGCCTACCTGGTCGACGACGAGGCGACCCGCGAATTCACCCGCGCGGTCGCGGAACAGGACGGCGGGCACGCGGCCATCCAGCTGCAACTCACCGGCCCGTGGCCGCCGTATTCGTTCTCCTCACTGGAGGAACCGGCACCATGAGCGAACCGGTGCCACTGTCCGAACCGGTGCCACTATCCGAACCGGACCGGCCGATCGCGCTGGTCGACCTGCTCGACCGGGTGCTCGGCGGCGGGGTCGTGATCACCGGTGAGATCACGCTGTCGATCGCCGACGTCGACCTGGTGCGTATCTCCCTGCGCTCGCTGCTGGCCTCGGTCACCGCGCTGGAGCCAAGATCATGACAGAGAACCCGCGTATCAACGCCGACCCGGAAACCGCGGAACGCAGCCTGGTGAGCCTGGTGCTGACCATTGTGGAACTGCTGCGCCAGCTCATGGAGAAACAGGCACTGCGCCGGGTGGAGCACGGCGACCTCACCGACGAACAGATCGAGGCCATCGGCCTGACCCTCATGCGCCTCGAGGAGCGGATGCGGGAGCTGTGCGACCATTTCGGCCTGACGCCGGAGGATCTCAACATCGACCTCGGCCCGCTCGGCACCCTGCTCCCGGAGCGGTGACCGGCCACGGCTACAGATAGGGCCTGGTGATCATCTCGATCGCGTGACCGGACGGATCCTTGAAATAGACGCCACGGCCACCGTGTTCGGTGTTCGTCTCGCCGGGACGTTTCATCCGCGGGTCGGCCCAGTGCTCGATACCCGCTCCGCGGATCCGGGCATACGCGCGGTCGAAGAGCTCGTCGTCCACCAGGAACGCGTAGTGCTGCATCTGGATCTCGACCGGGGGCTCCGCGAACTGCAGGAGCACGCCGTCATCGAGCTGGAGGTTGGTGAACACTCCCCACGACGGCGCTTCGGCGAGCTCGAAAAGCTCACGGAAGAACTCCGCCGATTCGTGCCGGTTCTTCGACGCGATGATGGTGTGGTTGAACGTGACGGTCATGATTTTCTCCTTGGTCAGGGGAAAGAAGGCGCGACGGAAGGCCGCAGGTCCGGGGTGGAAGGAGGACGCGGGTCCATGACCCGCCCGAGAGCTCAACGCTCTACCGGGTGACCGATCCGTGCGTGGCTGTGCGCCGTCCCGGTAATCACGCGATCAATCTAGCCCATCACGCGGCGGTCAGCGGGCTCACCGTCCGCCGCCGCGAGCCGGGCCAGCTGCTGCTCGCCGATCTGCGCCGGTTACACCGCAGGGCCGCGGGGGTTTCGGTCGACTGGGAACTGCTCGCCCCGGGCGCCCAGGCCGCGAAAGACGCCGGTCTGGGCGCGCTCGCGCAACGCTGCCATCCGCGGACCCCGCGGCAGCCGAAATGGACCAACGCGGTGCTCAAGACGCTGTCGCCGCGGATACTGGTCTCCTGATCATCGCCGTGGAAGGGAGACCGAATGCCCGAGGCGACCTACGAGCTGCGTCCGGTCGGTTGGGTGACGTCGCCGCTGACCGACCGTGAGACCGCCCCGAAGCAGGGCGACGAAGGGGCGCCGCCCGCGCGCGTCGTCTTCCGGCCCGATCTCCGCGAGGCGGCGGCCGACCTGCGGACCGGGGACGAAGTGCTGGTGCTGACCTGGCTGCACCAGGGCCGCCGCGACGTGCTTTCGGTCCACCCGCGCGGGGACACGAACCGGCCGAGGCAGGGCGTGTTCTCGACCCGGTCGCCGGACCGCCCGAACCCGATCGGCCTGCACGCGGTCACCATCACGGCCGTCGAAGAGGGCGCGATCGTCGTCCGCGATCTCGAGGCGATCGACGGCACGCCCATCCTCGACGTGAAACCGGTCCTGGGCGCGGTCCACGAACGGTGACGGTTCCGGCAAGGCCGGCCTCACCCGGTGACCTCGCCCGCCACCGGGACGGGCAAAGCCTCGAGGTAGGCGGGAAACCGGTTGCGCCACAGCCACGAGACGTCGCGGCCGAAGGACCAGACGAGCGAACCCAGCGCCAGCACGGTCAATGCGGCCGCGGCCGGCCGCGGCACGGCGTCGAGTCCGGCGACGACCAGGACGATGCCCTGCAAGGCCGCGACGGTCTTCCTGGCGATGCTCGGCGGCAGCGGCGATCGCAGCCACGGCGCGAACCAGGCAGCGGCGACGAAGACGTACCGCATGGCGCCGATCATCAGCACCCACGGGCCGAGGGAGAACGAGACGTACGCGCTGAGCACCATGATCAGGAACGCGTCGACCTCCATGTCGAACCGCGCGCCCAGCGGCGAAGCCGTGCCGGTACGGCGGGCGACCAGGCCGTCGACGGCGTCCAGAGCCAGCGCCACGGCGGCGATCGAGACGAAGACCACGCCTTCCGGGGCCCGCTCGGCCACGAGGACCGTGACACCGCCGACGAGCACGGCTCTGGCGAGCGTCACGTGGTCCGCCGGCCGCAGCACGTGAGTTCCCCAGCGGCGCAGGGCGAAGGCGAGAACGGTCGCCAGCGCCACGGTGTAGCCGACGGCGGTCAGCCAACCCACGACACCGGGGTTGAGCAAGGACACCAACAACATCTGGGCACCTGCGGCGGCGGCCAGCTCGTGGTCGGCGGAAACGGTGTTCGTCTTCAAGATCGCGTACCCTTCCGGTGCGAAACGGAGGTTGTCCATGACACGTTCCGCTACCGCCTTTTGGTTCAAAGGCCCTGGTGAGGGCGAGATCCGCAGCGTGGAGCTGACGGCCCCCGGTCCCGGCGACGTGCTGGTCCGCACCCTTTTCTCGGGGGTCAGCCGCGGGACCGAGACGCTCGTTTTCCGTGGTGGAGTGCCGGAAAACCAGTACCGGGCGATGCGGGCGCCCTTCCAGGAAGGCGAGTTCCCGTGGCCGGTGAAGTACGGCTACCTCAACGTCGGCGTGGTCGAGCAGGGGTCACCCGGACTGCTCGGCCGCACCGTCTTCTGCCTCTATCCACACCAGACGCATTACGTCGTGCCCGCCGACGCGGTGACCGTGGTGCCGGACGGGGTACCCGCGTCCCGGGCGGTGCTGGCCGGGACGGTGGAGACCGCCGTCAACGCCCTGTGGGACGCGGCGCCGCTCGTCGGGGACCGGATCGCGGTCATCGGGGCGGGCATGGTCGGGTGCAGCGTCGCCGCCGTGCTTGGCGGGTTCCCGGGCGCCCAGGTCGAACTGGTCGACGTGGACCCCGCACGGGCGGCCGTCGCCGAGGCGTTCGGAGTCGGCTTCGCCACACCCGAGCGGGCCACCGAGGAGTGCGACCTGGTGATCCACGCCAGCGCCACCGAAGCCGGGCTCGTCCGCGCGCTGGAACTCCTCGCGCCCGAGGGCGAAGTGATCGAGCTCAGCTGGTACGGGGACCGCAAGGTCTGTCTGCCGCTGGGCGAGTCGTTCCATTCCCGGCGGCTCACCGTCCGAAGCAGCCAGGTAGGTTCGGTCTCCCCGGCCAGGCGGTCGCGGCGCACCTTCGGTGACCGGCTCGCGCTGGCCCTCGACCTGCTCGCGAACCCCGCGTTCGAAGCGTTGATCACCGGGGAGAGCCGGTTCGGGGAACTGCCGTCGGTGATGCCCGCGCTCGCCGAAGGCGAGATTCCGGCACTGTGTCACCGAATCGTCTACTGAATCTTTTCCAGAACCAGGATTTACCGAACAGGGAGGCCTTCTTTTGTTCAGCATCACCGTCCGGGACCACATGATGGTGGCGCACAGCTTCCGCGGCGAGGTCTTCGGCCCGGCGCAGCGGTTACACGGCGCCACGTTCGTCGTGGACGCGACCTTCCGCCGGGCCGAGCTCGACGAGGACAACATCGTCGTCGACATCGGGCTGGCCACCAAGGAACTTGGCGCGGTGCTCGCCCGGCTCAACTACCGCAACCTCGACGACGAGCCTGCTTTCGCGGGGGTCAACACCTCGACGGAGTTCCTGGCCAAGTTCATCGCCGACCAGCTGGCCGGGCGGGTGCACGCGGGTGCCCTCGGTGAGGGCGCCCGTGGGCTGGCCGGGATCGCGGTCACCCTGCACGAGTCGCACGTGGCGTGGGCGAGCTACGAACGTGATCTTCATCCTTCCCGGTGACGTCGACGACCTCACCGTGCCCAGCGGCGGCAACCTCTACGACCGCCGGGTGAGCCGCGGCCTGGCCGCCGCGGGCTTGCCGGTGCATGAGGTCGCCGTGCCCGGGGCGTGGCCGCAACCGGACGCAAACGCTTGCGCACGCCTGGCGGAAATTCTCGTGGCCGCGCCGGACGGCGAGACCGTACTGGTCGACGGGCTGGTGGCGTGCGGGGTGCCGGAGGTGATGGTCCCCGAGGCGCGCCGGGTGCGCCTGGTGGTACTGGTGCATCTGCCGCTGGCCGACGAAACGGGCCTCGAACCGGATGTCGCCGCCGATCTGGACGCCCGCGAACGCGAAACCCTGCACGCCGCGGCCGCGGTCGTCGCGACCAGCCCGTGGGCGGCGAACCGGCTGGCCGGGCAGCACGGGCTGCCCGGCGACCGGATCCACGTCGTCACGCCAGGTAGCGACCCCGCTCCGCTCGCGCCCGGCACGGACGGCGCGTCGCGGCTGCTTTGTGTCGCCTCCGTCACCCCACGCAAGGGCCAGGACCTCCTCGTGCAAGCGCTCGCCACGCTCGCCGGCCTGCCCTGGTCCTGCGAGTGCGTCGGGCCGGTGCGCCGTGATCCTCACTACGTCCAACGGTTGCGAGAACTGATCGCGCGCCACGGAATCGAGGGCAGGATCACACTTACCGGCCCACGGACCGGCCGGCCGCTGGAGGACTCCTATGCCGCGGCCGACCTCGTCGTGCTGCCGTCTCGCGCCGAGACCTACGGCATGGTCGTGACCGAGGCACTCGCACGGGGAATCCCTGTGCTCGCGACCGCGGTGCAGGCCTTGCCGGACACACTCGGCCAGGCACCCGACGGTTCACTACCCGGAATCCTGGTTCCACCAGATGACCCCGTGGCGCTCGCTGACGGCCTGCACCGCTGGTTGAGCGATCGGGAGCTGCGGAGCCGAGTACGGACTGCCGCCCGGTTCCGCCGTGGCATGCTGGCGGCGTGGGACGAGACGGCGCGACGCATGGCGAACATATTGGTACGGACAACCAGCTGAGCACCGGGGGATACGCGCCGGAATGGCTCGCCCTGCGCGAGCCGGTCGACGCCGCCGCCCGCGCCGAGGGCCTGATCGAGCCGCTGAACACCACCCTGCTGAAGGACCCGTTGAACCAAAACCCCGTGGTCATTCGTGACTTAGGTTGTGGCACGGGATCAATGGGGCGATGGCTTTCGAAACGGCTGCGGGTACCGCAGCACTGGGTTCTGTACGACCGGGACCCCGAACTGCTCGCGAGGGCAGCGATGATCGGGGTGGCGACCGGCGTAGCGGCTTCCGACGACACAAGCCGCGTGACTTTCGAGACACGGCAAGGCGACCTGACCGGGTTGACCACGGGGGATCTCGCCGGCACTTCGCTGGTGACCTGCTCCGCGCTGCTCGACCTGCTCACCGCCGAGGAGATGGACGCACTCGCGGTGGCCTGCGTCGAGGCGGGCTGCCCGGCCCTGTTCACGCTGTCGGTGGCGGGAAAGGTCGAGTTCAGCCCGGCCGAACCACTCGATGCCTCGTTCGCTGAGGCCTTCAACGAACACCAGCGGCGTGACGACCTGCTCGGCCCGGAGGCCGTTTCGGTCGCCGTCGAAGCGTTCGAGCGGCGAGGGGCGACCGTGCTGACCGGGCCGAGCCCGTGGCGGCTCGACGCGGACCACGCGATGCTGACCGCAGAATGGCTCAAGGGCTGGGTCGCGGCTGCCTGCGAGCAGGAGCCAGGCCTCGCCGAGCACGCCGACGCCTACCTCGGCCGCCGGCTGGATGACAGCGAACTGCGCGTTGTCGTCCACCACACCGACCTGCTCGCGATCGGGCCAGAGTCATGATGCGCAAGATCTGGCCGTGGCTGCGGTTGCTGGTCGCGGTGGTGATCCTGGCCGTGCTCGTCTGGCGGCTCGGCACCGGCGCGTTCGTCGCCGGCCTGCGCGTCATCGACACGCCGGCGATAGTCGCCGCCCTGGCGATCGGGCTGCTGACCACGGTACTCAGCGCCTGGCGATGGTGCCTGGTCGCGCGCAAGCTCGACCTTCCACTGGGCCTCGGCACCGCCGTATCGGACTACTACCAGGCCTTGCTGCTCAACGCGGTGCTGCCGGCCGGCGTGGTCGGCGACGTCAACCGCGCGGTCAGTCACGGGCGGGAATCCGGGAATGTTGGCCGCGGCGTTCGTGCCGTGTTGCTCGAACGGCTCGCCGGACAGGTGGTTTTGCTGGTAATCGGGGTCGTGGTGCTGCTGGCCGACCCCGGACTGGTGTCCGCGGTCGTGCCGGCCCGCGACATCCTGATCGCGGTCGGGATCGTGCTGGCCGCCGCCGTCGCGATCGCGGGGTGGAAGCGGTGGGGTCCGTCCGCGGGGCGCCGCGCCGTGGCGACCGCGCTCGCCGACGGGCGTCTCGGCCTGCTTTCCCGCGACACCTGGCCGGTGGTGGCGCTCCTGTCGGCGGCGACGATCGCGGGGCATGTCGCGATGTTCGTCGTCGCGGCCCGCGCCGCCGGTCTGACGGCACCGGTCGGGCAGCTGCTGCCCCTGATGGTGCTGGCACTGGTCGTGATGGGACTGCCGATCAACATCGGCGGCTGGGGACCGCGCGAGGGCTTCTCGGCGCTCGCGTTCGGTGCCGCCGGGCTGGGTGCGACGCCCGGCCTCACCACGGCTGTCGTGTACGGGGTGCTGACGCTGGTCGCGAGCCTGCCCGGCGCGCTGGTGCTGTTGCTGCGGCGCGTGCGCGTTCAGGACTCGAAACTGTCCAGGTACTGGGCGAAGGCCTCGACCAGGCTGGCCAGCAGGTCCTTGCCCTTCGCCGCCGTCGCCAGGGACGGGCGTCCGATCACGCCGGATTCGGTGTAGGCGGCCATGCCAAGGGTAAGGAGGTGACGACGATCGTCGGCAATCGTGTCGGCCGAGTCGTAGCCGGGCCGGACCAGGTCCGGATGGGCGTGCAGCAGGATGGACGTCTCCAGTTCACCGCCGTGCATGTCACTGTCGATCGAGGTCTCCAGCCTGGCGGCGGCTCGCGCATCCTGGACGTCCCGAAGGTCGGGGAACAGCGCCAGCGCGGCGCCGGACTCCTGGACCACGTTGGCCAGGACGTAGTTGCCGCCGTGGCCGTTGACCAGGACCAGTTTGCCGATCCCGGACCGGCGCAGCGAATCGGCGACGTCACGCACAATCGCGTACAACGTCGTCGCCGAGATGCTCACCGTCCCCGGCCAGGCGGCGTGCTCGTGGGAACACGAAATCGTCACCGGCGGGAGCAACTGCACCGGATAGGCGGCCGCGATCTCCCGCGCGATCGTGCAGGCGATCACGGTGTCAGTGGTCAGCGGGAGGAACGGACCGTGCTGTTCGAGACTGCCAACCGGCAGCAGGGCGACCTCCGCCGCGCGTTCCCTAACGTCGATCGTCGTGTCCATGGGCAGCAAGTTCATGGCCATCCGCCTTTCTCCACCGCCTCCTGTATACCGGGACGACTGGGAGGGGGCCCTCCGCGGGGATGTGAGGGTGGAGCACCCCCAAGGCTCGGTGGCCTGGGGAGTTTGCCCTCCTCGTACGGGGGCTGGGCGTTGCGCTCCTGGACGGCGCAGTGTGGTTCCAAAACGCCCGTAACCGGGTACCGTCGCCAATGCTCTTCCAACGACAAAGGGGAGGCGGATGCAAAACCAAAGCATCGACCAGGACATCGCCGAGTCCGAACTGACCACCCGGCGCGGCACCTTCCGCAGCGTCGCGTTCCGGGACCACGGGCATGAACACATGGCACTGGTCTACGGCCAACGGATACACGAAGACGTGCTGGTCAGGGTGCACTCCGAGTGCATGACCGGCGACATCTTCCGAGCGACACGCTGTGAGTGCGGTGACCAACTGGACTCGGCGCTGGACGCCATCGTGCGCGAGGGCAGCGGCATCCTGGTGTACCTGCGCGGGCACGAAGGCCGCGGAATCGGTCTGGTCGCGAAGGTGCGAACGCATATCCTGCAGGATGAGCAGGGGCTGGACACGGTCGATTCGGCCACCAGCCTGGGACTGCCGGTGGACGTGCGGGACTACGGGCCGGCGGTGCGGGTACTGCGCTACCTGGGAGTGCGGTCGGTGCGGTTGATGTCGAACAATCCGGACAAGATCCGCGCTCTGGAATCGAACGGGATCGCGGTCTCCTCGCGGGTTCCGCTTTTGGTGCCGGCCAGCCCGGACAACCTCGCGTATTTGACGGCCAAGCGTGACCGGCTAGGGCACGACCTGCCGCAGCTGGACGTCGTGCGAGGGGCCGATTCGTGATGGTGCGCTGATGGGCGGCTACCGCGAGCTGCTGCCGGTCGCTTGCGAGGCCGTCGCGCTGGCGCACCGGATCATCCGTTCCCGTGCACCCGTGTCGGTCACCGCGAAAGGCGAGCGCGACATGGTGACGGACGTCGACCTCGCTGTCGAGGACGCGGTGCGGGAATTCCTGGCCAGGGAGACCCCGGACATCGGGATCCTTGGGGAGGAACATGGCCGCACCGGTCCGGCGGACGGCGAGCTGTGGTGGGCGCTGGATCCGGTGGACGGCACGGCGAACTTCGCCCGTGGTATTCCGCTGTCCGCTGTATCGCTAGGTCTCGTGGCCGACCGGCGCGGCGTGCTCGCGGCTATTGACCTACCGTTCCTCGAAATCACCTATACCGCCGTAGACGGGTACGGCGCATACGCAGGGGACGAGCGCATCCACAGTTCCGGCGCGCAAGAGGTGTCCGACGCGGTGATCTCAATCGGGGATTTCGCGGTGGGCGAGGGCGCGGAGGCAAACAACCGGCTTCGGATCGCGCTGCTGCGTCGCCTCGGGGCCAGCGCCCAGCGCATCCGCATGATCGGCACCGCCGCTATCGACCTGGCGTGGGTTGCGCACGGAAAGCTGGAAGCGTCGATCATTTTGGCGAACCTGCCATGGGACACCATGGCCGGCGTGCTCCTTGTGCGCGAAGCGGGCGGGGTGGTGCTCGACCGCGACAACACCCAGCACACCGCCGATTCCTCGGCGACCATCGCTGTCTGCGCCGGCCTGCGCGAAGTGATCATGTCGGCACTGGTCGAGTAGCCGTCAGGTGTCCTTTCCCGCGCGGACGGTGGTCCGGTCATCGTTGCCGATCGGCTTCCCACCATTCGGCGCACAGCGTTTCCGGGTGGCACTCTGTTCCTCAGCTCTGCTTCCAGACCGCGGACGCCCAGTCAGGATTTTCGTGGTCGGAGCACGGGTTCGGGCCGGGTGTGGTGGCTGCGGTCGGTCGGGGTGGTGATGTCGAGTTGGCCCGTATCGGGATCGAGGGTGAAGGTCCAGCCGGGTACGTCCTTGAGATGATGGTGATTCTGGCAAAGGCAGCAGAGATTGCAGTGTGAGGTGTGGCCTTCCTTGCCGCGTCCGTAGTCGCGGTTGTGGTCGGCTTCGCATCGCTGGGCTGGGCGGTGACATCCGGGGAACCGGCATTCGCGATCCCTTACTCGCACGAAATCGTTTAGCGCGGCGGGAGGGCGGTAGCGGCTGCGTCCGACGTCCAGGACCGCCCCCGATACCGGGTCGCAGGTCACTTTTCGCCAGACGCTGGCTGGGTTCTGCATGATGTCGCGGGCGATGTCGGCGGGAATGGTGCCGTGCCCCGCGAGCTCGCAGCCCTCGTCGCTGACGTTCAGCGCCGCGCCGAGGGGCACGTGGATGAAGATTTGCGGGAGGATCCGGGCGAATCCGCCAAGTTTGCCGAGCAGCAGGTCCGCGAACACGTCCGCGCGTAGTTCGTCGAGCGTGCGTTGTTCGTCCTTGTTCTTGAGCTTGCGCGCGATCGTGTCGATGCGGGCGTAGACGGCGGTGGCGATTTCGGCGGGGAGATACGCCCAGAGCGAGGCCATAGTGTCGTTTTCGTGAATGAGGCGGACTTTGCGGTCCTTGCGGCGTTTCTTCGCACGTTCCGCGTAGCCTTCGGGATCGACGTCGTGGGTGGCCCTGCGTGCGATGGCGCGTACCGAGCCGGGATCTCTTCCGGCGATGCGGCCTGCGATTTTCTGGTCGACCTGGCGGCACTGGTCGTCCGTCAGGGGCGCGGTGACCTCGTGAACCTTCTTGGCGGTGAACAGGTCCGTCTCGCCGTTGGCCATCGCGGCGAGCAGCTTCGGCAGCCGCGTGGTCAGGGAAGTGGCCAACTCGACTCGCGCCTGAGCCATCTGCCTGGTCAGCGACAATTCGAGTGCTACTTCGTCGGCGACCCAGCGGGTATGGCCCCGGATCTGGTTGAGCCGGGCGATCGCTCTGGCCTGGATCGCGTCGGCCTGGCAGGCCGCTCGCCGAGCGGCGGCCATCGTTTCGACCGCTTCGTCGTCAGAGAGCACGTCGATGTCCTTGGCGGATAGGGAGAATACGTCGAGCATGGAAGCCTCCTTGTGGGGAACACCACCACGGTACCGAAACCCAAAGATTCGAACTAGTGATCGTCACCCGCAAGAATGAATTTTCAGCCGGGAAAAGTCAAATCGTCAGCGAAATGACGGCCAGGAGGTTGTGCGTTCTCGTCCACCTGGCTAGCCTGGTGCGACAGTGACTCTGTGAGGTGCCTCTGTGACAGTGACTCGGGGAAGTGACGACACCACCTGGCCGTTCTGCTGCGCGCTGCGCTCAATGACCCTGCGGAAAGGGATTCGCCCCATGCGTAACGTTCACCGGTTCCGGCTGGTCGGAGCGTGCCTGCTCGCCGTGGTCGTGGCCGTGGCCCCCGCCACAGCCGCCGCGACACAGAGTCACGGTGTGACCGCGAAGATCATCGCGCAGAGCACCGTCGATGGAAAGGACTACATCCTCCGTGAGATCACGGTGGCGCCCGGCGGCGGCACCGGCTGGCATTTCCATCAGGGAACTCTGTATGGGCTGGTGAGACAGGGCACGCTTACTCACAACGCCGCGGACTGTGCCGTGGACGGCATCTATCACGCGGGCGATGCGCTCACCGAGCCCAGCGGGCGCGAGCATGTCCACATCGGACGAAATCTTGGCGCCACTCCGCTGGTGCTGGACGTGCTCTACGTTGACCCGGCGGGCAGCCCGCTGTCGGACGACGCGCCGAATCCCGGTTGCCCGTTCCAGTAGGAGTGACCGCCGTGTCGGTGTCTTCTTTGGACAATCTGGCCTGGCCCTCACTGACCGGCCCGCAACCCGCGTTCGCCGAGTGGTGCGGGCGGGCGGTGCGCTACCGGGCCGACGTGTCGCCGTTCTGTGCGCTGCCGCAGGATCCGGATGAGCGGGACCGGCGCGACTCGCGGAACTCGTCAGCCCGGGCAAGCTGGTTCACCAGCTTCCGCCGCGACGTGCAACCGCCCGCGGGATGGGAAGTGATGAACTCGCCTGGCTGGACCGAGATCATCGCGGTCTGCATCGCGAATACCGGAACGAACGACAACGCGTGGTGGGACAGCGCTTCCGGCGCACTGCTGGCCAGCGATTCCGGAATCGTTTCGGCGCTACGGACCTCCAGTGGGTTCATCGCGCACGACAACGGTTACGCGGTCACGGCCAGCGACTGCAACGTGGACGTCACCGCGCAGAAGATGTTGACCACGCAGTACGATTCGTTGTCCGCGCCGGGAAACGCCGTGCAGTGCGGGCAGATCGCCGTCGGTGCCGACACGGTCTTCACGGTCGTGCTTGGCTACGGCAGCACGTCGACCACGGCGCTCGCCGCGGCCGGTGACTCACTGTCCGCGGGTTTCGGTGCCGTCGAGGCCTCCTACCGGACGAACTGGAACTCCTATGTGGACAGTTTGAAGGCGGCGCCGGCCAGCGTCTCCGGTGATACCCAGCGCCGTCGCGCCTACTACGTGGCGATCATGGCGCTGCATTCGGCGGAGGACAAGACCTATCGCGGCGCGAGCGTGGCAGGACTGTTGACGCCGTGGGGCAACTTCGTCAGCGCGGACGCCGCGGGTGAGGGCTATCACCGCGTATGGGGTCGTGACCTCTACCAGCAGGCCACCGGGCTGCTCGCGGCCGGCGACACCGCACAGGCGAGGCGGATGGCCCAGTTCATGTGGAACAGTCAGTTCATCGCCACCGCGAGTCCCGGTGACGGCACCACCTACCAGCCCGGTGCCTTTCCCCGGTACAGCCCGGTGAGCGGGGTCGCCGGGGCGACCGCCAAGGAGCTCGGCTGCTGCGAGCGGACCGTTGATGTGGGCCGAGGGGCAGTACATCCGGCTCGCCCAGTCCATCGATGTCGGCCGCAATCTCGACACTCCGTCGGTCGTCACAGCTCGCTACGGCATCTGACCTAGGGCTTTCGGGCGACAGCGCCGGCGATGCAATGCGCCGCCTTGCTCAACGGGACCACCTGCGGGCCGTCCGGCCACCACTGGTCACAGATGACGATCCCGGGCTCGGACAGTGCGTTGGGCTTGATGAGTTCGAGACCTGGCAGCATTGCCTCGAGTTCGGCACGGGTGCGGAACCGGCCCGCACCCAGTGGGCCCTGCACCATGACCTGCTCGATCCGTTTCGCGATCTCGGTCAGCTCAGGAATTTCAGGATCAAAGAAATGGGAGAACACAACATAGGAACCCGAGGGCAGCGCGTCGATGTACTGCCGCATGATCTCGGGTCCGCTGTCGCCCTCGACATGATGTAGCGTACCGACCTGCAACAACACCAGCGGCTTGCTGAAGTCGATGTGTTTGACGACGGTTTCGTGGTTCAGCACCGCGGGTGGGTCGAAGATGTCCGCGGCAACCATATGCGTAAAACCGTTCTCTTCCAGCATCGCCCGCCCGTGCGCCAGGACGACCGGGTCGTTGTCCACGTAGAGCACCGTGGCGTCGGGCTTGGATCGCTGCGCGATCTGGTGTGTGTTCTCCGCGCTCGGCAGCCCGGAGCCGCAGTCCAGGTACTGCTCGATGCCGGTCTGGGCGGAGAGAAAACGGCATGCCCGGTTGAGGAATCCACGGTTGCCCCGGGCGATGTGCAAAGCTTCCGGTACCGTTGCCGAAATCTTGTCCATGACCGCCCGGTCGACCTCGTAATGATCCTTGCCGCCCAGAAATCCGTCATAGATCCGGGCAATACTCGGTCTCGTCGGATCGACACCGACCGGGATCTGGCTGGGCGAAGTGAAGGGCATTGCGGCCTCGCAGGAAATTGTCGTATGAGTGGGTTCACACATTAGTGCGGCTGACCCAATCGAGCGAGGGGCTTCCTGTGAATGGCCCAGCTCAGTTGCCCAGGGCCTGGTTCAGATCCGGGTAGATCGCCAGCGCTTCGGCGAGGCCGGTCAGCTCCATCGGCCGGAAGGTGGCGCTGCCCGAGGCGACCAGCCGCATGTCGGTGTGCTCGCCGGCCCGGTTGTGGGCCGCCACGAGCACCGACATCCCGGCGGAGGCGAGGAAGCCCACCTCGGTGAGGTCGACGATGAGGATCTTCGGCCGTTCCGCCAGCGCGTGAGTCAGCGGCTCCTCCAGAGAGGGTGCGCTGACCAGGTCTATTTCGCCCGCGACCGACAAGACGACGACACCGCCCTCACGGTGTTCCACGTTCACCGTCACACTGGGTGCCGGGCCGGATCGGTCGCCGGGCGGCAGGGCGTCGGGCGAAGTCATGGTGACATCATGCCGTTCTCGCGCCGCAATGGCGACACGAGGCCAGCACTCCGCCGCAGAAGCAGAAGGTGATCGTCTGCCACCTGGGAGCTCCCAGGAACGGTGCTCCAGCAACGGAAGTAGTACGCCGTCGACCAGGTAGTCGGTGAAGGCATCGTCGAGCGGCCGGCCGGGGATGAACAATCCGGGAGTAGAGCAGCGCGGAGTTGATCGACGTGCACGCCAGCGTGCCGCTCGGTCAGGTGCCCCGTGCCCGGTGGGCGGCGACGCGTTTTCGCGTCGCGCATCTGGCCGAGCAGTACTTTCGCGGACCGCCATTGCCCGCGCCGAGGTACACGGCCTGGCAGGACCGCACGGCACCGATCCCGCCGGGGACGACCTGTCGTTCGGGCGAGCAGCATCGCCAGGGCCAGCGCCGAGGACGACACGAACCACTCGCCCCGCGGTCCGTTATCGCCGCCGTCGGCGTGCAGATGCCAAGGGTGCTCACCATTGTGGCTGGTCAGGCGGGCCCGGCCTGCTGAGGCCGGACGCACTCGTGTGGGCGGGCGCTGCCGCACTCGGTGCGCGGGCTTGCTGTTGGCTGCCTCAGCGAGTTCGTTCGGGCTGGCGGTCGCCGCCCTGTCGCGGGCATCGGCGAAGGTCCGCATCCCACCGGTCTGCGCGCGTTACGGCACCGGAGGCGCCGGAAGCGTCGCGCACGTAGATCTTCACCACGGGAGCGAGCTTGAAGGTCGCGGGCGTCGCGATCGGGTCCGCCCTGGCGGGCCCCTGGTCACCTGGTCGCTGCGAGGTTGCCTGGCCGTCGCGGCCGGGGTGCAGTTGCTGGCGACGCTGGCCTACGCATCGGCTCGGTGAGTGCGGTACGGACGGCCCGGTCATCGGCACAAACCGCCAGTGATGGAAAAAGTGTTGCCATGATGACAGTTCCAGGCGCGGAACTTGCCGATGCCGGAAACTGGGGCGGTGCTGACGCTGATCATGCTCGGGCTCGCGGGGGTGGGCGCCGGGCTGGCCGGGTCGACGGCGGGACTGGCCTCACTGGTGTCCTATCCCGCGTTGCTCGCCGCGGGACTGCCCCCGGTCACGGCGAACGTCACCAACACCGTCGCGATGGTGGGCACCACGATCGGCACGATGGCGGGCTCGGGGCCAGAGCTGGCCGGACAGCGGCACCGCGTGCTCTGGTTGTGCTCGATCTCGGCGGTGGGCGGCGCGTGCGGAGGGGCGTTGTTGCTGTTCACGCCGTCGAAGGCGTTCACTTTCGTGGTGCCGTGGCTGATCGCGGCCGGCTCGCTGGTGCTGCTCGCGGGACCGCGCCTGCGGGCGGTGGCTGAGCGGTCCGGGCTTTCCGGCGCGAGCCCCGCCACGGCGTCGGCGGCGTTCTGCGTCGCCGTCTACGGTGGCTATTTCGGTGCCGCGGCCGGGGTGTTGATGCTGGCGCTGGTGTCCACCGTCTGGACCCAGTCGCTGGCCCGGTCGAACGCGGCGAAGAACCTGGCGATCGGCGCGGCGAACCTGATCGCCGCGACCGTGTTCGCGTTCACCGGCAAGGTCCACTGGCCCGCCGCGCTGGCGGTGTGCGCGGGATCGGTGGCCGGCTCGTGGATCGGCCCGGCGATCGTGCGCAGAGTGCCCGCGACGCCACTACGCGTTGCGATCGGCATCGCCGGGCTTACTCTGGCGACCGTGCTGGCCTGGCAGGCGTTCCGGTGAACGGAAGGCAGCTGCTCCCGTGGGGCTTTGTCGCCCGAAAGAGGGCATGATCTTGGGTGTCCACTCCATCCAGGAGGCCAGATTGAGCATCGTCGGCACCAGAGTGGTCCGCATCGAGGACCAGAAGTTGATCACGCAGGGTGGCACCTACGTCGACGACCTTCGCGAGGAGGCGCTGACCGGAGCCGTCCACGCGATGTTCGTACGCAGTCCCATCGCACACGCCAGAATTTCGTCCATCGACACCTCAGCGGCGCTCGTGTCTCCCGGTGTCGTGGCCGTCTACACGCTCGCGGACGTCGACCTCACGCCGCCGGCGCCGACGGAAGCGCCGGTCGCGCAGCCGTGGCTGGCCGACGGGGTGGTGCGTTATGTCGGTGAACCGGTCGCGCTGGTCCTTGCCGAGGAGCGCTACCAGCTCCCGGACGCCGCCGAGTTGATCGACATCGATTACGACCCGCTCGATGCCGTCGCGAGTATCGACGCGGCGCTGACCGACGAGACGGTGCTTTTCCCCGAGGTCGGCGGCAACCTGCTTCAGACCCACGGCGGGCCCTTCGACGACAACGCGTTCGACGCCTGCGAGGTCGTCGTCACCCAGACCATCGTCAACCAGCGTGTGGCCCCGGCTCCGCTCGAAGTGCGTGGCGCCTCGTGCACATGGGGCGAGGACGGGCGGCTGACCGTCTGGCTGTCCACGCAGAACGCGCAGCTCGCACGCTCCGCGATCGCGGCGGGGCTTGGCGTCGGGAAGGAGAAGGTCCGCGTCATCACGCCGGACGTCGGCGGCGGCTTCGGCGCGAAGATCGGCGCCGACCTGGAAGTGGTGGTGCTGGGCTGGGCGGCGAAGCGGTCGGGCCGTTCGGTCCGCTGGACCGAAACGCGCAGTGAGAACCTCACCTCGATGACGCACGGCCGCGCCCAGCAGAACACCGTCACCATCGGCGGCAAGCGGGACGGCACCGTGCAGGCGTTCCGGCTGGACGTGATCCAGGATGCGGGTGCCTATCCGCGCGCATTGTTCCTGCCGACGCTGACCGAGCTGATGGCCACCGGTGTCTACCGCTTCCCGAAGATCGAGACGCGGAGCCGCGCGGTCGCGACCAACACGACCCCGATCGGGGCCTACCGGGGTGCCGGGCGGCCCGAGGCGACCGCGGCGATCGAGCGTGCGATGGACCTGTTCGCCGCGGAGATCGGCAAGGATCCGGCCGAGGTTCGCAAGGTCAACTTCATCGGCCCGGACGAGTTCCCGTACCAGTCGCCGACCGGCGCGAACTACGACACGGGCGAGTACGCCAAGGCGTTGGACAAGGCGCTCGAAGCCGGTGGGTACGCCGAACTCCGGGCTGAGCAGGCGCGTCGCCGCGAGGCGGGGGACCCGGTCGTGCTTGGCCTCGGTCTCGCCGCCTATGTGGAGATCACCGGTGGTGACGCCGGCGGTGAGAGCGGCCGTGTCGACATCAACCCGGACGGCACCGTCACCGCCTACACCGGCAGCTCGCCGCACGGCCAGGGTTTGGACACCACGCTGACCATGCTGCTGTCCGACCAGCTCGGCATCCCGATGGACAAGATCACCATCCGGCACGGCGACACCGACGAGGTCCCCAAGGCCGTCGGCACCTTCGGTTCGCGGTCACTGCAACTGGGCGGTTCGGCCGTGCGGGAAGCGGCCGGGCAGGTGATCGACCGGGCGCGCCGGCTCGCGGCGGACCTGTTGGAGGCCTCGCCGGACGACCTCGAGCTGAACGTTGAGCAGGGTGCGTGGCAGGTGCGTGGCGCGCCGTCGAGCGGCGTGCTCACCTGGAGCCAGCTCGCCGCACAGGTCAGCGAGGGTGAGCTGTCCGCCGACGTGTGGTTCGGCGATGGAACGCCAACCTTCCCGTTCGGCGCCCACCTCGCCGTGGTCGAGGTGGACACCGAGACCGGCAAGGTCGTGCTGAAGCGGATCATCGCGGTCGACGACGCCGGCCCGGTGGTCAACCCGCTCGCCTTCCAGGGCCAGCGGCACGGCGGGCTCGGGCAGGGTACGGCGCAGGCGCTGCTCGAGGTGATGAGCTACGACCCGGACGGCAACCCCACCACCGCGACGCTGGCCGACTACTCGTTCATCAGTGCCACCGAGCTGCCGGACTTCGAGCTGGTGGACATGGCGACACCCACGACGCGAAACCCGCTGGGTGTCAAGGGAATCGGTGAGGCGGCGACCATCGGGTCCACTCCCGCCGTGCAGAACGCCGTGGTGGACGCGCTGGCGCACCTCGGCGTCAAGCACCTGGACATGCCGACGACCCCGATCCGGGTCTGGCAGGCGTTGGAGGACGCAAGGAAATGAGAGTGACCATTCAGATCAACGGACAGCCGTTCTCCGACGAGGTCGAGGACCGCACCCTGCTGGTGCACTTCGTCCGGGAGAACGCCGGGCTGACCGGGACCAACATCGGCTGCGACACCACCTCGTGCGGCGCCTGCACGGTGCTGCTCGACGGTGAGTCGGTCAAGTCGTGCACGGTGCTGGCCGCGCAGGCGGATGGGCACGAGGTCACCACCATCGAGGGCATGGCGGGTGCGGACGGCGAGCTGCACCCGTTGCAGCGGGCGTTCCGCGAGCAGCACGGCCTGCAGTGCGGGTTCTGCACGCCCGGGATGATCATGGCGTCCGCCTCGCTGCTGGCGCACAACCCGAAGCCCACGCGGACCGAGGTTCGAGAGGGCCTGGAAGGCAACCTGTGCCGCTGCACGGGTTACCACAACATCGTCAACGCGGTGATGGAAGCGTCCGGGCAGGAGGTCGACCGGTGATCCCGGCTCAGTTCAGCTACCGCAGAGCGTCCACTGTGGACGAAGCACTCGGCCTGCTTGCCGAGCACGGCGAGGACGCCAAGCTGCTCGCCGGCGGGCAGTCCCTGTTGCCGCTGATGAAGCTGCGGCTGGCGGCACCCGAGGTGCTGGTGGATCTCGCGGCGATCGACGAACTCCGCTACGTCCGGCTCGACGGGGACGAGATCGCGATCGGGGCGCTGTCACGGCACCAGGACCTCAACGGCGACCTCGTGCTCGCCGAGCACGCGCCGCTGCTCGCGCACGTCGCGGGCTTCGTGGGCGACCTGCAGATCCGCCACCGGGGCACGATCGGTGGCTCGCTGGCGCACGCCGATTCCGCCGCCGACCTGCCGGCCGCGATCCTGGCCTCGGACGGCGTGCTGGTCGTCCGCGGCCCGTCGGGCGAGCGGCGGATCCCGGCGGTGGAGTTCTTCCTCGGCCCGTTCACCACGCCGCTGGAGCCGGACGAGTTGCTGACCGAGATCAGGGTGCCACGGCAGACCGGGCTGGGCTGGGGCTTCGAGAAGTTCACCCGCCGCGCCATCGACTGGGCGATCGTCGGTGTCGCGGTGGTGGGCAGGTCGGTCGGCCTGATCAACATGGGCGGCACCCCGGTCCGAGCCCGCGCCACTGAAGAGGCGCTGGCCTCCGGCGCCTCGCCGGCCGAGGCAGGCGCGCTCGCGGCCGAGGACACCTCGCCGGTCGACGAGCCCCACGCCACCGCCGAATACCGCCGCCATCTCGCCCGGGTGCTCACCACCCGCGCCCTCACCACCGCCGCCGCGTAGGAGCCGCGTGAGGGGGAGCGCCGTCCGCGCTTCCCCTCACACCGTTCCGCGCCCTTTTCCTCGGCTGGAACTTCAGCTTGCGAAACCACCGCCGGTTTGTCGCCCAGGCCGAACTTTCGCCGCCTTTGATCGTCTTCCGCTGACAACGCGCCGGGCGGCCGGTGGTTTCGCCGATGTTTGCCGGCCGTCGCCCGTCACAGACTCGCCGTGTTCTGCTGCCGAACCCGACGGAGACCGACGGGCATGCGCAAACTCTGGTCGATGATGGCGGTGCTCGCCATCGTCCTGGGCGGGGTGACAGCCATTTCCGGTAGCGCCTCGGCGGCGGTGCCGAGCCCCACGATCGCCCGATAGCCGACAACGCCGGGCGGGGCTGGCCGGTCAGCGGCGCCAAGGGAATCCTGGACCTGGCCGGCTACGGCTACGGCTACGGCGAACACGAATACCTGATGTCCGGCCAGGCGACCACCTATGAGCAGTCGGGCAGCCGGGGTTCCGACGGCGTCTGGAACACCAGGATGGCCGGCACCGGAAACGGCTATACCGCCAGAATTGTCGTGGTCCGGCCGAACGACCCCGAGAAGTTCAGCGGCACGGTCGTGGCCGAGTGGCTCAACGTGAGCTTCAATGTGGACGTTCCGGAGGACTTTTTCCAGTCCTGTCAGCATTTCGTGCGTTCGGGGTACGCCTACGTCGGCGTCACCGTGCAGAAGGCCGGCGCGGACAGGCTCAAGAGCGAGGTCTCGGCCCGCTACAGCGCGGTCAACTTCACCGATGACACAGTCCTACGACATCTTCTCGTAGGCGGCCCAGGCCGTGCGCACACGTCCAAAACTGCTCGGCGGGCGCACCCCGGCGGTCGTGCTGGCGACCGGTCATTCGCAGTCGGCCCTCCGGCTGACCACCTACGCCGACGCGATCCAGCCGAAGGACAACGTCTTCAACGGCATCATGATCCACGGCCGCGCCCCTCCGCGGCGCCGGTGGGCACCGAGCTGATCCCGCCGCTGACCGCCATGATTTGGCAGGATCTGGCCGTGCCGGTGTTCGAGATCCAGTCCGAAACCGAGATCGCGTTCGCCTCCTCGGTCCGGCAGAACACCGCGAAGGTCTGGGAGGTCGCGGGTACCGCGCACGCCGAGCAGTTCGGTCTCAACCTCCACAACATGGTCAACGCCAGGGACAAGAGCATCAACGACGGTGCTTCCGTCTCCTGCGACAAGCCCGTCAGCAGCATGGCCTTCCGCTACGCCCAGAACGCCGGGTTCTTCTACCTCGACCGGTGGGCCAGGGGCGGCGCCGCCCCGCCGGCCGCGCCGGACATCAGCACCCTGCTGGGCCCGGTCATTCTTTGGGGCGCCGACGGGAACGCCCTCGGCGGCATGCGGCTTCCCGATCTCGATGTCCCGGTCGCGGCCTACGCGCCGAACAACAGC
The DNA here is from genome assembly GCF_035276945.1 of Amycolatopsis sp. GTDB lineage: Bacteria > Actinomycetota > Actinomycetes > Mycobacteriales > Pseudonocardiaceae > Amycolatopsis_E. Next base: position 30,929 of record NZ_DATELF010000177.1, on the reverse strand, counting down.
GGGGGCAACGTGTTCGGGGCCTGCCTGCTGCTGGCCACCACGATGCCGTTCCCGGCCGACCGGATCCGCCAGCTCTATCCCGATCACGCCACCTACGTCGCGAAGTTCATGGTCGCGGCGAACGCGGCCCGGATGGCCGGGTACTTGCTCCCGGCCGACCACACCGAAGCGGTGTAACGAGCGGCCGCCGCTCCGATTCCGTAACGGACCGGCTTGCCGAGGTGGCGTTCGGTGCGCGGGGGCGCACCGAACGCCACCTTTTCGGAGGTTTTCGAACCGTTCCCTGCCGTTGGTCGTGTCTTTGAGGCAAAGTTGGTGTCGAGCGTGCTCGTCGACCCGGAGGATTCGCCGTGACGGACGAGGGTGAGTTGATCGCTGGGCGCTACCGCCTGTTGTCCCGGGTGGGCCGGGGCTCGATGGGCGTGGTGTGGCGGGCCCGCGACGAACGGCTGGATCGTGTGGTCGCGGTCAAACAGCTGCTGATCGACGCGGCCGCCGACGAGGCGGACGCCGAAGAGGCCGGACTACGCGCGATGCGCGAGGCACGAGTGGCCGCCCGACTACGGCACCCGCACGCCATCATGGTGCACGACGTGGTCGCGCATCAGGGGAAACCCTGCCTGATCATGGAGTTCCTGGCGGCGGAGAGCCTGGCGGCGCTGGTCACCAAGCGCGGCACGCTGCCACCTGATTTCGTGGCGAAGGCCGGCAGCCAGGTGGCGTCCGCGCTCGCCACCGCACACGAAGAAGGCATCGTGCACCGCGATGTCACCCCGGGCAACGTGCTGATCACCGAGGACGGCACCGCCAAGCTCGCCGACTTCGGCATTTCCCGCGCGGCCGGCGAAGGAACCGTGACCAGCAGTGGGTTCATCGTCGGCACCCCGGCCTACCTGGCCCCGGAAGTGGCGGGCGGCGCCGAGGCCGGGTTTCCGTCGGACGTGTTCGCGCTGGGCGCGACGCTGTATTTCGCGCTGGAAGGCAAACCGCCGTACGGCACCGACGAAAACCCGATCGCGCTGTTGCAACGGATCGCGCGGGAGGAGATCAACCCGCCCCAGCATGCCGGGCCGCTCACCGACGTGTTGCTGTGCCTGCTGCGGCGTGACCCCGAGGAGCGCCCGTCGATGCTCCTGGTGCGCGAGGGGCTGGCCGCGGTCGCCGAGGGACGGCCGGTGCCGTCGCTCCTGCGGTCGATGCCCCAGACCAGGTTCATGCCCTTGGGGCCGCGCCGGTCGCGCGTCGCGCGGCGGCTCACCCTCGTCGCCATGATCGGAGTGCTGGCCTCCGGCGGTGCAGCGCTGGCCGCGACGCTGGGCCAGACCGGGAAGCCGGCCGGGCAGGCCGAGGCTCAGCAGCTACCTCCGTCGCCGGCTCCCGCATCGACGACGTCGAGCCCGCCCGCCAGCGGCAACGAGAGCGACGACGACACGTCCGATCGCGGCGGCTGCGATGCGCGGTACCAGGTGGTCAACGCGTGGCCTGGCGGTTACCAGGTTGAGGTGACCGTCCGCAACGACGAGGGGGTCACCTTGAACGGGTGGCGGGTCACCTGGGCGTTGCCGGATGGCCACCGGATCAGCAATCTGTGGAACGGCACCCTGTCCCAGCGCGGTTCCGCGATCACGGTGACCAGTGCCGACTGGAACGCGACGGTCAAGGCCTACGAGTCCACGAGCTTCGGCCTGACCGCCATCGTGCACAGCAACCGCTCGGCCCGGCAGGTCAACCTGACCTGCCGTGAACTCTAGACGCGGGTAGGCAACGGTCCTCCGTGGTAGGTGACGGCGTCGCTGAACGCGGCGGGTAGGTCCAGTTCGCGGTTTTCCGCGTCGGCGTAAGCCCGGTGCAGGTTGAGCACGAGCCGCTCGCTGTCCGCCCACCCGGCGAACTCCCCGAGATCCGCGTGCTGTGCGGTTTCCAACGGGGAAAGGCCGGCCGCACGACCGGTTTTGGCGGCTTCCTGCACGAGCCGGTAGTACCGCTCATGCTGGGCGAGGACCGACGGCAGTTCGGTGGCATCGAGCACCGGGCCATGCCCCGGCACGATCCGCTCGGCGCCGAAGTTGTTCAGCCAATCGAGTGAGCGGAGCGCGCCCTCCAGCGAGCCCATGAAGATCAACGGGGTCAGGCCGTGGAAGAGCAGGTCGCCGCTGAACAGCACGCGCTCGCCGGGAAGCCAGGCCACCACGTCTCCCGTCGTGTGCGCCGGGTGACCCGGGTGGCGCAGCTCGACCCGCCGGTCGCCGGTGTGCAGCACCAGGTCCGACTGCAGGGACACCGATGGGACGCGCCGGTGCACCCGGCCCCAGTCCGGCACCGGTGACCAGAACGGCGGGCAGCCGTCGATGATCGGGTCGGTGCGCAGCCCCTCCCGCATGTTTTCGTGGCCGATGAGGATGGTCGAGTCCGGGAGCAGGCTGTTGCCGTAGGTGTGGTCGCCATGCTGGTGGGTGTTGACCGCCATGCGGATCGGCGCCCCGCCGCTCGCCTGCTCGGCGGCGGCGAGGAAACGTCGCGTCCGGGCCTCGGTGGCGCAGGTGTCGACCAGGATGAGGCCGTCCGTCCCGCCGATCACGCCCGCGTTGTTCACCCACCAGGTGCCGTCCTGCTGCTCCCAGGCCCAGACCCCGGGAGTGAGTTCGCGGAGTTCCGCGGCATCGTTCATGCCACGAAGTCTGCCAGCTCCGCATGCCGCGCCGGGTGAATGCCCCGCTCGACGCGCTGTGTTCGCCTACGCTTCCGCCATGGCCACGGCGGGCACGTCATCCGGGGTGCGCAGGGCGGCGGCCGCGAACACGGTGGCCAGTAGCGTGACCACCCCAGCCAGCACCAGCGCCTCGCGTGGGCCGAAGAACTCGCACAGCCAGCCCAGCAGCGGGGCACCGGTCGCCCCGGCCGCCGCGGCGATCGTGCCGTGGATCGCGAGCACCCGCCCGCGCATGCCCTCGGCGGAATCGAGCTGGAGCCGGGTGCTCTTCGCGGTGTCGATGAGCACCGCGCCGGCCGCGATCGGCACGATGACCGCCGCGAACGACAGCACGCCCGGCGCGAACCCGCTGACCGCCTGCAGAACGCTGGTCACCGCGGCCGCGCCGAGCAGCAGGGGAACGGTGAGCTCGGCGAACCGGGCCGCGATGATTCCGCCGACCACGGTGCCGACCGCGAACACCGCGGACAGCAGCCCATACGCCGCCGCGCCCCCGCCGAGCGGTCCCTGGGTCATCGCGGCCATCGTGACCTGGTAGTTCCGGCCGAGCCCGGACAGCACGAACCCCAGTGCGAAAAGGACCACCAATGCCCGGCGGCCACGGAGGTACCTGAGCCCGGCGCGGACTCCGGTCTCCTCCGGTGGGCTGATCGCGAGGGGGTGGAACTCGCCCGGCCGCATCACCAGGATCGCCGCGATCACCACGACGAAGGTGGCCGCGTTGATCAGGAAGAGCAGCGGGTCGCCGACCACCGCCGCGAGGACACCCGCCAGGCTCATGCCCAGCACACGCCCGACCGAGTTGGTGACCGAGTTCCAGGCCAGCGCGTTGCCGAGCTCGGCGGGCGGCACCACCTGGCCCGCGAACCGGCCGAGCGCCGGTCCCTCCAGCGCACCGATCAGCCCGCCTACGGCGGTGAGCGCGTAGATGCCGGCCAAGGGCAGGCCCGCCCACACCATCAGGGCGAGCGAGACAGCCGTGACCAGATGCAGCGATTCTCCGGCCAGGATGATCCTCCTGGGCGGCAACCGGTCCGCGAGCGCGCCCGCCCACGGCCCGAGTATCAGCGCGGGCAAGGTGCTCAGCAGCACCGAGAAGCCGACCGAGGTGGCCGATCCGGTGCGGGCAAGCACGACCCAGTTGAGGCCGAGTACCTGCATCCAGCCACCGCTGACCGACACGAGGTCGGCGGCGGCCCAAAGCCGATAGTTGCGGTTCGCGAGCGCGGCAAGCATCGGCGGCAGATTTCGCCGCACGGTGTTCCTTTCCTGGGGGACACTTCAGACAGGCGCGCCCACGACGGCGGCAGCCCGGGGAACCCGGCGTCGCTTTGCCGGGCCTCAGCCAAGTTACCGTCCGCCAAACCCTTTGCCGATGTGTCGATTGCGACAGATGAGTTTCGCCGCTTCCGCTAACGCTTCTCGCCGCGAGCGCAGGTGTGACGATCGACACCACTCGATACCGCCGCCATGAATGCCGAGGCGTCTTCGGTGTCGTGCGGATCGGCGCGACGCTGCTGCGCCAGGGCATGACCACTCCGGAGGCGCCGCAACGGTGACCTATTTGTTGGCATCGACCAGTTGTTTCGCCTCCCGCTCGGTGGTGACGTCGGCGGGGATCCAGTGAGGAATTTTTGTGCCGTTTGCCGCATCAGTTAGCCGCGTACCACGCCGGCCAGTCCGGCCGCCATCAGGTAGGAGCCGGGTCAGTTCCGGCCGCCAGTCGCCGCGACCAGTGCGCTCATCACGGTGGAGGTCGTGCCGCCGAACGGTGATACCGAGAGCCATCAGCACGGGCAGCATCCCGATCTGCAGGGCCTGGGCCGCGGTCTCGCCGATGCCACGCTCGCCGTGCCCGGGAAGGGTTCCCGTGAGGTAGGCCGGCAGGTAGCTGGTGACCAGGTGGTTGACTTTCCAGGCCGGCACGAGCCCACCGCAGAGCAGCACGACCGCCCAGCAGCCGGCGAAAATCGCGCGGAAGTTCGCGCGCACCGGGCGGTGTCGCTCGGTTTCGAGCAGCTTCTCGAACGCCGGGTTCTCGTCGAGCCGCAGCCGGAGGTAGAGGCCGATGGCCACCGCGGCGACAGCCTGCCGCACCATGCCCGGCTCGGCGATCGCCACCTTTTCGGCCTGCACGTACGGCTCTCGTCGGACGGATTCCTGGTCGTTCCGTCCTGGATCGGAACGGTACGGCCTTCCCGCTGGTGGTCCGGCCCGGCTCTTGACCCGGCTCACACCTGTCCCGCCCGGACTGTCCGATGAGGACGCTGGTTATGCTCGGCCTCGTGCGCGAGGGGATTCCCGTCATCGTCGTCGCCGGGTACCTCGGGTCCGGGAAGACCACGATGCTCAACCACTGGCTGACCAGCACCCGTGGCACCCGGATCGGGGTGGTGGTCAACGATTTCGGCTCCGTGAACATCGATGCCCTGACGGTGGCGGGGCAGGTGGACGCGGGTCTTTCGCTGAGCAACGGCTGCCTGTGTTGTGCCGTCGACGCGCGCGGTCTGGACGACCTGCTCGAGAGGCTGGCGGACGCGGACCTCGATGTGATCGTCATCGAGGCGAGCGGTCTGGCCGAACCGCGTGAACTGGTGCGGCTGGTGCTGGCGAGTTCCACTGGGGTCTCCTACGGTGGGTTGATCGAGGTTGTCGACGCTGTTGAGTTCGAGCCGAGCCGTGCCCGGCATCCCGAGCTCGACCGGCATCTGGCGTTCGCGGATCTGGTGGTGCTGAACAAGACGGACCGGCTGGAGCCGTCCTCCCTCCCGCGTGTGCTGACGCTGGTGGAAGAGGTGAGCGAGGGCCGTCCGGTGGTGCCGGCCGTGCGCGGCAGGGTGCCGCTGGATCTGCTGTTCGACCGGGTCGAACGTCCGGCGAGCGCGCAACTGTCGTTCGACGATCTGCTGCACGACCACGACGACCATCCGCACGCGACCTACCAGAGCATGACGTTCTCCTCGGACGATCCGCTGCACCCGCGCAGGTTCATGCGGTTCTTGGACGGGCGGCCGCCCGGGCTCTACCGGGCCAAGGGCTTCCTCCATTTCGGACTGACCGATGACCGCTTCGCCCTGCACACGGTGGGCCGTTACCTGAGCTTCGAGCGCTCACGCTGGCCGTCCGGGACGGCGCCCCGGAGTAGTCTGGTGCTGATCGGGGTGGGTTTCGACGCCGACGATCTCCAATCGCGGCTGGAGGAGTGCGTCGAGCCGGACCCGTCGGCCATCGACGGAAACGCGCTCCTGCGCGTGCTCCGGCACACCGCGGAGCTGTAGTCGCGTCAGGTGAGCCGGCCGCTCCCGTGCAGGTGATCGAAGATCAGCTGATCGAGAGGTGACGCACGGTCACGATCGGCGTAGGACGACGAGACCACTTCTTCGACCTCGTTGCTGGGACTCGGTGTTCCCGTGTGGCCCGCCGTGTGGCACCTCATGCGCACCAGGGTTCCGGGCGTGGCCGTGTGCCTGGGCCTCGAAGGTGCCCACCTGTCCGGCGGTGGCGGGGTCGATGGCGACAGAGAGTTCCTCATGGATTTCTCGCACGAGGGCCTGGACATCGGCTCTCGCCGGGTTCGCGCTTCCCACCCGGGATGTCGCAGACGTCCTTGCCTCGTGATCGGGTGCTGAGGATCTTCCCGGCTTCCAGCCGGATCCGAACGATCTTGTCGATGGTCATGGATGCCTCTCTCTGCTCGTTCGTGGGGGAGTGGGGTGTGAGCGAGGGCCGTCTTGGCGCCCCTGCTCGGTCGCTGTGTGCGATCCGATCATATCGAACCTGTGAGCGCTTCGCGGCATGGTGCTCGCCCTGGTGTTTCGTCGACGTGTTGCGGTGCGGCCAGCGCCGGGATGTGCGCGGATGAGGAAAGCGTCCCATGTGGATAATAAGCGCCGAATGTGGGACTCGCCCGCGCCGAATGCGGAACTCGGGCGTCGCGATGCGGGACTCGGGCGCCATGAAAGGTGGACTCGCGCGGGGGCCGGTCTCCGGCCGGCACTGCTGACGCCCCCGTCCTCGTCGCGATGGACCACAGCATCGTCTGGCGCCTTGCTACCTCGCGTGGACGAGTTGGAAGCGGGTGGTCGGTGAAAGCGTGTCGCGGCGCTCCCACAGTGCCGGGTCGACCGCCTCGCGCTGGGCGGCGTGCTCGATTCGCCTGAAGCCGGCTTCCTCGAGCAACGCCGACATCTTTTCGGGTGTGAACAGACTGTGCATGGGTTCCCCCCGCTCGGCCACCACTCGCGCCAACGCTTCGAAATGGGTCTTTCCGGCCTCGTCCTGCAAGTGCGCGGGAAGGAGGTAGTCGGCGACCAGTTCGGCGCCTGGCGGCAGTTCCGCCAGCGTCCTTATCAGGGATTCACGGGTGAGGTACATGGTCACGCCGAGCCAGCTCACGAACGACGGTAGTGCGAAATCGAACCCCGACCGGGCCAGGCGGTCGCGCAGCGAGTCGTTTTCGAAGTCCACCCCGACGAAGGCCACGGTTTCCGGGATCGCGATTCCCGCGCTTTCCAGGCGGCGTCGCTTCCATCCCTGGGTGGCGGGATGGTCGACTTCGAAGACCCGCACGGGGAGCCGGCTGCGGTAGGCGAAGGAGTCGAGCCCCGCGCCGAGGATCACGTACTGCGTCACGCCCCGCTCGACGGCCTCGACCAGCCGGTCTTCGGTGTACCGGCTGCGGACGGCGACCTGGCCCCTCGCCCCCGACAGAATGGGGTGCGCACCGTGCGCGCGGTGGTAGGCGAGGAGTTCTTCGGCTCGTTCGCCGAGAATCGCCACGGCCAGGGTGTCCGCGAAAATGTGAGGTTCGGCGTCGACGAGCAGATGAGCGGCACGGGCGGCGGCCGCGACGAACGCGGTCCGACTGGGTTCCTCATTCACGCCGCCACCGTACCCGACGTTTTTCCCATCATATCACAAAACGGAAAATTCCGAAAGGGTCAGCGCGTCACAATTTCGCAGGCCGAGCCGGCTTTCGAAACGCCGCGGCTCACCGGTCACCGGGTCGGTGAATTCCAGGGTCTTCGCCAGCAACTGCAGCGGCCGGCTGAAATCGTCCAGCGCGGTTTCGGTGACCACCGGGTAGAAGCGGTCGCCCAGGATAGGTACGCCGAGACCGCTCATGTGCACCCGGAGCTGATGCGTCCGCCCGGTCGCCGGGACCAGCCGGTACCGGCCGAGTCCGCAGGCGCGCTCGATCAATTCGATCCTGGTCTCGGCGTTCGGCTCACCGTCGACCTCCTGCGCGACGATGGTCCCGCGCTCCTTGACGATCCGGCTGCGCACCGTGCGCGGCAGCGTCAGCCCGGGATCGTGGCGCGCGACCGCTTCGTAGGTCTTGCGCACCTTCCGGTCCCGGAAGAGGGTCTGGTACGCGCCGCGATGGACCCGCCTGGTGACGAACATCAGCAACCCCGCGGTGACCCGGTCCAGCCGGTGTGCCGGGCTGAGCTCGGGCAGGTCCAGGTCGCGACGCAGCCGCACCAGCGCGGTCTCCAGCACATGCCGGCCGCGCGGGATGGTCGCCAGGAAATGCGGCTTGTCCACGACCACGATGTTCTCGTCGGCGTGCACGATCCCGATCTCGAACGGCACCTCGACCTCGTCCGGCAGGTCGCGGTGGAACCAGATGAAGGCGCCCGGCCGGAACGGGGTGTCCAAGCTCACCGGCCCGTCCACCCCGACGATCCGCCGCTCGGCCAGCATCTCGTCGAGCCGCTCCGGGGGCAGTTTCGGGATGCGCTCGACCAGGTGATCGCGGATGGTCGCCCAGTGCCCCTCGGCGGGCAGCTTCATCCGGGCGGGGTTCAGCCCGTTGCGGGGCGGCAGCGGGGCCGGGGGCGGGGGTCTCACCTCGCCGACTCTAGCCTGGGGATGCTGGCGGAGACCGCCTGAAGTGACGCCGCGTCCGTGATATCACGGGGTTGTCGGGGTGTTCCGATACTCTGTCCTACCGTGGCTCGCTGGCTGACGCCACATCAGGTTTCACGACCCGGGAGAACGGCCCTGTGACTGCTTCTGCTGAGCCCCTCTACGGGGCCGACGACCTCACCCACCTCGAGGGACTCGAAGCGGTGCGGAAACGGCCCGGCATGTACATCGGGTCCACCGACAGCCGCGGGATCAACCACCTGTTCACCGAGATCGTGGACAACTCGACCGACGAGGGCGTGGCCGGGCACGCGAGCCGGATCGTGGTGACCCTGCACGCCGACGGCAGCGTCCAGGTCGACGACGACGGCCGCGGCATCCCCACCGACAAGCACGCGAAGTCCGGTCTGTCCGGCGTCGAGCTCGTGCTGACGAAGCTGCACGCGGGCGGCAAGTTCGGCGGCTCGGGGTACAAGACGTCCGGCGGCCTGCACGGCGTGGGCGCCTCGGCGGTCAACGCGCTGTCCCACCGGTTCGACGTCATCGTCAAGCGCGCCGGCAAGGTGCACGAGATGTCGTTCAAGCACGGCGTGCCCGGCGTGTTCGACGGTCCCGGCCCGAAGGCCAAGTTCGTGCCACAGCCCGGCCTGCGCATCACCGGCCGGATGAAGCGCGGCGAGAAGACCGGCACCTCGATCCGGTACTGGCACGACGCCCGCTACTTCGAGACCGGTGCCTCACTCGACACCGAGGCCGTGCGCGCGAAACTGCGCAACACCGCGTTCCTGGTACCCGGCGTGACCTACGTGCTGCGCACCGCGAGCGACGACACGATCGGCGAGGAGACCTTCCACTTCCCGAACGGGCTGAGGGACATGGTCGATTTCCTCGCCCCCGCCGGGGACAAGCCGGTTTCCGGCATCGTGCTGATCACCGGTGAGGGCACCTACAAGGAGAACGCGGCCGACGCCAACGGCGTGATGAAGTCCAATGTGGAGCGTCACGCGGAGATCGAGGTGGCGCTGCGCTGGGGAACCGGCTACGAGCGCACCATCGAATGCTTCACCAACACCATCCGCAACATGCACGGCGGCACCCACCGCCGCGGCTTCGACCGGGGCGTGACCAAGGCGCTGCAGGACGCCATCACCAAGACCCGCGGCCTGCTCAAGCCCAAGGAGGACCTGCCCGTCCTCGACGACGTCCTGGAGGGCATGACGGCGGTGATCCACGTGCGCCTGCCGGAGCCGCAGTTCACTTCGCAGACCAAGGACGAGCTGTCCACCGCGGGCATCACGCGGGTGCTCCAGGGCATCGTGGAGAAGCAGGTCCGGGCCTGGACCGAGGACCGGAAGACGAAGTCCGAGGCCAAGGTCGTGCTGCAGAAGATCGTGGACGCCGGCCGGGTCCGCATCGCGCAGAAGCAGCAGAAGGACGCCGCCCGCCGCAAGACGGCGCTGGAAGGCGCCGCGATGCCGGCGAAGCTGGTGGACTGCCGCACCACCGGTGTCTCACGTAGCGAGCTGTTCCTGGTCGAGGGCGACAGCGCGCTCGGGTCGGCGCGGATGGCGCGGGTCTCGGAGTACCAGGCGCTGCTTCCCTTGCGCGGCAAGGTGTTGAACGTCCAGAAGGCCAGCCTGGCCGACACGCTCAAGAACGCCGAGATCGCTTCCATCGTGCAGGTGCTGGGCGCGGGCAGCGGGCGCACCTTCGACCTGTCCACCATGCGCTATGGCCGCGTGATCATCATGGCGGACGCCGACGTGGACGGTTCGCACATCCGGACCCTGCTGATCACGCTGTTCGCCAAGTACATGCGGCCGGTCATCGAGGACGGCAGGCTGTACGCGGCGATGCCGCCGCTGCACAAGATCCTCACCAGGGGGCGCAACGCGGAGACCCACTTCACCTTCACCCAGCGGGAGATGGAGCAGAAGGTCGCCGAGTTGGAGAAGGCGGGCAAGCAGGTCGTCAAGCCGGTCCCGCGGTTCAAGGGTCTCGGCGAAATGGACGCCGACGAACTGTGGGAGACCACGATGAACCCGACCACCCGGTCGGTCCGCCGCATCACACTCGACGACGTGGATGCCGCCGAGGCCGCCCTCGAACTGCTGATGGGCGAGAAGGTCGAGCCCCGGCGCAACTGGCTGATCGAGTCCTCCGACCGGGTGGACGAAGCCGCGATCGACATTTAGGAAAGCAGGAGCAACCAGCGATGGCACGCCGCAAGACGCCGACCACCCGGGTCGATCCGAGCGCCTTCGACCAGGCCGGCGCCCAGGTCTTCGAAAACCCGGTGAAGACCGAGATCGAGGACTCCTACCTGGAGTACGCCTACTCGGTCATCCATTCCCGCGCGTTGCCCGACGCCAGGGACGGCCTCAAGCCGGTGCACCGCAGGATCCTGTTCTCGATGAGCGAGAACGGTTACCGGCCCAACCACGCGTACGTGAAGTCGTCCCGTGTGGTCGGTGACGTGATGGGCCGCTACCACCCGCACGGCGACACCGCGATCTACGACGCGATGGTCCGCCTGGCGCAGGACTTCTCGATGAACGCGCCGCTCATCGACGGGCATGGAAACTTCGGCAGCCCGGACGACGGTCCGGCGGCGAGCCGGTACACCGAGGCGAGGATGTCGCCCGAGGCGATGCTGCTGGTCGGCGAACTGGGCGAGGAGACCGTCGATTTCCGGCCCAACTACGACGGTTCGCTGCAGGAGCCGTGCGTGCTGCCCGCGGCGTATCCGAACCTGCTGGTCAACGGCACGTCCGGGATCGCGGTCGGGATGGCCACCAACATGATCCCGCACAACATGGGCGAGGTCATCGGCGCCGCCCGCTGGCTGATCAACCACCCGAACGCCTCGCTGGACAAGCTGATGGAGTTCGTGCCCGGGCCCGACCTGCCCACCGGCGGGCTGCTGCTCGGGCTCGACGAGGTGCGCAAGGCCTACGAGACCGGCCGCGGCGTGGTGCGGATGCGGGCGAAGGTGGAGATCGGGCCGCTGGAAGGCAGCCGGGGCCGGCAGGCCGTCACCGTCACCGAACTGCCCTACGGGGTCGGGCCGGAGAAGGTGATCGAAAAGATCACCGACGAGGTCAACAAGTCCAAGCGGCTGACCGGAATCGCGGACGTCAAGGACCTGACCGACCGCGAGAACGGCACCAGGCTGGTCATCGAGTGCAAGGTCGGGGTGAACCCGCAGCCGTTGCTGGCCGACCTCTACCGGCTCACGCCGCTGGAGCAGTCCTTCGGCATCAACAACCTGGTGCTGATCGACGGCCAGCCGCGGACGCTCGGCCTCAAGCAGTTGCTCGAGGTGTTCCTCGCCCACCGGTACGAAGTGGTCACCCGGCGCACCCGCTACCGCCGGCGTAAGCGCGAGGAGCGGCTGCACCTGGTCGAGGGCCTGCTCGTCGCGCTGCTGGACATCGACAAGGTGATCCGCCTGATCCGCAACAGCGACAACGCCGCCGAGGCCAAGGAAGGCCTGATGAAGCGGTTCAAGCTGTCGGAGATCCAGGCCACCTACATTCTGGACACCCCGCTGCGCAGGCTGACCAAGTACGACAAGCTGGAGCTGGAACAGGAGCAGGAGCAGCTGCGCGAGGAGATCGCCGAGCTGTCGAAGATCCTCGACGACGATTCGGTGCTCAAGCGCGTGGTGTCCAACGAGCTGGCCAAGATCGCCAAGGAGTTCCGCAGCGAGCGGCGCACCGCCTTGATCGACGGCGACCTCAAGGAGGTGCTGGCCGCGTCGCAGCCGGCCGGGCCGAGGGAGGTGGCCGACGACCCGTGCCAGGTCATCCTGTCCGCCACCGGCCTGGTCGCCAGGACCGCCGCCGAGTCGGAGGAGGCACCGGAAGGCCGCCGTCGCAACGGCCGCGCCAAGCATGACGCCGTCGCCGCGGTCGTGCACACCACCGCGCGCGGCCAGGTTCTGCTGATCACCAGCCGGGGCCGGGCGTTCAAGACGGACGTGCTGCCGCTGCCGGTGCTGCCGGAGCAGGCGGGCACGGTGTCCTTGCGCGGCGGGATGGCCGCCCGGGAGCTGCTCCCGCTGGAGAAGGGCGAACGGGTCGTCGGTATCGCGCCGCTGGGCGAGCAGGCGGCGGATTCGCCGGGGCTGGCCCTGGGCACACGGCACGGTGTGGTCAAGGTCTGCGCGCCGGAATGGCCGGTGCGCGCCGACGAGTTCGAGGTGATCAGCCTCAAGAACGGCGACGAGGTGGTCGGCGCGACCTGGCTGACCGACGGCCGCGAGACGCTGGCGTTCGTCGGCTCCGACGCCTCGCTGTTGCGGCTTTCGGTGTCGCTGGTGCGGCCGCAGGGGATCAAGAGCGGCGGTATGGCCGGGATCAAGCTCGTGGACGACGCCGACGCGATCTTCTTCGGCGCCATCCGCACGGACGATCCGGAGCACGGCGAGCCGATGGTGGTGACCGCGACCGGGGCAAGCGTGAAGATGACGCCGTTCGCGCAGTACCCGGCGAAGGGCCGCGCGACCGGCGGGGTCCGCGCGCACCGGTTCCTCAAGGGCGAGACGCGGCTCACGGTGGCCTGGATCGGTTCGCGCCCGGCGGGCGCGGCGAAGAACGGCGATCCCGTCGAGCTTCCGGAGCCGAACCCGCGCCGGGACTCCTCCGGCGCCGCCCACCCGGGTCCCGATGTCGTGGGGCACCTGGTCGAACGCGGATGATCCAGGTAGCGTACCGCAGCGGACACAGTGCCTTCCGTGCCTTCCGTTGCCCGATTGGTTAACCTCGGAGCATGTCGATGGTGGCCAGCGCGGAAGATCGACTACGGCGGATCGGATTCGTCAGCGACAACCCGCTCGCCCATCTCGAAGGCCAGGACATGCTGGACGAGGTGCTGGACCGGGTCCGGCGGGTTCTGCACGCCGACACCGCGGCGGTGCTGCTGCTCGAGCACGACTCGCGCGAGCTGGTCGCCACCGCCGCGCTCGGCATCGAGGTCGAGGTCCGGCAGGGCGTGCGCATCCCGTTCGGCCGGGGCTTCGCCGGCACGGTCGCGGCGACCAAGAAGCCGAAGTTGCTGGAACGCATCGACTCGACCACGGTGCTGAACCAGCTGCTGTGGGAGAAGGGCATCCAGACCCTGCTCGGCGTGCCGCTGCTGGTCGGCGGCGAGGTGCTGGGCGTGCTGCACGTCGGCACGTTCCGGCAGCACAAGTTCACCGATGACGACATCGAGTTGCTCCAGTTGGCCGCGGACCGGATAGCGCTGTCCGTGCAGGCGCAGCGTTCGCAGGCCGCGCGCGCCGCGGCGGCCGAGTTGCAGCGCAGCCTGCTGCCGCCACGCCTGCCGTCCGTGCCGTTCCTGGATCTGGCGGCCCGCTACGTGCCGGGCGGGCGGGCGAGCGTGGCGGGCGACTGGTACGACGTGTTCGCACTTCCGTCCGGCTGGCTGGGGGTCGTGATCGGTGACGTGGTCGGGCACGACCTGCCGGCCGCGGTGGTGATGGGCAGGCTCCGCAGCGCGCTGCGCGCCTACGCCCTGGACTGCGGCGATCCCGCCGAAGTGCTGAGCAAACTGGACCGGAAGGCGCAGCATTTCGAGCCCGGCATCATGGCGACGGTGCTCTACGGCATGGTCGAACCGGGTTTCGAGCGCATCCACCTGTCGTCGGCGGGGCATCTCCCGCCGGTGCTGGTCCGCCCAGGCCAGCCCGCCGTGCTGACCGGGCTGCAGATCGATCCGCCGATCGGCGCGCTGCGCGACATCCGCCGGCACAGTGCGGTGATCGAGATGTCGCCGGGCGGGCTCGTCTGCTTGTACACCGACGGCCTGGTCGAGCGGCGGGACCGTCCGATCGACATCGGCCTGGAGCGGTTGCGGAAAGTGGTCGCGCCGGGTCCCGCCGACAGCGTGTGCGCGAAGGCCATGGCCGCGTTGATCGGGGACGACATCCCCGAGGACGACGTGGCACTGCTGGTGGTCCGGCGGCATGACGCGGCCGAGGTCGGCCCGCTGGATCTGGATCTGCCCGCGGTGCCGGAGGCGCTCAAGGACGTCCGCGCCGCGATGAGACGCTGGCTGTCGGCCGCGGGGGTCTCGCCCGACGCCACCGCCGACCTGCTGCTCGCGGTCGGCGAAGCCTGTACGAACGTGGTGGAGCACGCGTACGGGCCGGGTGGCGGCACGGTGACGGTCCACCTGCACCTGGAGGGGCCGGACGTCGTGGCGACCGTGGCCGATCGAGGCCGTTGGCGGGCCCCACGGGGTTCCAACCGGGGACGTGGCATCCTGCTCATGCAACGCTGCTGCGACGATGTGTTCCTCGCGCGGACCGGGGACGGTACGACCGTCACGATCCGCCGTGCGATCGTCGAGGGCAACGCAGGGAGGCGATGAAGACGGCGACCGTCGAGGTCCGGACGCATGACGACGAAGTGAGCATCCGCTTGACCGGCGATGTCGATCTCGCCAATGCCGCGTCCGTGCAGACCGAGATCAACGAAGCCATCGGCAATCACGTGAACTCCGTCGTGCTCGACCTCAGCGAAGTCACCTATCTGGACAGTGCCGGGCTGCGGATCCTGTTCACCCTGGCAGGCCGGCTGCGCACCCTGCAGACCACCCTGGAACTGCTGGTGCCGGCGACTTCGCCGGTCCGCCGGATCCTGGAGCTGTCGGGCCTGCCGCCGTTCGCGCGGTTACGTGGCATCTGAGCCGGGTCGCAGCAGCTCAGCGGTACCCGTCGGCCAGGGCGGCGAGTTCTTTGCGGCCATCGGCGCGGATCCCGATCACCACCAGCGGACAGAGTTCGTGTGCTTCCAACCGGATGTTGACGTGCACCCCGTCCGCCCACCGATGCTGGAGCCGGAATCGGGGCATCGACACCGTCTTGATCACCGGCACGGTCACCACCGTGTGCGGCGAGTCCTCTGCCCGCGACGCAGCCACCCAGGGCTACCGGGGTCATCATGGCGGCCGATGCCAACGCCGTACGCCGCGACGAGGACCACAACGCCACGATCTACCGGATCTTCGGCGACGTACGGCCCACTGCCGACGTGCTCGAACTCATTCGCAAGTCTTGACAGTTGCTCGGATGCGGGTTGGCGTGGTGCGTACCCGGCTGTCCGGCGTGGATGGTGGGAAGCTTTCGGGCGGGTGCCACCGGTCTGGCCGGGGAGTACGCGCGCCGCCTGGCGCACCGGCATCTCCACCCCGAACAACTCCAATTGGCCCGATAATCGATCCCGATAATGTGTCCGGTAACCGGTTGTCGCGTTGACAACAGTGGACGGACGCGGGGAACCTGACTGGCCGGCGCCGATGATTTCGTGTCGAACAGTGAGGTCCGACCATGTCGAAGATCACTGTTGCCTGTCTGGTGGAAGCGGGTAAGCCGCTTGGGGTAGGTGTGGCCGACAAGCCGGTTCCGGGTCCGAAGGCGTTCTGGTGAAGGTCGCGGCGTGAGGTAGGCGTGTGTTTCCGCGAAAAGGGTCGTGTTGTGTGACGGACGCTACGAGCAGGCGCCGCGTATCGGGACGGGTTGATACGCAATTCCGTTATCCGGCACAAGACGTGCCAAGCAGCGGGCCCTGAATCTCGGCCGCTGACGGTCTCGCCGAGCAGGTCGCACAGGCGCTTCATGGGGCGCCTGTGCGTGACGCCGGATATCGGCCTTGCGGAGCGCGGTCGCGCCGATCTCCGGCAGCGCCGGTCTCACGATGAACTCGGTGTTGTGCGCGGGTGTGCGCTGGAGGAAGTGCTGCGCCGTCAGTGGTCGTCACCAGGCGGTGCGCGGTGGACTTACCCACGCCCAGATGTTCGCTGATCGACGGCGACGTGACCTTGCCTCCTTGTGCGTCAGGGCGAGCACCCGCAAGGCGTTCGCCACCGAATTCAGGCTCTGTGCCGCTTCTCGGGATCTCTTGTGCCGCATAGCGGAATTGTGCATCGCGCCGTTCCGATCCGCGGGCCCGTACTCGTAACGTCGACGGCACACCACAACCGCTCTTCGCGGAACAACATCCTTACCTGCGGAAAGGACGAAGGTGCCTGATTCCACTGTTCTGGGGGAGGCCGCCGACTACGACGTGATCGTCGTCGGCGCCGGCCCGGTCGGTTTGACCGCGGCCCTGGTGCTGGGACGAACCGGTCATCGCGTGCTGGTGCTGGAGTCGGAGCCGGAACCGGCCACCCAGTGGCGGGCGTCGACCTTCCACCCGCCGACCCTGGAGCTCGCCGAGGGCCTTGGGTTCATCGACGACATGCTGGCGCAGGGGCTGGTGGCGCCCACCTACCAGCTCCGTGACCGCACCGGCGGGCTGATCGCCGAATTCGACTTCTCCGCCCTGTCGGACGTGACCCGGTACCCGTACCGCTTGCAGCTCGAGCAGTACAAATACGTACGGATCCTGCTCGACAAGCTCGCCGGCGAGAACACGGTCGAGGTACGTTTCGCGCACCGCGTGACCGGTCACCAGGTGACCGACCCACGTTCCGTGGACGTCCTGGTGTTCGGCCCGGAGGGTGAGTACACCGTCACCGGCCACCACCTCTTGGGCGCCGACGGTGCGCGCAGCACGGTGCGCGAGGTTCTCGACATCGAGTTCGAGGGCATGACCTACGAGCACCGGTACCTGTTGCTCGGGATCGAGGCGCCGCTGGAGAAGTACTTCCCGGGCATCTCCTCCGTCAACTATGTGTCGGATCCGGCCGAGCACCTGATGCTGTTGCGGATCCCGGACTGCTGGCGCGTGATGTTCGAGGTCACCGGGGGACGGGCGGACGAGGAGGTGGTCACGGACGAGTTCGTCCAGGGGCGCCTGGGGGGCCTGCTCGGCTCGCATCCGATGCCGCAGGTGCTCTCGCGCCAGGTGTACCGGGTGCATCAGCGGGTGGCCAAGGAGTTCTGTCGCGGACCGGTGGCGCTCATCGGCGACGCGGCCCACGTGAACTCGCCGATCGGTGGGATGGGCTTGAACTCCGGTATTCACGACGCCTACACCGTGGGTCGGACACTCACCGATCCCGAGCAGTTGGGCCTGGACTCCTGGGCTGAGCAGCGGAGGATGGTGGCCTTGTCCGAGATCCAGTGGATCACTCACCGCAACACCCAGGACCTGTCCTTGAGCGGGGGAGAGGCTCGCGACGCGAGAATCGAAGAACTGCGCGAGATCTCCCGCGATCCGCGGCGGTCCCGGGAGTGGATGCTCGAAGCGTCGATGATCGCGAGCGCCCGTAGGCAAAAACTCGTATCCGAAGAGCTGATCAAGGCAGGCGGCGGATCCGTCAGCGCCTGACCGGCCCGACCAGGCCGAGGCTATCCTGGCCAGGCACACCATGCCTGCGCTCGCGGAATCATGACCGGCGTAGTGGAAGGCCCCGTCGCGAACGCGTCCACGGGTATCGATCCCGTGGTGATGCGTTCCGCGATGGGGTGCTTCGCCACCGGTGTCACGGTGATCACCAACGCCACGGGCGAAGATGTGCACGCCATGACGGCGAACGCGTTCATGTCGGTCTCGCTCGAACCGCCGCTGGTGCTGATCTCCTTGGGAACAAGGCCCGGATGGCTGCGTGACTATTCGAACCGGAGCATTACGGGGTGAGCGTCCTGGCTCTTTCCCAGGAGCCGGTCGCGCCGGTTCGCCGGTCAAGCACCCGATGCCGCCGCCGCAGTTCGAATGGCTCGGCGGGGTGCCGGTGATCGCCGGTTCCTTGGTGCGGTTGGCGACCCGCATCGTCGACCGGCACCTGGTCGGGGACCACACCTTGGTCTGGCGGAGGACGGGTGAGTAGGCGCGCCGGTCGAGGCGGACGACGATCTCGGTGCGCCGGTGCGCCGGTGCGCCGGTGCGCCGGTGCGCCGGTGTCTCGGTGCCGCTGGTGGTGACGAATCGGCGTTGCGGGGTGTCGGGTGTTGCGGTGGCGTCGCCGGGGAGGCGTCGGCGTGGCGCGGCGCAGGTGGTGTGGGCGAGTACGGAGAGCACGACGTGAGGTCGACGTCGAGCGGGACCGTGCCGGCGAAGGTGTCCAGTTCGCTGCCTGCCCGGGCCAATGGTCCGGACCAGGAGGCCTTCTTCGAGAACTGTTCCACACGCTCGGCTGAGTTCCCCCTAGGGTGGGGGAGTGAGCGAACTGCTGCCGGTCGACCGCGAGCGGGCCGCCCTGGTGGGGCGGGTGTTCGATCCGGACGGTGACGGTCCCTGTGTGGTGGCCGTGCGCAATGGCACCGTCGTCGATCTGACGCCGGTCGAGCCGACGATGTCGGGCCTGCTGGAACGCGAGGACCTTCTCGACATCGTGAGGAATGCGGGCGGCCGGGAGTGGCCGCTGGCCGGCCTGGAACTTCTGGCGCCGTGCGATCTTCAGGTGATCAAGGCCTGCGGCGTCACCTTCGTGCGCAGCATGATCGAGAGGGTCATCGAGGAGCGCGCGCAGGGCGACCCGGCGCTGGCGGCGGACATCCGGCGGCGGATCGAGGGCGTGCTCGGCGGGATGATCGGCGGTCTGCGGCCGGGTTCGCCGGAGGCCGCGCGGGTGAAGGACCTGCTGGTCGCCGAGGGTCTGTGGTCGCAGTACCTGGAGGTCGGCATCGGCCCGGACGCCGAGGTGTTCACCAAGGCGCCGGTGCTGTCCGCGGTCGGCAGCGGCGCCGAGATCGGCGTTCCCGCGTATTCGCGGTGGAACAACCCGGAGCCCGAACTGGTGCTGGCGGTCGGTTCGGACGGCCGCCCGGTCGGCGCGACGCTGGGCAACGACGTCAATCTGCGGGACGTCGAGGGCCGCAGCGCGTTGCTGTTGAGCAAGGCCAAGGACAACAACGCTTCCTGCGCCATCGGCCCGTTCATCCGGCTCTTCGACGACTCCTTCGGGCTGGAGGACGTGCGTGGCCTGGACATCGAGCTCACCGTCACCGGGACCGGCGGGTTCGTTCTCGAAGGCAAGAGTTCACTCAGTGAAATCAGCCGGGACGTGCTGGACCTGGTGGGCCAGACCATCGGGCCGCGGCACCAGTACCCGGACGGTTTCGTGCTGTTCACCGGCACGCTGTTCGCGCCGGTCCAGGACCGGGACGCGCCGGGGGAGGGGTTCACGCACAAGCTCGGCGACGAGGTTCGAATTTCCTCGCCACTGCTGGGCACGCTGACCAACGTCGTCACCCATGCCGAAAAGGCCCCGCCGTGGACCTTCGGCATTCGTGCCCTGATGGCGAACCTGGCCTCCCGCGGCCTGCTTTAGGGACTTGTTTCGAAGTGGTTCGCGTGGCCGCGGCGGTGCGGGTCGCGAGCCTCACCGCAAGCGGCTCCGCTTCGAAAGACTCTAATGCGAATCCCGGGGCACGGCGTGCCCGCGGGAACCCCGCAGGAAGTCGAAGTCCGCGCCCTGATCGGCCTGCAGGACGTGCTGGGTGTAGAGCCAGGCGTAGCCGCTGGTGCAGGGCGACTCCGGCCGCTTCCATCCGGCGCGGCGGCGATCCAGTTCGGCGTCGTCGACCTCCAGCGTGAGGGTTCGTGACGGGACGTCGAGGGTGATCTCGTCGCCGGTGCGCACCAGCGCGAGCGGTCCGCCCAGCGCCGACTCCGGCGTGACGTGCAGGACCACGGTGCCGTAGCCGGTGCCGCTCATCCGGCCGTCGCAGATCCGGACCATGTCGGTGACCCCGGCCTTGAGCATCTTCGCCGGCAACGCCACGTTCGACACTTCGGGCATGCCCGGATACCCCCTCGGCCCGGCACCCTTGATCACCAGCACGGTGCCGGCGTCGACATCGAGATCGGGGTCGTCGCAGACCTCGTGGTAGGCCTCGACCGAGTCGAACACGAGTGCGCGGCCGCGATGGGTGAGCAGGTGCTCCGAGGCGGCCGACTGCTTGATCACCGCGCCCCCGGGGCAGAGGTTTCCGCGCAGCACGGCCGTTCCCGTGCCCGCCGGCTGGAACGGCGCCTCGAGCGTGGTGATCACCTCGTCGTTCCAGCACTGCGCGCCGCCGACGTTGGCGGCCACGCTCTTGCCGGTCACCGTGATGCTCGTGGCGTTCAGCAGGTCCGCGTCCGCGAGCCGCTTCATCACGACGGGCAGCCCGCCCGCGTAGCAGAAGTCCTCCATCAGGAACTTCCCGTTGGGCATCAGGTTGACCAGCGTCGGTACCGCACGCGCCAGTTCGTCGAAGTCGCCCAGTTCCAGTTCGACGCCGACCCGCCCGGCGATCGCCAGCAGGTGGATGATCGCGTTGGTCGAGCCGCCGATCGCCGCGTTGACACGTATCGCGTTCTCGAACGTTTCGCGGGTCAGGATGCGCGAGGGCCGCAGTCCCTCGTTCACCATCGCCACGGCCCGCTGCCCGGCGGCGTGGCCGATTTCGAACCGGCGCGCGTCCACCGCGGGCCAGGCGGCCGAACCGGGCAGCTGCATACCCAGCGCTTCGGCCATGCACGCCATGGTCGACGCGGTGCCCATCGTCATGCAGTGCCCGTTGGACCGCGCCATGCAGCCCTCGGCGAAGAAGCACTCCTCCTGGGTCATCCGACCGGCTTTGAGCTCTTCCTCGAACTTCCACACATGCGTGCCGGAGCCGACGTCGGTGCCGCGGTACTTGCCGTTGAGCATCGGTCCGCCGGTCACCATGATCGCGGGCACGTCCACGCTCGCGGCCGCCATCAGCATCGCGGGGGTGGTCTTGTCGCAGCCGGAGAGCAGGACCACGCCGTCGAGCGGGTTGGCGCGGATCAGCTCCTCGACCTCCATCGCCATGAGGTTGCGGTAGAGCATGGCCGTCGGGCGCATGAGTGTCTCGCCGGTGGCCATGGTCGGGAACTCGAGCGGGAACCCGCCCGCCTGCCACACCCCGCGCCTGACGGCCTCGGCGACCCGGTGCAGGTGCGCGTTGCACGGGGCGAGTTCGGAGGCGCTGGTGGCGATGCCGATCACGGGGCGGCCGTCGAAGACCTCCGAGCCGAAACCCTGGCTCCGCATCCAGGACCGGTAGATCATGCCTGCCCGGCCGGTCGCGCCGAACCACGCCTTGCTCCGAAGTTCGCCCGTCACGAGGACTCCTCTCCGTTGAGAACTGCCCGTGACAAACATTAAATCATTAGATGATTAGCTGTCTACTGGAAAAATGTTGTAGAGTTATAACAGTTATAGGTCTACAACGATTGGGGTAAGCTTGCCGGCACTCAGCTACCGGCGCAGGTTGCTCGTGCTGACGATCTGCGGCCTCAGCCTGTTCGTCGTCTCCCTGGACATCACGATCGTGAACGTGGCCCTGCCGTCCATCCAGCGTGAGTTCGGCGCGACCATGTCCAATCTCCAGTGGACAATCGACGCCTACACCGTGGTGATGGCGAGCCTGCTGATGCTGTCCGGCTCGATGGGGGACCGGCTGGGCAGGCGGCGCGTCTTCCAGGCCGGGCTCGTGCTGTTCACGCTCGCCTCACTGCTGTGCGGTATCGCGCCGGACATCGAGGTGCTGGTGGTGTTCCGGATGGTGCAGGCTGTCGGCGGGTCGATGCTCACTCCTGTCGCCATGTCGATCGTGACGAACACCTTCACCGATCCGGCGGAGCGGGCCCGCGCGATCGGTGTCTGGGCCGCGGTGTTCGGGGTGAGCATGGCGCTCGGCCCGGTGGCGGGCGGGGCGCTGGTGGACGCGGCCGGCTGGCGGTCGGTCTTCTGGGCCAACGTGCCGATCGGCGCCGTGGCGGTGGTGCTCGCCGCGCTGCTCGTGCCGGAGTCGAAGGCGCCCAAGCCACGCCGGGTGGACCCCGTCGGGCAGGTGCTGATGATCGTCGCGCTGGGCAGCCTGATCTATGGGGTCATCGAGGCGCCGCACGCCCGCCCGGCGCTGACCATCGGGTGTTTCGCGCTCTCCGCGCTCGCCATCGGCTGTCTGGTGCCCTACGAGCGACAGTGCGAGGAACCGCTGATCGATCCGAAGTTCTTCACCAGCGTCCCGTTTTCCGGCGCGATCCTCACCGCGGTCTGCGCCATTGCCGCGTTGGGCGGTTTTCTCTTCCTGAACGCGATCTACCTGCAGAACGTGCGCGGGTTCTCCCCGCTCCAGGCCGGGCTGCTCACCCTGCCTGCGGCGGTCGCGCTGATCGCGACACCCCCGGTGTCGGGCCGCATCGTCGGCTCCCGCGGCCCACGGCTGCCGCTGATGGTCGGAGGCGGCGCGATGGCGCTCAGCGGCCTGCTGTTCGCCCGGCTGACCGCGGATTCGCCGATCCTCCTGCCGCTGGCGGCCTACCTGGTGTTCGGCTTCGGGCTCGGCCTGATCAACCCGCCGATCACGAGCTCGGCGGTGTCCGGGATGCCGCGGGACCAGGCGGGTGTGGCGGCCGCCGTGGCCTCGACAAGCCGCCAGGTCGGCTCCTCGCTCGGGGTGGCCGTGCTGGGTACCGTGGTGACATCGCATCTGGATGGCCCGCTGGCGACCGCGTTCGCGCCCGCGAGCCGGCCCGCGTGGTGGATCATGGCCGGATGCGGGGTCGTGGTGCTCGCGCTCGGTTTCCTCATCACGACGAAGTGGGCGCAGCGTACGAAATTCGAGGAGAAGGTCCAGGTCCTGGTTTCATGACGGACGCGGGAGTGGTTTGGGAGCGTCTCCGGGAGTTGGTTCACGAGACCTACGACCGGCGCAAGGAGGTCTCGGACGCGCTGGGCATGAGCTTCGCCAAGGCCAAGGCGCTGCGGCGGATCGCGGCCGGCCCGCTGACCATGCGGGAGCTGGCCGAGCAACTGGTCACCGACCCGCCCTACGCCACGCTCCTGGTCGACGACCTCGAGCGGCGCGGGCTCGTCGAGCGCAACGTGCATCCGCGCGACCGGCGGCGCAAGATCGTGGAAATCACCGAGGCGGGCCGCGAAGCCGTCAAGACCGCGGACCGCATTCTCGGTGAGCCTCCGCCCGCGCTGCAAGCTCTGCCGGAGTCCGATCTCGCCGCCCTCGCCGCCATTCTGGCCAAGATCGGCGGCGCGCGATGAAGCCCGCGGAGGCGCGAGCGGCCTTCCGCGGCGGCAAGGTGTGCCCGACGGCGGGCTGGGTGCCCGGCTACACCCAGACGAACCTGATCGCCATCGAGCGGGACTGGGCGTACGACGTGCTGCTGTTCTGCCAGCGCAACCCGAAGCCGTGCCCGGTGCTCGACGTGAGCGACCCGGGCAGCACGGCCACCGTGCTGGCGCCGGGGGCGGATTTGAGCACCGACCTGCCGCGTTACCGGGTTTGGCGCGACGGTGTGCTCGCGGGTGAACATCCGGACGTGAAGTCGTTGTGGCGCGAGGATCTCGTGGCGTTCCAGATCGGCTGCAGCTTCACCTTCGAAACGGCGCTCGCGGAGGCGGGCGTGCCACTGCGGCACGTCGAGCAGGGCCGGAACGTGTCGATGTACGTGACCGGCCGGCAGTGCCGCCCGGCCGGCCGGATGCGCGGGCCGATGGTCGTGTCGATGCGGCCGATCCCGGCGGAGTTGGTCGACCTGGCGATCCGGATCAGCGGCGCGATGCCGGCGGTGCACGGTGCTCCCGTTCATGTCGGCGACCCGGCGGAGCTGGGCATCGAGGACCTGGCGAAGCCGGATTTCGGTGACCCGGTGCGCGCGGCGCCGGGTGACGTGCCGGTGTTCTGGGCCTGCGGGGTGACTCCGCAGGCCGCGCTGATGGCCTCCCGCCCGCCGTTCGCGATCACGCACGCGCCGGGACACATGTTCGTCACCGACGTCCGGGACGAGGAATACCGGGTTCAGGCGGGAGGGTGGGCGAAGGTCCTGCGGTAGTCGGCGGGTGAGACGCCCACGATCTTGTGGAAGTGGTGCCGGAGCAGGGCGGCCGTGCCGAATCCGCACCGGTGCGCGATCTTTTCGATGCCGAGCTGGGTGTCCTCCAGCAGCGCCCGCGCGTGCAGCACCCGCTGGATCGTCAGCCAGCGGTGCGGGGTGGTGCCGGTTTCGGCGGCGAACCGCCGGGCGAAGGTGCGTTCCGACATCGAGGCCCGCCGCGCCAGCGCGGTGACGGTGTGCTCCTCGGTGAGGTGATCCATCACCCAGGTGAGCATCGGCTGCAGGCTGTCCGCCGTGCATTCGGGGATCGGCAGCTCGATGAACTGCTGCTGCCCGCCCTCACGCTGCGGCGGCACGACCATGCGCCGGGCGATCGCGTTGGCGGCGGCGGAGCCGAGCTCGCGGCGCACGAAGTGCAGGCAGGCGTCGATCCCGGCGGCCGTGCCCGCGCTGGTGATCAGATCGCCTTCGTCGACGAACAGGACGTCCCGGTCCACCTTCGCCTTGGGGAAGCGCTGACGGAATTCGTCGACGTGGCGCCAGTGCGTGGTGCAACGGCGGCCGTCCAGCAGCCCGGCCGCGCCGAGCAGGAACGCGCCGCTGCACACCGTCAGCACGGTCGCGCCTCGAGCCGAGGCGTCCCAGATCGCTTGGAGCACCGCGGGTGGGTAGTCGTCGCGGATTTTGGCGGCGGGCAGCGTGACGAGGTCCGCGTCATCCAGTGCGTCGAGCCCGTACTCGGGCGTGATCAGCACCCCGACCCCCGACCGCAATGGCTCGCCGGCCCGCTCGCCGCAGACGAGGAACTCGATCGGCGGTACGCCGTCGTCGGTACGGTCGACGCCGAAGACCTCGCAGACCACGCCGAACTCGAAGGGTTCAACGCCGTCGATCAACAGAGCGGCCGCCGTTTTGAGCATGGCAGAATTTTAGCGCAGCACGTCAGGTCTGCCACTGTTTGGCGGGAAGTAGTGCAGCGCAAACTTCACGCCATGACTGGTTTGCTTCTCTTCCTGACCCTCATCCTCCTGGCCGGTATCGCTGCCGCGCTGGAGCGCAACCACCGCCGGCAATGGCCGACCGGCCCGGCGGGCAGCGTGAACTTCGAAGACCGTGACGAGGTCCGGGTGTGGCAGGAACTTCACACGCGGCACTGAAGGCTCGGCTGGCTCGGCGGGGACCACCACCTCCGGGAGCAGGTCATGCGGGACTCCGGAGGCTGCTCGAGTTCACCTTCCACATCAAAGAGGGTCACTCGACGATCGGGTAGGCGACCCCCTTCGCCCGCAGTTGCTCGATGTGCTCCCGAAGCATTTTCTGCTCCGTGAACCGCTCGACGACAACCAGTCCTTTCGCCACCCTGTCGCGATAGTCGGCGAAGTCGATGTCCTCGAACAGTTCGGCCGGCCCCTCACGGTGCTGGAGGCCGGGTTCGAAGGACGCGAGGACTTCGCCGCGCTCGGCGCAAGCGAGCCACGATCCCGGTCTCCGAAAGCGCTTTCACCAAGGTCGAAACGAGTTCGGTCGCCCCTGGCCGGACCTGATGGAAAAGGTTCGTCGCCCGCGATACCTCGCTTCCCGGTCGGTCGACACGAAGGCCAGTTGTCCCGTGACACCGGGGGCAGTTCGGCGGTCAGCCCAGGGGGTGCGTCGATGTCCAGTTCGGGAATGGTCAGTTCGAGTGCACCCAGCGGGCGTTCGGCGAGCAGGTCACCGAGTAGGCGCAGGTCGGCGAGTGCCGGTGGCTCGCCTCGGACCCCGGCCGGTCGCGCGTAGGCCGGCCTGGGCGGTCCCGGGCCGGCTCGGGCGCGCCGAGCCGGCCGAGTTCGGCGGCCGGAGCGGGCGGGATACGGGCGACGACGGCGGGCATCGCCGCCGCGACGGCAGTCGCGCGAGATCCATCGGTGCCCCCCTGTACGCAGTTCAGGAGTCGAAGGTTACCGCCCCTGACAGATGTCACGGCGAACGCAGGATGATCGACCTCCTTCCCACGCCCCGAATCCCGAGAAGCTTTGGATCAAAGCGAACGAGGACCTGGAGGGAAGAAATGACCATCACCGCGACCGCCACCCGGACCACCGCCCCGAACGCGCTGCGCCGGCACCTGATGCCCCTGGTGGTGGACGTGGCCGTGCCGATCGGCTCCTACTACCTGCTCAGCAAAAGTTTCGGCGTCAGCGAGACGGCCGCGCTCGGCTGGAGCGGCGTCGTCCCGATGGTGCGCACGGTGTGGGGCCTGGTGAAGGAGCGCAGGCTCAACGGACTGGCCCTGCTGATGTTCGTGGTCAACGTCGCCGGTCTGCTGCTGAGCCTGGTCACCGGTGACCCGCGCCTGATGCTCGCCAAGGACAGCGGCGTGAGCAGCATCATCGGCATCTCGATCCTGGTGTCGGTCTTCCTCGGACGGCCGCTGATGACCACCGCGATGCGGCCGTTCGTCACCAAGGGCGACCCGGTCAGGATCGCGGCCTGGGACCGGCTGTCGGCGACTTCCGCGAAGTTCCGGCGCGCCGAGCGGATGTTCTCCATTGTGTGGGGGACGGCCCTGCTGGCGGAGTGCGTCGCGAGGATCGTCGGCGCCTACACGCTGCCGGTCGACACGATGGTCTGGCTCGGCACGGTCGTCCTGGTGGCCGCCATTGTCGTCGGCAGCATCGTCGGCGGCGCCCTGGCGGTCGGTCCCATCAAGGACATGATGGCCGCCGAACTCGAGCGGCGCTGACCTGCGGAAGGAACACTCGAAATGCGCACCTACGGGATCAACTACGACACCGGTTTCAGCCCGATGGGGGAGATTTCCCGGCCGGACTGGGACTTCAGGGCGGTCCGGGACGAAATGCGGGTCATCGCGAACGAACTGCACTGCGACGCGGTCCGGATCTCCGGGGGAGAGGTGGAACGGCTGTCGGCCGCCGCGGAGGCGGCGGCCGAGGCCGGTCTCGCGGTGTGGTTCGCACCGTTCCCCTGTGACCTGACCGAAGGCGGGTTACTCGAGTTCTTCGCCGAATGCGCCGGGCGAGCGGAGGACGTGCGGAGCGCCGGAACGGAGGTCGTGTTCGTCGCCGGGTGCGAGATCAGCCTGTTCAATCCGGGATTCTTTGCCGGGCAAGGGTTTCCCGAACGGCTGGCCGGCTTCGGCGCGGAGTCGTTCCGGGAGCACTACCCGGAGGCGATGGCGAAGCTCAACGGGTTCCTGCACAAGGCGGCGAACACGGTGCGGTCCCGTTTCGGTGGGCGGCTTACCTACGCGTCCGGCCCCTGGGAACGGATCGACTGGACCCCGTTCGACATCGTCGGCGTCGACGCCTACCGGGCGGCCTACAACGCCGGCAATTACCGTGAAGAGCTCCGCGCGCACTTGACGTGCGGAAAGCCCGTCGCCGCCACGGAGTTCGGCTGCTGCACCTACCGGGGCGCGGCCCAGCGCGGCGGCGAGGGCTGGATGATCGTCGACGAGGCCGCGAGACCCCCGCGGATCGACGGCGACTACCAGCGCGACGAGCACGAGCAGGCCCAGTACCTGGACGAGTTGCTCACCGTGTTCGAGGAGGAGGGACTGGACGCGGCGTTCTGGTTCACCTTCGCCGGATACGGCCTGACTCACCGGCCGGACGACCCTCAGCACGACCTCGACCTGGCGTCCTACGGGGTGGTGAAGATCGTTCCGGGCGGCTGGGAGCCGAAGGAGTCCTTCCGGGTGATGGCCGCCCGTTACGCGAACCGCCCGGCGGCCTGATGTCCGTTTTCCGCCAGCCCATGTCCCCGCCGCCGGTAAGACTGGGAACCATGCGATACACCACCATGCGATACACCACCATGCGATACACCACTGTGGAGAGCCCGCTCGGGCCGCTGACGCTCGTCGGCTCCGACGGCGTCCTCACCGGCCTGTACATGGAGCGGCAGCGGCACCGGCCCGGCGAGGAGTCCTTCGGCGAGCGCGACGAAGCGCCGTTCGCCGAAGCGATCAGGCAGTTGGAAGAGTACTTCGCCGGAACCCGCGAGGAGTTCGACATCCCGCTGGCGCTGCACGGCACGCCGTTCCAGCGTCGCGTGTGGGCGGAGCTGCGCGAAATCCCGTTCGGGGAAACGATCTCCTACCGGGAGCTGGCGGAGCGGATCGGGCGGCCGACCGCGTCGCGGGCGGTGGGGCTGGCCAACGGCCGGAACCCGGTCAGCATCATCGTGCCCTGCCACCGGGTCGTCGGCGCCGGCGGTGACCTCACCGGCTACGGCGGCGGCGTGGAGCGCAAGCGGCACCTGCTCGACTTCGAACGCGACCGCCAGTGGAACCGCGCGGAGCCGACACTGCCATTACTCTGATCCACATGGCCACGGTCGCCGACCTACTGTCCCGGTACCACCCCCGGGAAGCCGCCGAGGACGCCGACGTGTCACGTGTGCGTGAACTCGTGGCCACGGCGGAAGACCCCTGGCACCGCTCGATCCCGCTCCACGTCACGGCGTCGGCGGTGGTCGTGCACCCGGAAAGCAGGCGGGTGCTGCTGCGCTGGCACCGGCGGCAGCGGGCGTGGTTGCAGGTCGGCGGGCACGGGGACCCGGGTGAAACCGATCCGCTCGAAGTCGCGCTGCGCGAGGGCCGGGAGGAGACCGGCCTGGCCGACCTGGTCCCGTGGCCAGACGCGGCCTTGGTGCACGTGGCGATCGTGCCGGTGCGCGCGAGCGGGAAGGAGCCCGCGCACGAACACGCGGATGTGCGGTTCGTGCTGGCCACCGCCGGCCCGGACGCCGCACGCCCCGAGAAGCCGGGCGCGCCGCTGCGGTGGCTCACCCTGCCCGAAGCCCACGAACTGGCCGCGGTGCCCAACCTCCGGGAAACGCTGGCCCGGACCGGAAACCTGCTCACCCGCCACGGGAGGTGAGCCGGGTGCCGGAGAAGCGGATCACCGTGCAGGCCGGCGGGCGCAGGCTGACTCTGTCCAACTTGGACAAGGTGCTCTACCCGGACGGGTTCACCAAGGGTGAGGTGATCAACTACTACACCCGGGTCGCCCCGGTCCTGCTGCCGCAGCTCAAGGGCCGCCCGGTCACCTTCATCCGGTTTCCCGACGGCGTCGGTGCCCCCGGCAAGTTCTTCGAAAAGGACGTCTCCCGGCACGCCCCGGAATGGGTTCCCACGGCCCGGCTGACCGGCAGCGGTTCCCGGGGCCGGTCAGGCCCGGTCGACTACCCCCTGATCGACGACCTGCCCACCCTGGTGTGGGCGGCCAACCTCGCCGCACTGGAACTGCACGTTCCACAATGGACTGTCGGGCCGGGGGACACCCGGCGGCCGCCGGACCGGCTGGTGTTCGACCTCGACCCCGGTCCCGGGACCACCATCGTGGAATGCGGCCGTGTCGCCGAGCGGTTGCACGACGCGCTCGTCGGCGACGGCCTCACGCCGTTCGCGAAGACGTCGGGCGCCAAGGGCATGCAACTGTACTGCGGGGTCCGGACCCGCAGCACCGACCGCCCCTCGGCGTACGCCAAGGGGCTGGCCGAACGGCTGGCGGGCCAGACCCCGGACCTCGTGGTGGCGAAGATGGCGAAGGCGTTGCGCCCGGGCAAGGTGTTCATCGACTGGAGCCAGAACAACCCGGCCAAGACCACGGTCGCCCCCTACTCGCTGCGTGGCCGCGACCGGCCGACCGTCTCCACCCCGATCACCTGGGACGAGGTGCGTGCCTGCCGCCGTCCCGAGGACCTGGTGTTCACCGCCGACGACGTGCTCGACCGCGTCGCCGAGTTCGGCGATCTCTTCGCCGGACTGGCCCGCACGAGAACCGCGATACCGGTACCGTGACCGGTGCCTTCACCGCGTTTCCGCGGCCAGTCCGGCGTAGACGATGATGTTGTCGCGGTAGCTGTGCGCCGCCCGGTCGAAATCACCGCCGCAGGTGATCAGCCTCAGCTGAGGGGTGTCTGTGTTGCCGTAGACCGCCTCGGTCGGGAACTGGTTCTTCGGCACCTGCGAAAGATGGTCCACCCGGAACCGCGCGGTCGTGCCGTCGGCCCGGTCGACCTCGATCTCGTCGCCGGGGGCCAGGCTCTTCAGGTCGTAGAAGATGCCCTTGTGCCCGGTGCCGTCGACATGGCCGAGCAGCACGGCGGGGCCGACCGCACCCGGGGGCGGGCTGAACCGGTACCAACCGGCCTGCATGGGCTCGGTGGTCGGCGGCACCTGGATCGTGCCGTCGTCGTTGACGCCGAGTTGGACCAGTGTGGAGTCCGCGCTGATCTTCGGAATCCGGACCCTGATCGGGGGAGCGGCGCCGGTCGCGCCGGGACCCGGCTCGACGGTCGATGCCGTCCCGGGCGCCGGTTGCGGCGCTGGGGCCACGTCGGTGCCAGTGCATCCGGTCAGGACGGCGAGTCCGAGACAGACACCGAGCAGGAAGGTGCGAAGGTATCCGGCCGGAGGCGGCGTGTGCACCGCCGCACTCCGGCGGATACGACGAGTCGGGGTCATCACGCGGAAGCCAGGGACCCATCTCCGGCGGGAACCGGCCCGGCGGGGACCACGGGCACCTGGGGTGCGGGCACCTGAGGCGCGGGTGCCTGGGGCGCGGGTGCCTGGGGCG